>JANQRB010000082.1 GCA_028284775.1 Candidatus Kapaibacterium sp. | reverse complement strand
GCTGGTGCCGATGCTAATTCAGGAACTGAAGAAACTGGGCGCCGAAGATGTCATTATTGTTGTCGGCGGCGTGATTCCGCGGCAAGATCATGATTTTTTGCTTCAGGCCGGTGTGCACGAGGTATTCGGCACTGCCACTAATGTCCAGAGCGCGGCGCGGCGAATCCTGCAACGCATTCAGGAGCTTGGGAATTAAGTAGATGTCTGACGCCGGATGCCGACAGACCGGTGCGCCCGCAAGGAATGTCGCAGCGCAAATCTCTCTAGGGCGCAACGCAGCTAAGGATCGCAGTGCCGAGCGAGCAAGTTATGAGGAAAAATATTAGCGTAGACGAATTGGTGGAAGGGCTGCGACGGCGGAACAGGCGGCTGCTTGCCAAAGCGCTCTCACTCATCGAAAGCACTAATCCCGCCGACATCGACAAAAGTCAGTCGCTGTTGGCGAAATTGACTGGGCTGAGAGGCGCTTCCTGGCGGATCGGTGTCAGCGGCATACCGGGTGTCGGTAAAAGCAGCTTCATCGAAGTGTTCGGCCGGTACGCTATCGACCAGGGCCGGCGGGTGGCGGTGTTGACGGTGGATCCCAGTTCGCCGCGCAGCGGAGGCAGCGTCTTAGGCGACCGGACACGAATGCAGGGTCTCGCCCGGAATGAGGCAGCCTTCATCCGTCCGTCGCCATCATCGGGAAATCTGGGCGGCGTAGCGCGCAGCACCAGGGCCGCGATGCTGCTCTGTGAAGCGGCCGGCTACGACCTGATCATTGTCGAAACCGTCGGCGTGGGTCAGTCCGAAATTACCGTCGCCTCGATGGTCGACATGTTTCTTGCACTCATGCTGCCGAATGCCGGCGATGAGCTGCAGGGAATGAAGCGCGGCATCATGGAAGTCGTCGACACGATTGTTATTAACAAAGCCGACGGCGACCAGGTCCGGGCAGCGAATAAAGCCCGCAGTCAATTGTCCAATACCCTTCACCTGTTTGCAGCGCGTTCGGAGGGGTGGACTCCCAGGGTTTTAACATGCAGCGCCCTTGAACAACGCGGCATCGAGCCTATTTGGCAATCCTGCTGTGAATTTTTTAGCGCTGCGGGACGGGAGCAAATAATTGACCGGGCGCGGCGCAGTCAAGCGCTCGATTGGATGCGACAGGATGTCAGCGCCGAGCTGCAGCGCCTCATCGAAGATCTGCCGCCGCTGCGTGCCATTCTGCCCGCACTTGAGGACCAGGTTCGGGCCGGTACTATGGACCCCCTGGTGGCCTCCGGGCGCGTCCTAGCCAGAATCAGGAAATTGCTGCATTCGGCCGCTTCATCCCCGCGGGCAGCAGACAAGGATGAAAGTGATCCGACTGATACCGGACAGGCAGTGTCGAATATGACATTCGGAAAGAGCGCTGAATGAAGGGGGTGGCGATTCCGCATTCCAGGAGAGAGGGACTTAGAAGTTCTTCGAACATTACACTGAGCATTTCTTAACAAATAGCGGCAGTTTGCCAGATGCTTTCAATCGACGATATTCAAGCGGTTCTCCGCAGCTACGGCATCGACGCCTGGTTTCTCTACGATTTTCGCGGCAGTAATTCGATCGCCTGGCAGGTATTGGGTCTGGCGCCGGATGCGCATTGCACGCGGCGCTGGCTGGTAGTGATACCGGCGGAAGGGGCTGCCGTTAAGATTGTGTCGACTATCGAGCGGCACACGCTGGCGCATATTCCAGCGACCGAAATGATGTACACCACCCGGCAGGAATGGACGGCGGCGGTCACCGAGCAGGTGCTGCGCCACCCACGGGTAGCAATGGAATATTCGGCAATGGGCGATTTACCGGTTGTCGCCAAAGTGGATGCCGGTACGGTCGAGTGGCTGCGCAACCTCGGCGCGGATATTGTGTCGTCCGGCGATGTAGCGCAGCATTTTACCTCGGTCCTGAGCCCCGCGCAGCTGGAAACCAGCAAACAGACCGCCAAGGACCTGCGCGCCGTGATGCACGACACATTTCGTTTTATCCGCGAAGCTTTGATGGTTGCGCGTAATCCGCTCGACGAAGTCGACGTTCAGCGGCATGCAGCGCAATTGATGGAAGAGCGCAATCTGGTGACCGATCATCCGGCGATCGTGGCTGTCGGGCCCAATGCGGCCAATCCCCATTATGCGCCCCGGGCAGGCAGTGCCGCGCCGATCGGGAATGACGATCTGATTCTGGTCGATATGTGGGCGCGGCCGCATACCAGTGCCGTCTACAGCGACATAACCTGGATGGCCTATACGGGCAAAGAAGTGCCGCAACGCGCCGCAAAGATGTTTGCTGTTCTCGCGCAGGCGCGCGACGCCGTCGTTGACTTTTTGCGTGAGTCTCTGGCGGCCGGTCGCAGCATTCAGGCCTGTCAGCTCGATGACATTGCGCGCGACATCATAAACGCAGCCGGCTACGGCCAGTACTTTGTCCATCGTACCGGACACAACATCAGTACCGAGCTGCACGGCCCCGGTGCCAATCTCGACAACTTTGAGACACGCGACACGCGGCGAATCCTGCCGCTGACCTCCTTTTCAGTAGAGCCGGGGATTTACATACCGGGAGACATTGGAATGCGAAGCGAGCTCGACGTCTTGATCGGCCCCGACTACGAAGTTATCGTGAGCGGCGGCGAAGCGCAGGAAGCTATTATCCCGCTGCTGGCGTCTCGGCCTCTGCCCTAGAGACAAAAGGACTTTTTGTATCAAATCTGCGCTTCCCTTCGTACGTCCCAGATTCGTAATCAATAAAAAGTTGAACGCATTTAAACTCGCGATACATGATAGTAAAGCATCTTCCGAAATTCACTCTGCTGATAATTGCTTTCTTTAGCCTGGCGACCTCAAGTCCGGCGCTGCAAAGCACCGAAGATCGACGCTTCAAGCTGGCCGAATCCTACGAGACCAGCGGCGATTTTGATAATGCCTCCCGTATTTATCTTGATCTCTTTCGCCAAAACCCCCGTTCCGACCGTTATTACGAAGGCCTTGAGCGTACCCTGATGGGACTCCATCGCTTCGCCGATCTGTTGCCTATCGTCGAGGAACGACTCGCGATAGCGCCGTCGGCACGTCTGCACGCTCTCAACGGCAATCTCCTGTGGAAAATCGGCAAAACCGACCTGGCCTTCGCCGCCTGGGACAGAGGTATCGAGTACGACGCCAATGACCTCGACACCTATTCACAGGTCGCGCAGGCGCAGATCGACAATCGCCTCTTCGACAGGGCCATTAAGACCCTGATCGCCGGGCGCAATGCCGCCGGGTCGCCAACCACCTTCAGCAATGAATTGAGCCAGCTTTACGGGGCAGTCGGCGACTACGAACGCGGCACGCGCGAGGTCTTGTCACTGCTGCAGAAGACGGGCAACCTACCGGTCGCCGAAGGACGTCTTGCGGCCTTTCTGATCGATGAAGCAGGCACCAGAACAACCGGGCGGGTATTAGAGGAAAGCAGTCGCGCGCAAAACGACAATGTTCTGCTGCTCCAGCTTTATGAGTGGTACCTGCGCCAGGTTAAGGATTACGTCAAAGCCTTGGAAGTCTACATCCGAATCGACGAATTAGCCGGTTCCAGCGGGCGGGAATTGCTTCGCTTCGGCAATCTGGCGCAGCGCGAGGGCTTCTACGACATTGCGCTCAAGGCCTACGACCACGTCATCGCCAGTGGTCGCAAGCGCAATCCTCATGTGCATACTGCTCTTTATGGCTACGCTTCCACAATGGAAAAGCGCCTCAAGTCTAATGCCAACTTCAGCCAGGAAGAAGTATCCGTTATCATCGAACGCTATGAACAAATTCTGGAAGATTTTCCAAAGTCGAAGATCGCCCCTTCCGCGCAATACCGACTGGCGGTGATGGTGCATCGTTATGCAGGGGATTTCGCAAGGGCCATCGCCGAATATCAGCTTCTGATGAGCGAATATCCCAAGAAAAAGCTGGCGGCCCAAGGCGGCGTGGAGCTGGGCAATCTCTATGTCGAACGCGATCAACTCGACAAGGCTGAAGAGGCCTTCAGGAAAGTCTCACGGCGTTATCGCAAGTTTCCCACGCCGAGCAATGAAGCCAAGTTTCAATTAGCCGAGTTAAAGCTGTTTCGCGGCAATCTCGATTCAGCACGCAGCCTGTACGAAGACCTGGCGCGCAATGCGGAAACCGATATCGCCAACGACGCCCTTTTGCGTCTGGCCCTCTTCGGTGAAAACACGGAAGAAGAACAGCAGGCGCAGATTGCCCGCTATGCGCAGGGGGAACTGCGTCATCGCCAGGGTCGTCTCAATGACGCTCGCGCCATCTTTCAGGCGATCCCCGGCGCTGTGCCTCAGACGCCGCTGGCTGAACAGGCTTTGCTGCAGCTGGCCATACTTGATATGGAGGAAAAACTGTGGGCCAATGCACGCGCTCAATTCGACAAGCTGCTGATCGAGTTTCCCGACTCGATTTACGGCGATCAGATTTATCAGTACATCGGCGATTCTTTCCTGGCGGAAAATGAGGTGCAGAAAGCAATCGAAGCTTACACGCATATCCTGGTCCACTACCCTGACTCCACGCTCCTGCACGAAATGCGAACGAAGATTCGCACCCTTCGGGGCGACATCTAACAAGCATTCGCCCTTCAAGTCGAATTCTGCCCGCTAGCCGGGCGCTCTTTCCCGCCAGACCGACCCAGTCTGGCAGGTACAGGGCCGTCCGGCAGGACGAAGCTCACTCTTCCCGACTAGAGCGAGACGCTTCGCTGAAAGATCTGGCAATCCCCTTCCGAATAGTGTCGAATTTCGGCGACATTCGGATATTTTTTCGTTCAAAAAATTTGAAATCCCTATATTTGCTATCCCTTACACCCGTCCGATAAATCCAGTTTAAACCCGATTTTCTATCTACCTCAATGTGGTGCTTAGATTTATGAAACAGCTATACTGTTTTCTATTGCTTTTTGTGTTGAGCTTGTCTTCCCTTTCAGCAGCAAAACTTCATTTTGGCGCATACTCGGTCGTTAAACTCGGCGTCAATGCAGGCGAAATCCCGGACGGGGAAAAAACCGGGGTGTCGTCGACCGGATTTCCGGACATCGGCGTCACGCTCTTTATGCCTTTCTCCAAGCGCAATGACAATCTCGGCGCTGCGCTGGACTTCGGAATCACGCGTTATGCCTACGTCTGGGAAGTAACGGTCAGTGAGGGCAACTCCACGATCACCTCGGATCTGGTTCCCGTCTACGCCTATCTGACAGCCTCGCCCTACGTTGTCCTGGGCGGCTTTACGCTGGGCCTGAACATTGGACTGGTTCCGATTGCCGCGGGGATCACCGACTTCCGGAATTTTGCCGATATCGACACGGACCAGCTTGACAGCCCCCTGTTGGAAGTACGCCTTGGTGGGCTGATTCCACTCTCCGGCAAGCGCCGTTCAAGCCAGTTAAATCTCGTCATCAACGCCGGTTATAGTCTCAATAGCCTTTACAAGAACGAAGCATTCGACCACAAGCCTGCCTCGCTCGGCGTGGGATTGTTGTACTTTTTCGACATCTAAAAACACGAAAGCCGCGACATAATGTCTGTCTTGCGGCTGCCCGAAACCCCAAAATTCAGCCGCTCTGCTCAGGGCAAAGCGATGCCAGTAAGCCGAGTCCCAGCACTGCGGCCGTTTCGGCCCGCAATCGGCGTTTCGCCAGCACGATAGTCCCGCTATCCGTCTGGGATTCAATGAGCGCCTGTTCGCGCGGTGAAAAGCCTCCTTCCGGGCCGACGAGCAGAATCGTCGGCCCGGCGACTTGCGCCGGCGGGTGACTGCCGTCCATCGCAGCTACATAAAGGCTGGCGGATGCATCGCGATCAGCAAAAAAACGGTCCAGATTCCCGGCCGGATGAATGGTCGGCAGACGCGAACGATGGCACTGCTTCATGGCGGCAATCGCCTTGGCCTGTAGACGGGACGTGTTAACGGTCTGGCGCTGACCGAAATCGGTCGTCAGCGGATAGAAATCGCTCATGCCGAACTCAACGCCTTTTTCGACGGCAAACTCGAGGCGTTCGCGGTCCTTGAGCAGTCCCATCGCGAGGCCGATTGGATGTGGCAGCTCGCCCATGCGCGGCAGGTGACGCTCGACCAACAGGTGCAGAGAATCCTTCGTAGTCGTCGCCACCCGACATTCCGCGCCCAGGCCAGCCCCGTTACAGATCAGAACGCTCTCTCCGCTTTGCAAACGCAGGGCTCGCGCATGGCGCAGCTCCTCGTCGCGAACCGTCACATCGTGATCCGTTACTTTAAATTCAGGCAAAAACAAACACTCCATACTTGCCTTCTCCATGTCCATCGGCCGTTCTTTCCGTCACGGCTGCTATTTCGGAAAGCGTTCGAACAGCGCCTGCATCCGCGCTGGTAAGAATGTAATGACCTGTAACAGCCTGTCAGGTCGGACTATTCATATCAGGCAATACCGTCCACCTGTTAATTAAGGCGCCGCCCGGCGCTTTCAGCGATCCAACCATTCCTTAAACGACGACGCTCGCTCGCGACTGACAACGATGCCGCCTTCAATCGATGGAACAACCTGAACTTTTAACTTGCCGTTAAAAAACGGCTGAATGCCCTGAATGACGGTAAAGGCAACGAGGAACTGCCGGTTAAGACGAAAAAAGGCATCGGGGTCGAGCTGCTGTTCCAATTCATCAAGCGAAGCCGAGAGAACAAATTTTCCACGTTGCCGGTCGACAAGAAATACGACCTTGTCTTCGCTGCTGAAATAGGCAACCTGATCGACCGCCAGTGAGATCAATCGCTGGCCCTGTTTAACAAGAAATCGCTTTTTGTAGGCCGCGGGAGTAGTCTGTAGCGACTGCAGGAGCGCGTTGAGCTGCGGGTTCAGCTCCGGCGCCGCGGCATCGCGATATAAACGACGCCACTTGGCGAGGGCCGCGCAGAGTTCATCGCGATCGATAGGTTTAAGCAGGTAATCGATGCTGTTGACCTTGAAGGCACGCAGTGCATATTCATCGTAGGCAGTCGTGAAAATGACCGGAGCGGGAACCTCAATCCGGCCAAAGATCTCGAAACTAAGGCCGTCGGCCAGCTGAATATCCATGAATATGAGATCCGGCGCGGCATTGCCGCGCAGCCAGCGTTCGGCTGACGCTACCGAGTCAAGCGTCGCCAGCACGCTCAGGCCCGTGTCGCACTCTTGTATCCGCTTCTGTAGTCGCCGCGCCGCCGGCGCTTCGTCTTCAATAATCAGGATGTTCACACGGCCTCCAACAAAGGAAGTTTGACGGCGAAGCTCTTTGTGTCATTCTCGACAACAACCTGGCTGCTCGACAAAAAACTGTAGCGGTCGCGTATATTCTGCAGACCTACCCGCGTGGAATCTTCCGTCACCTTCTTCTTGTTAACGGTATTGCGCACAACGATATGGCGATCGCCATCGACAAACACTTCAATCGTCAGCGGCGCATCCCTTGATACGACATTGTGTTTAACGGCGTTTTCGATGAGCATCTGAAGTGCAAGGGGCGCTACGGAAGCTTCACGCAGGAGCTCCGACACATCCACGCTGACGCGCAGATTGTCACCGAATCGAGTTTGCAGCAAATAAAGGTAGGCCTGCACACAGTTCAGCTCCGTCGCCAGCGGCACCAGCTCCTTGTCCTTATTCTGCAAAACATAACGATAGATCCTGGCAAGCTGTTCGGTAAAACAAATGGCAGTGTCGCGATCTTCCTCGATCAACGTTACGAGCGTATTGAGGCTATTAAACAGAAAATGCGGGTTGACCTGATTTTTTAACATCTCGAAGCGCGACTCGATGTTCTGTCGTTTCAACTGTTCGGCCAGGGTGAGTGACAGCTTCCACTCTTCCAGGAAGTGCCAGCCGATGTAGATTGCATTCACACAGATCGATATCATCAAACCCAGCAGGATCGACTTACCCAGAAAATCACTGCCGCCGAAGGTCTCGGGTATAAGAATGGCCGGCACGGCGATGACGAGCAGCGAAAAGGAGATACTCGCCAGACCCTGCATGAGAAGGCGGCGGCGGGGATTGCGCGCCCAGGGATAGCGTTGATCGAGAACGGCATAAATTCGAACATTGCCTTCCCAGATGATAACCGTCAGAATGAGCACCAACAGCAGGCGCGGCCAGAATCCCTCGGAGAGCCAAAAAGCAGGATCGCCGATCCGGTCATATTCGCCGACGACGATAATGAAAATACTGATGAGAGGAATACCGAGCCAACGCATCCAGAATTCGGCGCGTCCGCCGGGAATAAATGCCAGTTGCCGATGCCTGAGGCTCATAGTGGCTACCGCGATTATTGACAAAGCGCCAATGTACGCAATCGGTGGCAAAAGGCCGCGTTATGGCTTGTGCGCCGCCACTGCGCAGCGCAACTGAACTCCCTCCTGTGAAAATGCAGGGGGCTGCGGGAGTTCAATTGCCACGCAAAAAGTACCATCAGTCTACAGGTTATTGTAAGGGCTGAAAACTGTCCTTGTTAAATTCTTCGTTCTCAATGCCGCAGGCGACAAGGCGGACCGAAAAGGACCTTCAAGGGCATAGATGTTCGGGACCGATGTGTGCCGGCCGATACTCCTTGCTTCTAACTTACAGAAAGACGCTGTCGGCCATTCAGGGTCCATTTCGGGCCGCTGCCTGCTACGAAGGAGGAACAAGTAATTTTTGTGTGCTGCATTGTTCTGCGGCAATCGGTGTCGGCTTCGTTTTGATGACCAAGGAATGCTGAAATGTATCGACGGCTAGATGACCATACCCGCCGTGAGCATGCCGTGCACCGGACAATTGGCTGATAATCTTGTCAAAGAGCGGCGGAGCTGTACTTTGCGATTTTCGGATCCTCGGATATCTCCCCTTCGTTAGCGAGACAATGCCAAAATGCGCTATGTGGCTCAGCATCAAAAGCTGCGAATGATCGAACGACCGATTTAGCAGACGAAACGACAGATTTCTTTGATGAAGCGATGGCTGTCTTGACGGGTTTAGGGGCTCTCGATCGCATTGCGTAGTTTGCGCGCGGCGTTTGTTTTCCGACCAGGTACAGGAGACGATCTGACCATGCTCTTGAATTTTCCCTTTATCCAGATCGCAGGCATCCATGACGCGGCGGAGGCTCAGCTCATCACGGAGGCCGGTGCTACCTGCCTTGGCTTTCCACTCGTACTGCCGGTTAACAAGGAAGACTGTACTATCCGGCAGGCTGCCGACATTGTCGCGACACTCCCGTCGAAAGTCTGCTCTGTCGTGATCACTTACTTAGATCAGGGTCAGGCAATTGCGGAGCTGCTTCGCACGGTCGGTGCCGATGGCGTGCAGCTCCATGGAAAGATAAGTCAAGTTCAGATGAAAATCCTGCGCGAAGAATTGCCGGAGGCGCTCATTATCAAGAGCCTGATCGTAGGAAGGGACGAGAGCGATGCGCTGCTGGCGGAAATGAGAGACTGCGAAGACAGCGTCGACGCATTCATTACCGACAGCCATGACCCCCGGACAGGTGCCAGCGGCGCTACCGGCACAACCCACGACTGGTCCGTCAGCCGCTACCTGCGCGAGCAATCATCACGCCCCCTGATTCTTGCCGGCGGCCTGCGCGCCCACAATGTCGCAGCGGCGATCGAAGCGGTAGAACCCTTTGGCGTAGATGCTCATACCGGTGTGGAAGACGCCTCCGGACGCAAAAGCGCAGAGCTGGTCAGTGCTTTTGTTAAAGAGTCCTTGAAAGCGTGGCAGTCTAGAGGAGTGACAGGAAAAGTTTAAAGATTCCCGTTCGGGGGGGCGCTGCGGGCGGCCGTAGCCGCCTCGACAGACGCTATTTTATCATTACTTGAGTTTGAAAAAGTAGGAAAAACCAAGGCCCAGCGAAGCGCCCTGCGGATTGAATTCGGAGTCGTCACCGTCGCGAAAACCATTGAGGTTGTATCCTCCGGTGATATTGACATTCAAGCGGCCGCTCTTCTCATCCACAACAGGAATGATACCGCCGATGCGCAGTTCGAATATCGGTGCGTTGATATTATCGCTGTCGATCGAATTGTCGATCGTGCCGGACTCGTTCGTTACACAGCCGTCCAGTGACAGCAGCGAAACGTTAAGGCCCACGACAAAACCACTCAACACAACATAGGGCGCAAGGCTAAAGTAGGAATATTGAGAAGTAAAACGATTGTCTTCATTGGCGCCCGAATTGGGTCGCGTGAGAAAAGAATAGCGCGTCACGCCGAGGTCGACGCCGACGCCCATGTTCTCGTTTCGCTTACTGAAGGGCATGACAAACGTGGCGCCAAAATCCGGAATACCATTGAAGGTAACGCCGGTCTTGGAGCCACTTGGAATTTTGGCGGCATTAACGCCCGCCTTGGCGATAAGGTACGGACCAATCTGAAACTGTGCCAGGAGCATCGGGCTGCCCAGCACAAGGAGCAAAAAACAGGTAAGGGCGACTCGTTTCATGTACTCTCTTGCAGATTCGTGAAAAACAAACGATTTAGTTCAGTCACGAAACTGCAAAGAAGCTAACGGATACGAAAGCAATAAATATTGCCCTCGCTTTTGTCGGCAATCACGATATCGTCGTTTTCCGTAACGTCGACCTGCGAATCGTCATAGCTGATTTCGTAGCTGGCTTTTAGTCCGCCGTCGCAACTGAGCTCGACGACGCCGGTTTCATCGCCCAGTGAATATGTCCAGAAATACTTCACCTGCGTCGGCCTGAGCCTGATGTATTTGCGATCGATGTCCCATTCCGCTGACCACTTACACTTCCCGTTGCGGTCAACGAAGGCAAAGGTGTCGCCGCCCAGAATCAGGATGTCATTCTGATCGGTGCCGGTGATGCCGACGCCAATCTCATTAACCTTATCGGCGTCGTCCCAGCCGCCCACGTCCAGGGCATCGATATCGTCTTCGGACAATTCCCAGATCGGATTGTCAAAGTCTCCGGCTTCCGGGCGTTTGCTGATAAGGGGGCAGAGGGCGATCGATTCATCCGTGATATAGAGAGTGTGTACAACCGCTACCGTATCGCTGGCGACCACGCTCTGGCTGGTTGAGCGCGCGATCAACAATTGGCGCGCGGGTGTTGTCTGCACGTCGAGCAGCCAGTAGTCATACCATTCCTCATCGTAGTCGCAGACAAAGACGGCATTGGTCGAATCGTCGGATCCCAGACCGGTCAGAATACCGCGGCTCTCTTCGGCATTGCCGTAGTTGAAGGCTTCCACATCGCCGTTTTCCCGGACAACATAACTGTCGTATACCCCGACAACAACATGACCGTGCTTGGTTTTGTAGCTTTGCAATTGTTTGATGGCATTGTAATCGCCCTGCACGTCGCGATCGTGGATGATCTCTCCTACTTCCGATTTGAGCACCTTACCGCTCTTAAGGTCAATGGTCACGATCATTTCGCCGTTGTAGTCGTCGGGGTCTTCTTCCTTGAAGAGCTCATTGTAGATTTGCCCGGCGCATACGATCGTAACCTGCTTTTCATCGAATTCGATAATTTTGGCATAGCCCCCGCTCGCCTTAGATTGATAGGCAGACTCGCGTACGGCTTCCCAATTGGGCCGGTAGCGATAACGACCGCCACCCGAAGCATTGGCGGCAATTGATCCCAGCACGGCGCCGATCGCCATTAAGGTTGTGCCTTCTTTCTTATGGCCGGGAACATAAGTGTCGTCCTGTTCAAAAAGCCTCTGTTTCCATTTGACGTCCCCTCCATTGGCTTCGATGCCATACAGCGTCGTAAAACCGTCGGAATCGTAAACCAGCATTATGCCTGTCTCACTATTTTCGACGAAACGAAAATCATCGACTATGCCGGGTATTTCTTCCTCCTCCGTTTCCCACAAGAGCTTGCCGCTCTTTGCCTCGTAGAATCGCTGAATGTCATCCTGACTGGTAATCAGGAACATAGCGTTTGCGCTGGTTACCGGAAGGAAGACATCCGGATCATCGGGATCGACCTTGATGCTTGCCGTACTGACGCCCTTTTCCAGATCGACAAGTAGTATCTCATCCTCGAGATACACAAGCATCTCTCCTTCATGGGCAATAAATCCCTGGTATACCATGCTGTGCGGCTCTACGGTCTCGGTCGGCGCTTTATACACCAGAGATTTCTTCTTTTTGTCGACGAAAAAAACACTGTCGGCGCCGGAGGTCGGTTTGATCATCACAATGTCCAGCCAGGTGCTGTATTCCACCAGCGAGGGCGTATCGTCGGTATCGTAAATAATCCGCTGCTCTTCGAGGTCGAGAATTTGAAAGCCATCATCGAAATAGAAAATGCCGATATCGTCGACATAGTAGGGTTCGATGCCTTCGGATGACTGCAGCTGGGGATTCTTTTGCGTATACAGCAACTCATCAAAATCTTCACCGTGAATCTTGATGCTTTTGAGCACCTTGCCGTCGCTCGGATTGATGAACTTATACTCGTCGCCGTCGCCCATAAAAATGAGATCCTTTTTCGTGAAGCGAAAGATGTGGCTCTGCTCAACTTCGGCGAGAAGATGCTCCCATAGCTGCTCGCCCGTTTCAATGCTGCGGCAGACGAGTTTGTAATCATAGTCATCGTCATCGGCCTCGACGCCATAAAACATATAGTTGCCGTTGGTTGAAACCTCCAGGAAATATATCTCGGTATCGAGTTCCACTGTCCAGTCCTGTCCACTGACGGACTGGACAACAGCCAGCAGTAGCGTGATAAGCAGGCAACAACGAACAATCACGAGCATCTCCGATAAGTTAGAGTTAATAAATGCGGAATGAACAACAACGGGCCATTGCGGGTAGGGGTAGAATACAACTGTTTATCGGCCTGTGTCTTTAAAAGCCTCATTCGGCTGGGATACATTGAAAGTGCAAAGGAAGAACTACTGCAAAGAACGACCGGACAACGGCTTTGGCGCCACAAAGAAGGACCGGGTATATTACCTGCGGCGCATTCAGTATCCCGGTGTAAAGGCAATTTGAATTGATTGCACTTCAAAGCTTTCGGTGCCGACCTTTACGCCGTCGATAAAAAATTCTTCATCTGACGTACCGAGTGTTCTGGCATAACGCAGTTTTATCAGTCCGACCTTGGACTTGCGTTTGCCGAGATTTATTTCAAAGATTGCCGCCGGCAAGCCAAAGCTTCGTGTTTCGCCGGAATTAGGAAAAATCAGGTAGCTGTATTCATAGCCGATCCCGGCGGCGACGCCAAAGCCAAATCCTCTTTTGCCTTTCCAGGTGGCATCCGTGCCCCACTTTATCATTGCAAAAATGGGTAGTTCAAAGGCAATCGAGTTACTGCCGCTCGAATAAGTCAGGCCGGTGGAAAAATCGCGGACCGTTTGGCTGGGAGCCGCCGTCAAGCCCAGGCCCGGATACAACCCGGTGGAAAGATGGTCTGCAATCTGGGTGACAGGCAGGTACCAAGCAATGTAAGCGCCGAAATGATTAAAAGTAGCGCTTTCTTCGTCCCCGCCGAAAAAGTCCGTCTCCTGAAATTTCACATCGTAAATCCACAAGCCTGTCGCCAGGTCCGGCCGACTGAAGTGCTTCCAGAAGGTATCCTTGGCCAGGGCGCCCGGTGCAAAGGCTATCGTGCAAAAGACCGTTAAAAGGATTGCCGGTTTCAAAGTGTTGTCCTCCTGAAGAAATATGAATTCAACCGTCACGGATACCGGTTGACACCAGAATCTCAAGCAATTGAACTAAGTACAAACAGTAGTAATCAGAGTGAATTCGCCGTCAGAATGAACAACTCTTCGATTAAGGTAGTACAACAATAATAATCCACACCACATTTGCTTTGCAAACTTGTGTACTGACGGGAAGGGTGACTGAACAAAACTACACGAATGGCTGCAGCCAGACAAGAAAAACTTTGTCCGAAGCGATAGCGTAATCCTCCCCGCCTGCTAACATTTTGCTTTCGTCAATGGTGAATGATCTCATCGTTACTAAATTGCAGGCGACGTACAAAAAGAGAATTGTCGGCGCTGGTTCATCCGAGCCGGAATGCCGGACTGGGCTCCTCTATTCGCAAAGATTCTACGATCGACAAAAACTGCTTATGCCTATTGCAAGAATCATTCTGCTGCATATCGTCGCAATTATGGCGACACTCGCCGGACAGGCAAAAGACACGCTTTCGTTGGAAGCAATGATGCATGTTCGCAAAATTGAAAGCCCTATCCTTTCCGCCAATGGCCGTTGGCTGGCCTATGCAGCCACGCCCGACCGGGGCGATGGCGATTGTCGTATTCGAGAAGTGCGGACCGAGCGGACCATCACGGTAGAACGCGGCGCAAAACCAGTATTTAGCCGCGACGGTCAATGGGCCGGAGTGACGCAAAGGCCCCCGTTTGTCGCAATGGAGAATGCCGGCAAAGACAAGCCCAAACAAGGCTTTGCCCTCGTGCGGCTGGCCGGCGCGACAATTGAGATGCGCGACAGCATCAAGAGCTTCGCATTCAGCGAAGACAGCCGCTGGCTGGCGCTGCAGCATTTTAAGAGGGATCGCCGCAACGGAGATTCGGAAAATGAAGATGAGTCGAATAAGGAAGGCGAAATCACGGAAGCGAATACAGACGAAGGAGACAAGACCGAGCCCCGTTTTGAAAATGCCGGCAGCCGGCTGACGCTGCGCGAGCTTGCGTCGGGCCGGGAACGCGTCATCGACTTTGTGACTGAATT
>JANQRB010000147.1 GCA_028284775.1 Candidatus Kapaibacterium sp. | reverse complement strand
AAATCTCATAATCCCTCCCCGTTCGGCGCTCAGTCCACGCCTCACCCCCTTACATCAAGGGGAGGGGTATTCACAAAATAATTTAGTTGACAGAGCAATTGTCTGAGCGCGCCAGATTGGGGTTTCGCCCTGCAATCAATTCGCAAAGTCTTAGGGCCGCTTAATGTTGATTTAACAACTCTCCGCAGTTTCGATTTAGAGAGCGGCCTGCCGGCTGAGTACGATTGCGAATGATCCAACTGCCAATGCCGCCTATTCACAGGCTTTCCAGACCCTGCGGGACAGGTTTTTTTATGAAGTACATAGCTATCCCGCTGCCGACAGGCACTACGGCAGATGATTATACTCTTTGATAACAGGAGTCTTCAATCAACCCGGCGCAGGGCATCAAGCGCTGTCGTCCATTGGCAAGACTTGCGTAATGCTCGGTACCGCCGTGTATCTGCGACGGTCCAAAACGGCATGAGTTTAGCAAAGACCGTCGCGGACAATGGATAGTCCATTTCTGTTTCCGTAACGGTGTTTTCCAAACGACATGCCCGGACCTGCAATCGAGCCTTCGAATCGGTGATAACTTGAATACTATTCGCTGCGGCACTCCGAGAAAATTCCGAAACGAAGACAAGGGCAAGGATGCCGAATGTTAAGGCAAAAGATCTTGTCTTTTGCCAGTATATGGAGGGATTGTGGAAATTACTGATGCTTGAATCACGTAGCACGCAAGCTGCCGTAAGCTCCGCCCGACTTGTTGGAACTTCTCCATTGATGTTAATCGTGATTACTAATATTCTGTTGTGCAGCAAGTATAAATGGTGAGCGAATATAGACAATACATTCAGTCAAGGCAAGTGATTAATTGCAGTGTTTGCCTTTTTAACCGCAGGCATATTTTTGTGATTTGAATGACAATGACACGCTGGCCGCCTCCGCCGTGCCGCCCGAAAACCCTGCCTTCGGATAGATCTTTTAGCCAGGCAGCGCACAAGACAAAACAATTCATCGCTGACCCGGCGTGAATTTCGCTTGCGATAATCATAGCGCTGAGTCCGCCGGCAAATTCCCGGATGGAGCGGATTACCGCGGATCGGGTCAGAGGTGTTAGCAGCCGGACCATGAGGGCAAGCCGACCTGCCCTTCGGACCGTGGCCGATTCAAAATACCTGACGGCGGTTTTTCTCGTCGGCACCGGCTCTAAGTCGGTAGCGTCGGCCGAGGAGCATGCGCTCCGGCTAAATCTGCCTTCGCCCTGTTCATGGGGAAGACTCGCCCTCCTTCTCTCGGGAGCGGTCACTGCGCAGTACTTAACGTAGGCGTCCGCCGGCTGATCGAAAATGCAAGGGCCCGGGAAGATTTTGAAATTCTCCCGGGCCCGGATGAAGGCATTGTTGTTAACACCGATGGCCGGCTAGCGCTTCACGATCGGCATCACCCATTTTGAATCGCCGACGGAAACAGACACGAAGTACGTGCCGGCCGCTTTACCGCTCAGGTCGAGCCTGACCGAAAAGAGATTGGCCGGCGCGGCTTCGGTCCTGGCGACGATGCGCTGTCCCAGGGCATCGGCGACGGCGATGTGAATTTCCTGCTCGGCAACACCGCTGACTTCGAGTGTGAAGGCGCCCGAAGTTGGGTTGGGATAGGCGCGCAGCGCGCTTGCCCCCGCGCCGACATCGAGGACGGGGCGTTCGTTGCGCGTCACAGGGCTCTCTTTATTGAAGCGCGAAAGACCGGCGCCTTCGTGGCGGGCGACGAATGTATCCCAGCCGCCGGCATTCGCTGTTTGATGCGCGTAAAAGTTAACACTCAGATTATTGCTCAAGCTGTGCCCCGCCATATAAACGGAAACCGGATTTTCCGGAACGTCCAGCCCATACAGTCTCGGCTCGGAGAGCGCGATACCCCAGGCCTCTTCGTTGCTACTGCCGCCGTAATAGCTCGTATTTCCAAGTGTTATATTGCCGAGGCCGTTCACACGGTAGCGGGCCACGAAGGCATCCGATGCTCCGCCGCCGTAGACGCTCTGCTGCGGCGAAGCGCCGACAATCGGGAAGCCGTTGCCGCCTGTATAACCGGTAACGTACAGGTCTTGATTCAATTCATCAAGCGCCAGTTTGAAGGCCCGATCATTGTTTAAGCCGCCGAGATAGGAATACCATTGCAGGGTGCCGGCGCTGTTGAGCTGCAGAATGCTTGCGTCCCAGGCGCCAGTATAGGCCGAAGCGCCGGTGCCGGCGTTCATCATTCCGTCGCTCTTTGAAAAGCCGCAGACAAAAACCGGATAGGCGGCGCTCGCGCTTGTACGGTCCACGGTCACGCCGTTCGAGTATTCATCGACGTTGAATGTGCCATAGGCGCCGGCCCACATCAAGGTCGGCACATTGGGGAATACACTACGGTCATTGTCGAACTGCACAACAATATGATCCTGGTTGCGGTTGCCGGTGCCGGCCGCCGAATGCGGATTGCTGGTTGTCGGCCAGTTGCGGAAGGAGGGCTCAGAACTGTTGCCGACACAGATCACGCGTCCGCTGTTGCCGTTTTGCGGCGGCACAACGGTCAGCTCGTTAAACTCGGTGTACCAGTCCAGTGGGTTATTCTGCGGCGGCACATAGCTCGGCGCCGTCGCGCCATAGTAGGTCATCCAGTCGACGGCACCGACCAGCGGGCTGCCCGAAACCGTCAGCCAGGTAACGAAGGCGTAGGGTTTGCCGGTGGCCGGCGGAGCCATAATCGGCGGCGCGAGCGACGTTAACAGGTTGTTGCTGAGCGTAATGCCGGCAAAGACGATATAGTCGGTATTGACGCCGCTGCCGTTGGCTTCGCGGATACGGCTGACGTCGCGACCCTCTTCATCTTCATTGGCGTTGACGCCGCCGTAGTAGGTAAACCAGTTTAACGATCCATCGGCGACATCGAGGCTGGCTACCCAGGCGTCTTTATTGCGCAATGCGCCCTGTTTAGTTTGCAGCACCGGCGTGTAGGCGTTCAGGAAGTTATTGCTGTAGGTGTATCCTGTTACCAGCACATCGGACACGAAGCCGCCCGCCGCGTCCGACAGGCCGAATTCATCGACACCGCGGGCCCAGTCTTCATCCGAACCGCCCAGGTAAGTGCACCAGAGGAAGTTGCCGTTGCCGTCGAAGGCCATCACGTAGGCGTCGGTATTGCCGAAATAGGCCGCCTGCGCGATGCCGACGCCGGAGGAAAAGTTGCTGCTGCTGGTTGTGTATCCGCAGACCTTAATGAACTCGGAATCGCCGCCCATGCCGGCTACGAAGTCATCGCCGGCAGCGCCATAGTAGGTTGGGAATTTGCCGGGTTCCCGCCATTCGGTATACAGAATGTTATTCGAGCCGACCGGGGCAACGGACGTGTTGACGCAGATTGCGGGGTCGTGGGCGGGTGTCGAGCTGAGGTTGGCGTAGCCGACAGTCGCAATGCGATAATCGTCGGTAGCGGCATTATAGAAGCCGGCGATGCCACGGATAAACTCGCGATCGGCGGTACCGTAGTAGGTGCTGTGATAAACGTTGAGCGCGGGGCCCAGCTTGGCCCACCAGCCGTCGGGAGTGCCGAGCGCGCCGCCGCTATTCGGCTGGAAGGCAAGACGAATAGGATGCAAGTCGACGCTCAGCGTATGGCCTCCGATCAGGAATGTCTCGTCGCCGTAATCGTCGATCGACCAGCAGTAATCCTGGGTGCTGCCGTAGAAAAGCGCCATCAAAAACAGCTCGCCGGTGGCTGCGTCAAGCGTCGTGACAAAGCCGTCATTAGCTGCTCCCGGCAGATTGCCGGTCTGTGACGGTACGGGGCCTGCCGCATTACAAAACTCGGGCGCATTGGTATAGCCCACCACGTGAATCATGTTGCCGGGACTATATGCTTTTGCCAGGATATCTTCGCCAAAGGTGTCATAGGGATTGGGCGCCGGCGCTCGCCCGATAATTGTGGCCCAGCTGTTAACAAGAGGAGCGGTAAAACGGGCGGCAAACGCGTCAGTACCTCCGAGCCCGGCGGATAATGGTGGGCAACTGAAGCCGCCCGGCGGTACGGAGGCCGGGAATAAAGCCGATTGCGTCCATCCTGAAATCGCGCAGTCCAGACCGTTGGGCAGCATATTGATGCCGGTGCCGCGATCATCGGCTTCCCCGCCCAGGTAGGTGAATATATTAGCGAAGGCTCCCGCTGGAAAGTGCGGTGGAACTGCGCTGATCGCTATAGACAAGACATAGGCGTCGTTGTTAACAAGGCCGCCGTTGTTGTGCGCATTCACCGGTATGACGGGGCTCACAAGCGCCACATCCCAGGTGCCGTTGGCAATATTGTCAGCTGAGGCGCCGCTGATGACGATGTTATCACTTCCGGTGAGTTCAACTCCCATAGCATCGTCATAGTTGTCTCCGCCGATGAAACTTGACCAGATATAGTGGGCCGGGCTACCAACACTGCCGGAGAATGCCGCGACAAAGCCATCCCTGTTACCGTTGTAAGATGCATCAAGAGCATTTGTTGGAAAATTAGCCGACTCTGTCCATCCGACCATGTAAACAATGTCCCGGCCGGGATCATAAACAACGCCATGGCCTTCTTCATCATTGCTGCCGCCGATTATCTCCGTCCATAAGTGAATGCCGCAGTTTGAAAACTTACTGATGAAGGCCGATTTATCGAAGGCCGACGATACGGTTCCCGGCGCAAGCACCGCAGAAGGCAGCGTCGAGGCGTCATAAGCCCAGCCGACAACATAGTAGTCGCCCGTCGTTGGGTCGAAGGTGACATCCATCGCCTGATCTTCGCTGGTATTGCCCCGCACACCGGAAAAGTTCACCAGCGGATCGATAACCAATGTCCGTTCGGGATCATATTCGCCTACGGCAAAGCGTACCTCGTTTTCCTGTACGCGATATGTTGTCGCAATCGCCTGCTGACCGGCGTCTGAAGTCTGATAGGTATAGGGCTTGCCTTCCTCGATCCCGCCGAGTGCGTGCGAGAGTTGCAGCGTGCCGCGCTCACTGAC
Source organism: Candidatus Kapaibacterium sp. (assembly GCA_028284775.1). Taxonomy (GTDB): domain Bacteria; phylum Bacteroidota; class Ignavibacteria; order Kapaibacteriales; family UBA7675; genus JANQRB01. The sequence goes on along the minus strand of JANQRB010000147.1, from coordinate 2,825 downwards.
CTGAACATCGTCGGCTCCACTATAGCGCAGCACGATGTCGCCGACATCGCCGCCGGGATGAACGATGAAATCATACTTCAGTCCCTGCTCATGACTGTAGAATGCAAGGTCGATGTTCGGATAGACATTATTATAGATAAGCGTCTTGTAGCGTTTGAGACCCCGAAATTCGTTCCCTTTTTGCTCGTTGAAAATGTTAACATGTCCCTCAGCCTGATCTTGCGCGCGTATACTTGCCATCGGATTGCTGCCGACGAGCTCCATATCCATGCGGTAACTTGTCACTTTGTGGCCGGAGCGCGACGCCATCATCGACTGCTCCTCCGGCTTGTTTTCTTCAACCTTGTTAAAAATGTAGCTGACTTTGGAATTCGTAAAGTACATGTTAACATGACCGATGCTGGATGTGAAGGCGATCTCGGGATAGGCGCGGCCGTTCTCGTCACGAATTCGACCATTGTTCTCGAGGAAAACAAGCGTTGAGCGATGCACAAGTTCTTGCGCATTCTCCAATTGCCCTTCGCGATTTCGATCGTACCCTTCTGCTGCTTCTTCAGCATGAAGACTTAACGCACAAGTGATCAAAAAAAGTAAACAGGTTGTGATTCTACTTCTCGTCCAATGATACATAATTGGCCTCTACTAATAGACATGAGTAAATATTGAATCGGCAATAGTCTGCCCTGCCGTGATCTGTCGTGCCAAGGCTGTCGTCGCGATATTCGGGCGCGTGCCTGCCCTGCGGGCAATCGATCGATTGCCCGAGGCAGCTCGTTAAAGTCGGGCGCATGATTGGCATGTCGCAAGCCAATCAGTGCGCAATGATATACGGGAATAGGGTGCAGTGTTAACAAAGCCCTGTCGGCCTTATTGAACAGGGACCTGACGGCTTGATAAGATATGCGAAGTACATTACTACTACCGCCTCGTTCTCGCGGATCTTTGAGATAAAGCGGGGCGCATATTCTTAATGAAATTCAAAAAGATTCCGGCAGCCGACGCGACATCACGCAGGCTGATGGTTCTCTTCGATAGTCAGTGTCGTCGATCAATCCCGGCACACAGTATCAGGCGTCGTCGCTCATTGGCAAGACTTGCACAATGGGCTGTACTGCGGAGGAATGGCGCTGGCCGAAACCGGCATAAGTTAAACAATGGCCGTCGCGGACGTATAGATCGTCCATGACTGCTTCTGAGACGGTGTTTTTCAACCGATATGTGCGGGCTTTTTGTCAAGCCCCGGTACCAGTGATCTTTGTAATCTGTTCGCTGCCATGTTCCGAGAGCATCTCGGAATGAAGGCCGCGACGCGATGTTGGATGTTAAGACAAAAAATCTTGTCTTTGCATCGTAGACAGAAGGGCTACGGGTAGTATAAACGCTTGAATTTTGCAGCGCTCAATCGTTGCATTTCGAAGATTGGTCCAGCTATCGGACCAGCCGAGCACTATGCTCGAACAAGAGGGGTTCTCCTTTGATGTTAATCGTGATTGTTAATAATCTGTCGTGCAGCAAGTATAAATGGCGAACGAATATAGACAATACATGCAGTCAAGGCAAGTGAATTATTTAAGATAATTGGCTTTTCGTTTTTTTAACACCGGCGGACTGATGCGCAGCTATCTTTCATCGTCTGCCGTAGTCCATTTTCCGTATGCCAGCCTGCGATATCATCGGCTCCGGCAGTACTTCTCCGATGCTCCGGAAGTGAATGTGTACACTGCGCAGTGACCTGTGTTCCGATAATCATGCCATGTCTTCGTCACGCGCCGCAAGGGCGGTGGATGCACACGGGCTTTACAGGGCGAATGTGTTTTTCACCGATGCAGCCCAGGAATCTGATCGAATTACAAACTTCGCCGAAGGCGCTGACGCTTAGCGTAGGAGCGACATCGTCACAGTTTGAGACTGCCCGCCCGCGCTAGCCTGCAGCAAATAAACTCCATCTGACAGTTGCTTCGCGTCAAAGAGCATTTCGACTTCAGTCGCGTCGTTTGTATCGCGCTGCCACTGCCGTGTCCAGACCATGCGGCCAAAGGAGTCGAACAAGGCCAGGCGATGGGGTCCTGGGGCCGAAGAGCGCAGTCGCAGCCGGGCTATGCCGTCCGTCAGTGGATTGGGATCGACAGCGATCGCAAGAGGCGTAAACAAGGCCAGGTCGTAGCCTACGCAGAAGTCATGGATGCCGAAGGACGCGTCGTGCTCTATGATGGAAAAGCAGGCGTCTTCAGACAGCGTGGCGTCGAAAAGCTCAAGGGTTCCGCTGCGCTGAGCGCTGAGCAGCACAAAGCCTTCCAGCCTGGTCAGCGTTGTTGTTGTGCTGTTGATCGAGGCGCTGGTGACCTCAATGACAATGCTGTGCTGATCGCCGCCGCCGCCTTGCCCGATAATCCTTCCCTCGGAAAGCCCCTCGATCTGAAGGAGATTGGCCGGATACCGGAGGCTGAAGCGCAGTGTCAGTGCAGGCAGCGGCAGGGCGGCGGCGGGTACTTCCAGTGTAATCGGCAGGCTGAAGTCTGTTCCCGGCACGCCGAGCGCATCGGTCGCGCGCAGCCCCAGCGCTAGATTGTCGCGCACCCGCACCCACACGCTGTCTACGGCGGTACAGCCCTCTGCGTCACTGCCGCGCACGATGAAGAGTGTGCTGGTCTCCGGCGTGGCCTGTGGCGTCGGGCCTGTCGGATCGTCGAGCAGCCCGGGCGGTGACCACTCATAGCTGCTCGCGCCGGCGGCGCTTAATTGCGCCCTTTCCCCCGGGCAGATCGTCAGGTCTTCACCGGCATCGACGATGGGCGGCTCGAAAACCGTCACATCGACAGTGTCGG
>JANQRB010000026.1 GCA_028284775.1 Candidatus Kapaibacterium sp. | reverse complement strand
CTGGTAACGATTGATGAACGGGGCATCGTCGAATCCTTCAACCCGGCAGCAGAGAAGCTCTTTGGCTATGTGGCCGGCGAAGTGATCGGTCAGAATGTGCGCATGCTGATGCCCGAGCCTTTTCAAAGCGAGCACGACAGCTATCTGAAGCGGTACCGAGAAACGGGCGAGGCGCGAATTATCGGCATCGGTCGCGAAGTACAGGGGCGCCGCAAGGATGGCAGCACTTTTCCCCTCGACTTGTCGGTGGGCGAAATGCGGCTCGATGGCAAAAGAATGTACAGCGGCATTTTACGCGACAGCAGCAAAAGAGTACGGGCGGAAGAAAAAGTTCGTCGCAGCGAAGCCCTGCTGAAGACAACGGGAGCAATGGCGCAGGTCGGCGGATGGGAATTCGACCTGGAAAACGGGGAACTCCTCTGGTCCGAAGAAGTGTGTCGGATTCACGAAGTGCCGGATGATTATCAGCCGGAGCTGGAAGAAGCGATCAAGTTTTATCATCCCGATGATGTGGACACGATTCGCGGCGTCGTGGAGCGCGCAATCGAGACGGGTGAGGAGTATGATGTGGAGCTGCGCATTATCACCGCCAAAGGCAATGAGCGCCATATTCGCGCCCTGGGCCGTGCCGTGCGCAGCAACGGCAAGACTACCCGCATGTACGGTGCATTCCAGGATATTACCAATATCAAAAAGCTGCAACACGAACAGCAGATGTTTTTCGATGTTTCGCTCGACTTGATTTGCATCGCGACTACCGCCGGTATGTTTAAACAACTGAGCCCCGCATGGTCAAAGACGCTCGGCTGGAGCAGCGAAGAACTTATGGCTGTACCCTACGTTGACTTCGTCCATCCTGAAGATTTGCAAGCTACGTCGGACGCCGCGAATCAATTAAGTGACGGCAATAGCATCATGAGTTTTGAAAACCGCTATCGCTGCAAAGACGGTGCGTATCGCTGGTTGTCCTGGAAAGCGCATGTTGATAACGACAGGCAACTCGTTTTTGCCGTCGCCAGAGATATCACCGAGCAGCGGCGTTTACAAGATAATCTGCAGCAGAACAGGGAACGTCTTCTTGCGGTGTTAAAATCTCTACCCGATATACTCTTTCATTTCAACGACAAGGGTTATTTTATTGACTGTCATTCCCGTGTCAATGACGATCTTGTTTTACGCCCCGCGGAATTTGTCGATAAAAAGATCAGTGAAGTTTTTCCGGAGTCTTTTGCGCGGCAGTTTATGGATGCCATCCACCACAGCATCAGAACGGGCGAGCTCAACTTTGAATATCAGATGCCTATCGGCGAGGATCTTCGGGATTTCGAAGCGCGTTTTGTCCGCGTCAATGATCACGAAGTCATCGCGCTGGTTCGTAATATCAGCGAACGGAAACGGAGCGAACGGGCCTTGCAGGATGCACGCCGCGAGGCAGAAGCCGCCGCCGAGGCCAAAAGCGCATTTCTCGCCACTATGAGTCATGAAATTCGCACGCCGATGAATGGTGTGATCGGGATGACCGGATTGTTGCTAGATAGTGAATTGAGCGCGGAGCAGCGTGATCTGGCCGAAACCGTGCGGCGCTCCGCTGACGCCCTGTTGGATATCATCAATGACATATTGGATTTCTCCAAAATAGAAGCAGGCAAGCTGCTATTGGAATATGTCGACTTCAGTCTGCATACCGTCTTTGATGAAATTACCGATATGCTGGCTTTGCGTGTTCAGGAAAAAGACATCGATTTGATTAGTTGGATCAATCCGGAGGTGTCGGACTATGTCAACGGCGACCCTGGGCGCCTGCGGCAGATCCTGCTCAATCTCGCCAATAACGCCGTAAAGTTCACGGAAAAGGGCGAAGTGGTACTGAGTTGCACCAAGAAGCGGGAAGAAGACGGCGAGATGCTGCTCCGATTTGCCGTGACAGATACCGGTATCGGCATACCAAAAGAAGCGCGGGGAAAGATTTTTCAGTCCTTTTCTCAGGTCAACGCTTCAACGACGCGGAAATTCGGTGGGACGGGCTTGGGCCTGGCGATCAGCAAGAATCTGGTGGAACTGATGGGAGGTGAAATCGGATTCAACAGCGAAGTCGACCGCGGCTCGGAATTCTGGTTTACGCTGAAGCTCAAAAAACAACCCGAACCGCTGATTGACCGGTCGATTAACACACTTGAAGGCCGTAGCGTCCTGGTGGTGGACGACAATCAAACCAATCGCGAATTCCTGCAATTGCAGTTGACGGCATGGGGCTGTGAGGTGACGCAGGCTCCCGGCGGCGAGGAAGCCCTGCGGCTGATGCGTGAGAGAGCCGCCACCGAATCGTCTTTCGATATTGCCATCCTGGACATGCAAATGCCCGAAATGGACGGCGAAACACTCAGCCAACGAATCAAGGAAGATTCTGCCATCGCCGGAACGCGTCTGGTGATGTTTACCTCGATCGGAGCACAGGGACCGTCGAGCTACTATGTATCGATCGGTTTTGACGCATTTCTGACCAAGCCGATTAAACAGTCGCAGCTCTTCGATTGTCTGAATAATGTGGTCGGCACTCATCTGCAGCCGCAGGATCGTAAGCCCAGTATTCAGCTTCCCCCGGCCCGCGCTGTCCCTCGGAAAACCAGCACATTGAAAATATTAATTGCTGAAGACAACGTTGTTAACCAGAAGGTTGCTACGAAGATGCTTCAGAAACTCGGCTATCGCGCCGACTGTGTCGCCAATGGCCGTGAAGCCATCGACGCGCTGATCGATATACCCTATGATATAGTTCTGATGGACTGCCAGATGCCCGAGATGGACGGCTTTGACGCGACGCGCAGCATTCGCGCAGACAGCAACTCCGCGCGCCGCGTTACGATTATCGCCATGACGGCGAATGCAATCAAAGGGGACCGTGAGAAGTGTCTGGCCGCCGGAATGGATGACTACATCAGCAAACCGATGAAACTACAGGTGCTGAAAGAAATGCTCGAAAAATGGGCGCCGTAACAGATAAGCCATAACAGATAAAAAGCGTCCGTCGTTCAGCGTATCGGTGTTATGCTCTGGTCCGATTGCCGATTGCCGATTGCCGGCTCGCCGGTGTGCCAATTACTCATGAACTGAGCAAAGCGCAGTGCTGTCGCCTATTTATCATCATCTGAATCGTTTGACATATTCTTAAAGTGTTTGCTGAGCTTGCCCATCAGTTCGAAATCGAGGTGACCGATGACGTTAACAACCGTCACCTTGTGTTGCTCGTCAAGCGAGAGAATCAGGACACCGTCGATGCGTTTGTCCTGTTTCTTGTAGAGGATACGAACAAATTCGCTTTCCTTTTTCACTTTGACGAAGGTCTTCCATTGCTGGCGTTGAAGCATATTGCCCAGATTGCTTAACTCGCTGACAACTTGCGCTTTGGCGTCGGGGTCACTGGGCCAGCTCCGCACTTCGATCAGTTTGAGGGATGCTATCTGTTCGGCAATTTTGTCATTCTCCTCGGCAATCGACGAGAGGACAAGTGAAATCAAATCACCGTCCAGCACCATCTCCACTTCCGGCTCGACGCCATTGAACATACGCAGATTCGCAAAATCGAAATAGCCGGGTTCGTCGCTGTAGTCTTCCTGCGCCATAAGACTCGGCAGCATTAACAGAGACAAAGCAGAAATCATCATCAATGATCGGAACATCATAAGGCCTCAAAAATTACTATTGTTGTTTTGACATTTGCTTTGCGAGCAGGGAGGCCGCCACACTTGTTTTATCGGTCGCTTCCGTGAGCTGAGCGGCCGTGTGAAAAGAACGCTGCAGGGGAGCGGCGATGCCCTCGGCGAATACATTTTGCCTGGCTGCCCGGCTCGTCGTCTCGTGAATGCCGCCCAGATAGGCGAAGACCCATGCCGCCTGCTCCTGCGCTTGCTGCAGCTCGGCATCGGTGTAGCGCGCCGGTCGGGGCCAGAAGACGAGCGTGACAGCGATCAGCAGGACCGTCGCCGCAGTCGCGAATGCCGGCCTGCCGAGTGAGGGCAGCCTGAAGGACAGGCGGGCCCTCAGCCCTTCAAGCCAGGAGCTTTCCTGCGCGGTGATACGCTCCATCAGAGTCTCGATAGTGGCATCCCGGCAATCGTATTCGGGCAGCGCTCGCAGCGCGGCATCTACCTCGCGCGCAGCCTGCAGACTGGCCTCCAGCGACGGCAGCTCGCGCAGAATTGTCTGGAGACGCTCCTGGTCTTCGATTGCGAGATCGCCGGCCACGAATGCATCGAGATGCTCTTCGAACCATTCGATCGCTGCCTGACGTTCAGCCGGATTCATAACCTATTGACTCCTGTAAGCGATTTCGCAGCATTTTGCGTCCGCGATGCAGATACACTTTAACGCTTGTCATGGGCAAATTCAGCGCTGCGCAGATTTCATCATACTTCAGTTCCTGGATCTCCCGCAGAATGACGATGCTCTTATGCGGTTCGGGCAGCAGCGCGATCGCCTGTTCCACCTGTTCGCGCACTTCTCTTTGCGCGGCGCTCCGTTCCGGGTCGGGCTGCGATCCCGGATGCATGGTCAGCGGCCTTTCTTCGCTTTCAGCCTGAAAGATGGCCTGCGTCCGTTTGCGCCGCCGCAAATGATCGAGACAGGCATTGCGCGTTACTCGCAGCGTCCAGGGCTGGCGCATCGCCGACTCCACTGTTTCCCAATGCTGCCAGAG
>JANQRB010000020.1 GCA_028284775.1 Candidatus Kapaibacterium sp. | reverse complement strand
ATCGGCCCGACGACGTCGCATTGCACATTGCGCAGACCGTCGTCACCTTCCACGCCGTCGCGGCGAGTTTCCCGAAATCGCAGTGTTCCCGTTGCATCGTTACGACCAAATACGGCGATTGCATTTTCGCCGCCGCCGGCGACATAGACTTGTTTCCCGTCGTGGCTGACCGCCACATCCGCGGCGCCGCGCAGACCGTCGATACTGCCGCCATCGCGCAGACGTTCCACATATGTCAGGCTGCCGGACGAAGAATTGCGACCGAAGACGGCTACGGCATTATCACTGCGTCCTGTCACATAGACATGAGCGCCATCGGGGCTGACCTCAACGGAGGCCGCGCCGCGCAGGCCGTCGACACCGTCGATGCCGTCGCGCCGCTGCTCCTCGAAGCTCAGCAAACCCGTAAAGACATTGCGTTGAAAGACCGCCACGGCATTATCGCGCGAGCCGGTGACATAAACGTTTTCTCCGTCGGGACTGACCGTAACGCCATAAGCGCCGCGCAGGCCGTCGACGCCGCTCTGACCATCTTTATGTACCTCGAGGTAGCGCAGACTGCCCGTGGTGGCCGTCCGTTCGAACACCGCCAAGGCGCTGCTGGCGAAGCCGGCAGCATAGACAGTCCGCCCGTCCGGGCTGACCGACAGTGAAATGATGCGTTTCAAACCGTCGATTATCTTGCCGCCATCGTTCTGCCCCTGCTTTTTGAATTCCACAAAGGTCAGTCCGCCGCTGTTCGGATTGCGACGAAAGACGAGCAGGGCATTGTTCCGATAGCCCGCAACGTAGACATGCAATCCGTCGGCGCTGATGGCGACCGCGGCCGGCAGTTGCATGTTCGAGATTCCATTACGTCCGTTCTGCATGCGTTTCACAAAGCTGAGAACGCCGCTGGACGGATCGCGGGCAAAAATTGCGATTGAGTGATCGGACTGCCCCGCAACGTAGAGGTGGCGTCCATCCGGGCTGATCGTGATACAGCGGGCGCGGCGCAGACCGCGAACGCCGTCCTGTCGGTTCTTCTCCCGCTCGACATATTCCGTGGTGATATCCGAAGCCGTCACCTCTTCCACGGCGATAGCTATCGTGCCAACCGTCGTGCACAGGCTGCTGCTCTGCGCCGTGTAGCGAAAGATATCAACACCGAAAAAGCCGGCATTCGGCGTATATGTGACGATATCGCCGTTCACGACAATGCTGCCATGAGCCGGATTTTCCACCGCCGCCAGCGACAGCCCCGCTCCCAGGTCATTATCCAGCGGTCGGATAATCGTCTGCACGGCGCCCGTAACTACGGCATAGTCGATCGCCGTACTGCCGCCGGCCGCCAGTGAAGATTCGGTGCCGCTGATGAGCTGCCAGAAGCCGGCCTCGACATGCAAGCTGGCCGAGGTACTCAGTCCGCCAGCGGGCATGCCGGCCGTGCCGCGCAACAGGCGCGAACAGTTTTCCCCGACCGAGCTGCCGCCACCGCCGCCGATTACATAGGCATCGACTTTGAATTGCGCCGTCGCAGGTTGCCATGCCAGCGCCAGGAGCAGCGCAAGAGTCAGAATACCGGAAGTTGTGGTTATCAAACGCATTGTAGTATTCAGGCTATGGTTCAGGAAAGGACCGACACGGTATCGGCGGCCGTTGTAGGATACGAATTGCCGTCACCCTCTGAAACAAGGCTGTCATGATCAGTTTTATGCCAGCGCAGAGGGGCGAATATGTACTCCAGATACGAGCGCAGACCGGCATAGAGAAACATTGTCCAATAGAGAAATATGCCGGCCAGCAGACGCGGCCAGGAGACCTGCAGCCGCATCTGCTTCACATTTTTGCTGTCAGCGATGAGCGCTATGATCAGCGAAAAACTGAAATTGGCGACCATCAGGATATTGAGCAGAAGCAGGTGCAAGTCGCTGCCGTAGTGCGCAACGTAGGTGCCGACCACCAGGCAGAAAAAGAATGCGAAGGGCACCAGGCTTCCGCAGAGCATCCGGTACCAGAAATGAAACCACTGCTGTTTGCTGAATTCCCGGAAACCGAAGCCCGGACGCAGCAGGTGCAGGAATTTTGTCACCATCAGACCTTTGTTCCAGCGGATGCGCTGTTTTACCCAGCCCGAAAAGTTATCGGGACAGGGTTCGTAGGTCACGCTGGGCAGGCGATGAAAATGAACGCCCATTGTCGTGAGGCGGACCGCAAGGTCGGCATCTTCGGTTACATTGTACATGTCCCATCCGCCGGCCTCGCGCAGCAGGCGCGTCGCGACAAAAAATGAATTACCTGCCAGGCCGATCGGCATGCCCCTCTCTACGATGCGCGTTTGATGTTTGTAAAACCACTCGATATACTCCGCCGCGAAAAAGAGCGTTATCAGGTTTTTCGCTTTGTTGTCGATTTTGATCACGGCCTGCCCGCAAGCCATATCGCCTTCTCGAGCCATCAGCGCCGCCGCTTTTTGCAGCTGATAGGGTTCGGGTCGGCTCTCGGCATCGTAGATCGTCAGAAATTCGCCCGAGGCTTTGGCCAGGGCATACTGCAGGGCGCGGCCTTTGGTAAAGGGGGCTTCGCAGGGAATGCGCAGGACCTGAAAATTCGTAGGCAGGTCATAGCTGTCGATCGTGCCTCGGGTCAACTCGTCATTTTCCTCGACCGTCACCAATACCTGCAGCAGATCCGATGGATAGTCGAGCTTGCGTACGGCGTCGAAAGTAGCGTGAACGACCGAACCTTCATTTTTGAGCGGTATCACAACCGTGATGCTTGGCAAGTCCTCGCTGTCGAAATCAATCGGCCTGTCCTCGCCGGCTTCAACGACCGGATAGCGCAGCAATCGCAATCGAAAGATATTCAGCGAGGAAAAGACGATGACGGCCATTATGAAGCCGAGCGAACCGAATGTCACAGGAAAGAGCAGACCGAGCGCTAAAAACGAGGCCAGCACCAGGACAAAGATCACGCGCGCCTGCGGACTGATGACGCGACGCGCCGAGTCCTTGTAGGGAAAGACCCACTGCTGCAGAAAGGCCCTGGAGCTCAGGCGTTCGCCCGGCTGATGCTGTGAAGAGGTCGTCACCGGCGGCTCATTATTTGATGACCGTGATATAAATATCCATTGCCGCCATATCGATCGCGCCGCCACTGGCATTCCACAGACGGACATTGACCTGACCGGCCGAGGCGTTGACCGAGCTGACAATCAGGCCGGCCGTCAGCAGAGTCGACGGCGAGAGCTGGACCGTGGCGCCTGTCGTCGCACCGCTGAAAGTGATAGCGACATCGGCGGAGGCGCCGGCGCCGACACTCGGCAGGTCGACGTTGACCGTGCGCTTAATCACTTCGTTGATCACAACGCCGCTGGTACCGACTTTGATGCTGGCGGTCGAGACCTGCGTCGTCACCGTCGCGTTCGTCACCGTCAGGTTGCCGAAGAGTTTGGCGTCACCGCTCTTGCGTATCTCAAAGGCGTCGGAGCGGAGAACTTCGCTCTGGCCGTTGCCGACCACAAAGACGCGGTCGGCGGCATCGAAGGCCGTTGTGCTGCCGGCTGTGTAGGTCGTGGTATACACGCCAACGGCCATTTCACCCCAGGAGCGAGCGATCGTGCCCTGCCCGAAACCCATCGAGGCATTGGCATGCGCCTCGTTGTCTTTACCGATTACGGCCGAGTTGTCCGCGTGCGCGATGTTTTCGTTGCTTCCGAATGCCAGGGAGTATTTGCCCTCGGCGCGATTTTTCGACTGGCCCATTGCAAAGGCGTGGTCGCCCGAGGCAATATTTTCACTGGAGCCGACCGCCAACGAATACTTGCCGCTGGCGATGTTGTTATTGGCGCCGCGCGCAGTGGCGTAGCTATCCGTGGCCTTGTTGTCATTCGATCCTATCGCCAGCGTATAAGTCGCCGTGGCCATGTTGCTGGCACTACCGATGGCAAGGCTGTATGATTGTGTCGCCTGGTTACTTGCGCGGCCGAGCGCCATCGTGTAATCGGCGGAGGCAGAATTGGAACTCTGTCCGATTGCCAGCGAATAGTTGCCCGAGGCCTCGTTTTGCCCCTGGCCGAAGGCAAGACTGTAGTCGCCGGAGGCCTCGTTGCGATTCTGACCGAATGCCAGCGTGTAACTCCCCCCGGAAACATTGTCATTGTTACCGATGGCAATTGAATAATTTCCCTGGGCCGCGTTTGCAGCCCTACCCATCGCAATTGAGTAGCTGGCGCTGGCCTTGTTATTAGCGGAACCGATCGCTATCGAATAGTCTTGTTCAGCCGCATTGTCGTTGTGACCCATCGCCAGCGTATAGTTGCCGGTAGCGAAATTCTTGTTATTCCCGAGCGCCAGCGTATAGTCGCCGTCGGCATTGTTCGATCGCTGACCGACCGCCAGGCTGAAGTCGCCCGAAGCAAAATTGTCCAGTTCACCGAGCGCCAGCGAGTTGCGGCCGCTGGCGTCATTATCGCCCGCATTACCGCCGCCCAGGGCAACACTCCCGGTCCCGGTGGCCATATTGCCGGCGCCCATGGCCACGGAGAATTCCCCCGAAGCAATGTTGTTGCGGCCTAACACGGTCGCATTGGTGCCCGTCAGGTCATTGTCCCACATAAAGCCGCCGGCCGATACAAAGGATCCGCCATACAGCGCTCCCTTGTCTCTGTCATAGAAGAAGCGATCGTCATCGCCGGTTTGACCAAAAATATCCTCGATTTGCGAAGAGCCGAAGACAAAGCTGCCTGTCGTGGGATTGATATTCGAAATGGTACTGCCGGCTATCTGGAAGATGCCCTGCACGGTTCCCCAGGTGACATTGCCGCTGGCGGTCGTGCTGTAGAGCAGCGCCTGACCGGCCGAGGGTGTCGCGCTGGTAGACAACTGCAAGGCACCGATAGCGCCGTTGATCACCTGCGCGGCATAAGGAACCGCCGTGAGCTGTTGTCGCGGCGTCAGGGTTGTAAAGCCGCCGCCGCCGGAAGCGCGGACGCGAATCTCGAGCCAGCGTTTGTGGCCGTCAAGAGCGGAAGTTCCGAAATCGAGCGTGACATCGAAAACGCCGCCGCTGACGCTGACGGTCGATTTCGTGACCGTCGGACCGACCTGCAGGCCGCCAATCACGTTGTCATGAAGTGAGAACTCAAAATCAAAACTGCCGGTTTGCGGCGTGCCGCCGCTATTGGTCAGTCGCCCCTGATAGCGGAATTCCGCATCCGTTGCCGGTGTACCAATGGCGAAGAGCTTGCCGGCGCAAAATCCGGCAACAAGGCAAAAGAGAGCTACATGCTTCTTCATACAGTTTGCTCGAACAGTTGGTTTATCGTGAGCAGAGATTCGTTTGTTGCTACGATGAGTATTTAGGACGAAGTAAAGAGTGTGCTTGACAATACTGGAGACCGGAATTTGGCTTTGCTCTGGCTATTGGGTCTCAAGTGTCGGCTAATCTACACAATTGCATCGGGCAGTCAAAAGAATTTACGCAAGGTAACAGAGGAAAGAAGCTGTTTACATTACCGAAGCGGTAGGCATGTGATTCAGATTGTGTGCCGGCCGGCGGCCGATCGCCTATCCTCAGGTCGGCACAAACAATGTTATTGCAAGGAGAAACTGTCGCACAATACCAGCTTAGCGAGACGGACAGCAATTACTGTGGCAGCCATGAGATCTTGCTGTGAGACGCCTGATTCCGTCTGCAGTTGGTCATAAACGCGGCGGCAAAGAGTACCTTTCACTACCTAATGCTATTAACGTAAATACCCGGTCATTGCAGGATCGCCGCCGGGGTTTGACGGCGTTCCGCCTGACTGTTACCGCTACGACCACTCGCTGAGCTCTGTCCGTTTGCAACGCACTGCGGACATGTAATTCTATTGTTCAACCAACTAGTGTTTTTTCAACTAAGTTCTAATTCGAGTTCCCCTCTCTTTTGAAAGATGGGCCAGGGGAGTTAAGAAGTCCCTGAATACTCATAGCCCCTGCTCGTTCGGCGCTCAGGCCGCGTCTTACCCCCTTAATCATGGGGAGGTGCAACTATTAACATTTCTGTTGAAAGAACACTAGATTCTCAAAAGGAGAAATGATGTTACTTAACACCTTCAAACTTCCCATGGTGCATTCGACCGCACGATTCAGTAGCCTCGCGCTGATGCTTCTGCTGTTTTTTTCTGTCGAATCTTCCGCTCAGACCCTACCCTTCAACGAATTTGTGGCCCAGGTTCCCATAGGAGGAGACGTGATTTCCGAACGGGTTCGCTCGCTCCGGCAGACGCGCGACGCCGGCTTCATTGCCGTCGCCGAACGCAGCGACGGTCTGCACGAGTACCAGGTCGTTAAGCTGCAGCCTGATGGCCAACTGTCATGGCTGCGTACGATTTTTGAAGACGGCCATTACTGGCCGCGCGCCATTCGGCAAAGCGATATCGGCAATGATGGATATGTGGTTGCCGGCATCATGCATGAACAAACCGCCTACCCGGCGGCAATGCTTACCAAATTGCAGCCCGACGCCACGGTCACATGGGTTCGGCATATTCAGGGACTCTACGGCGCCGGCGCGAATGACGTTGAAGTTCTGTCGGCGATCAACAATCACGACTATGTTACTGTCGGTTTCTCCGACAATAACAATGCGCAGATAATCAACGGCGGACCCGTTGACCTGCTAGTTGCCCGCGTGAATGCCAGCGCCGCGCTTCAGTGGTCGGGTCAGTTTAACAAAGCGCATCCCTTCGACGGCTGGCATCACACTTATGGCAAGGCCCTGGTGGAAACGCATGACAACAAGCTAATGGTCACCGGCGACACTCAGGAGCCCGGCGGCGCTTCGCGAATATTCCTGCAGCAGCTGGACGCCAATGGCCTTGTCGGCTGGGGCCGCGAATACGACTTCGGCTTTAACAACTGTTTCGCCTTCGATCTGGAGTTAACATCCGACAACGGTTTCATCATTGTCGGCGAAGTACACAATACCAATCACCAGAACACCGATATCGCGCTTATTAAAGTGAGTGCCATCGGCGCATTCGAGTGGGGACATGTGCTCGGCACCAGTCATTGTTTCGAATCCGGCTACGCGGTCGATCAGGCTCCCGACGGCGGTTACTTCATTACCGGCTATACGAATCTTCAAGGCTTCGGCGGCCTCGATCTCTTGGCCCTCAAGACCGATGCGACCGGCAGCGTGGAATGGGCCAAAGCCTACGGCAACATCAACGACGATGTCGGCTATTCGACGCAAGTGACTAACGACGGCCGCTTTGCAATCGGCGGCTATTCGCATAGCAACCCGACCGACGATTTGTTTTTGCTTAACATCGACAACACGGAGTGTATCCGCCGCGCCAACTGCAACGAGATCTTCATCAACATCGAGGATTTGGGCGATCTGAATCCGAGCAACATCGAAATGTTCGTCTACAACACACCGCAGCTCGGGAATGCAGCGGGAGGACGCCAGGATCCCGACGAAGTATTGACTTCGGCGGATTGCCCGCAGTGCTTTGTCGTTGTCGATAAACACATCAACTTTCAGGCCAACTACGGCAATTTCTACGACCGCGGCAGCGCCGGCCTGGAAGATGCCGACGGCAATCTCGTGGCCGTCGGCTGGGCGCAGGAACATGTAGGGCTGGCTACCGACATTTTCATGATAAAGTCCGATGCTCAGGGTCAGCTGATCTGGTCCCAGGAAGTGTTTCAAAGCAATGGCATCGACGATCTGCTGACGGAAGAATATGCCTACGATGTTAAAGAGACGAGCGACGGCGGTTACATTCTGGCCGGCGACGTCGAGCCGCAGCCGCAGCAAGGTATTCCGGCGAGCGATAGCGATGGGCTGATTGTCAGAATGAATAATGCCGGCGCGGTCCAATGGGCCTGGTCCTATGGCCAGCAAAGTACGGGCGCTTTCGACAGACTGCGCGAGATTCAGCCTGTGCCCGACGCTCAAAGCTCCGACGGCAACGGCTATGTAGCGGTGGGCTGGTCCAAGAGCGGCAGCATCGACTACGATATGTGGGTCGTTAAGCTACGCGGCAACGGAACGGTCGAGTGGGCTTACAAATACGACAGTGATGATGTTAATGATTACGCGATGAGTATTTTCCCTGTCGACGACGAGGATGCCGATGCCATCCGCGATGACGGCTACATCGTGGCGGGTTATACGATAAGCGAATTCGGCGGTAGCGGTATTGGCGGCAGTAAAAACGATATCTACGTTGTGAGATTAAACAGCAGCGGCGACGTTCTTTGGGCCCGCGTCTACGGTCACTCCAGCCGGCATGACTATGCCCAGAGTATCGTGCAAAGCGACGATGACGGCGACGGCGTGGCGGACGACGGCTTTATCCTGACCGGCTATACCGAGCAGGACAATTTTAACAATGATGTGTATGTGCTGAAGCTGGACCGAGACGGCATACCGCAGTGGGATGGTGTTTATGATGTCAGTGAGAGCGCCTGCACCTACTCGGACGATCGGGGCAGATCGGTGCAGCAATGGCGGGACGGCGGCTTTGTGATCGCGGGCTACACCTGCACGGCAGAGGAAGACGACCAGGCCCTGCTCATGAAATTCGACGGCTGCGGCCTGCCCATCTGGCAGAGCGCTTACCCCGATGTGCAGCCCGGCGATGGTGGAATCCATAGAGAAGATCACGGCGAGGATCTGATCATCGCCGCTAACGGCGACCTGCTGCTGACGGGCAGTACCTGTAGTTATTCCTCCGGCGGCGGAGTAGCCGAAAAAGGCGACATCTATTTCGTGCGGGCCTATTGCAATGGCGGGACCTGCAAAACGCAAGATTTAAGTTCGCTCAGTGAGACCGGACAATCACGGCTGACTGCTCTTGTCAGCGCACAGCGGATTAACGCATCCTCGAACCGTGAAACCGATGCCGGCGTACGTGGTATTACGAAACTCCAGCACTGCATCTGCAATGCGCTCGAATGCCCTTCTGCCAAAGAGAGCGCAGGCTTCAGCAGTCCGGCGCGTGAAAGGACAAAGGCGCAGACGATGCCGACGTCCCTTGCACTCAGGATCGGCCCGAACCCCAATAGCCAGGGCAATGTAACCGGCCTGCGCATTGACAACCCGGAATCGCAGCAAATAGAAGTAACACTTTCATCGGTACTCGGTGAAAGGATCTACCGGACGGAAGAATATCTGCCGGCCGGCGAATCGGCCTTAACGCTGCCGACAGCCGAATTGCCGCAAGGTGTCTACATACTTGCGCTCCGAACGGCCGGCGCTGCGATTCATCAAATGAAATTAATCATCCGCTGAGACCAACGGCATTAACAATTGTCATTCCCGGCCGGTGTTTAGCCGAACATAGCGACGACGCCGGCCGGGTGTGCCTTCGATCGACAACGCTGTGTCAGAGACTCAAACGAGGTTTACATCCGACTAAAGGCGTCGCACAAATTGTGCGACGCCCCGGCTTATGAGACCTCGATTGCAATCCATTGTTTTAACTCGCAGCATAGGGCCACTTTTTACAAGTAAGCGATGCTTCCGACGAATCCAGCATGCGCAGCGTGGCCGCAAGCAGGAAGAAGTCAGCTGAGGTGAAAGGCCTGCAATCGCCGGGATGGCACTCAGAAAATAAAGACACCCACGCCTGCCGCCAGACCGAACATCGTCACCGAGAGATCGTTGCCCGTACCGGAGACCTCATCCTGAAAACTGAAAAACAACTCGCCGTCAATAGAGACATTTTTCGCTATTAAAAAGGCTATCCCGGCGCTTGGGCGTATGGTAATGAAGTCGGGATCGCTGTCCTCATCCGAGCCCGTAAACAAAAAACCGAAGGAAAAAAAGGGAAACATTGTGCTTTTGCGACTGCCGAAAAAATAGGCGATTTGCGGTCCGATTCCGATACGCGTTACACTAGCATCAACTGTAAGATCCGGAAATTCGTCGAATGGCGATTCGAAAGAGAAACATTCGTTGATGTGAGTAATCTGCAGCGTGCCGCCCAGGGCGAAATTATCTGTCGTAAAAAACATGGCCGTCGGCGCGAAGCTTAAAACGCTGATGCTGCGATCTTCGGTCAGGTTAGAATGTGTATAGGAGATTCCGCCGCTCAACCGGAAGGCTCCCCGGTCCACTGCGTGGCGCTGTGCCGCCGCCTGCGCCGGTATTATCAGCAGGACAAGGATAATCCAAATGCGTAGAGACATAGTGCAATCCTCATGAATTGTTCGATAATTGTTAACAGACGCCGCATCGGCAATCAGCGCAGGCTCGGAGAGGGTGGTCAGCTGCGCTATGCGGCATAGGGGAACAAATATGAAGATTATTCGTGAATTGACAATTGGCGGAATGCTTATCGCCATATTGACGGGTTCTCGCCCGGCGCCCGTAGAAATTTGATTACAACGGCGCCTGGTATCGACAACCGAGGGATTAACGCGCCCCTTGCAACTGCCAATGTGTCGATGGCGCCGGCCTGTCCCTTGTCGCTGCTTACAACAATGTTGCGTAATGCCTACAGGTACTCTGCGCCAAAAGAAACAAAGCGGACGCTCATACGGGCTATACTGGCATCGTGACGCAGGAGGGGAATATTCGGCCCGATCCGGTCAGCCGTGTCCGGCTCAAGACAATGCAGTCCGAAGTCAACGATAGGGACTGGGAGGCCGGTCCCGGCTCCTGTGCTTGTTTGAACAGGATATGGCCGATGGTCATCGGTTCAGCCCTTAGCCAGGGCCGTCAGCATACGCCACTGACGGCGATGCGTCTTGAGGGCGCTGCGTAGGTCGGCATACCGCCGCTGCAGATCGATGCCCTCGATGGTGGTTCGAATCTGTTCACGGCGCAATTGACGCCATTCCTGCTGCACTTTGTTGAATTCATCCAGCAGACTCAGGAACTTCTGATAGGCATTTTCCAGCCCTTCGCGCCAGGCTTCGTTGTCCCGACGTTCCTCCATTCGCTGCAGGGCGCGCTGGTATTGCATCGCGAGACGCGCCTTCTGAATCTGCACGGGAGAGGGACGCTTCAGTCCTTTCGCCAGTCCGAGCAAGGACAGCAGGCGTATCAGCCATTTGGCCGGATCGAAATGCCACCAATGTATACCGTTGCGATAGTCGTACTGAAAGCGATGATGGTAGTTGTGATAGCCTTCGCCATAGGTGAGGCAGGCCAGCAAGCCGTTGTCGCGCGCCGAGCTCTGGTCACAATAGGGCTGGCTGCCCCAGATATGCGCCAGCGAGTTAATCGAAAAGGTGAAATGGTGATTCAGCACCAAACGCAGCAGGCCCGCCAGCAGCAGTACGCCCCATAGTTTGCCGACCAGGAGGCCGAGCATGAGCGGCAACAGCACATTGGTCGCCGTTGCAATAAGTTTGTAATGCTTGTGCTGCCAGGCAACGACGGGATCGCGCATCAGGTCCTTTACATTACTGAAGTCATCGATACCGGTCTTGTATTGACGCAGGATCCAGCCGATGTGCGAGAACCAGAAGCCGCGGCTGGCTGCGTAGGGATCACTGTCCTCGTCATCGACATGGCGGTGGTGACGGCGATGATCCGAGGCCCAGTGCAAAATGCTGTTTTGCAGGGCACAAGCGCCCCAGACGGCAAGAAAGACGCGTACGACGGGATGTGCTTCATAGGTCTTGTGCGACCACAAACGATGATAACCCGCGGTAATCGACAGGCCGGTCGCGACCATATAAAAGGCAAAGATACTCCACTCATACAAACTAAAGCCGACGCTGTATCCGTACCAGGGCACAAGAATCACCGCTAAGATCGGCGTTAGGGTCAGCCCAATTGCGCTGGGAACATTGAGAGGCGGTTTGACGGAGTTCGTGCTGTCCTGGCTCTTCTTCTTTCCGGTCGTGCTGACATCAGGAGTAGACCTTGCCATGCTTGCCTTGCGATTGACTGTGGAATGAAAGTACGAAGACGACGCTACGCTCTTGAAAGGATATTCGCCGCGAATGACGGCTATGACGAGCAATGCCAAGCCTTCGTGTGCCTCCGGCTGATCGATTGTCAGAATTACAAGACAATGGCCGGATTGAGGCTGTTGCCAAAGTCAGGCCGTAACTCTCGGGGGGAAGAGAGACGATTCCTTTGTACCGCATTCACCGCATCGCCTCGCAAGCGCAAGTGGAGCTCAAGATTGGTTTTGTTGCGGTTAGCACTGATTTCAACCGGCAGGATTTTGAGCTGTATCGCAATGTCGACTCGTCATTCCAGGCCGTCCTGGACGAAATTCGCGATTCCTGCGAGCTCTCGATCGGTATCACGCAGCTCCTGATCGCGGACGATGAAACAAAGATATCGTCCGCTAGTGTCGCCGGGCGACAATGATCTCGCCCACTGGTCACCGGCTAATTGTCAGACGGAGTGGGCAACGGCTTCTTCAAATAAGTTTTTCAGCTATCATCTTTGCGAATGAGGGGGTTAGAGGAGTTCGAAGAGTCTAAAACTAAAAACCCCTTCTAGCCTCCCCTTACACTAAGGGGAGGAGAAAAAACAGAAGAAACTTTTTTGAAAAAAATACTATTCTCCGGTGCAGTAAAACGCGTTCCGGCCAATCGCCGTCCTGCAGATACCACTCTTGCTTCGTTATCCGATCGAGCTTAGGGCAAAACTGTCAGACGGAGTGGCGACCGACCCGCATTACCGCTGAGAATCACGAAATAGTTGCCGGCCGCCAGTCCGGCGGTCGAAAAGCGGAGTTCGCCGTTTTGAGGCCCGGCGGCGGTTGTTCGAATGTGAACTCGGTTGCCGAGCAGATCGATAAGGGAGAGATCGCAGACCTCGTCAGCCGGATCCCCGAGGCCGATTGTCACGATGGCGCCCTGTGCTACGGGATTGGGATAAAGGGGCCGGGTCGCTGCAGGCCGACTGTCCGGAAGCGCCGCGCCTGCGCGATTGAGTTCGTCGTTGGGGCACAATTCCGATTTGAAGATGGGCATCTCGACGACGGCGGCGGGAAAGGCTTCCGGAGGAGGTATCGTCTCCAGGTTGACGAAGGGCGAAACGACGCCAAAACCTGGGTTCTCCCATTCAGTGGCGATACCGGTTTCGCAGCCCGTAGCGCCGTAACAATCCGTTGAAGCAAGGGCAAGTCTGGCGGGGCTCTCAAGGCTCTGCCCTGTGAAAACGAAGCCACCGTCCGAGAGTTGAACGACATCGTTACCGTCGCTTTGCGCTGCGGCCGTCTGGTAATAAATATTCGACCACAAAGTATTACTGGTTTGATCGAGGTTCACCAGAAATGCATGCTCGCTCAGCGATATGGGATTCTTATACCCTCCCGTAATAATGTACGTATTGTCACAGGTCAGCTTGACCGCTGCCGCGTGGACATAGCCCGGACCAAGGTTGCGTTGCCAGATGATCGTTCCCCCGTTATCGATCATCAGGGCAAAGGCGCGTGGGCTGCTTGAAGTGGTGTTGCTGGCGCCTACCAGCACCAGGCTTCCGCCGGGGCCTTCAGCCACTCCATACGCAATGGCGTCATAAGCCGTATGGTAGACGGCGGCATTGATCATATTGCCCGCGTCATCGAACCATAGCACAAAGACCGACGGATAGGACGTGCCGTAGCTATTCGACTGCCCTACCAGCACATAGGTCTGCCCGCCGCTAAGCTCGATTGCATGATGTATTATGTCATCGCCCGGGCCACCGGCATAGCTGCCCCAGAGTATCTGGCCGACCGCATCCGTCCTCACGATCATTGCATCCAGATTAGCGCTTCCGGCGGGCGTACCGGCCCCTGCGGCAAACACACCGCTATTAGAGGGCTCAAAGCCGATCCGACCATAGTCCGTACCGACACCGCCATAGGTTCGCGCCCATTGAACCGCGCCGCCATTAACGGTCTTTATTAGGATCATGTCATCCGGGGGAGTGCCCGAAAACTCACCGGTAATAATGTTGCCGCCATCCTGTGTTCTTTTTATCGACCTGCCCGCCCCGATGCCAAAAGAGGCCGACCACACATAATCTCCTCCCGGCGTAAACTCTGCCGCCCAAATACTATTATTGACAATCGTGCCGGTTACGCTCAACAGGAGATCGTCATAGTCCAGGCCCATTCCGACCATAGGAGAATTGTCGGTGTAAAGATTCTCGTACATTACCTGCACCGGTTCGCAACAAGATTGACCACTAAGATCGCCGGCAGCGCCGCTTAGCAACATGAGCAAGGCAACAATCAAGATCCGCTTCATGGCAGCTCCTGTAAAATGTTTAAATAAGTACCTGGTCCAAGGCGCCCGCCTGATCCGCCAAAGTATCGTTGGAGATATGATCTGATTAGCATTCAACTGCGGCCGGTGAAATCGTCCGTAGGATGCTCGATACCGGTGCCGAGATCTCAAGGACAAGAGTCGGCCTGCAGCATACAAAGATTAATATATGCAGCTGCATGCGGGCAATCGGCTCATGATTTCCGAGCGTGATGGACCATACCCCAGGGCCCGAGCTAAACAGGCTAAGGGCAAGACTTAAACAAATTGATTTATTAGTGAGAGCAGTAGTCGCCGGACAATATACATCAAGACAGTGAGCTTCTCAATCAGAGATTTCCTTAATTTCGCCTAAGGGTTTTTCTGAGCCTGCGGCCAACAATTCTCCGGCCACAGTGGGCAGGTACATCGAAGGACATCATCCTGATCGCTTCTTTTCCTCACTTTCCTCTCCGTGTTTCAATTCCATTGCCCGGCGAAATTGTTCGGACTGTCCGCGAGCGACGCTAAGGGTTTGCCAGGAATCGCCGGCGTAGTGTCTCGCCAGCAATACGATCTGCCCGATATGATAAGCATAGTGCAATAGCGCGCGGTGAAGCGCCTGTACAACGCTGTGGGGCTCGGAGCGAATGCGGATGGTCCTGTCCAGGTCTTCCGGCCTCAAGGCATCGATGGATTCAAAGAGTATCTGCCAGCCCCGGTCCCAGCGTTCCATAATCCGCGCGCGCGTGTCGTCCGCGTATTGTTCGAATTCCGTATCGCGCTGCCGGTCAGCCTTTTCGCCGTCGCTGACGAGAAAGTCGGTCCAGCGAGAGCGCAGGTTGCCCGCGATATGTTTAAGTAACAGTGCAACGCTGTTGCCGTCTTTGTCCAGGGTGAGAAAAAAGTGATCGTCAGAGACCTGCGCCACAGCTTTTTCCGCCATTGTTTTATGTCGGTGAAACTGATGACGAATGTCGTTCAGAAGTTCGCGGCTTAATCGATCGGACATTACCGGCTCCTTTATCTTCAAGGATTTAACAATTACAAAAACTCGTGCCTGACTAACGACCCCGGTCAGATGGAGGCCAGGAGCGAGACGAGATTGGCCTGCGGATCGAGGCCCATTTTTTTGCGAATCCGATAGCGATAGGTTGAAGCGCTGCGGTCGGAGACGCAGAGCAGGCGCGCGATATCCTTGGTGCGCATATTAATCTTGATCATTGCGCATACCTTCAGGTCCAGCCCCGTCAGATTCGGATAACGCTGCGAGAGCTTGTGAATAAAACCGTGATGCAGGATTTCGAATTCGGTATTGAAGACTTCCCAGGTGCGCTCGGCACTGACACCTTCATCGATTTGCTGCTTTATGCGGCGCATGAATTCGCTGAGCCTTTGCGGTTGTTGCAGGGCCTGGTTAACTTCGTCGCGCAGTTTAAGCAGCAATTCGTTTTTCTGAGCCAGGTGCATTCCCGTCAGCGTCACGCGTTTGGTTTTTTGTTCCAGACTCTCTTCCAGTTGTACGCTTTTGAGACGCAGCACCTCGGTTTCTTTCAGCGCCAGTTCGCGCTCTCTGGCCGCCTTCTCTACATCGAAGCGAATTTGCAGTTCCGCGATGGCTCTTTGCTTCTCTTCGCCCGTCATTTCATTTTGCAGTCGGGCAAACTCGACATAACACTCGAGGGCTTGCTTATAATCGGCGGCGGCAAGATAAAACAGGTATTGCTCTTCGCGCAATTGCATCATCTGTTCCTTTGGTGTCGTCGGTCCGACGAGCGCAGCCGCCTGTTCCAGGCAGGTTTGGGCCTCATCCAGTTTATCGAGCTCGCGCCAAATACGAGCCTTGCTCACAAAGGCCATCGATTGCCAATTGATGTTTTGCTCGTGACGCCCTATCGAGGCAATCTCGTTTAACAGATCCAGGGCCTCCGGCCATTGGCGAGCTTCCACCTTCATTTCCGCCAGCTCCTGGATCGTAATTGCCGCAAAAAAACGCGCGCCGACCTCCTTAAATTTGGCAAGCGCAGATTGTGCCGTCTTTTCGGCTTCAGCCAGCCCGGCTTGTGACTTCTGCTTTTGAGCTGATTTGAACAGACGATGACCGATACCGGCCAGGATGACCGCCTCGTCAAAAGTGTTGCCGTAGGCGCGGCAAATCGCGAGTCCGCGCCGGGCGTACTCATTCGCTGTGTCCAGGTCGCCCGAGATTTCATGAATCTGCGCTATGTCGCCGTAGATATTGCCCGCCTGTCGATCATCGAGATCTTCGCAGAAGCGCAGGGCTTGCAGATAATGGGCCTGCGCCTGCTCAAAGTCCCCGAGATACAGGTATGTACCGCCGACGCTGTGATATACGTAGGCCGCCGTCAATCGCAGCGGCACAGGCAGATTGGAAAAGCCCGGACCTTCGTTTGGTGGAGCTTCTTCGGTCGTCCGCCGGCGCACGCTGTACATAGCACGGTCAATAGCATCGATGGCTTGCCGACCGGCAATCAACGATGCCGGCAGCCTGTCGGCAAAAATATACAGGCGGCTCAGTTCGCCGCAGGCAAAGCCAAGGTACTCGTCGTCGCCGGCCTGATCGAAGTAGTCGGTGGCTTTGGCATACCAGCTCAAGGCTTCGTCATATTCGCCCAGCGCGCAGCAGGCGCGACCCATCGCCGTCCAGCTCCATGCCAGCCACCAGGGCTCGCTGTAGCTTTGTGCCAGCTCGAGCGCTTGCTGCGCTGATTGCAGCGACTGTTGCGGCTTGGCCTTGGATTGCGCGCGCGATTCGTCAATCAAGCGACGCAGCATTTCGCTTGTTGCGTCCCCGGCGGGACGACCATAGATGTGACGCGGCTGGCCGGTGTTCATAGCCCATCCTCGCTACAGTGTGAAACGGTGCTGGCGGAAGCGGCGTACGATACAATGACCTAAAAGCTGCAAATATATCACCGAATCAATTTGCACCGGAAAGCGAATGCGCGACAAGTAACAAGGCGGGACAGCGAAGCAGTTTCGACGTCTGCAGGCGATCGGATCGATTGCCTTCCGCAGGATCGGCATGCTTCAGGGGATGACTTCCAACGCCACAAACTGCGTCACCTGATCGGGATTAAAATTATTATCGGACACGAACAGCAGCGAACGATGACCGTTGGCCAGTGTCGGCCCCCATGCCGCGGCTTCGATGTTATCGACGGCGTCAAGGCCGAGTTCCGCGAAGTCAAGCAGCTCTTTTTTCCCGACCGTTACATAGTCGGCATGCACCAGCGAAGCCACTGAGGAAACATCGGTGGCGCCCTCGATGTCGATTTCAAAAAGCTTAATGGTCGAGCCGACGCCCGCAGAATAGGAGCGCTCGACGGCCAGCAGACGCGAATCATCGATGGTCAGAATCTCCACGAGGCCATTAACTTTTGTGGCTCCCGGAGGATCAGGGCTAAATGCCACCTTCTCCAATTCATAAGCATATTGAGCAAGGTGCGCGCCCGAACGATCCATGTGTGTCAGACGCAGCGGCGATCGTGTCTCGACTACCTGCGGCGGCGGACCATCCTGAAACAGGGGCAATTCGGTGACAATGAAAATCCTGTCGCCGTCCGGGCTGAGCGCCAGTGCTTCGAAGCTGCCATTCTGCCGCGGACCGCGATCCGGCTCGTGCACGTGAAACATCGGCAAAAGCTTGTACTCGCGAAGGTGCGATCCGTCCGGGCGCATCTCCCGCAGAAAGGGCCGGACAAGCATTTTACGGTCGCCTTCACTGGTCCAGAGCAGTGTGCCCGTGACTGCGTCGAAACGAATCGCCTCGGGGTCGACATAATCGCCGGACGGGAAGTGGCTGCCGTCATGCCGCTGCAGCATCGTCACTCCGCTGAAACTCAGTGTGTGAAAACCACCGGTATCATAATCGGCCGCGAGAGCGTACATCCGCGCCGGATGATGATGCGAACGGTCGTCGCTCAGCGCATGCCAGCTGCCGTCATCAGCACGAGCCAGGCCGGAAAGGCCGCCCACGAGGGTGCCCTGAAACTCAAAATCATGCGGAACGATTTTCTCGCCGATGAGCCGCAGCCCAGCGAGAGAAATTTTCGTCTCGTCGGCAGATTCATCGCCATTGCCAAACGCGGCGCAGTTAAACATCAGCAGGGAGCAGAATGAAAGAATTGCGATCATTGTCGGCGACTTCCCTTATCAAACGACACTTGTCCAGGCTACCCGCAAATTACACGTTTTTGGCAGCCGAGCGCGAAGCATTCAGCGCAAGGGAATACACGCGCGGTAATTATGATTGAGGTCCTACCACAGTCTACAGTGATATTCGATTATCGGCGGCAATAGTAACGAGCGGGCTTTCTTAGCGCTGTTCAACGTAAGGAATCAGGATCTTTCTGTGACAGGCTTCACCGGCGGCGGCTTCCCCATTGTCTGCGTCGCAATTATCCGCCTTCGGCAGCGCCAGGATGCCTTTATCACGCTTCCGCAAGGAGAGTCGCGTACCGAATCACAACAGGCGAAGGCTGCCTCAATCTGCTCCACGCGTAAACTCACTGAAATCCTATCCGAATCCATGCGCCGGAGCATTCACCCTCGATGTCAGTGCTGCAGCCGACCCGCAAATTCTCGTCGGGATTGCCAACGATCAGCGCGAGCGCATCTACAGCCAAAGCGCGTTTTCAAGAGCCGCCGCTGCAGGCCTGAATCCGGATCTGACAAAAGAAGCCACCGGCAGGTATTTTGAGTCGGTCACCGTCGGTTTCTCGATCGGCTGACGCCTGTTGTCTGGCAGTAGACACTCATGACTCGATGTGCCGTCATCCACTCTATCGGGGAGTTCACAATCGAACTCCCCGATAGGTCTCGCGAATGTGTAACACCTGCCGGGATAGCGGTGAATTATTTTGTGTTTTTTACTGCTAAAGCGTATGTTATACATCCATCCGCGGAGCGTCGCTTCCCATTCATATTTCTATTCCGCGAACGATTGTCAACACAGCACTGCAATGACAAATAGGCTCAGCAGCAACAAACTTACAGGTTGTCGACCGACCGTTTGCTTTGCGCGTCCTCCCATTCAATCAGGGGAAGCCTCGGAGGGATTATGAAATCGCCGTCTGCCGCGAACTCCCCCGGACACTCAATGCAAAGTAGAGTGAAATTCGAATGCCCGGGAGTAGAAGAAACATTAATCATTGCGCAATACGGAGACATTTGGCGTAAAGCGTTTAAAAGCCTTTTAACAGCTTTTGTCATTTCAGCTTGCTGTCTTGCAACGCTGAAGGCACAGAGCGCCGAGGACGGCTTCTTTGTTCGGAACAAAGGCCAGTGGGACAACTCTGTGCTCGCCCTTTCAGCCATCGCCGGCATGGATGTATGGCTCACGCGCGATGCCATCGTCTATGATGTGTATCGCTATCGACAGCCCCGGCAAGACCAATACTCCGCTGAAGAAAGTAAGCGCCTTGCTTCACGAAGCCGGCATTCAACCAGCGAAGCCTTAACTCGAAGCGGCCACGTGCTGGCGATGCAGTTCGTCGGCGCAAAGTCGGCGCAATTCCATGGTGAAAAGCCCCTGTCAGCCTACTACAATTACTTTATCGGCCGCGACAGCAGCCGCTGGGTGCACTCGGTACCGCTTTTCCGCGAGCTGCTACTGAGCGACCTCTATCCCGGCATTCACGCTCGCATGTATTTTGACGGTGGGAAAGTACGCTACGATCTCATCGCAGAGCCGCTGGCCGATCCGGCGCAGGTGCGGCTGGCTTTCCCGGGCGCCGTTACCGTCGGGCTTCGCAGTGACGGGACGCTGCTTCTTGGCACCTCGCTGGGTGATGTAGAACAGCGGGGACTTTTCGCCTATCAGCATATCGATGGTGAAAAACGTCAGGTCCGCTGCGCTTTTGAGCTAAGTCCACATAATGAGGTGCAATTTGCGCTGGGAGAGTACGACAGGACCCTGCCGCTGGTAATCGATCCGCTTGTCTATTCAACATATATGGGCGGCGCCGGCTGGCAGCGCGGCACGGAAGTGGCGGTCAATGAGGAGGGCGAGGCCTATATTACCGGCTGGTCGAATTCGCATTCCTACCCGACTACGCCCGGCGCTTATGACGAAGGATCCATCACCAACCGCGCTACCGGCGTCTTCATCTCCAAAATGAATGCCGCCGGCAGCGATCTCGTTTTTTCGAGTTTTATCGGTGGGCGCGGGCTCGGCGCTTTTGCCGAAGCCAAGGCCATCGCCCTCGATCAGAGTGACAACATCTACATCACCGGCTGGGCGAATGAACTGTACCCTACCACGCTCGGCGCGCACAGTGAAGCGAATCAGGGTGAACGCGACGTGATCGTTTCAAGCCTTTCCGCCGACGGGCGTTCACTACGCTACTCGACTTTTATTGGCGGTGCGAGGCGAGATCGCGCTGAAGACCTGGCGCTGGACAACAATGCAAATGTCTATGTTACGGGTCAAACTTCTTCGCCAAATTTTCCCTGGACTGATGGCGCATTTGATGAAAGTCTCAATGGTATAGACGCATTTGTACTGAAGCTGTCCGCTGACGGCTCGGCTTTATGGTATGCAAGCGCTCTCGGCGGTCATGACAATCCCTCGAATAACACGAGCTGGGAATGGGGAGAACAGGGGACCAGCATTGCGGTCGACGAGGATGGCGCCGCAATTGTAGCCGGCGAGACGAGTTCATCTAACTTCCCGGCAACTAACGGCGCCTTCGATCAGCGCCAGGACGGCGGCACTGATGCTTTCGTCGCAAAATTCAATCCACAGGGTTCGGCGCTGATATTCGCCACCTTGCTCGGTGGTTCGGTCAATGAGGGCGTTCTGGCTCTCGCCACCGACGCCGACGGCAATATCTACGTAACGGGCGGCACCGAATCCGACGATTTCCCGCATACGCCCGATGCGTATTTTGATCGCGCTACCCCACATACGCCGAATTTGCATAGTGATGTCTTTGTCTCAAAAATATCACGTGACGGGTCGAATCTGGTCTATTCCGCCCTTTTCGGTGGTTTCCTTTTTGACCATGGCCTCGGAATTGCTGTTAACGATCGGCAACAGGCAATTGTTAAGTCGTTTACCTGGTCGGATGATTTTCCCCTCAGCGACAATGCCGAAGTTGTCGATCCGAGATCGTTGACCTTCAGCATACTCGCTGCCGACGGCGAGACTTTGTTGTATTCCTCTTATTTCGGAGGGAATGCCGAAGGAGTCAGCACCGGGATTCGTTTGTGGAACGGCAGCTGGGGATCCGCCTGGTCTGTTCCTGTCGACGGCGACGTGGCGCTTGACAAAGAGGGAAACATATTTACGACGGGCGCCACGACGGCGCCGAACTTCCCTACCACAGAAGGTGCCTTCGACCGTCACTTCAGCGGGAAGGATAAACTGGACATCCGCAATACCGACGCCTACCTGACAAAAATCGGCCTACCCATTGTCTGCGATTTTAGCGTCGAAGCGCAAGCTGATATCGAGCTCTGCCCTGACCAACCCTTTACGCTCACTGTTGCCACCCGCGGCGGCGAGGGACCTGAAGAACGCTATGAATACCGGTGGCGCTCCGACGACGCTACGATAAGCTCTGACGAGCGCAGTCCCGCGCTGAAACTTAACAAATTCGGACGCTATACTTTTACTGTCACGGTCAGCGATGCCGCAGGCTGCGTGAACAGTGACGAGGTCCAGGTCGTCGTGCGCGAGGCTCCGGCGGCGGAAGCTGGCGAAGATACGACTATCTGCGCCGGTACCTTGGTACGCCTTGGTGGCGAGGCGCAGACGGGCTACGAATATAGCTGGTCGCCGGCCGAGGGACTCAGCGACGCAGATCAGTCCGACCCGCAGGTCGCGCCGACCGCCACCCAACGCTACGTCCTTACTGTAAGAGATGAATTCGGCTGCGAGGCGCGTGATTCAGTTTTAATCAGCGTTCGCCCAGGCGAGCTGCCGCCGCTTGTCATCAGTGGTGAAACGGAGCTCTGCGCCGGTGAGCGGCGCGAGTTACTCGCCCAGGGTGATTTCGACGACTATCGTTGGTCGAACGGCGCGACGACCGCCGCGATTACCGTCGACGCCGCCGGCGTCTACCGTGTCGAAGCACGCAAACAGGGCTTTTGCGGTTTGACTAGCGCCGCCATCCAGGTTACCGTGCACCCTCTGCCGCGGGCCGATATCGCAGGACCGGTCAGTGCCTGCCTTAAGAGTACGACTCTTTATGCGGCGGCGGCCGATGACAATGTCGCCTATCGATGGTCGCTGTCCGGCGGTGGAAGGATCATCGGCGACGCTGCCTCAAGGCAGACTACAATCGAATGGAACGCCGCGGGTGTCTGGACAGTGGAACTACGGACTGAAGACATGCGCAGCGGCTGTACGAGTACATCCACTCTCAGCGTGACCGTCGGCGATGAGTTAACAAGCGCACTTCGCGTCGGCGGCCCGCTGGAATTCTGCGAAGGCGGCAGCGTCACGCTGGATGCCGGACCGGGATTTGAATCCTACCAATGGTCGAACGGTCAGAACGGACGCGCGATCGTCGTCACGAGCAGCGGAACCTACAGCGTACGACTACGCGACCGCCAGGGCTGCAGCGGCAGCTCCGACACTGT
>JANQRB010000014.1 GCA_028284775.1 Candidatus Kapaibacterium sp. | reverse complement strand
GCCGCTCTGACTAACTTCTTGCAATCTAACCAGGGCAATTGACCGATGAAACCTTGTTTTTATGACAGTTAGATCCTTTTTTCAGGATCAACTAATTATCGTCCTCAGATTGTCTTCCTATCTCTCGTTCATTTACCGACGACAAGCCTGAGATAACCAGGGGACTGGATGTGGAGGACGGCGTTTGGTAGAGCATTGGATGAGAATGGCAGGGGTAGAATTTTAAAGGCAAACTGCATTAAGGAAGAGGGGGTGTGAAAATAGTGCGGATTTTTCGTTGTTGTGGTAACTATCAAAAATTTTTGGTTATGCCCCTTCGGGTCCCGCCCCCTCCACCACCTTGCCAATGCTTCCGTGACTCCATTCCACGGCCTATGACCGCCAATTGTTCCTACAATTAGCCTTCAAAGCTTCCATGATTCTCTTGCGAAATTCGCTGCCGCTTGTACAGTACATTGCAACAATACGAATTTTTGGCAAGCATTGCGGTTCGCAAATTCGCTTTATAGCCTTTAAATGCTAAACGTCTGCCTGTATCGACTAATCGGTCAGTAGATTGGATTCCACGTTTCAAGGGCACCCTGCCCAGTTAATCCTGACTTAGAGCTGCAACCAACCGATGACCCTCGGCAAATTCCAGGATGATGGCAATTGTCAAATCAGAGAAGCTTGTTTTCTGGGCTGCAATATTTACTGGCATTCCGTCTACACAATTGAATCATAGCTGCCGTTGAGTTCTCTTTAGCGGCAGGTGACCTGGTGGACGATTGGCAACGGCTATTTATCCAATCGTCGTTGACGGAGATACGAAATTCTTGTCTTGTGCCTTGCTGCGCTGTTTAGCCAGAGTATGCAGCCGCAGGCAGCCGCTCACTGATCGGCAGTTGGAGAAATCGTGAGTACGTACTGATAAGTTGTTGCAGGCGACTCAACGTCATCTGGGGGCGATGCGGTCGCTGCGGGTAGCGGGGAGGCGTCCGGCTGATATGAATAACTCACCACGGGCGACTCTTGCTTTTGAAGCTGAAATTTGATGCCGATTCGTTTGTTAGTCGTTGTCCGCATGTGTCGGTTTTTAACCGGCTTGAATTGCAGCAGGTTGACAAGACGCAGGGCCTCCTCGTCACAGCCGTCACCGATGCCATGAACAACCCGCGCCTGCACGACGCGCCCTCGTTCGTTGATAGCGTAGGCAACGATTACGGTTCCCTCAGTTCGGTGCTGTATAGCCGGTGGAGGATAAACAAGGTTTTCATTGATGAAGTTTTCCAAATCGCTGCGGGAGCCGTGAAACTCGGCTGCCTTGACAAAATCTTTGGGCTTCTTAGCTCGCTTCATTTCCGTTGCACCTTGTCCTGTTAAGCATGAAGCTATCGCAGCAAAAAATTAGCGCACTGAAATTCCCTGCAAGATACTAATTTTGAGAGGAATTAATACTTGCGACAATAGGAATCATCGATGGAAATCAACTATTTGATTGCGCATGAAATCAATAAGAAGCGCAACGAGACCGGCGCCGAATTGCGACTGTCGCGTACTACCTTACCGGAAAACGAGCTGGCAAATGACTTAGTTGGCCGATTGGATGCATTGTTTACGCAGGCACAGCAAATCAGTTATTCAGCTTTTGACGAGTACGGTATTCAGCAATTTCCGCAGCACTTTCGCAGCTATCGCGACAACAGTAGTGAAGAAGAATTCATCCGGCTGTCACAGACGGCGGCTGGCGATCTCCATGAAGAGCTGCAGCAAATTCCGGCCGCCAGCGGTGGTTACCTTGTATTCGTTGACTATGCGGCGCATTCTTCCAACTTTTTCGCCGTGTTTTTTCTGCGGATGAGCGGTGGAATCCTCTTTCATCACAACAGGGAGACGGAAAGGCTCGAACTACGTGGAACAAGCTATCTTGATCCGGATCGAATGGCGATGGCTGGACGTATCGACAAAGTGAAATTTGGCGCCGGTACCGGCAATTATCTTTGGCTGATTCGCAATCCTCGTCTCCGCGATGTCGCCGATTACTTTGTTGAATGGCTGGCGGCCGATACGGAATCAATGGCCAGCAACAAGTCCTGCACCGAGGCGATTACAATGTTGATTGACGATATGCCTTGTCCGGTTGATCCGGAGACAGGTGAACTGTTGGAGCGCGATGAATTCAAGGAACGCGCTTTGACGTACGCCCGCAATCGTCCAGATAAGGTCTTGAATGTGGCGGCGATGGGACGTGAGTTTTATGACGATGAACAGTACATTCAGAACTTTGCCGACGAACAGGGCCTGGATCTGATTGAAGAGTTCAAGCCTGATATACGTACTCTGAAGCGTACGACACAAGTGGACGCCTTTGCCGACGGCATTAAACTTTCATTTCCACCGGGGCTGATTAATCAGCTCGTGAAAGTTGAAGGTCGCAGTCCTGGCCGAATCGTTATCGAATCGCCGGCCCTGGTAGACCTGATCCGTCGTCAGCTGAGCATTCTCAATCGCGAGGGCCTAGAGTAAACGCGCAGAATAGTCGTGGCTGAAAATCTCGTGATCGCGTTCTTATTCACTGGGAATTTTCAACATCTGTCCGACATAGATACGATCCGGCCTGCGCAATTTGTTGATATGCGCGATCTTACTGGTGGAAACGCCGAATCGACTGGCAATTCCCAGGAGCGTATCGCCACGCCGTACGCGATAAGATGTTACAGGCGGTCTTTCCAGTTTATCAGTGTCGGGAATGCGTTCAAGAGCATATTGCGCTTCTTCGGCGCTGATTTCAGCCGGAATGCGCAGGCGTGAATTTTTCGGCAGGGCCTGACCGTTTGTCGTTACTTTTCTCTTGAGAGCCGGATTAAGCTCGTGAAGCTGGTCAATGCTTATGCCGAAATGTCGAGCCAATACATCTGCTTTGATCCAGTGTTGCAGACGTATTTCATTGAATTCCTGCGGTGAATAATAATCGACCTTGCCGAAATGCGGCTCGGGATTTTCAGCAAGTTCACAGGCGGCAATAAAACAGGCATAAAAATTCTTGGATGAAAACTTGAAAGTTCTGCTTTCATGTTTGCTCAATATAGTCGTGAAGTCACGCGTGTTGAGTTTGCGAACAGCGCGCTTGATACCATTCAGGCCATAATTGTAGGCCGTAATTGCCAGGGGCCAGGATTGAGTTTCCGCATAGTTGTATGCCAGGAGCTCTGCTGCTGCCCGCGAAGCGAATACAGGATCCAGCCGCTCATCGAAGTAATCGTTCACTTTTAAGAAGCGACGGCCCGTTCCTGCCATAAACTGCCACATCCCGGCAGCTCCGACTTTAGAGTAAACTTCGGGACGAAACGACGACTCCACGTGCGGAAGATACGCGAGTCGGGCAGGGACATTGAACTCCTTAAGGATCGAGCGAATCGTGTCAATATAAAGACCGCTGCGACGAAGGCCTTCCTCAAATCGCTCTTTTTGTCCATTCTGAAAGCGCACCCGCGCAGCCGCCTTTTTAAGGGCGCCGGGCTCGGCATGTAGCTCGAAGAGCTTGGCGATCCGAACTTCTTCCTTCGACCATTTTTTGCGTGCCTTTGTGTTGATGGCTTTCAACGCATTCAGCACCGGCTGCCGGATTGTCTTGAGAAAAGCCTTGCGTTCCTTACCGGCTAATTCGCCGACCGTGTATGTACCGTAGATGACCAGCGGGTATTCATAATCGTGAAGCAGACCCTGGTGCAGCGGCACCTCAGCGTAAATTTTCTTCCAGAATTCGATGTTATCTTCAAGCAGCTTGGGTTTTTCAAAAGGATCGGCCAAGGCGCTTGTGATGGCAGCCATGATCATTATTACCACAGTTGTGCCCAAACCTGCAACTCGCGCACCACTCATACACTTTCTCACTCGCATTTTGGAACTCTTTGCCATATTTGAACACTGTACTACGTCGCTTTGGAGACAGAGTTTAATAAATTCCCGCCATCGGTGCAAGGCCAAGTGTCGCAGTTGAGGACAGCCTCCATCCGGAGACAAAAGATTACAGCTAGTCCTACGGAAAATTCCAGCTCCGGATCGTAGTGATACCCAAACAAACTCCGGGGGGCGAATCGTTGAGATGAGACTGTCATGATGCTCCTGTACACAACTTCATTGTCACTACAACAAATTCGAATTGAAGTTCTGGAGTTCGGCGATGCCCACGGGATGCACTCTCATTATTGGTCCCCGGCAAGTTCAGCGGATAATCCAGAGACAAAGAGAATCCGGTCTGATTGAAAAGGCATTTGCTACCTAACTATGAAAGTCTTCTTCAGACCCAGGCGTAAATAGTATGTCCGGAAACTGATCGCAAAACGAATTAAGCCCGACGCTCATTGGCCAGGAGCCTTTTTTCACAATCGCGACCTTCAACAAATCCCACAAAATGAAGTAGCAGGTGTATTGCGGAGGGGAAAACCCGTCACATTGCCGATCCCCAAGTGCAGTCAGCTTGACTGCTGTCACTGGTAATAAATGCAGGGTACGGGTGAAGACAAAATGCGCATGACTTCACTTCAACAGTATTTATGGCCTGTTTGTCAATGTCTGTTATGCGCAAATCTAGCCAAGTTCAACACGGGGTCTACGATCCCCGGCAGAGAGCAAGTCATTGTTATCGTTTTTCATTCTTTGAACTTTTCGCCAGGCACTAGTACCAGCCTAGACTCTGGGCTGGGAGAGCCTCGTCAACCCCGAGTTGGCTCAAAACCGGGAGATGGGAGCAGATGTGAAATCGAAGCGGACTCGGCTGCGTCCGGCAGGAAAATAGACACTTTTGCATGTCGCTGGAGCCCAAGCGAAGCTATTCCCTTAAGATAACTCATAAGCAAAATGGCCCTAAGGACTAGGGCAGCAGCGACAGAGCGCCTTCCTTGGGCTTCATTCTCGAGCGTCTTCTGAGCCGGACGTAGCTGTTCAGTGTCGTTAATCTGCTCTTTGCACTTCAAAGACCGGGCCACTGTACACATGTGGGAATTCGGGCAGAAAGGCTCGGCTGCGGCCTGCGTCCTTGCTTTGCGTGCCCGTACCGTCCTGTTTGTTATTGCTTCTGCTGATCCCTGATTGCTGCCTAAACGAAAGCCTGTCAAATGAAAGGCTAAACACATCTGTATTGATTACACCCTTAGGTGGAGCCAAATTGCCAATCTCTGAAAGGCCACTTCAATGTTACGGGCAGACGAGAAAAGATTAATAAACCTCGCTT
This sequence comes from Candidatus Kapaibacterium sp., assembly GCA_028284775.1. Taxonomy (GTDB): domain Bacteria; phylum Bacteroidota; class Ignavibacteria; order Kapaibacteriales; family UBA7675; genus JANQRB01. Next base: position 84,312 of record JANQRB010000014.1, on the reverse strand, counting down.
CACGCATCCTGTGGACTTACAGGTGCTTCACTGTGCCAATTGAGGACTGCAATCCAGATCGTATATCGGTGGTCTCTATCTGGAAATTCCAACAAGGCCCCTGCAGAAGGTGTTTAGACCAAAATGTATGTACCTCGACATTGCTTTGCCGTTCGGACCCTGATGAATACACGTGGTCATCCCAACTAAGGTTTAATTAATGTTTAGGCAGTAGCTCATAAAAATAGTGGAGCAAAAAGTTTAGGTCTTGAGGAATTTTATGAAAAAATACTCATCAATATCGATGTGAAGTATTTAATTAGCTGCCGAAAATTAAGAAATTTGTCGTTTTCGCATCATTATTTAACAAGAATTGCTTGCATTCGCCTGTTTAATGTTGTAGATTTGCCTCAATTTTTTAATACTAAAGTATATTTCGAATGTATAGAGTGAATAAAACACTATCTCACTTTGTACTTGAGAGTTTTTCGAACTAACGTGTTGGCGCTATGAAAACAAACAGCATTGCAGACCGATTGCGAGAATTTGGTCAAAACAAACACGGTAACATGACTCAGTTTGCCAGTGCATTGGGAATGTCGCCGCAAGCGCTTTCGCCCTACTTGAATGGACGGAGAAATCCTGGTAACCGGATGTTGGCGAAGCTCGAGCAACTTGGTTGCGACATTAATTGGTTAATGAACGGCGGAGGGAAGTCCGCTTCAAAAGCGACACGTGGTCGCAAAGCCGCTCCGGCAAGTAAAGCGAAAGCAGCGGCTCCTAAGAAGGCTAAAGCCGCTAAGAAAGCCAAAGCCGCTCCGAAAAGCGCCGCTAAGTCAACCACAGCGAAAAAAGCAGCAGCTAAAGCAGCGTCCAAGGCAAAGGCTGCCGCCAAAACCAAAGCCAAAGCTAAGGCCAAACCAAAAGCGAAAGCACCCGCAGCTGCTGCGTCCGTTTCCGCCAAAGATCGCGAAGTACTACAGTTTCTGCAGAAAATCGGACTCGGCACATTGCCCAGTCTGGTGAACTATCTTGAGTCCGTTAGTACAGTCGGCGATTCGGATGTCATCAAGAAATTCAAAAGATCCAAGCCGCGGAAGAGAAGAAAATAGACCGGACCATTCAGCTTTTTGTCTGGTAAACTATCAGGCGTCGCATATCTTCATCAGGTGTGCGGCGTCTTTTTATTTGCATCGCATTATCGCGACGCATTATCGTCTCGGCAAAATCCGTCAGAAGACGTCCACGTGTCTCGAGGTCAATGCGGCTGTGTGCCTGTTTGATTGGCACTTTTGACCGCTTCAAGCGGGAGGAATCATTGCGGCAATTCGTGAATGCGAAATATTCCCTTCTGGTTCAATCGGGCTTCACCAGGGCGTATATACAATGTTGTCCGCTCGTGAAATCGGAAAAGAGAGCATTTCTGGATTCCGCTTCTGTACTGCCCGCCCTCTTGTTGGTCTTTGGATATTAGCGCCTGCCTCTGAAGACCTGGAGATCCATGAAATGTATTCCGCGGTCGAAACTCCATGCTGCGGGGCTGTCCTGTTTTAACCCTGAATACTCTTTGTGTTTCTTTCCTCGGTGCGTGTTCCACTGCAATATGTACATTCTATCAATATCAATAGCGAAACTCGGGCGTTTTTGTTCTGAGCTTGCATACCGGCCATGAGAGAAGTCGGGCCTTACAATTCTTGCACTATGCTGCACAGTCAGTCAAGCGGACGACCAGGATAAGGGCAATTGTATCCGGAGCTTGATGCTCAGCCTGCGAGACCGCTCGTTCTGCTGCCCCATGAAGAATTGCTCGTTAAGATTCGGTCGGCAATTGTGACTATGAGTCGGTCGGCAATTGTGATTTGGAAATTGGAAAGGTCAGAGTAAACTTTGTTCCTTTTCCGAATTCGCTGACGACCGTAACAGAGCCCTTATACATTTCCATGACGTGCTTGACGATCGCGAGTCCCAGGCCACTGCCGCCCAACTCGCGGGAACGCGCTTTGTCAACCCGGTAAAACCGCTCGAAAATTCGCGCCAGATCCTTTTTGCCAATTCCGCGACCGGTGTCTTCAACACTGATTACACAGGCTTCGCTTTCCAGACGCGAGTGAACGGTTACCGAGCCGGAGTCCGAGTATTTGACGGCATTGTCCAACAAATTAATGATCGCTTTATCGAGGTGCGATGGATCCACCAGAAGGCGAAAATTGTCCGGCAGATCGTTGTAATAGTGTAAAGTCAGGCCTTTGCTGTTAGCGATGCTGGTGAAATCTTCAATCGTATTGTGAATATACTCTTCAAGTTGAATATGACGCTTATCACGCGTCTTTGCCTGGGACTCCAGCCGTGACAAATCGAGCATGTCATTAACGATCACTTCCAATCGATCCACATTTGATAGCGCCCGTTCAAGAAAGCGGCGATTGACTTTTTTGTCTTCCAGCGCCCCTTCAAGCAATGTCTCAACATAGCCCTTGATTGCGCTTACCGGTGTCTTAAGTTCATGTGAAGCATTCGCGATGAAATCGCGCCGCATTGCTTGAACCTGCTCCCACTTATCGATATTGGAACGCAGCTTGGTTCCCATAGCACGAATCGCGCGTCCCAGCTCACCAAGCTCATTGTTTGAATCTGTCGGTAGATCAAGATGATATTGAGCGTCGCCAATTTTTTTTGTCATTTGAATTAAGTCAACAACCGGCCTGGTGAGATAGCGCGAAAGTTTTAGAATCGACAGCAGCGCAATCAAGGCCGATACCGTCGCTGCTATAACCAAAATAACGCGAATGCCGAAGACATAGTCCTGGATAAACGAAAGGTTGTGCGCGAGGCGGATAAAGATCGAACGGGGAGAACGGTATGCCGTATACAGCAGGTCCTGTTTGATGGTCGCGCTGTATCGCTGCGAGGTGCCAAACATATCAGCGCTGCCGATGGCCTGTTGTACTTCGTCGCGATCAATGTGATTTTCAAGCGGCGATTCGCGCACGTCAACCTCTGTATCGACCAGGACAACACCGGTACTGTCGATTAATGTAATCCTGGCATCGACATGCACTTTTAGCCGGTCGACGATTGCTTGCAGAGAGTCCAAATCCGGAGGCAGCGATTCATCGATAAGTAAACAATGCCGCCTCATGTTGTCGACTAATTGCTCCTCCATATTGCGGCGGAGAAGATTTTCGGCGGTGATGAGCAGAACGAGTGAACAGCCAAGGTACAAGCAAATGAGAATTACGGATAGCTGAGTGTGGATTTTGTTCATTGATCGACATAAGGAATAAACTTGTACCCGACTCCCTGGACTGTCTGGATGTGGGCTGAAAACTCGGACAGCTTTTTGCGAATTTTCGTAATATGAACGTCGACAGTACGTTCGATCTGATAGGCGTCTTCACCCCAGACATTATAGAGAAGATCTTTGCGTGAAAACACAATCCCGGGGCGTTTCATCAAAAAGTAGAGGAGATCGAATTCTTTCGGCAGCAGTTTAATTTCCTTTCCGGCTACTTTGACAGTGTAACTGAGACGGTCGATTTCTACTTCGCCGATCTTGATAATTTCCTTTTCGGCGCCGCGGAATTTGTTGAGTCGCTCTTTTTGACGGAAGATTGCGCGCAGTTTGGCGGTAATGACGCGTGGGCTGAATGGTTTCGTCAGATAATCATCGGCGCCCAGTTCCAGGCCCAGCACCTCGTCCACTTCCTCAGATTTTGCTGACAGAAATACAACGGTAGCATTTTTGAGCTTGGTATTATTACGTAAGGCCTTGCAGACTTCATAGCCATCAAAGCCAGGCATCATGATGTCGAGCAGAATGACTTCCGGTGACACTCTATCAGCAATGGTCAGTGCATCTTTACCATTGTCCGCAGTGTACACGGTATAACCCTCGTTACCGAGGTTGTATGACAAAATTTCAAGAATGTCCCGTTCGTCGTCCACACACAAGATTATCTTATCCTTTTTCACTTCCTCACCGTTCTCAATTGTACTACAACATTGCTGAATGGCATAAATGGCGCTTCTGACTGTTGCCATGGCAAATCACGTTAATGACGAGTATCCTGCCTGCCATAGTATCCTGGAACCGCTCTCGGCTGAATTGCAAGCGGATCGGATGAAAAAAGCTGACAAAACAGTGACGTCATTAATCGCGCTCAAGGCGCGATTGACCGCCTCGCCTACGCAACACGTCCGAATACGGAGAGGAAAGACTTGAACTGGAGTAGATTTATCCGAGAAACTTTAATTTCCTGCGAACGAGATGTACGATGCTACTTTCAAAAGCTGAATGATGCTTGCGATCGTACGAAGACCTGGGATTCTGAAAGTGGAGAAGCGAAAATTGTCCATTCGCCATTGACCTGTAAACGAACCTTCTTGCCGAAGTGAAATGCCGGCCCGACGCGGTAGATGAATCTTTCATCGTCAGCAACATCCTGGTTCGGCTCGATGTAGCTAAAGCCGGCGGCAATTTCAATGGCGCTAAAACCACCGATTGCGCTCAAAGGCGAATCCATGCCAATGGTCCAACGTCCGCCAACGTCGTAGAGGACGAAGTTACTGCGCATGCCGCTGGAATTGAGTGCAAGGTCGGCCGGTACAGAGCCGATGGCAATTCCGCTCTCTACTTCGATCTGGCTCTTGTCACTAAGCTTATGTAGCCAGCGGAAGTCCGGTGCAACGGCCACCAGCGTTCCGTTTTGACGAATCGTGTCAATGCGTAAAGAATCGCTTGCAGTCAGCAAACTCGTCTTAGTATAGGTTGCATCAAACACATTGGCACTGCCCGATAGTCCGACACTGAAGTTAGGAGAGAAGTCCATTGCCAGACGACCGCTCAGCATTTTACCGTCATTGGTATTGTCGTCGACCGACACGCCGGCATCCTCGCGCTGTCCCTCTCCGGCTCCGTTTGAAAAATTGAGCGCAAAATGTAGCCCATTGGCATACTTGCCGCCAATTTCAACGCCGATATGCCGGGCCGATAGGAGATGGTCGCTCAGAAATTCAGCGGCATCGCTGCGTTCTACCAAGAGTAATCGCGAAGAAGAGCGTAACTCTTCGCGCCACATTGGCACCTTGAATTGTCCGAGGCGCAGAAAGTAGTCATCAAAGATCTTAATGTTGCATATAGCATCTTTGAGTTTGGGTTTGTCGTCCCTGACTTCCATTTGCAGGCGAACATCCGCCCATTCAGTAATAAAGCCGATTACCTTCAGGCGCCCGCGCCGAATTCGAAAGCCGTGGTCCGTAAGGGCCAGAGCCTCGTTTTGGTCGGGATCCCACAAATGCTGCAACTGTACCTTGCCGGACAGTTTCCAACTCGGGCTGAATTCAGTAGTGTTCGATTGACAAAGAACGTCGGCACCGGTACAGGCGCCAAGGAGAAGAATCAGCAGAAGCGATGGGAGAAATCGCCTTTGCATAAAAGCCTCGCACAGATTGTTATTGATTTTGCACGAAGCAATTTAACAATCCGTTAAACTCAGCTTAACACAGAATAAATATTTTACATTCCGATAACTATAATATATCGCAATAATAAAATATGTGCAATAATTCGATAACAAATCTGTAACATTATTTTTTAAGACAGGCTGCTTTTTGTACTATTTTGCCGTCAAAATCTCCTTTCTGATTCCAGATTGCAGCGGGGTATTTTGGGACCGCTATGTTCTCATCAAGCTGCAAATTATGTTCGTGATGTAATACGGGTATTACTTGTATACTAAGGATTCATTAAATTTAGCGTCTTGATCAGATCAGGATCTCCGCTGTCTGTCTGGAGCCAAAGACAAACCCGCCAAACAATCACAATAATGTTGACCGAAACAGACGAAACGGCTTAATAGAACAGGCGGAATTCCACCCTTGTAGGCCGGCTAAACCTGCATATACAGCGAGATTGAGACGCGCTCATCCCGGTGGGATCCGATGCCACTTGATTCGAGGCCGTTGATGGAGATTCCTGCCGCAGCTCTTTCGGATGTCGCCCTGGCATAGCGGAAGCCTTTATCATAGGTTTGACAATTTGCTTGTCCCGCCGTAACTATCCGCCGAGGCGGACTGATTCTCTATCGTTGTCGAGCTGTTTTCATTATTCTGCTGCCTGGACTAGGTTCAGTGGCCGACTGGCTGCCGATGTCCTTACGTTGATTGTCAGGCCGGAGAAATCTGTTTCGACAATGAGCTTGCAACAGCTTCCGGACTGAATAAGATTGTTGTAGCTTTCGTTGCTTCGTCGAAGTCTGGCGGGTCGAGTGAATTGGCATCAAGAATCAATCCAACTTTAGGGCAATGATCTTCTCCGGGAAATTGTGTGTGGTCGGCTTGAAGAAACTATCGCCGCTAAAACCGAGCTACACTTCTCGGCTGCCTTTATCGACACACTTTCGGACTCGGAACATAAACGCAGCGAGTAAACATATGCAAACTATACGATATGTATCGGGAGGCGCTACAAATTTGGCTCGGCACCTCGTTTAACAGTTACTTGTCTCAATCATTACCGATTGTCTATGTGCACTGCGGCCTGATCACACGCAAGAACCGGGAGAATTTGTTAAACAAATTGGCTCCGCAGCGTGCATCAACAACTTGCGAAACGAAGCCTCCGGAATTTGCTTCAGCCAGCAATGTGGATGCTACACATATAATTAATTCTATCCTACCGACAGTCTCGTCGAATGAAGATGTCGAAAAGTTGACAAAGTTTCATGTGGGCGAAGAAAGTCGAATTCCGGCACTGATTTATTCTCTCGCTTTAACATTTTAAGCCCTTCCTCCTAATGTATCGATTTGTGATGAAAGATCCGGACAAGTCTTCATAACCCGCAACTGCGCGTAGCGAGTCTTACAGAAGCAGTCGTTTATGCTCTAAAGGCTAATGGAAGGTCGTGAATTCTCCAAATCGATTGCCGGACCGAATCATCTTCTTTGCCGCAACCCATCCGGCAATCTGTCGTACCAAAGCGGGTTCTCATATCTGTACCAGGGAAGCGTCCTTACCACTTACTCAAGGTGGCAGGGCGTTTCCCTCTGTTTTTGGCCAAATGCCTCACTTTACGGATGCCACTGCTGCTGCCTCGCAGCCAATGAATCACCTGGTGGCATCGCCTGCCTCCGGTCCGTCCACTCCCTCAGATTTCGCAGCGCTGACCTTGCTATCCATACGAAGAAGATATGTCGTCCCAACATGTCTTCTACACAGCAGGGACCCTGTAGAAGAAGTACCAGCCAAAGATTCTTGGCGTACCGAGGTCTTTGTCCGCATCATTTGCGCCAAATTCATCTGCGCTGTAGTTTTGACCAAACCAGAACGGAAATCAATGCATGATCGAATTGAGCCGCAGCGAAGCACGACGTCTCATACTGGAACAGCAGGGCCTTTATCGCAAGCATCCATTTGGCAAAGGACGGGAGGCCAGCTTGCGGGCCATCGAAGAGCTAAGCTATGTTCAGATTGATACCATTGCCGTGGTGGAACGTGCACACCATCATACCCTTTGGACCCGAGTGCCGTCGTATCGCGCTGAACATTTGGATGAGCTGCTGAGCGCAAGTCGTCAAATATTCGAGTATTGGAGTCACGCGGCCGCTTATCTTCCGATTCGCGACTATCGCTTCAGTCTGCCTCGCAAGCGTTACCTTGCAGCCGCCAGAGCCAATTGGAAGTCTTCACAGCGCAGATTGCTCAAAGCTGTAATGGATCGTATTCGCAGCGAAGGGCCGCTGAGCGCCGGTGATTTCAATGCGCCGGCCGGCCATAAATCTGGTGGCTGGTGGGAATGGAAACCGGCCAAGCAAGCGCTTGAACATCTGTTTATGGATGGCAGTCTGATGGTCAGTTCGCGTCGCAATTTTCATAAGTACTACGATCTGACCGAACGCGTGCTTCCTGAAGACACCGATACATCGTTTCCCGGACAACGGGAGTTGGCCGAGCATCTCATTCGCCGCTTTTTGTGTGCTCAGGGACTGGGCTCCTCACGCGATTTCTCCTACCAGCGCCGAGGAATGCAAAAAGATGTCGCCTCTGCCCTTGCAACTATGATCGAAACAGGTGAAGTGAGTGAAATCAGCGTACCGAAGTTAGGAGGCGAAGCTCTTTACGCCTTGTCTGTGCTGTTGGAGAAAATTCCGCGGCGCAAGCAAGCCCGGCAAATACTGTTTTTGTCGCCTTTTGACAACCTTCTGATTCAACGACAGCGTGCGCAGTATTTTTTCAATTTCAGCTATACGCTGGAATGTTATGTTCCCCGGGCTAAACGGCAGTTTGGCTACTTTTGCCTGCCGATTTTGTGGGGGGAAGATTTAATCGGCCGGCTCGATGCCAAAGCCGAGAGAAAAGAGAAACTGTTGCGGGTGCATACCCTGCTGCTTGAGGAAGGCCGGGAAGTCACGGATCGCTTGATTCAAGCATTGGCGGAAGCGTTGCGTCGATTTGCGGCCTTTAACGGCTGCGATTCCCTTGTGCTTGACCATTGTTCACCGGGAAACCTGCGCGGTCGATTGCAGCGACAGCTATCCTGAAAGGTATGTTTGGCCGCATCCAGCGGAAGGTAATCCTGCAGCCTTGTGCTATCAAAGGGAGGGCAACTGGTGCCAATACACTCGTATGGTGTTCTTTATGGCCGGATCATTGAACGGCGTCTCTGCCTGGGCCCCAATCAACATTTTCAGATTCGTCTGCGCGATACGCAACAGGATTATCGTGTAGCGGTTAACGTCAAATCGGATCATAAACCTTCAGAATTGCTTTACATCGTCATTGATGATTTTCAGCATGCTCTGACCGACGAGCTGGCGAAGCTGACGCCGGGGTTTACGCGGGTGGTATGGCCCGGACAGAGCTTCGCACTTGATTACATCCGCGAAAATCTCTTTCACCCTTTGCACATGCAGGCTTTGCCGCACGACATACCCGGTCCCGACAATGATCTTAACGAATTGCTCGACCGCCATGTGCGCAAGGCAATGTTGTCGGGCGATGCCCGGCTTTACGCTTTCGGCGAGTACTTTGGTCCCGGTCGTGAAGCTGATCGCTATTTCGGCTTCAGACCGGAGCGCGGAATTCACAATGTGCACATGAACCAGGGAAATCACCGCCGTTGGCAGCAAGATGATGGTGTCCGGCAGGATGGCGGTCTGATTTTTTACTATCCAGGTCAAAAGAGATACACCGCAATTTTTCTGGCTTTTCAATCTCAGTCTTTTCACACCAATGATGAAACCGGTCGGCGCTTCGCACATGCAGGGACAGGGGAGGCCGCGCCGGATACCGTCAGAATCGTGGCGGCGCTCGTCAACCCGGTCGGTATCGATGACGGCAAAGAAAATGTCAGCTTGCTGAACACCGGCAGCGCAGCGATTGACCTCGGCGGCTGGTCGATTTGCGATATCAACAAACGAAGACATTTTATCCATAACTCGACTTTGGCAGCCGGACAATTTTTGACGATTCCGCTGCCCGGCGATACGGTGCAACTTGCTAATCGCGGCGGCATCATTACGCTCCTGGATGCCGCGGGTCGGAAAGTTCATGGCGTTTCCTACACTGCCGCCGACGCCGAGGAGGCCGGCAGAACGATAGCGTTTTAAGTCTGAAAATCGGAGTGACATTTGATGATTTAATCTGCTGCAGTCAGTCGCAAATCATGAACGGAGGCGGACAGAATGAACGAAAAATTATACGATCGGATTGGCCGCAGCTATGATGCTACCCGCCGGGCCGATCCTTTTCTCGCTGATCAGTTTTTTCGGCACTTGAACCTGAAGGCCGGGGAGGCCTTACTTGATGTCGCATGCGGCACAGGCAATTACGCTCTTGCGCTCGCGAAGCGGGGGCTGAAAGTGACGGGAGTGGACATTGCCGTGACAATGTTGCGGGAAGCGCGCCGCAAAGGGCCGTCCATCGAGTGGATCGAGGCGGACGCCGCCCGACTGCCATTCGATAAGGGGCAATTCCGGGCCGCAAGCTGCATGCTTGCCTTACATCACTTTTCCAGGTTGGACGATGTAATGAGCGAAGTGCATCGCGTGACGCGGGGCGGACCTTTCGTTATCTTTAGTTCACTGCCTGAACAGACGGAAGCATACTGGCTGCGTGAATATTTTCCGTCCATGATCACATCCTCTGCACAATGCTTGCCTTCCAAAGAGCGCATTTATGCGGCCCTGAATAAGGCCGGCTATGAGGAGATCCACTACTTTCCCTACCTGGTGCGGGATGACTTGCAAGACTTCTTTCTTTACGCCGGGAAAGAACGTCCCCGTCTGTATCTGGATGCCGAGGTTCGCGCCGGCATTTCAAGTTTTTCGGCTCTGGCGCATGCCGACGAAGTTGAAGCCGGCCTGCAGCGTCTGGAGCAGGATATTGCCAGCGGCGCGATAAACGCAGTTCGCCGCTCCTGTGCCAGCGAGGCGGGTGATTATGTGTTTATCGTGGCGCGCTGATCGTGATTCGTCGTCGTCGGCGATCGATTATGTGGTTGCGCTGCTTGCGCTTGCAAAGCGCTCCAGCGCGGCGATTCGGAGCCGATATACTTCCAGCGGCTGTTGGGCAAAAAGCCGATGGTGAAACAACCAGACGCGACGGCGGAAGCTGCTAATCCGGTAGCGGGGAGCTGCCGGTACAACGCAGCCCTGGCGGAGTAAATGCCACATCTTGTCCAGCACGGCTGCCGTCTCGTGGTCCACGTGATTATCCGATGCCAGCCGCTCAAGTTTCTGCCATTCTTCATCCTTGCTGCTAATCGACGCGCCCTGCTCGGAACGACTACAAAGACTTGCAGCCGACATCAGGCATTGGCTGCGGATTTGCATGTAAGTCAATCCGGCGTTGCCGGCCGCCATATGCGCCTCACGGGCCAGAATTTGCACATCGACATACTTAGCATATTTAAACAAGACCTGAGCGAGAAGACATCTGAAATGCCCCTGCGCTGTTGCGGATTGCAGGGTGCCGACTACCGCAATTACCTCCTTGCAATACAATTCCACTTCCGCCTGGTTGCCCAGCGTCCCGTGCAATTCCACCAGCTGGATCTTGAGATTGAGAACATCTATGACATCAGTGGCCTTAAACAGTTGCAGCGCCGTGTCGAGGTAGTCGCGGGCGGTTTCGAAGTCACCCCGCCTGAACGCGATGATCCCGCAGTGATACTTAACTCGGGCATAATTACAACGGTTGCCGGATATCTGCGCAAAATCAGCTTGAACGGCAAATTTTTGCAGCGCCTGCTCATACCTGCCGCACTCGGCGTCCAGTACGCCGTACAGTGCGGCATTAAGCGCGATCGAAGTCTGTGCATTGAATTGTTTCGCTAAGCGCTGGGCGCGAATAAGACATTTTTCGGCCTGCTGTACCTTTTTTGCTGCGAGATAGGTCAGCACGAGATTGTTATCAATCAGCATAAGCTCTCTCTTGTCTCCGACTGCCTGCATTCGTTCTCGGGCCTTGTTAAATGTCAACAAGGCTGAATCGATGTCGTAATGATCCAGATACAGACGCGCCAGTCCAGATAGCGCTATCGCTTCCAGTCGTTGATCTCCCAGTTCTGTGCTGCGCTGCAATGCTTCCCCTAGGGCGGTTTCGGCTGCGGTAAGATTGCTCATGTCGGAGTGAATCTGTCCAATACTGCAGAGCATGTTGTTGGCCATCTGGTGTTTTTCATGGAGCCGGCAGAGCTGAAGTGCATTTTGGTATTCCTGCAGGCTTTTTGCCCGTTGGTCGCAATCACGATAAACACTGCCGAGTGTAGCGTGGGCACTTGCAAGTCCATACGCGAAGTCGCAGCGCTTGAAATTGTCAATTGCCGAATTTAGCAGCGCGATGCTTTCGCTAAACCTGGCAGCGATGGCGGCGAGAAGCGCCTGACCCATCAGAGCCTGCCCGATTCCTTTTATCGAGTTAACAGTCGAGGCAAGCTCCGTCAATTCCTTCAGAGCCTGCCGCGCATCATCCAGGCGGGTTAAGGTATATTTGATGTAAAACTGTTTGTTAAGCGTATCCAGACGTTCTTCGTCGTACTTCGACTGTTCCCTGAGCGCCGGGAGCAGTTTGTCGTAAAGAGTGGCCGCGGCTACATACTCCCCAAGCCGATAGTTTCTGTCCGCTAATTTCTTGGTGTAGGCTATTCTCCTGGGGAGGTCACCGCTTCGTTCGAATTGATAGACAAGCTCAACCAGATTGTCGGAATGCAGGCGTTCGAAAGTATTGCCGAGCCTTAGGTGAATCTTCGACTTGTCCGGAATGTGTTCGTAAACATACTGTTGAATTCGATGATGATAGGCGCGCAGCATGCCCTCGTTTTCGGTGATCACATATTTGCGATGCAGCCTGCGCAGGGAATCGTCCAGCAGCGGACCTGGCGCAAGCTCCGCGAGCATCGAGCGCGAGATTCCCTGTGCGCAAGCGCAGATAAACTGTAAGCAGCGCCATTCTTCCGACTGCAATCCCCGATAGCGGCGGGCCAGCAATTGATCGACGGCCGGCAGCTCGATTGAATCCGGCTGTATGTCCGTTATCTGCCATTTTGTGCCCGATCGCTTCAGGACATTTTGTGAAGCGAGCTCAAGGAAAAGCTGCTCGATGAAGAAAGGATTACCGGAAGCATAGGACGCCAGTTTTGCAAACAGAGGAGAATCGATCGACGCTTGGCTGAAAATAGCAGCGGCCATCTGCCGATAAAAGTCCGGGGGAAACGGATGCAGCGTAATGGTCGCATCGCGAATCACTGTCGGTAGCCCGCTTTCGATCTCGTCATCCCGATAGCTTGCTATCACAAGCAGTTTCGACTCGGCGACTTTCTCCCTCAGGATCTCGAGAATGCTGAAGTCGGGGTGAAAGTGAAAATCTTCCAACACAACGACCATCGGGGCTATACTGCAGCGCGAACACCTGACAATAAACTCGGCGAGCGCGGCGTAGCTGATTCTCCGCGATGTACCGTAGGACCGATGCCGGGCTTCGCCAATCTCCATTGCCTCAAGATGATCAGGTACAATATTACTAAGATCCGATGCAAATCTGCGCAGGAGCTCCTTTGGCGCGACGGGTATCAGCTCGCAGAGGATCTCACGTACGGCCGACAGAGAGTCATTCACCCCTTCGTAGTAGTGACCGCGAAAAACGGAAGCGCCATTGACTTTCGCGTATGTTGCAAGTTCATTTGTCAGACGGGTTTTGCCGATTCCGCTTTCTCCGGCAAGACAGAGAAGTTCTCCCTGGCCACTGTGGCAACGGTCGAAGGCGTTTTTCAGGACTTGCAGCTCCCGGTCTCTGCCCAGAAGCCCGGAGGCGAGGACAAAACTGCGCAGCGTTCCTTGCGTCTCCTGCATTGTCGGGGCGTCTGTCTGTTTGATCAGCTCTGTGAGCGCATCCTCGGCGCTCTGATAACGACGTTCCGGGCGGCTCTGCAGCAAACTGCGCATGATGGCCTGCAAAGCGCGGGCGCCCGGCTCATTCTTAACACGACCTGCAGGGCCATCCGGCTGCGCCCTAGCGCTTCGCTGCAGTAACTCCTTCAACAATACGCCGACCGCATACAAATCAGACAAGGGGGTAGCGCTGGCGCCATTCAGGACTTCCGGAGCCGTGTATTGTCGGGTACCCGCTGATTCCCGCCCCGATGCTGTGTATTCGGTCATTACGCCGTAGTCCAGGATTTTGAGCCGGCCTTCGCGGGAAACAAAAAGATTGGCGGGCTTGAGATCGCGATGCACAAAGCCACGAACATGAAGAAAAGCCAGTCCCCGCAATAGTTGAATCAGGTAGTCGCAAATCAAAGCGCCCGTCAATGCAGTCTGTTCTTGCCCGAGAATTTCACCCAGTGATTCGCCATCAAGGAGCTCCATGATCAGACAAAAATTGTTGCCACTGTCGACATCCAGATCAAATACTTCTACCAGGTTGGGGTGGCGCACATTGTTCATATAAATGAACTCGCGTTTCAAACCATCTTCCCGAATGTCCTGACTTGTCGCGACTGGCGAATTATCGCTTGTCGTAGTCGAACCTGCAAAAAAAGAACGCGCCAAGGCGCGCGGCGAAACATTCGGTTTGAGTTTCTTTAGCGCCACCAGCATTCCGTCGGAGCGTCGCCGGGCGCGATAGACCGTCCCGACGCTCCCTTCGCCTACTTTGTTAAGGATTTTATAGCGACCTGTGATCATTTTGAAGATATCCCTGTGTGTGAAAATACTTCAGTGCCATCCGGCAAAAACTATAGGTGGCAGAGATTGTTAGGAACACTGCGTAGCGGATGGTGCCCGGCATTCTTTAATGGCCTTTGCCTTCATACCTTGCAAACCGGCTGTTAATTATTGAATACCGTAGCTGTCATCGTCCTACTTCTTTTTAGTGCCCGAGACACCTAAATGTCTATATGTTTTAGTGATTAGGACTTTGCGGCGAAGCCATTGGCTGAGTGAACTCCTGCTTTTGCAGCGACTGGCCTCTCGATCTTTAACACTTTGAGACGGTGCAGCAGCGTCGAACGCGCCATTCCCAGTTGTTTGGCCGCCCGCGACTCAATCCATTGGCTTTCCTCCATCTTTCGCAGCAAAAACTTTCGCTCAAGAGAATGGAGTACATCATCCTTAAACTGCTGATAACTTGCAATCGCATTGAAACGCTCCGCTACTTCAGCCGGCTCGCCCGGCACCGGCCCGCCGGCATCCAGATGGCGAAGGTCCTCCGCGCTGAGAATTGTATTGGGTTCGGCAAGGACGACAAGGCGTTCTACAAGATGCTTGAGCTGGCGGACGTTGCCTTCCCATGGTATTTGCTGCAAGTTATCCAGCAACTCCTCGGTAAACCCAAGAATATTCTTGCCGTAGTGTCTGGTAAATTGATTGAGAAAGTGATGCGCAAGAGCCCGTATGTCGGCGGAGCGTTCGCGCAGCGGCGGCAATTTGATTTCCAGAACTTTCAGGCGATAATAAAGATCTTTGCGAAACATGTTTCGCTGCACGAGATCTTCCAGATTTTCGTTGGCCGCAACAATAATACGGACGTCGATATGGCGCGGCGAAGCGGTTCCGACCGGTACTATTTCACTATTTTCAAGTACCCGCAGCAGTTTGATCTGGACTTCCCGCGAGGCCGTCGTTATTTCGTCCAGAAAGATGCTGCCTTTTTCGGCCAGACCAAAATACCCTGTTTTGTTTTGTGATGCGCCCGTAAACGCTCCCTTAACATGTCCGAACAATTCGCTTTCAATCAGGCTTTCGCTCAATGCTCCGCAATGAACAGTCACGAATGGATGTTTGGAGCGATAACTTGACTTATGGATTGCCCGGGCAATGAGCTCTTTGCCGGTTCCGGTTTCGCCGCTGATAAGAACCGGCGCCTTGGTCTGCGCAATGCGGGGCAGGAGATCGAGCACGGCTTGCATGCCCTCGCCTGCAGTGACTATCCCATGGTCAATCGCCGCCTGTTGTGCGCTATACTTTTGCAAGGTATGCTCGTACTGATATTCATGCTCCAGGATCGAGGCAATAGCCTGAGTGACGCTTTGCAGCAACGCCACAATTGACGGCGTTAAGGCGGGGCGAAATTTCATCGACGCGGCAAAGACAACTGCGATAACTTTGCCGCTGCCGAGGATGGGGAAGCAGGCAAAAGATTTAACGTCCAGCTCGGAAAGACTCTCTGAGCTGAGCGGGGAGATTGCCGTGTTGTGTACATCAATGAATTGCTTTGATCTGGCAACTTCTTCGGCTACGGTCTTACTGAATTCTTCATAGTAACTTTCGGCTCCGGCAGCGCCCTGTGTTTGCAGCAGGCGGCCCAGGGGAATCCAGCCGAATCCTTCGTTCATCACTCGAATCTGAATGATCTCCGATTTAGTTAACAGAGAGAGTTGGCCCAGAAAAGGTTTAATATCTTTGGTCTTGAGAAAATAGGCCAGGCCTTGAATCAATTGCGCTTCCATTCGACCCTGCTATACCTCGATGATGATTTAGCGAAATTTCGGCTGCGTGCCGATTTTTCGGCAATATTGTGCAATCTGAAATCTAAAACAAGTACCTTCGCCGGTACCTGAAACAAAGAGCCGCTTTTGCGGCAAAAAGGACGAAATGTTCATAGCATAGAAGGTATTTGGTTTCGGAGATCAGCGCGAACGTATCCAAAAGGGGCAGGGAGGATTGACGAAAAATCGGCACAGCTGTCCTCAGGGCATTCACCGTAGTGGATCAATCGCTTATGACTTCAATCCTTGTCCAAGATTCGGCGAGTCGCAAAACTGAAGATAATCGCCCGGAACAATGGGAATTCGTTGATTTGGGACGCAATGCACTGCGAACAGAAGCCTGGGGTTTCCTGCAGCTGACATCGGGGTGGCGCGCGCTTCCACTGCCTTGAGTTTGGCACGTAATTTGACTAATGGGGATAGAGTGTAAAGCATATTCGGAAGTGTTGCCGGCTAATTGCGGTTCTGCGGCAGATTCGGTCACCGCAGCCTGACCACCGGTACGGTTAGCCGTTGCGCGCGCAGCGGCTGAGCTGTCGGACACATTGCGCATCGGTTGTCCTTTAGCACGTTCCATTGTTCGTTGGCATTTCCCACTTGAGTGCTCCGTTGTTTTCGGCGGAGGTGACGAAGCGTCCAAGTCAGTCGGAATAGCCGATGAAACCTGCGACAGTCTGCGGTGACCAAATCTGCCGTCAGTTGCCGAATCATAGATTCCGGTACCCGACCTGCGCGCCATCAAGGAAATCACACAGGCATTTGCGGCGGGCCTTGTCACTGCCCGCCCGGATCGGTTGAGATAAATCAGTTGCCTGGGAATTTGCATTCTTCTATTTTGCCGGCCCCGGGAAGATCACGCTGTCACTGGAAACGGCTAAAAAAGGGGCCAGAATTTTGAGAATTCGAAAGCGCATTCACTGGAGTGCCGGGACCCGCCCATCGTGCCTGTCTGCTCCATGGAGTCGCCCTTTACTCACGATCTGCGTTATGATATCGTGCAT
Source organism: Candidatus Kapaibacterium sp. (assembly GCA_028284775.1). Classification (GTDB taxonomy): domain Bacteria; phylum Bacteroidota; class Ignavibacteria; order Kapaibacteriales; family UBA7675; genus JANQRB01. Next base: position 67,349 of record JANQRB010000014.1, on the reverse strand, counting down.
TTTTGCACGTGCCGAATGCGAGGCCACATCACAGGCCGGGCAATGGCGCGTTCGCCATTTCTCACCTGACGACGGATTATCGCAAAGCACCATTTACAGTATATTCCAGGATCGTGAAGGCTTCATGTGGTTCTGCACCCGCGATGGACTTAACAGATATGACGGCTATGATTTTCGCGTTTATCGACCGATAGCAAATGACAGTAATTCGATCAGAAGCATCATTTGTCGGGATATTTGCGAAGATACCGAGGGTAACCTGTGGGTTATCACCGACAATTGCATTTTAAGCCGCCTGGATCGCCGCAGTGAAAAATTCAAAAATTTTCAGATTCAGCACAAGGATGTGGGCGCCTGCCGCGAAAATAATCCATCTCTCATTTACTCTTCCGACGACGGGTTTTTGTGGATAGCAACTTTTCAGGGGCGATTGTATAAGTTTGACATTGCCAGAGAAGAGTTTATTCACTTTTCCAATGTCGACAAATTTACGACCGTCGATCGTCAGTTGGGGCCGAATGTTACCTCAATTTTACGTGAGACTGACGGGACAATGTTCATCGGAACGAATGTCTCTTTGCTCCGGGTCGAACCCGACGGAAAGACTATTGCGCAGGTTCATTTTCGCGATCAGCGCAGCTCAAAACCACCAGGCATCGTCAATTACCTGTTAAAAGATCGTGAGGGAAGACTATGGGCCGCAACGGGTGATGGTCTGGCGCGTTACGACAGGGCGCGGGACACGCTGCTTATCGTCGCCGATCCTCGAAAACAGCTTGGCTTGCAACTTAACCGATTCGTCAAGTTCGTCGGACAAATCGATGACGGCAACCTTGTAGTCGGAACAGAGTATAAGCTCTTGTGTTTTGATATCGCGCGGCAAAAGTTATTCGAGCTTGAAGTTGACAATCGCGAAGGTAATGCTGAGTTATCGCAACCGCTCAGTATTTATGTCGATCGGAGGCAAACGATCTGGCATGGGAGTGAATCCGGTCTTGAGGTCTATACAAAAAAGCGCGAAATATTTACAAGTTATCGATATGAACGCCAGAGCAAAGTCACAGTGCGCTCGATATGCGAGCTGGATGACACAACGGTCTTTGTCGGTACTAACAATGGCGTGTATGAAGTTAATCGACATAACCCTGCGTCAATGCGCCAACGCCCGGACCTCATCGGTTACTGTGATCCCACGGAACGACCGGTCAATGCCATGTTGCAGGATAGTAGCGGTATTGTCTGGATCGGACGAACCTCTTTCAGTTTTCAAGGTTATGACCGGCAAAACGATCGAATTGTGCGTATCGACTGTTGCGCCAAGGCGACGGAATTCGACGGCCATGTGTATTCTATGTTTCAGAACCAGGGAAACAGTCTGTGGATGGGCAGCAATCGGGGGCTCTTCCTTTATCAAAGCGATTCCTGCTCCATTCGACGATTTATGTTTAATGCCTGGGACTCCAGCCATACCCGCTATTTTGTTTTCGGCATTAACGCAGACCTCGATGGCAACTTGTGGCTCGCTACCAATCGCGGCCTGGAGATATTCGATCCGATCAATATGCGCTATCTTCGTTCAATGCGTATTACGGAAGAATCCTCGACGCCAACAGAGTCCGACCCGTGGTCCGTAGTGCGCGATCGAAATGGAACGATGTGGATCGGTACCTATGGCAGCGGACTATTCCGCTACCTGCCTGAAAGCGACTCCTTTGCAGTTTACACGCAGGAAGACGGATTGGCCAATAATGCGGTGTATGGGGTTGTGGAAGACGACCGAGACAATTTATGGCTCAGCAGCAATAATGGCCTGACCCGATTCACGCCTGCGGGCGAGCGTTTCTGGCGTTTCGATGTAAGCGACGGTTTGATCGCTAATGAATTCTATTTTGGCGCTTATCATAAAGGGCACTATTCCGGCTCGTTGTACTTTGGCGGGCCGGGCGGGTTTTGCAGCTTTCATCCGGATAGTGTGCGCCGGCCACAGTTGAGCTTTCCATTGCATATCACGGGCCTGGAAGTTTTCAATCGTCTTAAGTATCCGGAGCTCCTTAACGGCGACACCGTCCGACTTTCGTATTGGGAAAACTTTATTACCTTCCGATTCGCCGCAATTGACTTCACCTTCAGTGGCATTAAACACTATCAGTGCCGCCTGGAAGGTGTCGATGCCGGGTGGAAACACCTTGGCGAGCGCCGAACTGCTGATTACACGAATCTGGAAGGTGGCAGCTACACCTTTCACATTCGGGCCTTTAATGCCAATAGTCCCTGGAATCGCGAGCAGATCGCGATCACCCTGCAGATCGAGCCGCCTGTGTGGAAAACTCTGAGCTTTCGCATCGCTGCGGCAAGTCTGATATTTGGCATTGCAGTCCTCATCGTGTGGCGACGCTTACGTTCCATCAGGCGTCAGGCGGCGCTGGAACGGCGGACAGTGGAGTCGGAGCTCCAGTCGCTGCGCGGCCAGATGAATCCGCACTTTATTTTTAACGCGCTTAATTGTATTCAACACCTTGTGCTGCGCAGCGACCGCGCGCTTGCCTACGATCATCTCAGCCGTTTTGCCAGGCTTATGCGCTGCACACTGGAAAATTCGCGGCGCGAAATGATAAGTCTGTCCCGTGAGCTGGAAGCCTTGCGCCTGTACATCGAGCTTGAAGTCCTGCGCTGCGATGGCCAGTTCAGCTACTCATTGGAGGTCGACAGATCGATTAATCAATCGCGTCAAACCGTCCCGACACTCTTGTTGCAGCCCTATGTGGAAAATGCAATAATCCACGGACTGAAGCCCCGAGGCCAGGGCGGTGTATTGCTGATCAGCGCTCAGGCCAACGGCGACGGGATCGAATTCAGTATCGAAGACAATGGTGTCGGACGCAAGGCCGCTGCCGAAGCCCGGCGTCGGCGCAGTCGCAAGCATCATTCGATGGGAATGCAGGTAGCCCGCGAACGGCTCGAGTTTCTCAGTGAGAAATGGCAGCGCCCTTTCAGTGTTGATGTCGAAGATCTGGTCAATAATCAAGGTCAAGTCGGTGGTACAAGAGTAGTTATCAGAATTCCGCTGGAAAATGAACTCAGATCAGCGACGGTCGCACAGAATAACTGAAATCTGATTGTGTGCAACTCGGCCGAATGTCATACTGAGCTGTCGATGCAGATTCGCGCACTGCTGAAGATTTCTCATCCCGGAAGGAATTCGGATTGCCTTACGGGAGTTGGGCAAATATTTGCTCACTCGTTTCCAACTATGTCACGTTAAAGATTTGCACAAAATGGATTGAGCATGATAAAGTCTCTGATTCTTGAAGACGAACGCCAGAATCGCGATTTATTGAAACATTTATTAGATAAATACTGCCGTGATGTTGAGGTAGTCGGGGCCGGCGAATCCATCGTCGAAGGGATTGACTTAATCCGCACTCTGGCGCCCGATGTCGTTTTTCTTGATGTCGAGCTTAAGGACGGCGATTGTTTTGAACTACTGCGTAAAATAGGCCGCTTCGATAGCGAGTTGATTTTTGTAACGGCGCATGATCACTACGCTATTCAAGCAATTAAACATTCCGCCCTCGACTATCTCTTGAAACCAATCGTGATCAGCGAGCTTAAAGATGCGGTAGAGCGCATAAGAGGAAAACAAAGACCGGCGCGAATGGCGCAGAATTCTGTTCCGGAGGTCGCATCCGAACCGAACGCTCAGTTTGGGAAGATCGCTCTGCCCGCCGTTGATGGCATATTGTTCGTCGCGATCGCCGAAATAGTTCGTTGCGAAGCCAACAGTAACTACACAAATGTTTATCTGCAGGACGGAACCTGCCACCTCGTGGCAAAGACACTCCGTGAATACGAGTCATTGCTGGACACGAACATGTTCGTCCGCGTTCACCATGCTCATCTGGTAAACCTGTTATTTGTTAAAAAGTATGTCAAAGGCAAGGGCGGATACGTGATCGTCGCAGATGGGACGGCAATCGATGTGGCTGTGCGTCGTAAGGAAGCCTTGATGGAAAAGCTGCGAATTAGCTGAAAACCCGCGTTAAAAAGCATCGGCGGCCGGGATTGTCCCGCACCGCCTGTGCTCGTGTCAACTCCATACAAATTATCCTTGATCGAGCGAGCTTCGACCTGGGAAACCGTGGACGCATATCCCGGAAATTAAATTTTGTTGTCCCAGGCCCAATCGCCTTCTTTGTTTCTTCCTTCTTTGCATCGGCGCGGACTAGTTAAGCCTAATCTCAATCGACTTGGGAATGGCCCGCTCCGCCTTTTGCGCTCGGATTGTTAATACGCCTTGCTTGTAAAAGGCCTGGATGCCGTTGTCGCGGATGGGTTTCGACAGCCTTATCACACGCCGGAACTCTCCGAGCTCGCGCTCGCGGCGGACGAATCTACTGTCTTCGCCTTCTTTCGTCCGATTGCGCAGTCCCTTGATCTGCAACTGCTCGTCGACATAGCTGATCCCGAGATCGGCAAGCTCGATGCCTGGCAGGTCGAGATCTATACGGTAGGATTCTTCATACTCGATAATATCCATTGGCGGTTGCCAGGCTCCCTGGCCCTTGCTATGGTCACTGCGGCAGTTGCCTGCGGTCGCGTCTGTGCTTCGCTCGGTCGCAGCGCCAAATTCGATGACCGCGGGACCAATACAGATTTGATTCATTGCTGGATATCCTTTAATGATTTGCTGTCAAATGATGTAATGTCCGGGCTGAAAGGTAATCCCTGGAACTGTCCTCCCCGCATTGATGCGGGGAGGACGTCGCTCTCAACTTTCCGTCAACTGCTGACGGCACATTCGGATGCCTCAGTCAATCGAGATTTCGATTTGTTTCGGCTGAACCTTGGCAAGCTTGGGGATCGTGATATCGAGCTGACCGTTTTTGAATTCCGCTTTTATGGCTTCCTGGTCAATTGTATCGGGTAAGACGAAGGAACGTTCGAATTTCCCGTACCGCCGTTCACGACGCTGCCAATTTGTATCTTGTGATTCTTCCGAGAACACCCTTTCGCCACTAAGAGTCAGGCGTCCTTCTTCAACCGTGATTTTGACGTCTTTGGGATCAATTCCCGGTAGATCCGTCGACAAATGATAGTGATCTTCAGCTTCGATGATATCAGTGCGCGGCCGCCAGCTCTGTTCATTGATATTGGTCTCGCCAAGGACCGATTTAGCCAATGGGCTCGTCGAATCGCCAAAGAAGCCTTTCAGCAAGTCATTGACATTGCGTTCGAAACTGCGCATTTCCGTGACGGGGCTCCAGTGCTTTAACGTCATCTCTTCACCTCGTAATAGTATTGAAACAGAAACTGTTGTTTTTGTAGTTGCCGTCTTTCTCAGACGTTTTGCAAGTTCGCAGGTAGTTCCTCAACAAGCGTGCCAAAAGGAAAATTGCGCAATGATGTCAGTCTGCTCTGTCTATGTGGCGTAAATCTGATTTCGACCTATCAAACTTTCGGTGTTCTTTGCAGTGGGTAAGGCAAAATGGCAGGCGATTTTTGACAATGAAAAATTTTGTCTGCTGATATGGCAGACTTTCCGGAAATCTATCCCTCTGTTTTTGATAACGAACAGTATTTAGTCCATCCTGACAAACTGTTTCTCTGGTGTTTGAGGTCCGGCAGCGCTTCGGATCCAGGCAGGTTGTCGACTTGTCACAAATTCCGACTTTGCGCCGGCATCGAGGCCGCCGAAGAGTCTGAATCAGTGTCTCCGCCCTGTTCATTGTCCGAATTCTACCGGGAAGCAATGTCGAAGACTATATCAAAGTGTTGAAAATCGTCAAAAAACAGCGATTATCGTTCATACGGGAAAAATTTTGTAATTTGCGGCTTCGGTTTTTTAGCAGCATAAAGTACGTTCATTATAGCTAGAATTTGTCATGGCAGATCATGCGTATACGGAAGAGAGCATTCGATCGCTCGACCCCATGGAGCATATTCGATTGCGACCGGGGATGTACATTGGTAAGCTCGGGGATGGGTCGTCACCCGACGACGGCATTTACGTGCTCTTAAAGGAGGTCATCGACAACGCCATCGATGAGCACGTGATGGGCTACGGCAAGACCATCGAAGTAGGCGTTTCCGACCATGAAGTGGTCGTGCGAGATTATGGCCGCGGTATTCCGCTGGGCAAAGTCCTCGATTGTGTCTCCAAAATCAATACCGGCGGTAAGTTCGACAGCAAAGTGTTCAAGAAGGCCGTCGGGCTCAATGGCGTCGGCACCAAGGCTGTCAATGCGCTCTCGGAAGCCTTCAAGGTACAGTCAATACGCGACGGCAAAACCAAGGTGCTGGAGTTTCAGCAGGGCAGCGTTGCCCGCGATCACCGCCTCAGTAAAACATCCCTGCGCAACGGCACGCGTTTTGTCTTCCGCCCCGACAATGGGATCTTCAAAAACTTTCGCTTTGTACCGGAGCATATTGAAAATCAGATTCGTAATTATACCTATCTGAATGCCGGCCTGACCATTGTCTTTAACGGGCAGAAGTATGTGTCGAAGAATGGCCTGCAGGACCTGCTCGAACGTAAGATCGATCCGGAGACACAGCGGTATCCGATTATTCATCTGCGTGGGGATGATATCGAGTTTGCGCTGACGCACGGCGAACAATATGGCGAAGAGTATTACTCTTTTGTTAACGGGCAGCACACCACACAGGGCGGAACCCATTTGTCCGCCTTCAGAGAGGCGATCGCCAAAACGATCCGCGATTTCTATAAAAAAGATTTTGAGGCCGCCGACATACGTTCGGCTGTTGTCGGCGCAGTCAGTGTCCGCGTTCAGGATCCCGTGTTCGAATCGCAGACCAAAACCAAACTAGGTTCGTTGACGATGGCGCCCGACGGGCCGGCAGTCAGGAGCTTCGTCATCGAATTCGTGCAAAAGCATCTGGATGATTATCTGCATAAGACACCGCAGACCGCCGACGCGCTCCTGAAGCGGATTGTCCAGTCCGAACGCGAGCGCAAAGAAATGGCGGGTATCAAAAAGCTTGCCAACCAACGTGCCAAAAAAGCCAATCTGCACAACAAAAAACTGCGTGACTGTAAATTTCATTTCGCCGACAATAAGACGCCTGAAGAAAAAAAACAACAGACGACTTTGTTCATTACCGAGGGCGACTCGGCCAGCGGCTCGTTGACAAAGTCCCGCAATGTCGAGACGCAGGCAGTGTTCTCGCTACGTGGCAAGCCGCTGAATTCCTTCGGCCTAAAGAAAAAAGTCGTTTATGAGAATGAAGAGTTTAATCTCCTGCAGCACGCGCTTAACATCGAAGACGGGCTGGAAAATCTACGATACAACAATGTCGTCATTGCAACCGACGCAGACGTTGACGGAATGCATATCCGTCTGCTGATGCTGACTTTCTTCCTGCAATTCTTTCCGGATCTCGTTCGCAACCGCCACGTCTACATTTTGGAGACTCCCTTGTTTCGCGTCCGCAATAAAAAGGAAACCATTTATTGTTTTAGTGAAGAGGAAAGGCAGGCTGCGCTTCAGAAACTGGGACAAAAGGCCGAAATAACACGTTTTAAGGGGCTGGGTGAAATCTCGCCTGACGAATTCGGTCGATTCATCGGCGACTCCATGAGGCTCAGCCCGGTCTTGCTGCAGTCCAATACATCCTTGTCAAAACTACTGACGTATTACATGGGGAAAAACACCCAGGACCGTCAGCAGTTTATTATTAACAATTTGCGCGTTGAACAGGACGTAGTGGAGGAAGACCTTGCCTAGCAAAGAAAAACCGGAACCCGGATTGTTTGACAATGTGCCGGACGGCAACAATACCGCCGTAGCGGCCGATGCGATGCAGGACATTTCCCAGGCTTCAGCCGACAATGGCGATCCCGCCACCCGGACAACTGTTGACGGAATGTATGAACTCTACTACCTGGATTATGCCTCCTACGTAATCCTTGAACGCGCGGTACCGACGATCAATGACGGGTTCAAGCCTGTGCAGCGCCGGATACTCCATGCCCTGCGTCAGATGGAAGACGGTCGATTCCATAAGGTGGCCAACGTCATTGGCCAGACGATGCAGTACCATCCGCATGGGGACGCCGCGATTGGCGACGCGATGGTAAACCTGGGCCAGAAAGAACTCCTGGTGGAAACGCAGGGCAATTGGGGAGACAGTAGAACGGGTGACCGGGCCGCCGCCGCGCGTTACATCGAAGCCCGTTTGTCAAAATTTGCGCTGGAAGTCCTGTTTAATCCCGATACGACGGAGTGGCAGCTTTCCTATGACGGCCGTAAGAAAGAACCGGTTCAATTGCCGGTGAAGTTTCCCATGGTCTTGGCGCAGGGGGTCGAAGGCATTGCGGTTGGGCTTGCGACAAAAATAATGCCGCATAACTTCATTGAGCTCCTCCAGGCCTCGATCAACTACCTGAAAGGGCGTCAGCCAAACCTTTTGCCCGATTTTCCCAATGGCGGCATGATGGACGCCGGCAACTATAACGGCGGTCTCAAAGGCGGCAAAGTCCGCGTACGGGCGCATATCGATGTCGTCGATAAAAAGATGCTCAGCATTCGCAGCGTGCCTTACGGCGTCACAACTTCCAGCCTGATCGACTCGATTGTTAAGGCCAACGACAACGGTAAAATCAAGATTAAGAAAGTCGAAGATCAGACGGCCGCGGCGGTTGAGATAAACGTGCATCTTGCACCTGCCGTTTCACCTGACGTTACGATCGACGCCCTGTACGCGTTCACGGAATGTGAAGTATCGATCTCACCCAATTCCTGCGTAATTGTCGACAACAAGCCGGCCTTTCTCTCGGTTAATGATATCCTGAAACATTCAACCGACCAGACGGTATCGCTCCTCAAGCGGGAGCTGGAAATTCTGCTGGCCGAGCTGGCGGAACGCTGGCACTTCTCATCGCTGGAACGAATTTTCATAGAAAAGCGCATCTATCGCCGGATCGAGGAATGCGAAACCTGGGAAGCCGTCATCAGCACTATCGACGATGGACTCGAACCTTACAAGGCACAATTGCATCGCGAAGTGACGCGCGACGATATCATTAAGTTAACGGAAATCAAGATTAAGCGCATTTCGAGATTCGACGCGAAGAAGGCTGATGAGGTCATACTCAATATCGAAGACGAAATGGCCGATACGCAGGAAAACCTGGACAACCTGACCGAATACGCGATCGGCTATTTTCAGGCCTTGATTAATCGCTATGGCAAAGGTCGCGAACGAAAGACCGAAATTCGAACCTTCGACACGATTGCCGTCTCGCAGGTGGCGGCCGCTAATCGCAAGCTCTATGTTAATCGAAAAGACGGATTTATCGGCTACGGCCTGAAGAAAGATGAGCTCGTCGGCGAATGTTCGGATCTGGACGACATCATCGTGTTTCGCCGCGATTGTCGCTATCTGGTTACGCGTGTCAGCGATAAAGCATTTGTCGGCAAGGATATTGTCCACGTGGCGGTATGGAAGAAAGGCGATGAGCGCATGGTCTATAACCTGTTGTATTTCGATGCTGCAAGCGCTAAGACCTATGCGAAACGATTTGCCGTGACATCAATTACACGCGATCGGGAATATGATCATAGCACCGGCGCCAAAGGCTCGCGCGTCTTGTATCTTACGGCCAACCCCAACAGCGAATCGGAAGTTGTCACTATTGCGCTCGACGCCAACAGCCGCGCGCGAATCAAAAATTTTGACTATGACTTTGCCGAACTTGCGATTAAGGGCCGGAGCTCGCGCGGCAACACCATCAGTAAATATCGCGTTCGCAAAGTAGTGCAAAAGTCGATAGGCGCCTCGACTCTTGGCGGTATCGACCTTTATCTGGATGAATCGATCGGACGCCTGAACTCCGAGGAACGCGGTCGTCACCTGGGCAGCTTTGAAGGCGAGGACAAAATCATCGCTTTTTACAACGACGGTAGCTATGAACTGAGCGGCTTCGAGTTCACGCAGCGTTTTGATTGCGCCGCTATCTTACTTATCAAGAAGTTTGATCCCGAAGATGTTCTGTCGGCGATTCACTACGATGGCGGCAACCGCTGCTTCTATGTGAAGCGTTTCCGGATTGAAGCACTCAGCAGCGGTAAGCGCTACACCTTTATCAGCGAGCACAAGAATTCCCGGCTTCTTTTCATTACCGACAGCGCCGATCCTGTTGTCCAGTTTAGTTTTGCCGCGCGGCGGGGACAGGCCAAGCAAACGATGCAGCTGGGATTGGCCGATTTTATCGGTGTGAAAGGATGGCGCGCCATCGGGAACAAACTTGGCAATTACAGCAGTGTTTCCGGCATTAAGCAGATGCACATCGATGAGGGCGAAGGGAACTAAAACAACAGAGGCGGAGATTGCGCTCCGCCCCTGTTCACTCTGAATTATTTTGTTTCGTCCGTGTGCGGCTTTGCTTTATTACTCAATGCCCAGGAGCTCAACTTCAAAAATCAGGGTCGCGTTCGGCGGCATTTGATTACCGCGTCCTTGTGGGCCGTAGGCCAGGTCGGAAGGAATTACAAAACGGTATTTACTGCCGACGGGCATCAGCTGCATACCTTCGGTCCAGCCTTTGATAACCTGATTTAGACCAAAGGTGATCGGCTCGCCTTTCTTAATCGAAGAATCGAATTCCTTGCCGTTGATAAAGGTACCTACGTAGTGAACTTTGACTTTGTCGGTCGCCTGGGGGCGCGGGCCATCGCCGCTCTTAAGGACTTCATACTGCAAGCCCGAGGCGGTTTCGACGACGCCTTCTTTTGTTTTATTCTTGGCGAGATATGCTTTGCCTTCTTCGAGATTCACGGATGACAGAGATTCACGTTTTTTCTGTGAAAACTCCTGGTGTACTTTCTGCGCGTCCGCCATTGTCATTGATGCGGTGCCGGCGAGTCCTTCCCGCAGTCCTTTGATCAGGTTATCAAGGTTGATGTCATCTGCTTCGGCCTGCAGATTGCTGGATATGATAACACCGATAGCATAAGAATAATCGTTAGCCATTGCGCCTCCACCTTCGTTTGCGACTGCCTGAGCGATGCTTTGCTCTCCTTCGGACTCTTGCGCCGACGCCTCCTTGGATTCGGATGCACATGACCAACAGGTGAAAAACAGGGTCAGAACCGCAATATTCAATGTTGTTCGGACGATATTCTGCATAAGAACCTCTATCATAACTGCTGTTGGGATTCGATCCCGTTTGAGAGAAATCTCCATCGCTGGGGCTTGTTCCCACTAATGGAACGTTTTTTAGTAGCTCGCAACTTACGCAAAATTCGGCAATTATAACGGGCTCGAACAAGGGCCGGCAGCTGAGCTGCGAGGGAAGGCCTCCTTAATTCCACGTGTCGCCGAGTACGCGGAGCCAGTTGCTGTGGCAAATCTTGCGGAGTGTGGCGTCGTCATAATCGAGATCGCGCAGCGCCTCCAGTACTTTCGGCAGTCCGGCAACATCTTTCAGTTCTTCCGGCATCATCGCGCCGTCAAAATCCGAGCCGAAGGCTACATGCTCGGCTCCTATGCGCCTGACGATATAATCAACATGCTCGGCAATAGCCGCGACGGGCGTGTCTTCATTGCGTTGGCCATCGGCGCGCAGATCGGCAACAAAAAAGTTAACGCCCACCACGCCGCCGCTGTCTGCAATGGCATCGAGCTGTTTGTCGGTCAAGTTGCGAGCCTTTGCGCTGAGGCTGTGGGCACAGGCATGTGTTACGACCAGCGGGGCATCGCTCAGACGAGCGACATCCCAGAAGCCTTTTTCATTCAGATGCGCCAGGTCGAGCATAATACCCAGTTTGTTACATTCCCGCACGAGGTCCTTGCCCGCCTGGCGCAGCCCGGGACCGGTATCCGGAGATTGCGGAAAGGCGAAGGGCACACCATAGCCAAAGTCATTCGGCCGGCTCCAGACGATGCCGAGGGAACGTAAACCGGCCTGATAAAAGACGTGCAGCGCGTCAAAACCGGGATCGATCGCTTCGGCTCCCTCGAAATGCAGAATGACGGCCAGCCTGTCCTCGGCCAGACACTGCTCAATGTCGCCGGTGCTGCGGCACAGCTTGACTTTTCCCTCGGAAGCAGCTTCCAGGCGAAAGAACGCCGCCATTACCGACAGCGTAAAGTCGCGGGCATACGCAGGGTCCAGCGCCGAAACCGGGGCCGAACGGAAGCCTTTTTCATCTTTAATGATCGTGGCAAGCGCATCCTTGTCTTTCTGATCGTTCGGAGGGACAAAGATTGCAAAGAAGCCGCCGGCAAATCCGCCCTCGCGGGCGCGTGGCAAATCAATATGGCCCGTGGAGCTGCGTTCGAAAAACGATCGTCCCTTGCCGCGGTCTCGCAGAAACAGATTCAGAAGCGTGTCATTGTGACCATCGATAATCGGGATTGCCGCTTTCGAATTCATTCGCCTGCTGTCGCCTACTTGAATTCCACAATTATGAGATGAACTTCGCTGTCGCTCAGGCTCTCGAATGAAATCTGCGCTGCGGGATCGATTGTCCTCAGGTCCCCCGCGGTCAATTGCAGCTCCTGGTTGCTGCCGTCGGGCAGCTGCAGGCGGAGTTGACCGCCTTCGCGTACGTAGACCGCATTGCGCTGCAGGGCATGCATGGCACTGCTCTGTCCGGGAGCGAAGCGCGCTTCCAACACTCGGACATAGCGATTGTCGATGACGGCCTTGTAGACATCGGCGGCTGCTGCGACCGGGTCGGGACCGGCGAGCGCTTCGGTGCCGCTAGTATCATGAACTTCGAAGATAACAAGCCTTGAAGGCTGCTCGCTGACACTCCGCATCGATTGATTGACAATCGGATCGGCGAAAAACGTCAAACCGGCGTGGAGGTTCAAGGGTCGGCTCCGTCCGGACTCCTCAACAAATTCGACTTGAATATCATCGACAATGTGAAAAACGCTGGCGGGATGGGAATGCGGCGGATCGGCAGTACCGGGCTCTTGCAGGACGGAGAGAACACGCGTATATGGCGCATCGAGCGCCAGGTGATACTGGTCGGGCGCGACCTGCAACGGATCCGGACTAATCGCCAGGCGGATCGGCCGTTCTTCATTCGCTGCGGCAGTTTGCTCTGCCTCGTTCCCGGTCTCTTCCTTGCAGCCGCTAAGGCATGCCAGGCTCAACGAGAGAGTTAGCAATAGCCTTGCCTTCGTCAAGTGCTCCATTATCCAGATCATGCCCCTCCGGCTCAAATCGTCCCAAACAATTGCAAGCCGCAAAAATAGGCAAATAATGGAAACAGCGACGCTCTTTAACAAGTAGGCGCTCAGATTCTCTTCAGCGGAGCGCCGGCGGCGTCTTCATGGCGACATGCTTCGAGTATCGACAAGGACCAACCATGATGAGCGACCTCGGCAGCTGAGGGTAAGGCATTCCATGGGAACCAGCGTGCTTCTTTGATCATCGCGCCCGGGAGAAGGCTCGGCCGCCGGTCAAGGCGCAGCAGGTAGTGAAATACCATGTGCCATGAGCGGTCGTTGCCCACGAAGGATTCGATATGATGCAGCGCGGGAGACTCTCGCAGATCGAGGTGCTCCAGCAAGATTGTCGCGGCCGCCTCATCGGGATGCTCGGCGTAGGGGATCAAATCGTTCGGCACGAACCAGCCGCCTTGTCGGTCGGGCTCCGTGGCATATCGCAGGAGAAGAGCCTCCGTGTCGCTGAAAACGCTGACGGTGGCTACGAGCTTGCACTGTCGATCATCGACGTCGGAACTGATGGGTATTGGCATCGATCTGGTCTTTCTTTTCGTGATCGGATAGGGAATTGCGTTAATCTTAGGTATTTTTCCTGAGTAATCAGAATTAAACCTTCTAACCAATTGCGATAGAAAAATTAATGCTGCCCGACCTGAATCGTCTGAGAGTTTTTTGCCTTGTCTATCGCCATCGCAGTATCCAGCGGGCTGCCGATGAATTGCATACCACGCGTTCGGCAGTCAGCCAGCAGGTGAAAAAGCTGGAAATCGAATTGGGGACAAGCTTGTTCGTCCGCCGGCATCGCAGCATTATTCCCACCAGGCAGGGTGAAATGCTTTATAAAAAAGTTGCGCCGGTTCTCGCAGCACTGCGAACATCATTCGAAGAGCTCGACCGCGAACGACAGGAAGCACGAGGAGTGATCAGGATCGGCGCACCGCTGGTTTTCGGTACTACGACCCTGGTTAATCTGATAGCGGACTTTCGGCGGCGTTATCCGCTGGTGCAATTCAGGATTACGCACGATCTGCCGCCGCGCCTGCTTGACGATCTGCTCTCACATCAGCTCGACATGGCCTTCATCGACAATGGCGATCAATTCGCCGCCCATTATGACTTGCCGATGGAGCCCATCTTTCGGGAGCGTTTTTTGCTTGTTGCGTCCGGCGCGGCGGCGGCAGGCGACGGAGCCCGGGAACAGGAATACGAAAGTCTGACAAAACGATCTTTTGTGTCGTACACGGTGCAGTCCCCGGTAGCGCGAATGTGGTTTCAACATCACTTTGGGCGCCGGCCGGAAAAACTCGACCTTGTTCTTACGGTTGACAATGTCTACGGCATGATCCGGGCCGTCATCAATGGTATCGGCCTGGGAATAATACCTGAGCATTTGATCGAAGCCGAGTTGAGCGCAGGCATTCTGCGGGTCCTTGCCGGACCCTCTACGCCCTTTATCAATCGGATAATGCTTGCTGCGGCCCAGGCGACGCCCGCGACGGAGGCGCTGCGTTTGTTCCAGGCCTATGTACGACAGGCGATGCAGGATTATCGCGATACTCGCTGAGTTTCAGCCGGCTCTCAATTCAGCGCGAGTTGCTCGAAGTTTACCTTGCGCGGCGCGGCGCGCGAGCTGTAAATGGTTGCGCGGTCCACGTCTTCCGTCAGGCGCAGGAAGCGAGCGCTGCCCGAGAGGTAACCCGAGCCATAGGGAAATTCGCAGCGGACAGTCCGTCCGTCCTTAAAGACGACATCGGCGGCGACTTCCAGGGGGCCGATGCGCAGGTTACGATGCGCGGGCTGAGTGAGGGCGCTCCGAAATACCTGCGGGGCGCCATTGTTAATGGCGGCAATGATAATATCCTGTCCCGAAGCGGCGTCACTGAGCAGGGCCAGTCCTTTTGCATCGCCCGGTACGCTGAATCCGCTGTTGCGGGATGGCATTGGCGAAAAGCCGCCTCGGCCGTCGCCGCGCAGGATCAAACCCGTAAAGGCATCGTAGCGAATTGTCTCAACTTCCGGCGCGTAATAATTGCCCACCATGATGATGTCGAGATTGCCGTCATAATCAATATCGTGCGCCAACATGCCGAACACCGGCGCGGTCTGTGCGATGGTCGGCAGGGCATGAAACACAAACTTCTGGCCGCCCTTGTTTTCAAGATAGGCGCTTTTGAAGTAGCGGGATTCATAGCTCAATGCGTCATTCAAGGCTTTCTCGCCATACAATTCAGTAACGTTGGCGCTTGCGAATTCGTGATAGGTTTTGAACTTACGGGCAATGAGCGGCATCTGCTCGGACGTGCATTCGCGGCCGCGTACAGGATAGCATTCGCCGGAGTTGTGATAGGCGAGCACGATATCCAGCACCCCGTTTTTGTCAAAGTCGTGACAGTAGACGTGCAGCGGCTTCTCGGCGGAGGCTTTGTATTTACTGTTCTTACCCAGGTTGCCGACAACGTAGTCGATGTCGCCGTCTCTGTCAAAGTCGCCGCCGACGATGCTGTGCCACCAGCCGGTATTTAGCGCCAGTGCGTCGCCGCCGCTGAAGCGCTTCAGGCGGTTGCCGCGGTTCTGAAAAATCGAAACAGGCATCCATTCGCCGACCACGATCAGGTCGAGCGCCCCGTCGTTGTCAAAATCGGTCCAGAGCGCCGACGTTACCAGGCCGGGTTCACGCAGTTCCGGCGCCACTTCCGCTGTCGCGTCGCTGAACTTGCCGCCGTCATTGCGTAGGATATACGAAGGGGCGGGAAAGGGATATTTATTCGGCAGCACGCGACCGCCGACAAAAAGATCGAGATCGCCGTCGCGGTCGTAATCGCCGGCCACGACGCAGGAGCCACTGCTAACGAGCTCCGGTAGAGCGTCCCGCGTCTTGCTGAAGCTGCCCTGGCCGTCGTTGCGGTACAGCCGGTCCTGTAACATCGCCGAGCCCGCCTCAAACTCGTTGCTGCCGCTGACGACGTAGAGATCGAGATCACCATCCATATCGCTGTCGAAAAACACGGCCGCCATATCCTCCTGAGCGGCGTCACCTTCCCAGGGCCCCTGCGCAGTGCGCCGGAAACGCCCATCCGCATTCTGCAGATACAGCTGCGCTGCGCTGCCGGCTGCCGCGCAGAAGAAAACATCGTCGCGACCATCGCCGTTAACATCGCCGACAGCGAGGCCGGGCCCATTTTGTGAAAAGCGATTCGGCAGTAAGATTTCCGTCGCAAAATCATCGTAGGGACGCTCCTCATGCACAAAGTCGATACCGAGCTTATCCGGCAATTCACTGACGAGGGGCGCCGCCTTTTCCGTGCTGCCGGCCTGGCTTGCTTCCTCGCTTGCCGCGGCTTCCTGCGCTTTCACCACGACCGTCTGATTGGCGGCGAGATCCTTCAGCGTCTGCCGCCGTCCGTCCGGCCAGACGACTTCGGCCCGATCGACGCTGGCCATGTTGCCGAGCCCAAAATGAATGACGGGCTCTGAAGATGACAGAAAGCCGCGCGAGAGTGTCAGCTCGCCGGTCTGCTGCGCCTGATCTTTATAAATCGTTACCCGAGCGCCGAGGCCCAGTCGATTGCCCTCCGGCCCCTGAAGGGCAAAACGCAGAAAGTTCCTGTCGCCTGCGACGCTGTTGTTGCGGTAAACAAAGGCCGTATCGTTCAGGTTGTTAACAACCAGATCCAGGTCGCCGTCGCCGTCCAGGTCGGCGTAGGCTGCGCCGCTGGAAAAACTCGGCGGGTTCATGCCCCAGTCGTCCTGTTTGTTGCTGAAGGTCAGATCGCCGTTGTTGCGGTAAATATAATTGCGGAGTCGTGTTTGCGGCGTATTCTGCACCAGGTCGAAATGATTGCGCATCGAACCGCCGCCCATACTGTTGTATTTGTTTTTTGCGGAGCGGAAGTAGTCGTTATGCCGCGAATCGCGCAGGATGCCGTTGCTGACGAACAAATCCCTGTAGCCGTCGTTGTCGAAATCCGCCAGCAGGGCGGCCCAGCTCCAGTCGGTTTTGCCGACGCCGGCAAGCTGGGAAATCTCGGCAAAGCTGCCGTCGCCATTATTCAGGTGTAGCATGTTGGCCATATACTGATGATGGTAGCCTTGCCCGATGCTGCTGTAAAATGTCTTGCTGTCCATCGCGCCCATCATAACCTTGTTGCGATAATGATCCTCGGCAACCATGTCGAGCACAAAAATGTCCAGAAAGCCATCGTTATTGATGTCCGCCACATCTGCGCCCATGGAAAAGTTGCTGATGTGCTTCATCATATCATGCACACGGTCGGTGAAACTGCCGTCGCCGTTGTTAATATAAACGAAGTCGTGCTCGATAAAGTCGTTGGCGACAAACAGATCGATAAAGCCGTCGTTGTTTAAGTCGCCGGCGGTAGCGCTGAGACCATACGCGCAATTATATATGCCGGCTTCTTCGGAAATATTGGTGAATCGGCCGTTGCCTTCGTTGCGATAGAGCTGATCGCGGATAAAAGGATCCTGCGCAGCTTCCATGCGCAGGTCCCAATCATAGGTTTCCATTAACTTGCCGTTGGGCCTGTTGACGATATAAACGTCGAGGTCGTTGTCGCGATCGAAGTCGAAAAAAGTTGCGTGGGTTGAGAAGCCCCGGTCATCCAGGCCGAATTCCGCTGCCCGTTCGCTGAAGGTCAGGTCGCCGTTGTTAATATAGAGCAGGTTAGCGCGTTCCGGCTCGGGTGCATACTGCAGCGCCCGACAGACATAAATATCCAACAAACCGTCGCCGTTGACATCGGCCATCGTTACGCCGGTCGACCAGCCATTGCTGCCATCGACGCCCGCCGATTTTGTGATATCTTTAAAGTGCATATCACCTTGATTGAGGTAGAGCCGGTTTGCCTGCTGATTGGCACTGAAATACAGATCGGGCAAATCATCGCCGTTGATGTCTCCTACGGCAACGCCGCCGCCATTGTAGCAATTGGTGCAGCTGATGTAATTGATGGCCGCGTCCTCAACCAGCTCGTTGCGAAAACGGACACCCGTATACGACGGCGAGAGCAGCGTAAACAATGCGGCACCCGGCAGACTGTCCCTGATGAGCGCCGAATCGTCTGTCGCCGATTGACGACCGCCATCGGAACAGGAGACAACAAAGAGTAGCAGATACACAAGCGCGGCAATTCGAACGGGAGCAGTTAGGGCTTTCATTCTTTGGACTTTGAGTTCGTAGAACTTTTGTGAGGCCAACATAGCAGTCAGTGACACGCCACCGCTCCGCTGGTTGCCATTCAGTAGGGTAAGGACCTACAAACGAACGATTCGTTCTAATTATTGATTGCGCCGGTGCGTGACGATGGCGGCGTGCTTTTCGATCCGGCATCGCGATAGTATTTCCAGGGCACCAGCAGCATACCGAAGCATTCGCCATTGTCGCGGCCGAGATGGCGATGATGGGCATGGTGCGCCAGCCGCAGCGCACGCAGGTAGCGATTACCGGGCGCGGCTCCTCGGAACAATCGGCGGTGGATGACGATGTCATGCAGCCAGAAATACACAGTACCGTAGAGGCTCAGTCCGGCACAGGCCCAGAGTAATTCCGGCAGCTCCGCGTACCATCCCGCCAGACCGGTCAGCAGCGCCGGCGCGGCGAAGAGGATGAGAAAAAGATCATTGCGTTCAAAGAAGCCGGATGTCTTATTGTGATGGTCGCGATGCAAGGTCCACAGAAAGCCATGCATCACAAAGCGGTGCATCAGCCACGCAAAGAATTCCATCGCAATAAAACAGAAAAGCAGAATTGTCGGCCCGCTGAAATCTTCCATGATTGCTCAGCGGGCTTCCTTCGATTCGGCGCTGCCGGCAGTCGATTCCGATTTGCGAAAGACCATACCCGCGATAATGAGGACGCCAAAAATGATGATAAGCACGCCGATGTAAATCGGATTGAATTGCTCGCGCGACAAAATGAAAAAGGTCACAATCAAGGGAAGCGCAACGGCGATCATTTTGACGTAAAGAGACTTACTCATCGTTCGACCTCACTATGAACCGTCAACAGGGTAGAGATCGCAATATACGGATTCACGACCGTATAGAGCACCGCGAAGCATAACACGGGCCGTCCGGGCTTCCGCGCGATTTCGGCTCAATCCCAATAGTAGCGTGCTCCAAGCGCCGCGCCGATCCGGAATCGCGTTGCGGGCACCAGTCGCAAGCCGGGGGAAAGCTCAAAAAAGATATCCACCGGCGCCTTGGGAAACAGATAGGTAATGCCGATCGGCACACGAAGACCCAGCGTTACATCATCATTGAGACCCAGGACAGCGCCGATGCCATAATAGATCGGCAACTTGCCGCGACGTATCGAGATCAGGCTGAAGTCGTGCCACAGATAATCGCCGTGGATCACCACGCGATCGTCATTACGCAAGGACCAGGCCAGCGCCAGGTCGAATGCAGTCGTGGCGCCGTTCCAGAATTTGCCGCTGATTCCGGTGGGTTCGCCGACAATCAGCCCGAGGCCTGATCCTTTATCCTGAGCCCAGAGGCTGCCACCGACTATGCAAACACCGAACAAGACCATGCTCACGAGCTTTTGCAAAAGTTCCCCGTCCGAATTTTATTAGCGAAGGATGGCGAAGGAGCCTATCTGCGGCTCGTCGCCCGCCCAAAGCTGATAAAAATACGTTCCGCTTGCCAATCCTTCCAAATGGAAAGATTGCATGTGTTCGCCGGCGGGCAGCAGCCCCGGCTGTACACGCCGTACTTCGACGCCCAGTTCGGAATAAATCCTGAGGATCGCCTCAGCCGGTGCTGTCAGCCGAAATTTGATGCTAAGCGTTTGCGACGCAGGATTCGGATAAACGGTGACGGGGCCAGGGGGCGATGGCGGCGCGATATCCGTCGGCGAACCGAGCATCGCAAAGGCATCGAGCAAGCCGTAGCCCCAGCGTTCGTTTGGCAGCGCGCCGAATTCATCGCTGAATTCATTCCTCCGCGCAGTTGCTGTGATCGCCTCGTAGATTTTGTCGTAGCGGGCCTTCGGAAAGCGTTCCAGATAGAGTGCGATCGTGCCGGCGACGGCTGGCGCCGCCATACTGGTGCCCGATTGTGCCGCGAATTCGTTGCCGGTCGGGATCAGGCTGGGATTATTCGACACATGCCGGCTGTAGGCGGCGATGACATTCTGGCCGGGCGCACAGATTTCCGGTTTTAGCCGGCCGTCGGCGGTTGGTCCGCTGCTGCTGAATGGCATCCAGCGACCCGGCGTAACAGAGACATTCCCCAGGCTTTGACTGCTGCCGGAGGCATCCCGAAAGCTGTAACGGTTGCTGTAAGCGCCGACCGCGATGATATTCTGCCCGCAGGCGGGAAAAGTAGCGATACTGTAGCGCGTATCGGGAAGAACGTAGCGATCATTAACGGTGCCGGGAGCTGGCTCGTCGACGCCAATGCCCGTCTGCGTATCCATCCAGGCATGGAAACTGCCCTCACCCCGCGCCAGGATACGCCAGATGTCCAGCACATCGAAACGGGGCGACGTGGTACCGACATAGTCATCGATGCGCAGCAAGACACCGACAACGCCTGCATTGACATCGTCAATGGTGATCCCGATTCGTCCGGCCGCTTTCCCATTGCGGTAATTAAGCGTTATCTCTATCGGATCGGCTGCTTCGATAATGTCGGCGACGCTGATCCAATCCGTCATGGAATGTTGCTCGGAAGACGTTACGGTGAAACCCTGCCGCTGCCTGACACTGTCACAGGCCACTGCAAAGTAGACCGATGCCGCCTGTTCTTCGGGGATGCGTAGATACCAATCGATGTGAGTGAAAAACTGACCGACATCGGAAGCGAATTGCGGATTAGCCTGCCCGAAACAGTACATATAAGATGAATCCGCTTCGAGTTCGAATCCACCCCAGTGCTGTGCGGACAAACCGGCATTGCCGGCGGCGACACACATTGCCGATCCCTCTTTTTCGGCCAGAATTGCATCGATCGCGCGCGAGGCCAGGTCGCTGCCGTCATGCGGGCCCATCACAAGGCCGAAACTGGCGTTGATGACGAATGGGCGTCCTTCGGCGCGCGCGATATCGGCTACATAACGCACCGCGTCGACAGCGCCGGTTGTGAGAGTATTGAGGCGGCAAAGGATTATGTCCGCGCCGGGTGCATAGCCGCTGTTGCCGGCGGCAATTCCGGCGACATGCGTTCCGTGTCCTTCGCCGTCGGTATGCGGCACCAAACCGGGGGTATTGCTCGCGAGCGCCTGTTCGATCAGCTCACGACTGAAATTGGAGCCGTAGTTGAAACCCTGCGGAGCTGTGCCGCCGGCGAGACTTTGATCCCAGATCGCCAGAATACGGCTCTTATCGGGATCGTCCGGGTCGCGAAATTCTTTGTGCTGATAATCGATGCCCGAGTCGAGAATGCCGATGATGACGCCCTTGCCGCTCAGGGACCGGGGCAGCGGTGCGTCGCCTTTCAAGACTTTGTCGGCGCGGCTCAACACGAGCGAAGAATCAGTGTGAAAGACAAGCTCGCGGGCCAGCTCGACGCGCCGGACCGCGGGCGAAGCGCTGAAACGGGCCAGACTCTCAAAGGGCAGTCGAACCGTGAAGATCGTTCCGGCTCGCGATCCAATCGTTCCGCCTGCCTCTCCGACAAGACTCTTCATCGAGTTGGGGTCGCCCTCTACCAGTAAAAGCAGCCCCTCATTTTCTATCTGATGCAGAGGGGAAGACAAATGTCGAATCGCCTGCTCGAAACTTTGTCCGGCTGCCTTGTGAACGAGTGATTTAAGCTGACCGTCCAGCTTGGAGCTGCTTGCCGCTGTGAAGGAGCCGGAGGCCTTGGCGCTAAAACTCGCTGTGTTCAGTGGGCCGCACATAATACCCACAAATAACAGAGCCCGCAGTGCAGGTCTAAGCATATCGTGTCTCCTAATGTAGTTTAGATCTGAGTGTTGTCGTTTGTCAGCGAGAGCAAGGGTGTCCCAACTTAGAAAAGAGTGCGGAATTCCAAAACGGAATATTCAAGCCCTACAGCAAAAGCTTCCAACTATGCACCGTCATGGAACTGCTCGCCCGGCTCTTGGCCGGTGCAGGCTGGGCTCGACAATTGCAGCCGGCGCGAGTGACCGGCTCATCAGGGTTGCCAGGCGAGGCCAATTAGTGGCGCAATACTCTGCGTGCCGTGCTCGATTGTATCGAACAGCGGGTCGCCGCCGCGTTCGTCATAATAGCGGACCCGATATTCGAGTTTCAACACGAGATCCAGGTTATCATCGAGAGGGATAGCCCCGCCCAGCGCTAACAGCCAGGCAACGGCGGGCGAAGTGCGAAAAGAAGCCTCTGAATCGCCGGCAGCCGATGGAAGATCCGAACGCCCATTGTCGGCGCGGATGCCGAGCGCGCCATAGCCCAGGGCAACACGCAATTGACGCCAATGAAACTGAAGGATCGGTCCGATCCACAGCTCCGAATAGCTGCCGCCTACCCGCGATGTCGTTCGAGCGGCGTTATCGTCATCGAAGCTGTCGAAACGAGCCGCCGAACGTTCGCCCTGGTCATAGCGCAGATAGAGGCCACCCGTGAGAAAGTCGGCAATTTGCCAGGTGCCTTGCGCCATTAGACCGATCTGAAACTCCGTCAACAGGGGATCGCCGCTTTCACCGCCGACCTCTGTCTTGACTTGTTGCTGAAACGCACTGACGATAAGACTGCCTTCAAGCTTGAGCGGTCGGTTCTCGTCGGCGTTTGCCGCGCTGGCCGCTATTAGGATCAGGATGCAAAGGGTCGAAACTTTCATGGAGATTCCTCGCGAAAACGACAATTGGATGTTTATGGTCGATAGTTGTTTCGAATGGCAAACTAGCGAATAAGCTGTGAATAACCTGTTCGAAATAGTTCAGCGCTCATGAGGTCCGGGGGAGCCCGGAATGGTGCCGGAAGCCGATTCCATCGCGACCTGAGCGCTTCGTTGCAGGACCGGCGCCGAGAATCCGCCCGTGCGCGTTGCGACGAGCAGCCGGGTCGCAGACAGCCATAATAGCATTCCAATTGAATTTTTGCCGTACTATGGGGCTTCTGCAAAGCACAGATTTTGTATTTTGTGTTTGGAAAGTAGCTGGGAAGAACCTAAACTCGCACAATTTTTCAGCATTTCGAGCACGAGTTTCCTGATAATGGCGACAACGACCTTTGTCGATTGCGCCGACCAATAAATATTATCAACATCTTCATGTCTCAACTTTATGAACAAATCTGAATTCGTCAGTGCAATTGCACAGGAAGCCGACTTGTCTTCGCAACAAGCCAAATCGGCTGTTGATGCATTTATCAGTGTCGTTACCAATGGTCTGATCGAGGGCGACAAAATCAACCTAACGGGGTTCGGAGCATTTTCCGCTAAAACGCGGCCGGAACGAGAAGGAAGGAATCCCGCCACGGGCGCAACCATTACAATTCCCGAAGCGGTGGTGCCTTCTTTCAAGCCCGGTAAAGAATTCAAGGAGGCTCTCAACGGCTAACGGCCAGGGTCCGATGGACGCTGTAACAATGTCACACATGTGTCGATCAGGACAGAGCGACTAGCTTCGAATCAATTAAGCAAAATGCTGAGAAAATACATCCGATAGAACAGTTCTTTCTCTCCTGCAGAGGACTGAACGTACCGCAGTTTTCTATCGGGTGTATTTTCAGTTTTAGCCCGAGCCTTCGTGCTGGGCTACGTAGACCTGTCTACTGCGGATCGCTGTTCTGAACCGTCCGTCCGCTATGCGGCTCCACTGTGAATCTCATCCTTCCTTGTGAACTTCAGCTTTCAAAACCTTTTGCCCTCGCTATTCAGGCGTCTTTCCCCTCCAAAGCCTCTTCCAGCATCGAACAAACAATCTGCAAT
This sequence comes from Candidatus Kapaibacterium sp., assembly GCA_028284775.1. Classification (GTDB taxonomy): domain Bacteria; phylum Bacteroidota; class Ignavibacteria; order Kapaibacteriales; family UBA7675; genus JANQRB01. The sequence goes on along the minus strand of JANQRB010000014.1, from coordinate 43,271 downwards.
ACCTGAATTCGAGCATGGCGTTTGTCGTTTGCCGGAATGATATGCCATTTTGCGTAGTCGGTACTGGTGCGTTCGATCATGTCGTTTGCGGCGCGTTTGTAATCTTCCCAACGATTGCGATTGCGAATATCTTCATCCGAAAGCTTGTGTTTCTTGTAAGGGGTATTGCGGCGCGCTTCAAACCTTCGCGACTGTTCTTCACGATTGATATGCAGCCAGAATTTAGAGAGGACGATGCCATGCCGCCATAACTGCTCTTCGAAATGATTGATTTCACTATAGCCCCGGCGGTATTCTCGTTCAGTGGCAAAAGATTCAATGCGCTCCACCAGGACGCGTCCGTACCAGGATCGATCAAAAATAGCGACATTACCGGCTCGCGGCATGTAGCGCCAAAACCGCCACAGATAATGATGACGACGTTCTTCTGCTGATGGCGCGGAAATTCGGATAACGCGATAGGTGGCGGCCGACATCGCCGCTGTGAGGCGTCGGATTACGCCTCCTTTGCCGGCGGCGTCCCAGCCTTCGAACACCAGTACGCTGCTGCGTCCGGCTTCGTAAGCCGCCCGAGCCAGGCGGCTGAGTTTCGACTGCCATTCGCGCAGACTGTGCTCGTACTGATCTTTCGGCAGCGAGACGTTTAAGTCAATCTTATCGAGAATTGTCGTCTGATTATCCAGTGCGCTGGGAAACGACGATCCACTCGATTCGCTAGGCTTATTTTCGTTTTCCTTAAGCCGCTTGTTAACTCTTTCAAGAATAGTTTCGGCTATGCGAAGGTTTGCATAGCGGTTGTCGCTGCTTTCAACGATATTCCACTGCGTCTCGCCCTTGCTGGTGCGTCGCAGGACATTTTCGATGGTGCTGATACTCTTGCGATAATTGTTAAACATCCATTCATCAACCTGGTTGATGCGCCAGCTCTGTTCCGGATCTTTTTGCCATTCGCGAATCCGCTGTTTGAAAATGCTCTTCGGCAGGTGCAGCCAAAATTTTAGCAGTATGGCTCCATCGTCCACCATACAGCGTTCAAAGCTGTTAATGTTGTTAATGGAATGGAGCATTGTCAGTTCGTCAATGGCGGCGTCAAAGCGTTGCAGTATGACTTCCCAGGTCCAGGAACCGTGAAAGATACCGATACGTCCTTTCGGCGGTAATGCGCGCCAGTATCGCCAGAATGGGGGGCGCTCGCGCTCTTCATCGGAGCGAGGACCGTAGGCATTCGTAAGCAAGTACCGTGCATCGAGCCAGGCATTCATCAGGTTGAGCGCATCATTCGTGCCGGATCGGTCATCGCCGGCAATGACGACGATGACGGGGAAGTCGGCGTCTTTAAGTCCGAACTGCATGTTAAGTAATTCCACCCTCAAACTCGACAAACGATCCTGAAAATCTCGTTTGCTGATTTTTCGGCCCAGTTCGGCGGCTTCGAACATAGAGGTCTCCGCATAGGATTGCACAACGTAGCGGCCAGGCATTGCTGCGAAAGAAAACAATATACGTAGTTTTCCTGAATCTCCGTTCCGTCGGCGACCGGACTCTTCATCCGGCGGCTGACAGTGCAAAGCTTCCTGTCTTGCCGCGCCTAAGCTGTGTAGCCCGGAAGTGCCCCGTCGCGAGTAATGCACAAGATCTCGCGGCCTCTAAACACAAGCTATTCCTTCAGATTCGCTAGCGGGAGACATCGCGGGCTTCCTGCCTATTGATGTTGCCGGGCTGGAACGAATCATCCTCGGCATCCGGAGCTAGGAAAATCATGTCTTACATTACTGCGCTGTTTGTTTGCCCTTTCATTGCCGGGTTCAAAAGAGTTGATGCCTGGTCGCTGAACTGTTAGTCCCCGCATAACTGACGCAGGAGCTTTGCTGCTTCGGCGTGCTGCAGCGCGGCTGCTCGCCGCAGATCTTCACAAAAGTCCGGCAGCTCTATGCGCAATTTCACCCGCCCCAGTATGAAATGGCCTTCGGCCAGATCGGCATCGAAGGCGATGGCCTGACGGGCATCGGCAAGAGCATCCGGCAGGTCGTCGACTTTCATCCGTTCGGCTGCACGGCGGGCATAGGCAAGCGCTCCCCGCGGCTTGCAGGCAATCAGGTCGCTGAAAGCCAGAATGGCAAGCCGCGCCTGGTCTGATTGCGAGTATGCGCTTGCGCGCGCAAGGTGCAGCCGCTCGGAATACGTCGACTGTCTGTCGTTAAAATAGGAGCTGCTGTCGAGTAGCTGCGCCTGGCTGAGATCCCGCAAAGCCAAATCGAAACGGTGTAAGGCCAGCAGTGTCTCTCCGCGCATCAAATAGAGCGTGCCGTTATCGGGGGCACGATCAAGCGCTTCGCTAAAAGCACCCAGCGCCGAATCTTCCCGGCCCAGCGCACGCAGCGCCTGGCCTTTGAGCATCAATCCCCAGGAGTCGGGGCCCGACAGAATGAGTCCGCGTGAATAATACTGCAATGCCGACCGCGCATCGCCCTTGTTAAACGCCGCCATGCCCCAATGCCAATAGAAAGAAGCTGAGCTCGAATCACAGTATTCCGACAGGTCTCTCATATACATACCGGCGCTGTGAAAATCCGCAAGCCTGAGGTTGCCGCAGAAACGGGCCATATCGTTGCGGTCGTAATACACACGACCGCGTTCATACAAGGCAGGGTGAAAGGTGCTGTCGAGCCCTAAGGCGCTGTTGTAGTCATTCAAGGCGGAGTTAACAGAGTCGAGCTGATAGCGAATCACACCGCGGGCATAAAATACTTCGGTATCGCGAATGCCGAGCTCGATCGCCTGATTGTAGTCGCGCAAGGCGTCGCCATAACGCTGCTGCCGAAAGAGTAGTTGCCCGCGATAGGTGTAGAGCAGGGCCGCATCGGGCAGCAATGCAATGGCTTTGTTAAAATCCTGCAGCGCAATGAAGTCATAACCCAGTCGATAATTGAGAATTGCTTTTTCGGCACGATAGTCGCCCCGGCCCGAATCGAGTCGGCAGGCGTCCCTCAAGGCCAGAACCGCGGACGAGTATCTCTCCAAGCCATTGAGCGCCAGCGCCCGCAAAAAATGTCGTTCGGCTGTCGGCGTGTTCAATAGCAGTGCCGAGTCAATCTGAATCAAGGCACCTGCGTAGTCTTGTCGCTGCAGCTTAAGATGCGCCAGGTCGTGATGGCATTCGGCACAGCGCGTCGATAGTTCAATTGCCCGGCGGAGGGCGTTTTCTGCGGCCTGACTGCTGTCCATCGCCTGCAGGATTCGCGACCGCAGACGAAATAGTTGTGAAGTGTGCCCGTCCGTCGCGAGCGCATGATCGACGATGCGAAGGGCTTCCGGAAACTGTTCCAGGGCCATCAGCGAATCGATCTGCTGCGTTTCATTCGACATTGGCTGCGGAGCGCCGCCCTTGTCTGACATTGCGTTTGTACTGACCAGAGTGAAGATATAAAGTGCCAGACAGTGTCGCAGGCCGATTCGCGCAAATCGTTTATTCATGTATTCTGCTTTTGCCTTCCGGCTTGTTTTGTACACAGACGGGCATCAAATAGCTGAGGGCGGGCTTTCAGCGCTATCGTGGTAAGAGTTCAGTGCGACCGAAAAATTCTTTCGTAAACTGCCTGCTCCGTCGATTTCACGATAAAAGTTAGCCATCCGAATCATAGACCGATCAGTTTTTTCCTCCGATGCGTTGATGTCCGGCGCGTTGCAGAGCTTCTTTCAGAAGTTCAAAGCGAATAGGTTTGGCAACATAGTCATCCATACCGGCGTTCAGGCAATTCTGCCGGTCCTCAGCCATCGCATTGGCAGTCATCGCGATAATGACCGGTTGTTCGGAATTTGCGAAGTCACTACGTATTCTACGCGTCGCTTCGAGGCCGTCCATCTCGGGCATCATAAGGTCCATCAGCACAATATCATAGCGTTGTCGATGCAGGGCATCGAGCGCCAACTGGCCATTGGCCGCCAGATCCGCTTCGATGCCGATTTTGCGCAGGAGTCGTATCGCGAGCTTTTGGTTAACTGCGTTGTCTTCCACCAGGAGAACTTGCAATGGCGCCTGCTGTTCATCCATGCCGACGGCGATGCTGTCTGTCGATTCCGGCAAAGCTCCGGACTGTGTATCCGACGCTGTCTCGTCTTTGTGCCGGGAAGGCCGCTCAAAGATCTGCTCGGCGCCGGCTGCTTCTTCGGCAAGTGTAAAACCGGGCGGGGCCAGTTTGTAAAGTGCGGCCGTTAACTGTTCAACCCGAATCGGCTTGCTAAGATAATCGTTCATACCTGCGTCGAGGCATTTTTCGCGGTCCCCTTCCATCGCATTGGCGGTCATTGCCACGATATAAGGTTGACGATTCGCCGCGAAGCTCTTGCGAATACGTATAGTCGCCTGCAATCCATCAAGCTCCGGCATCTGTACATCCATAAACACCAGATCATATGCTTGTCGATTCAGGGCAGTTAACACTTCCTGACCATTGGAGCTGACCTCTGCTTCGTAGCCCAGGCGCTGCAGCAGGCGAAGCATTAACTTCTGATTGACGGCATTATCCTCGGCGATGAGAATACTGAGCGGCAGCCGTTGCGACAGGGTAGGGTCAAAGCGGTCGCTGTTGCCGGCACTGACGGTCCGCAAGACTTCAAGCTCCAAACGAAAGACGGCTACAAGCATTTCCGCCAGCTGAAAGGGCTTGATCGGTTTGGATAGAAATGCGAGATCTTTCATGGTCTCGTGCTGTTCTCTGCGCTGGCCGATAGGTGTCAGGACAATAACCGGCAGCGGGTGAGGGGCAGAAACTTTGCGCATTTGCCGGATCAATTCCATTGGGTCCATCCCGGACAACTGTTGGTCAATGATGACAACATCATAGGATTGATCGGCCGTCAGCCGGTCAAGTGCCTCCTTGGCCGAGGCCAGAGCGGTCGCCGTCATGGACCACTTGCTCACGAGCGCGCGCACAATTCTCCTGACCGTTGCATTGCCGTCGATAATCAGGATGCGTTTGGCAGACAGCCGGGCTTTCAGGTCGGCGGGCAAGCTGTAAGCCGGCTCGTCCACGACCTCGCCTTCGATGGTGAAACTAAAGGCCGAGCCCTGTCCGGCGCTACTCTCCACCCACATTCGCCCGCCCATCAATTCGGCCATACGCTTGCTGATAGCCAGCCCGAGCCCCGTCCCGCCGTATTTGCGCGTCGTGGAGGCATCGACCTGCGAAAAAGAACGGAACAGTCTGTTAAGGCGATCTTCCGGAATGCCGATACCGGTGTCGCGAACGGTAAACTGCACGCTCGTTCTTCCTTCCGGTGCAACACCGACGCTGCTGAGATGCAGCACGACCTCGCCGTGTTCGGTAAATTTTATGGCATTACTGAGCAGGTTAACAAGTATCTGACGCAGGCGCGTGGCATCGCCCCGCAAAGCTTCCGGCGTCCCCGGCTCCATTTCATAGGCCAGCTCAAGCCCTTTATCCACTGCCTTGGTGGCCAGCAGATCGAGCGCTCCTTCAACACATTGTCGCAAATTGAAGGGGCTGGATTCGAGTTCGAGTTTGCCCGCCTCGATTTTTGAAAAGTCAAGAATGTCGTTAATCAGATTAAGCAGGGCGTCGCTGCTATTGCGAACAATCTCGACAAACTCACGTTGTTCGTCGCTCAGGCTGGTGTCCAGCAGCAGACTGGTCATTCCAATAACGGCGTTCATGGGCGTGCGGATTTCATGGCTCATGTTTGCCAGAAAAGCGCTCTTGGCACTGTTGGCCATTTCAGCGGTATGCCGGGCCTGTTCGGCTTCCTTTGTCATTTGCGCCAGTTCGGCCGTCCGCAGCCGGACTTTGTCTTCCAGCGTCCGGCTGTGTTCCTGCAATTGCGAGTAAAAGTCGGCATTTTGGATAGAGATGGCGGCTTGCGAAGCCAGCATCGTGAGAACAGTCAGGCGGTCGGGGGTAAATACGCCGGGAATCAAACTGTTTTCAAGATACAGCACAGCGCTCAGACGGCCCTGATTGATCAGCGGCATTGAAAGGACGGAGCGTGGCTGTTGCACAATGATGTAACTATCCTGGCTAAACTTGTCGTCGGTTGTCGCATCCTGGATTACGACGGTTTCGCGCGTTCGCGCCACAAAGTTAACAATTGACAGCGGCACTCTGGCGCTACTGTCCTTGCTGTCTTCCCTTCGAAGCTCTACCGTATCGCTCTCCTCGGCGGATCCTTCCACGAGTGTCTGCCATTGTCCTTCGTGATCGGCCAGGAGCAATGCACGCTGGGCGCCGACATTCTGAAGAACGATATTCATCAGCGAGTCCAGCAGTTTTTCCAGTACAATCTCGCCGGAAATTGCCTGGCTGGCCTGCATCACGGTGTTGATATCCAGCAGATTCGAGTTGGTTGAGCTCGTTACGGTCGCGTTCCCTGGCGCATCGCTTGCCCTCGAGGCCGATGGAAAATGCAGGGCATACTGGCCGGACAGCGACTGTGTAATTTCTTCTTCCAGGCTGGTAGCCAGGGCTGCGGCGCCCCATTGCTGGTAACCGGATATAGCTTCCACCAGGTACGTGGTAGCGACTTTTTCACGACCGGTGTCGAGATAAAAGCGGCCGGCGCGTTCGTTGGCCAGGGCTTTGTCATGATGAAAACTGTGCACATGGGCCAGCTTGATAGATTCATCGTATAGCTCTGCCGCTGTATACGCGACTCCCTGCAGCGCTGCCATCTCCGCTTCGAGCAGTTTGCATTTATGACTAAAATTCAAGGGCGCAAAGGCCGACCAACGCCGCAGCATTTTCAGTTTCGGCCGCATGCGGCGCAGCAGGGAGGAAGGATTCTGTCCCGTCGCCCGGCCGTGGGCGATTTGTGCCAGTGTACCATAAAAACATACGTAGGGCGCCAACAAACTTCCTGCGCCGCTTTCGCTGTAACGCTCTGCCGTGGCAGCATGGTCGACTGCTTCCGGGAAACGCCGAAAGCAGGTGTTGAGCATAAGCTTCAGGGCAAACAAATGGTAGATCGCCTTATGGTGATTTTCCTCCTGGTGATAGGGGAGCAGCTCTTCTTCGTCATATCGTTTGCCGATGAGACGTCCGGGATCGTCGTTTTGTCCCATGAGATTGAGAGCGGCCTGTTGGTACATTGCGGCGAGCATCGAAGTTGTTACCCGCTTTTGTTCATTGAATGTCTGAAAATATGTGGCGAAACTCTTCTCCACCTCTTCCAGATCATTGCCAGCCAGGAAGGCAAATTGCGACGAAAGAAAAAATCCCATGGCGGCGCTTTCGAAGTCGCCCATCGCCATGCCATTGTGGAAGGCCTCTCGCAGCGGCCCGATCGAACCGTGCAGGCGTTCCTGCCAGGGACGGATGTAGGCATATACCGTTACATCGACCGAAACGGCAACGTGATGCGCTCCCGGTTGATCGAGCAGACGATGCGCCAATTCGCCGATGCGAAATCCCTGTGCTATGGTACCGGCATTGATACACAGGAGTTTGCCGTACATGGCAAAGGCATACGACGACTCGGGCGCTGTCCCGAAGCGCAGCGTGTGATCGATCATATAATACACCAGCAGCGGCAAAACGTCGGGCGCCATATAACTGGCAATATTCGTTGCAAGGAATAGCAGCCGCATCACCGCGCCGCGCCGCTCGTCGAGCAAACGAGGCAATTCCGCCAGCCTGTCATTGCTTTTACCCCGCAATCGCAGTTGCAGTCGCGCTAAACGCGCATCACGCGCGAGTTTGCTCGTGTTGCGCGGAATGACGACATGGAGATCGGCCAGGACTTCGAGCGCAAGCCCCAGCGCTTCCATCATCCGGTTCTGGGCTATCAGGGCTTTGATACTTATTTCCCGGACCTTTGCAACATCCAGGTTCGACTGAAGATGCTTCTGCACGCTGCTAATGTGAAACGCCATTTCATCATAAAGCGCACTGTGGTAGGTGGCTCTCGCCGCTTCCAGGTAAAGATCGCGCATGATGCCGTAGCTTCGCTGCCAGAGGCCATCGTCGGCAATTTCAATGCCGGCGCGGAAGAATGGCAGGGCAGTTTCGCTAGCCGCCTGCTGCATTGCACGGCGTCCGGCCCGCAGGTTGAGATTGATAAAGACCTCTTTGTCTTTTTCCGCCACGAGGAATTCACGGCCGCGATTAAACTGATTGACGATTTCATACACTTCGTCATCAGGTATCTCACCGCTATTTATATCCAGTAAATGGCGGCCGATCGCAATGTGCAGTTTGCCGGCATGCTCGGAACTGATCTGCGAATAGATCGTCCGGTGCAGGCGATCATGCTGGAAATCGAGCGTTATGGATTGTTCCTGCGTACCATCAAACAAGGCCAGGGACTCGTCATTTGAAACCAACAGGCCTTCATGGATCGCTTCGAGCAGGTCCTGCAAAACGTCGTCTTGCGGGCGCTTGACCAGAAGTGCCAATGTCTCAAGTTTGAAGCATTTGCCGATGCAGGCGGCAACGGCCAGTAGTTCCTGAGTCGTGGCGGAAACATTGTTAATTTTTTCATTCAGTAGCTCAATGACATTCTCAGCGACTTCGACCTTGGCAATGGTATCGACCTCCCAATGCCAGCAGCCCCGCCGGGAGTCAAAATAGAGCAGTTTCCGCTTGTAGATATCGTGCAGAAAACGATTGATAAACAAGGGATTACCGTGGGTTTTTTCAAGCGCGATCACAGCAAGGCTCTGTGCATCTTCATTGCTGCATTGCAAACTCTCGGCAATCATGTCAATGGCGGCATCGAGACGCAAGGGCTCCAGAACCAGAAAATTTACGGCAATGTTTTCCATCATCACTGATTCGGTCATCCGCTGCGCTGCGCTGTCCTCTTCCACTTCCTGCTCGGGAAGCGAAGCGATAACGAGCAGATTACTCGTGCCGGTCGCTGTAATGAACTGTTCGACCAGATTGAGAGAAGGCTGATCGGCAAACTGAAGATCATCGAGAAACAAGAGCAGCGGATGTTCCTGGCTGGCAAAGAGCTGTAAGAGGGATCTGAAGGCAGCAGGGACCCTGTTAGGCAGGTGAGCGCCGCCTGCATCCGGAACGCCCATCAGCTTTCCGCTTATGAGTTCAATCTCGGGCAAGACATTGCTCAGCAAGCGGATGTCGCCGCCGAAGGCCTCAAGTATCCGGTGCTTCCAGATGGCAAGGTGCTCATCGCTTTCCCGCAGAACTTGCTGTAACAGCTCGCGCATCGCTCCGATAAGTGATGCAAAAGGCAGGTGCTGCATCTCTTCTTCGAAACGGGCTGAAGCAATATAGACACGTTGTCGCAGGATACTGCGCTGCAGAGCGTCAACCAGCGAACTCTTACCCATGCCGGACTGCCCGCCCACGATCATCAGCTCCTTCGATCCTCCGGCGACGCGTTCGAAAGCCGATTGCAGGGCTGAAAGTTCTTTGTCGCGCCCGTGAACTCGTTGCGAAACGCTGAAATTTTCCGTCACATCGGCCCGCGCCAGCTCAAAACGCTGGACACGTCCCGTATTTTCCAATTCCCGTTGACAGATACGCAAATCCTCGATCAATCCGAAGGCGCTTTGATAGCGTTGTTCGGCGCTTTTGGCCATCAGCTTCTGGACGATCTCGGCGATTGCCGCCGGCACACTGCTGTTCAAAGTGTTTACCGGCGGCGCCTCGCGGGCAATGTGACTGTGGATTAACTCCATCACATCTTCGGAAGGGAAAGGCGGATGCCCCGCCAGTATTGTGTACAAGGTAGCCCCGAGCGAGTAAAAGTCGCTGCGATAGTCGATCGCCTGCGTTAGTCGACCTGTCTGCTCCGGAGAAATGTATGCTACAGTACCCTGCACATTGTGACTGTTAGGAACGGCAGGGTTTTCGAGGCTGACGAGCGATGCGATGCCGAAGTCGATCAGCTTTACTTCTTCGCTCTCACGGTTCCAGATAATATTCGTGGGGTTGATGTCCTTATGGATGATACCGAGCTTATGGATTCGGCTCAATATCTCCGTACAACGCAATGCGATAGTCAGGAAATTCTGCAGTCCGATCCAGCCTCGTTCAATGTGATTCTGCAGCGCCTGACCCTGAATATCCTGCATCACGACCGCGAGTGAGTTGCGGTATCGTTCGAGTGCCAGAGCTTGCGGACTGTTGTCGGGCCCGGCCTTCAGCAGTAGATCAAACTCGCGTCTGAATCGAGCGCGCTCCTCCGGATCGGGGTAGTCCTTGTTGAGAACCTTACAAATGACAGGCTGACCGTCGTCTCGTCGATACCCGCGATAGACAACAGAATGTGCTCCCTGGTAAATCCTGGCTTCTATTGTATAACCCGGTAAATCGACCATACTGTAGGATGGCAAAAGCTCCGCGTCTGTGACGGCTTGCGAATCAGCAAGCTCGTCAAATATCTCTTTTGATTTCGCAGGAGCTGGTACGGAGATTATCTTGACATTTCTCAGCGACGTAGCCTAACAGCCTAATATACCGTAACGCGAACCAAAATTATCACGAATCTCTTAGAAACTGAAACTTTTATTTTGACTGCCTGCGGGGCTGTTAACTAGCGGCGGGCCGCTGAATTTTCGCTTTTTAGGACGAGTTTATATGTCATTAGAAAAGCCGCAGTTTGCCAAATACGACTCAAGATCATTGATTTGCTGCCTCGGATTTGATAGCTTCAGCTGTTTCGTTACGCAGACTGCGCCGCAGTTGCCTTAACTATGGCATAGCACTGTACATTGAGCTGCAATGTTGGACCGCTCTTTATTATTCGGATTCTCCGGAATTCCGTCGAATCTGGAGAGGAATTTATGCCCGTAGAAATTCGCCTTGTTTCCTTGACCGCCAGACTGATTGTCGTGTTATCCCTGATTGCCATTTCGGCCTGTCGGGATAGGCCGGAGCCACAGACAGCATCAACTTCGCGACTGGTTCGGCTCGATGATGGACATGCCTCTGTCATAGCCGATGCGCCGCGGGTACCTTTGGCGGATGCTAGCCGCGGCGGGGAAACCCTTGTTGTCGAGATTCCAATCGAGAAGCGGGTTGTCAAACTACCGGCAGGCGGTATGCTCGATTGCTATTCGCTCGGCGGAAGGGTTCCAGGCCCCATGATCAGAATACATCAGGCCGACAGTCTCGTGATGCAGGTCTACCCCGATGCGGAGCTTCCCGCTGTCGCGGCCGTTGAATTCTACGGCAAGTCTAAACAGGCCAGGCTTGTCCGTCCCTTCGCCAAAGCGGAGGGCGGCGTCCTCGTGGCCACTCCGGGACGCATACCGCCGGGACTATACCTCTACAATCTCGTAACCGAAGAAATGATCCCGCACAGCGCTAATGCACTCTTCGGTCTGCTGTTGGTCGAGCCGCAAGGAGGATTGACTCCCGTACAGCGTGAATATCAAATCGTTCGCAATGAATTTGCGGTACTGGACGAGCAGGGCAGCAGAGCAATCAGCCTGCAAAGCCATGCCGGCAGCAAGTCGCTGGTTGCCATTGATGATATGAGAGTCAGCGGTTCAATGCCTACCCTTGATGCCAACCCGGGCGATACGGTTCGTCTGTTCTGTGCGAATGTGGCTGCCGACACAATACATCTTCCTGCGCTGATTCAGGAGTACTTTCATCTTCAGCTTGCGAAGGTCGCCACAGGCCGTCATCCCGGTCGTCTTGTTTCTTTGCCCTCTGGCAGCGCTGCCGTCTTTGAATTTGTCGTGCTTGATGCTCAAAGCGTAAGCATGCTGGCGACCATTGACGAATCCGATCCATACGAGCGATTCAAGAGAATGCAGCAGGAAGAGGAAGGCCAGAATCCTGCGGGCAACGCTGCAGCGTCGACCCGGGAATCACGGTCTGCCAAAGACTGGCCTGTCAGCCAGGCGGCGCGAATGGTTCACGGACGCGAGCTGTATCGCCAGCATTGTGAGCGATGCCATCAGGAAGGCGGTACGGGCATCAGCGGCCAGATTCCCCCGCTGGCCGGGGCGGATTTTTTAATGGAAGATCGCAATCGGGCCATTCGCATCGTTGCGAACGGCCTGCAGCGTTCTATCGTCGTCAATGGCGAGCATTACAGCGGCTTCATGCCGCGCCTGGGCCTGAGTGATGAAGATATCGCAAATATTCTGACATCGGTACGAAACAGCTGGGGTAATACCGATTCGCTCATTTCGCCCGCTGAGGTGCGTCGCCAGCGCGGAGCTACGCCATAAACAAGTCGCCAATTCTCCAGACGCTGAGTTCGTCGGAATGACATAACAATTGGGTATCACATTGCCGCCTGGAAGCTTAACCTGAAAGCGGCACAAAAAAAGGCGCGTTCAACGCGCCTTAAGCTGATAGATTTATTATGCAGCGGCAATAATCAGCGTACGATGAAGCCCTTGAACTGCGCCTCATTAACAACGTATTCTTGATCACCCGCCACAAAGCGTCCGGAAAAGCTGCCTTCAAGTATACGTTCTTTGACGACCCGGTAGTCGACATTAAGGCTGCCTTCGACTGAATGGTAATGGACCCCTTCCACGTGCAAGCTGGCCGTCATCGTCCGCTGAAGGCTCTGAATCAGGTCGGCGCTGCTTGGCTCTTCTTCGCTCTCGACAATCTGAAGATCGAATCCGGCACAATAGTCAATCCGATCCGGCAGTGCTACAATGCCCTGATTGCTGACGTCGTAGGTGCGGCCATCGCGAGTAAGCGATTGCCGTACGGTGGAAATCGATTCGAAGTTTATGGCAACGTTGTCATAAAGATCACCGTCGATCCGAAAGCCGTTTTCAGCGACCGCGCTGCTGTAAGGAGCGACAGATTCGCCAAATGCAACGCTCTCGTTGGAATCCCCAAGAGAGCAACCCGTCAGCGGAGCCAACAGGACACCGGCCGCTAACATTAAGATGGCCCTGAACTTAAATGTTTTCATAGAAAGTATCCTTTATGGAATGATCCGGGAATGCACTAAATCAAAACGCCAAAGCTACACAGTTTTTGGAATTAATGAAGTCAAAAATCAATAACTACAGAGTCCAGCCAAGACCGATATTTGCATAAGGTGCCAACTCCGAGTCGCTCCGATAAACACCGCCGCCGGGAGCCGACACCGACAGGATAAAATCTTCATCGTACTTCAGGCCAAGGCCGCCCTGCATCAGGAGCGTTAGTCCGGACTCCATCGTCAATTTGTAACCCAGGTAAGCCGAAAAGCTCAGATTGCGGCCATTGTCGAAATAACTCAGTTGGGCAAAGTCATCCGTAACGGAGAATCGAAGCTGCGTGCCGAGCATCAGACCCTCCTGCGTGGTTCCCACAAGGTAATAATTGAGATGAGCGGCAAGCGTAAACAGCCAGGCGCTGCCTGCGGTTTGCTCCGGCTGCTCAAGCGTGGGCACTCTGCCAAGGCCCAGCAAGACAGCATATGACCATGTCTCATCACTCGGGAATTCAGCATAAACTTCGGCAACGTTTTCGTGCAGAGCATAAGCATTTAAGCTAAGTGAGTAATGGTAAGTGCTTGCCGGCGCTGCACCGAACTCCGCTGTTTCGTCCCACAGCTCGCCGACTTCCTCAAGCTTCGCCGCCGCACTGCCGGGATAGATACTGCCGTGCGCAAGGTCTCCCGCATCTGCCAACAGATAGGCCGAACGTGTTAATGCGGACCACGGCGCATCATGCTGCGCGCCTGAAGAGGCAGGCCCCTGGGATAAGCTTCCTGAAGATCCGGCCGAATTGTCTTCACCTGAAACAATGGCGCGCTCCTCACCCAACTGGATTTCCGCAATTTCCCGACCACTGAAACCAGCTGGGTGGGGCGCGTCCATTATATGCGTTACACCACGCAACTCATTTTGCTCGAAAGTATTCTGCTGCTTTAGAAGCGCAGCTTCACCCGGGGAAGGCGCCGGCAACTCGATTGACGCTCCGGCCGAAGCAGGGCCGCCGGCTTCCCGTCCGGACGATGACAAAGCACTGCCGCTCTCATTATCTTCCGTGTTTGAATGCCAGGTCGAATAACCGAAAAACATAAGCAAGGCCAGGACCAGACTGGCCGTAAGTGCTGAGTAGCGAATCAATCTACTACGGCGCTTCGGGGGCTGCGCGGAGAGGGAGTGCGATGCCGCTTGTTGTGACAATCTAAGGATGGATAGCGCCTCGTCCTTGTCAAAACGCGGCGGCTCCGCAGCCCTGCGTGCCTTATCAAAGTACATTTCAAGATTGTGTAAGTTCGGCTTCATTTACCGCGTCGCCAGCAAAATATTCGTCAATGATTGTTTAGGGGACTTAGAGCCAGACGCCGTTCATAGGGTCTTGCCGAAGGCATAACCGTCTTCGAGCTTGTCGCGCCCGGCAGCGCTTCAAGGTGCTTGTCTGCGTCCAGCAGTTTGGCCAGCTTGGCGCGTCCGCGCTTTAACCTGTTCTTGACGCCGGACAGCGAACCACCCTGAATACTGCGAATTTCCTCCAGCGAGAGTCCGGACAAGTGGAACAGCATTATTGCTTCGCGCTGACTATCCGGCAGACGTTCCATCGCTTTCCCGAGAAGTTCGACATCAACATTCTGGTCCGGCGCGGATTGGGCTGCATCCTGTTGGTCGAAAAAACCTTCTTCAACGGGGCGGAAGAGCCGGCTGCGCCATTGTTGTCGCTTAAATGTCCGCCGGGCGATCGTGAACATAAAGGAAAGAAACGCTTCTTCGCTCTTAAGCGAGTCGAATTGCTCGAAGGCTTTCAGCATTGTATCGGCCATGAGTTCGCGCGCTTCTCCCCGGCTGCGCGTCAGAGCATAGGCAAATCGATACAGGCGGTCGTGGACGGGCTCCAATAGCTGTACGAATCGCTGTTGCCGGGCGAGACTGCCGTCGCTTATTTCTGCTTCGATTTCATTATGGTCGGGAAATGACATCGCGTCTGCGTCTGTTTCTATGTTTTCCTGAACGAGGGGGAAGTGTCAACTTGCTCAGAAAAGTTTCACCCTAGGTAAAAAAATTTCTGCAGACCGGACAATGACTGTCTTCCAGGGCCAGATCCTGTTCCCGGATCCGCGATGCCGCTTGCCGTTCGCAAGCCCGAAAAAAAATTTAGGCGTGATGAATCAAAGCGAAGAGCGGCAGGTCTCTTCAGTACAATTCTGAGAGAGAGTAAGAGATCCAATCTGTTTTATTGATCCGGAGTAAAGTTTCATGCGTAACTTTTCCTCGTGGACATGTGCTGTCCTGTTTTTTGTTATTCTGACACTTCCTTCGGAGGCGCAGAACTTACAGCCGCCTTCATTATTGACGCCCGGCAATGGCGCCACGGAAGTTGTCCTCGATGGCAGTCTTGGCTGGGCATCTGTCAGTTCCGCTACAATGTACCAGGTACAGCTTTCAACGAGCACGAGTTTTACAACAACGCTGCTCGACCAAACGGTTACCTCATTAAACATTTCTTTCAGCAACTTAACATCGGGAACCGTGCATTACTGGCGCGTGAAGGCTTCAAATGATACCGATGTAAGCGATTGGTCCGACGTGTGGAGTTTTACGACCAAAAGCGGTGGGGGAACGCTGGCGGCGCCCTTGCTGTCGAGCCCGGTCAATGGATCAAGCTCTGTCGCTCAGAGCGGCAGCCTGAGCTGGCAGTCGGTGTCGAGCGCAACGAAGTATTGCGTTCAGTTGTCGCTGAGTACCAGCTTCACGACAACAGTAGTGGACCAGGAGACAAGTTCGTTAAATGTCTCGTATAGCGGTCTGAGCGCGCAGACAGTTTATTATTGGCGCGTGAAGGCGAAAGACGGTGGTACGGAAAGCGCTTGGTCCTCGGTCTGGCATTTCACGACGGGCGGAACAGGGGCAACGCTGGCGGCGCCAATCTTAAGTTCGCCGTCGAATGGCGGCAGCGGCGTCGGTCAGAGCGGCAGTCTGAGCTGGCAGTCGGTGTCGAGCGCAACAAAGTACTGCGTTCAGTTGTCGTTGAGTACGACGTTCACCACAACGGTGCTGGATCAGGAGACAACTTCGTTAAGTGTATCTTACAGCGGCCTGAGCGCGCAGTCAGTTTACTACTGGCGCGTGAAAGCGAAAGACGGCGGTACGGAAAGCGCTTGGTCCTCGGTCTGGCAATTCACGACAGGCGGCACAGGCGCCACGCTTGCCGCGCCGATCTTAAGCTCGCCTTCCAACGGCAGCAGTGGCGTGAGTCAAAGCGGCAGTTTAAGCTGGCAGTCGGTGTCGTCAGCAACGAAATACTGCGTGCAATTGTCGTTGACCTCGGGCTTCACGGCCGTGGTATTGGATCGGGAGACAAGTTCCCTGAGCGTTTTGTACAGTGGATTAGTTGGGCACCACAATCACTATTGGCGGGTAAAAGCAAAAGACGGCAGCACGGAAAGCGCGTGGTCGTCGGTCTGGCAATTCTCAACGAGTTCCGGTGCCACGCTTGCCGCGCCGATTCAAAGCACACCTGCCAACGGCAGCAGCGGCGTCGGGCAAAGCGGTAGTCTGAGCTGGTTGTCGGTATCGAGTGCGAGTAAGTACTGTGTTCAGGTTTCGCTGAGCACCAGCTTCACGACAACGCTGCTGGATCAGGAGACAACTTCGTTAAGCCTTTCCTACAGCGGGCTGAGCGCGCAGACGGACTACTACTGGCGTGTGAAGGCCAAAGACGGCGCTATCGAGAGTTCGTGGTCCTCGGTCTGGCACTTCACCACAGGCGGTACTGCTGCCACGCTTGCGGCGCCGAATTTAAGCTCACCTGCCAACGGCAGCAGCGGCGTCGGGCGGAGCGGTAGTCTGAGCTGGCAGTCGGTGTCAAGTGCAACGAAATATTGCGTCCAGTTGTCGCTGAGCACCAGCTTTACAACGACGGTTCTGGATCAGGAGACAGCATCGTTGAGTATTAATTACGGTGGATTGGCTGCGCATCAAAATTATTACTGGCGCGTGAAAGCAAAAGACGGCGGCAGCGAAAGCTCGTGGTCCTCAGTCTGGCAATTCACCACGGGCAGTTCCGGTGCCACGCTTGCGGCGCCGAATTTAAGCGCGCCTGCCAACGGCAGCAGCGACGTCGGGCAAAGCGGCAGCTTGAGTTGGCAGTCGGTGTCAAGCGCAACGAAGTATTGCGTTCAGTTGTCGCTGAGTACCAGCTTTACGACGACGGTACTTTATAAGGAAACAACCGCTTTGAGTATTTCTTACAGCGGCCTGAGCCCGCATCAGAATTACTACTGGCGCGTGAAAGCGAAGGATGGCGGTGGTGAAAGTCCATGGTCGACGGTCTGGAACTTCACGACAGGCACAGGTGCCACGCTTGCGGCGCCGCAGTTAGTGTCACCGGCCGACAATGCCGGCGGCGTCCCTCGTTTCGGCAAGCTGATCTGGGCGTCGGTTAGCAGCGCCACATCCTATTGCCTTGAAGTTTCCTTGAGCACGACCTTCACGACAAGCTATATCAAACTCTCGACAAGCTTGATAGTTCGGCACTATGAAAATCTTGCGGCGAATACTCGTTACTACTGGCGTGTAAAAGCTAAAGATGGAAGTATCGAAAGTGCCTGGTCCCCGATCTGGAGCTTTACAACCGAGTCAGGCAGCGCACTGGCAGTGCCCGTACTGATTTCGCCATCCAACGGCAGCAGCGGCGTTTCGCAAAGCGGCAGCCTGGGATGGTTGCCGGTATCAAGCGCTACGAAGTATTGTGTGCAGCTTTCACCCAGTACCAGCTTCACGACGACGGTGCTGGACCAGGAGACAACGTCGTTGAGTATCTCATATAGCGGCCTGGCGGCGATGACCAACTATTTCTGGCGCGTGAAAGCGAAGAACGGCAGCACGGAAAGCGCCTGGTCAGGCGCATTTCAGTTCCAGACCGGCAACAGCCCCAAAGTCGAAATACGTCTTCGCGTTCTCCTGGCCGGAGCGTTCGACCGAACTTCGACGGGAGCGATGCTACGGGATATTAACCATTTGATTCCCAACCTGGATCCTTATGGTAACAATGTCTCGGCTGCAACGATACCTGCAAGCGCCGTCGATTGGATCGAGCTGGAGCTGCGCAGCAACACACAAGCCAACACACTCGTTTTCGTGACGTCGGCCCTGCTGAAATTCAACGGTATCATGATGGACGCCTCCGGCAACAACCGCCTGCGGGTTGACCAATCATTGCTGGCCGAAGGTGACTACTACATCGTTATCCGCCATCGCAATCATCTGGCGGTTATGAGCGCCGACCTAGTGCATATCGACGACAAGGGTATCCTGTACTCATTTACCGGCAGCCAGTCTCAGGCATACGAAAGATTCCAGGCTCCTATGAAACGACTGGCCGCAGGAATCTTCGGGATGGTAGCCGGTGACGCGACCGGCGATGGCGTCGTCAATGCCCGCGACCGCGTCCAGGTGCGCCGCGACGGCTTTAAGACTGGCTATCTGGATAGCGATCTGAACCTGGACGGTATTGTCGACAGGAAAGAACGACCGATCCTGCGCCGTAATCGATTTCGCGTGTCTCAGGTACCCTAGGTCGCTCCATGTAGCGGCGTTCAGGAGAATGCCTGGAGTCCGGACAGGTGATTGATCGGTTATGGCAGGGAATTTCAGGCAAGAAGGGCCGCCCGTATAGGCGGCCCTTCGCTATTTAGGCTAGCGGCGCGGAGGGATTTCGCCGGAATTCCCTGATGTTCCTATCGCGTTTTAACAGTCTTGCTCGAAAATATTCTGATGCCTGTCGCAGCATGGCGGGCGTCAATTGCCGCGCAATTCGGGTTGGCTCTCAACTATGACCAGAACAGCGATCTATCACATCAAGGGCCCAATGGATATGTGCGAATTCCTGCTGGAATCACCAATCCGCTGAGGAAATCTACAGTGCCGACAGGTATGGGAAATCTCGGTTGGCTCGATGACGGGAAAGAAAATCAGGCACGAACAGAGCTTCTGCAATCCTTTTCGTTTCTATACGTTCTGCTCTGAGTTTGTTTTTATTTGTCGGGGGCGGAAAAATTCTGTGACTAATTATTCGCCAGGGGATTGAGGCAGTATCAGAGTCGTATTTTGGATGTGGATTAATGATGACAAAAATAGTTAGCCTGGTTCGAACCATCGTCAAGGGTTGGAAACGTCAACATGTTCTGTTGGCTGAAGCCGAAAACCGGAGCCATCCGGGATCGATGCTCGTCGACGTGTCCCTTCGCCATCAACTTCGGACGAATTGCCGTGACGGCCACAATACACAGCAGCAGGCATCGCGCCGTTCCGTCTGAAAGCCTACCTGTAATCGCATTTCAGTAAAGTCAGCTTCTCACTTGGGCTGCGAGAATATCAGCTTCATGCGAGGCTGGATATACCACACGCCGATCGGAAAAAACCACAAGAGAAAAAATGTCCGCGCCGCATCGCGAAAGTGAACCGGCCGTCGTAGTTCGAGGATCGTAAGACACTTCGATACGAAGAATACAGCGTGGTAGAGCGCAAAGATGGCGTAAAGCTGGGCGGGAATTGCAATTCCGAGATAGACACCGAATTCGGGACCGATACGTCCGCGATCGAATACAACCGCCAGCAACATACAAAAAGAGAGCAGGTACAAAAACGCGAAGATCAAATTGAAGGTAAAGAATCCCAGGCCCAGGCGCTCATAGCTTGCGGCCAGCTTTTGCAACTCCGTACCGGCAAAATACATCCAGAGCATTAAAGGCGCCGCCGCCAAAAGACTGGCTGCGGCGAGATGGACGTGAGTGTAGTGCTCCGTCGGTATAAATGCGACAAGCAGCAGTGGCGAAACATTGAGGGTGAATAATTTCCACGCGTCCGCCGTCAAGAAAAATGTCATCAGTTTCCCATTATCGTTAGCGCTTCCTATGGCGGGAAAGCTGCACAGGCCCTTCGGATCCTAAACTGCAGTTCAGCTCTAACTGCTTCAGCTCAGGCGAATAGTGGCAAAATTTACAAATTTAATTGTTTATCGGCTGTGATAATTGTGTTAAAATTCTCTGCTGCTGAAGAAGCCGTCAGCCTTCCACGAGTGAATCCTGCTTTCGCTGCGTAGCTACTACGATCATTGCTCGAACCCGCTGCACTGCATTTTTCATAAAGTGCCGGGTAACAAAGGGTTTGCAAGGGCGTTTTCCTGCGATAGACTGCGAGGGGACTGAAGGTCGGGCGGGCAACGTGCTAGATTCCTCTCTACATACGCTCGAATCATTTTGTCTCGTCATTCGTCTACATTGCGCGTTAGCGCGCCGCCGGTCAGTCAGCCCAGGATGAGACGGCGCGGTATTAATCACGAAGGGATTAGACATTGTGCTGCGTCAAGTTGGTATTCTGTTCAGTGTGATGATGTTGCTGACCTGCGGCGCTGGATCGAATATGCAGGCGCAGGAGAGCAAAACCCTCAGCGTCAGCGGCAGTGTCAGGGATTCCGCCAGCGGCCGGACCATGCGCTTTGTGACCGTTCGGGTTGAAGGCAGTAAATACGGCGCGATCACAAGCGCTGAGGGGCGCTACCTCTTGCGTCTGCCGGCGGGCCGTTATCGTCTGCGCTTTTCCTATGTCGGTTATGAACCCGTCACCAGAAACATCAGCGGCGAAGGGGATTCGCTGCAGGTGGATGTTGTCTTGCGCCCCGCCGTTGTCGAGGCTCCGGCCGTCGTTGTACGCATGGAAGACCCGGGCGTGACGATGATGAGAGAGGCGCTGCAGCGTAAAATGCGTCAAAGAGATTCGCTCCATTCCTACCGCTATACTCTCTATACCAAATTTGTCGCCAGCGCCGATACGCTGACGGCCGGGCGGGTGAGCGACTCCGGACGGGACACGACGATTGTCGGAATCTTCGAATCCTATTCAACCGGCTTTTATGAGCAACCGGACCGCTATTTCAATGAGATTTTCCAGCGGCGGCAAAGCGCCAATGTACCCCCTTCCGCTAACTTTGTCGCCTTCGGCACTAATCTTAACGCATATGATGACTACCTGCATGTTGTGGGCGAAGACATTGCCACGCCCTTTCATCCATATGCGCTCGACTACTATGATTTTGTCTGGGAGCGCCGCATCCGCGTCGACAGCATTCGGGCCATCAACCGCATCCGGATGACGCCCAGGTCGGGCAATCGCAAATTGTTCAGCGGGAAAATCTATCTCGATGCCGAAGGCTTTTTTCCCCTGCGCGTTGAGATGGCGCCTAATGAGGCGGTACAGCTGCCTTTCGGCGCCGCAATGCGATATGAGCAGACTTTCGAGGAGTTTGACCGGGGCTTCGTGATGCCGAGCGGAATGCGGATCCAGGCCTGGGTTGAAGCTTCGTTCTTGTGGATTTTCGATCCCCGGATCGATATTAACATCGAAACGATCGCCAATGACTACAGCTTTAACATTCCGCTTGACGATGGTCTCTTTCAGCGACGAAGAGTTGAAATCAGCGATGCCGCGCAAAGCTATGACAGCAGTTTTTGGTTCGCCAATGCGCTCCTGCCGCTGCGCGCGGACGAGCGGAAGGCTTATAGTGAAATTCAGACCGCGATCGACAATCCCGACTCGCTTGAAAACCGCTCGTATTTCGACCGAATATTCGGGCCGATTAACCGGACGCTGAGTAAGCTAAACCGTAAACCCTTCACCGGCATTGCCGATGTCTTCAGCTACAACCGCATTACCGGCGCTCGTCTCGGGCTTGGTATGACCGGCTTTCTGACGCCCGCGCTGGAGGCAACGGCCAAACTGGGCTATGGAAGCGCGGATCAGCGCTGGTACGGCGATGCGCAGCTCAATTTGTTTGCGGACGATACCCGACGTTTCGCCATCGAAGGCAGTCTGTTCCGCCGACTGGAACGGCGGGATGACCCCTACGTCGTGAACAATGCCGCGATTACCCCACTGGCGCTCCTGACCCGCAACGATTACGGCGATTATTTTTATAGCGAAGGATTCCAACTGGGCCTGAGCGCCGGCGCCGGGCAGATGCGATTCATCCGCCGCGATCAGTTTGTCAGGCCAAGTAAACTTCGCGTGTTTCTTCGGCAGGAGCGCCATAGCAATGCCCGCAGCAACACGGATTTTGCCTTCTTCGGATCGCGCGATAACTTTCGTGCTAACCCCGCCATTGTCGACGGCACGCTGCGCTCATTGAATGCCGAGCTGACCATTAACTTTAGTCCCGAGCGTCGCATCTCCGATTTCGGCCTGCAACTGAAAGGCGAGCTCGCCGATCCTGACCTGCTGCCAGGGGACTTCAGCTTTGAACGCTACGAAGGTATTCTCTTTTGGCGAACCCCAACCTTGCCTTTGTGGCAGCTTGACCTGCGTCTGCAGGGCGGCTTCGCCCGGGGCAATATCCCGCCGCAGCGATACTTCAGCCTGGAATCTTCCGTCTCCGCCACCGCCGCCACCGGCGCCTTCCGCGGCATGGATGTTAAAGAGTATTATGGCGATCGCTACGTGGCGCTGTTTCTGGAGCACAATTTCGGTGAAGTCGTCCCTGGCATTCTGCGCATTCCCAACGTCGCCGCGCTTGGTCTCGAATTCATCCTGTTGGGCAACATCGGCTGGACGGACTTCAGTGAAAGCGCCCGTCGCTATTTCAGCAGTGAACTGCCGACGGTCGCGGACACCGATGACGAAGTCTACTGTGAGCTGGGCCTGGGTGTTAACAAACTTCTACTCTTCTTTCGCACCGACATTACCGCCCGCCTTTCGCAGCGGCAGAATCCGCAGTTTTTCTTCACCATTTCGCGAGCGACTTTTTGAGCTGCGGCAGGATAAGCTTGGTCGAAAGACAGAAACGACATTTCATACGAAGTCGGCGCATGACCGTTCACAGTTTGAAGCCGCAGTATTTGCAGAACAAGGCATTGAAATCGTGACCCTCGGCACTGCAATTCGGACAGCATTGCGTACTGATTCTCTTTTTCTTGGCCTGATTTGAGATCTCAGCGGTAACGATCCCGGTCGGGACGGCGATAATGGCGTAACCCATTATCATTATCAGGGATGCTATGGCCTGGCCCAGTACGCTCTGCGGCGAAATGTCGCCATAGCCGACGGTTGTCAGTGTAACGATGGCCCAGTAGATCCCGCGCGGAATACTGGTAAATCCGGCCTCTTCACTTTCAATCAGATACATGGTAGCGCCGCAGATGATAACGATCGTCATGACGGCATAGAGAAAGACGGTAATTTTCCGCCGGCTTTCCCAGAGCGCGGCAACGAGTACATTGGCCTCGCTGACGTGCTGCGCCAGCTTCAGTACGCGGAAAATTCGCAGCACCCGCAATACCCGCACCACCAGCAAAAACTGGGTGCCCGGAAAAATCACGGAAATGTAGGTCGGCACAATCGCCAGCAGGTCGACAATGCCGAAGAAACTTCTGGCGTAGAGGATTGGTTGGCGAATGCTGAGCAGACGCAGGATGTATTCAACCGTAAAGAAGATGGTGAACATCCATTCGGCCGCCAGGAGGTAGTCGCCATATTGAACATTGATTACTTTAATGCTGTCCAACATTACCGCTGCAACGCTCAGAACGATGCAGATAATCAGGGCCACATCAAAGAACTTGCCGGCCGGCGTATCGGCTTCGAAAATTATTTCGTGTAAGCGACTGCGCCATTCCGGCTGTGGCTTTAAGTCCTGCGTTTTGTCCATAGAGTTCTTGAGAGTCCTGGCCGGGATATTGTTGACGTGAATGTTGGCATGCGCAAATTTACACAATGGCGAGCTTTTGATCATTATGCACACCGAAATTCTGCAGCAAATGGAATGCCCGGTCGGTGGAACACGTTCATTCCTGCCGTCCTTCCTCGAAGCCCCTGCGGCACTGTGAACGATTCCGAGTCGGGCCGGTCTCGTTCACACCTTCGGTGCAGTCGCAGGCCGAATCCGATATTGCCGCTCGAAGCTGACGCAAGCTTTGCCGTCACGGCCTGAAATGTTAATTTCGAGGCTTTGATCCCATCTGCCAATACAAAGGATTCACGTGGAACCCCTCAAAAACTGGTATAATGAAGCATTCTATCAGCAGTTAACGGATGACATCAACCATGTTTACCGGCGCCTGGATCGGGAGGGATTCTACCGCCGGGTGACGGCCGATCTCGATGAATTCGAACTAATGGAGCGTCTGCGCCGTACGTCGATTGCCTGCCGCGAGTATTTGCCGCAGGACTATCGCCGCGCTGTTGCTATTCTGCGTAAAGTCGTCCCGCGTATCCAAAGCGGATTTTACAGCATGTTCATGCCGGATTTCGTTGGTTTGTACGGCCTGGACGACTTCGACTTTTCGATGGATGCTCTGAAGTACTTCACGCCCTTTTCCTCTTCCGAATTCGGCGTGCGTGAGTTTTTTCGACGCGATCCCGAGCGCACGCTGGCCTTTATGCAGGAATGGTCTCGCGACAGCGACCATCACGTTCGGCGGCTGGCCAGCGAAGGCTCGCGTCCGCGCTTGCCCTGGTCCTTTCGGCTTGATGCCGTGATCGCAAAGCCGTCCATCGTGCGGCCGATCCTTGAGGAACTCAAGGCCGATCCGCACATATATGTTCGCAAGTCGGTTGCCAATCACCTGAACGATATTTCGAAAGATCATCCCGAGCTGATGCTGGACTGGGTGACGTCCTGGGATCAGAGCGACGAACGAAGCGCCTGGATTTCGAAACGCGCCGCCCGCAGTCTGATAAAGGCCGGTAATCCGCGAGCCTTTGCCCTATTCGGCTTTGAAGCCCTGCCGCGCGTGGAAGTGGAGGATCTGCGGGTCGCCAGCCCTCGGCTCAGCCTGGGTTCTGATCAAAACTTTAGCTTCCGCCTCCGCTCGCGCAAACGATCTCCCCAGCGCCTGGTAGTCGACTATCGCGTTTATTACATCAAGAAGTCAGGCCAGGCACAGCCCAAGGTGTTTAAGCTGAAAGAGATCGAACTTGCGCCCGGAACGACGATGGCAATCAGCAAAAAGCATGTCTTTCGCGATATGACGACGCGTCGCCACTACGCGGGCACACACGGAATCGAAATTATGGTGAACGGCCGGGCGGAAGGCCGGATCGACTTTGAGCTGACATGTTGAGTTCCCGACGATCATAATCTGATATTGTCCGGGGGCATGGGAATGCCTTGTCTGGCCCTTTCGGGAACAATATTTTCACGCTGTCCATCCCGGCAGAACGATTACCCGACATTCTGCGACCAAAGACAAAGAAATCTGACCGAAGCAAAAATCTCACTGCGCTCAGACTGTTGAATTACATATCGGACCGCAAATGAAACTGCGAACAGGAATCCTGCCGCTCTGTATGCTGGTATTTGCCATTGCCTGTGGAAATGATGCCGGCGAAATCCCCGTCGTCCCCGTTAATGCCGTCCTTGGCGACCTGAGCTTTGAGCAGCGATTTGGCCAAAGTCCAAATCCTGGGACCGACTCCGAATTGCGCATTCGCACGCACCTGGCCTATGTGGAAGAGCTGTTGGCCCAACGCGATGTCGGCAACTGGCCGGAATGGCGGCGGGCGGCGCGACAACGATGCCTGACTCTGCTGCGCGCGTACCGCCTGGCCGGTCGCTTTCCGCGCGTATTCGAATCCGGCAACAAAGGTCGACCCTGCTTTATCGATCGCGAAGGGTCGGTTTGCGCCCTGGGCTATCTCGTCGAGCAGACGGTCGGCCGCGCAACGGCGGAGGCGCTCAATGAGGACTATCAATTCGACTATGTCGCCGACATACACGACCGGCGGCTTGATCGCTGGCTCGTCGCCAATGGCCTGAGCAAATTCGAAGCGGCGGCAATCCAGCCGATGAATTATGTTAAAATGCCGGATTTTAGTAAGCCGTCACAGAATTTTGGCGGATTGACAGCCGGGCTGGAAATGGCATTGCACCGTTCCACCGCACCGGTTCTGCCGCCAGAAGTCTTTCATCGCAATGCCGCCGTCAATTCCAGCGCTTTAAACTTTGCACTCGGGCTGAATTTCGAGTATTTCTTCAATGAGTTTACTCGGGATGAATCAGTGCTGTTACGGTTTCTCTACCGGGAAGCGAATACCGATCTCGCGGCCGAACTGCGCTTGCCGCGCGTCGACCCCGACAATCCGGACGACATTAGCTATGAGACCAGTCGGTTCGAAACCGACTTCGATTACAACAGTATCGCTTTGGAAGTATTGTTTAACTACTTTCTGGCACAGCGGCTCTCGATTGGCGCCGGTCTGTCCTTCGATTACATTCTCTGCGCGCAGCAAGGGGACAGCTGGAATATTACGGCAGGCTCCGGCGATGAGTTTTCAGCCGGTACCCGAGGTAACCGGATTTTCGGTTATCCGTCACCAGCTATTAACTGGAATTCCACACGCCTCGGCCTTAGTGCCGGTTTGCGATACAGGCTTGACTTCACAAAGAAATGGGCAATCTCCCCATCGCTGACTTACAACCACGGCCTGACAAATGTACGGGGCGGCGAATGGCAGGTGCACGCCCTTCGTCTCGGACTTGATTTACAGCGTCCGCTATAGTCGTCCGCCGATCGTCCGGCAGAACATTGAAATTGTTTGTTTAAGCTAGCCCGGCTGACTATTGGCTCTAACCCATTTACGGGGCATGAAAAATGAACAGTTCACTGAGCTTGCTACGTGCATTTATCTATTGCGTATTGCAGCTTTGTTTTCTCTCTGTCCAAATCGGCACGGCTAAGGATATGCAGTCACACGCGCCTGTCGGCGTCGACAGCGCGGCAGCTGAATCCGCGCCTTTCTTCTGGGGTCTCAGTCTGGGCATCAACCAGCTCGATCATCATGATATGACGATTAATGGCCCAGGCGTGACGGCACGAACCGGCATCGACCGCTCGTATACAAACTCGCCTGTGCTGGGGATCGGCCTTGAGTATCGCCTGCGCCGGATACAACCTATTAGCTCTTTGCAGCTCCGACTGGTTTATCATGATTTATCGACCACGCTCGAGGCCCGCGGCGACTCGGTCGATATAGCCGATTTAACCGGCTGGAGCAGCCGGATTCCCGTCCGATACCGGAGTGACGTGGCGTACAGACTGCTTGCAACCGAGCTGCTTGTGAGCCAGGAGCTTGCCGACACGCGTATCGGCCTGGCGCTGGGCGCAGCCCTCGGCCTCGCCGTAGGCAATAACGCTCGGGAGACGCTGCGCCTGGCGGAGCCGGAAGATTTCGATCTGAGCGATGGTGATTACCGGATTCGCAGCGGGGGCGAGTGGATGAGCCTGGACGGCGAAGAATTGAAGACCTATGAAGGCGAGGTCCCCGGAATGCAAGCAATGCGCCTGGCGATTAAATTCGGAGTCCGCTATCCCATGCCATTGCGGGGATTCAGCATCGTGCCTTCGCTGTGGTATGAATTCGGCGTTAACGATATCTTCGATGCCGATCATCCGGCCGCCGTCAACGCGGTTCAGTTGATAGTCGATTTTTTGTGGGATGTCCGCGCCTAGTACAAGGCTGCGGATCGGCGACTCTCTCTCAGAAGGTAGCTGCCGTATCGTTAGCTGCCGCTTTGCCGGAGTTTTGGCTGCAGCCAGCGTCGCGCAGGTTGCTCAATTAACAAATAGGTGGCGACGGCGGCAAGCGCGAAGCCCAGGATGTAGGCGGCGGCGACCGTCAGGCGCAGCCAGAGATCCGCTTCGTTGAAATGCTGGGCCGGAAAAAATTTAACAAGCAGCACCAGGACGAGGGCATGCGTCATATACAAGGAATAGGAGAGACGTCCCCAATACAGAAAGAAACGCGAGCGAAAGATGCGAGCCACGATGCCCTGTTCAAAGATCAGACCATAGATCAGAACGGCAAAGAGGATCGCTACCCAGAATACTTTGAGCTGCAATAACTGGAGGAGAGCGCCGGCCAGCAAGACGACGATCACAACTGCCGTACTGAGCACTGACCAGTTCCAGTGCGCTGCCCACTTAACGCGGTACAACTGGTAGAGCAGGCAGCCGGAGCTGAACTCCGTCAGCAGACGAATCATAAAATCATAGCCGTAGATACCGTTCTCCATCAGCCAGGTGCAGGAGAGCGCCATAGCGCCGAGCAACGCGGCAATCGAGACAATCGCCGTTGCCGGACTGCGTACCCGCCACATCAGCAGCGTCAGAAAAGGGAAGAGGAAATAGGCCAGCCACTCGCAGCTCAGAGACCAGGCCGGAAAGTTCCAGGAGAATTTCACCGGCAGGATCCAGGCCTGAATCAGCAGAAGATTAGTGAGGAAGTCGGTGGCGTTGGACTCGCGGATCAGCGCTACCTCGCGGCCCGTCAGTTGCGCTGCGCCGGCAAAGACCAGCAGGACGGCCATCGTGAAAAGATGTACCGGATAGATACGCGCGAATCGTTTGAGCATGAATCGTCCATATCCCCGGGCGCCGAGTTGTCTGAATTCAGGCGCATAGCGATAGGAGAGAACGAAGCCGCTTAAAATGAAGAACAGGTCGACCCGCATGTATCCGGCGCTAAGAACGGGCGCAAAAAAGGTCTTCAACTCCGGCAGGAGTGAATAGAGATGAATCTGGGTATGGAAGGCCACGACCCACCAGGCCACGAAAGCCCGTACACCTGTTAAAGCCAGGATCGGTCGATAGCTGTTCTGTCTTGCGGCCTTGTCCATCGATCCTCGGATTCGCCCAAACCGACTAAGGTACGCAATTGCTCCAAGCCGCCAAAGTACAGTCACGGCTTTATTTCCCGTGGATATTGGAATGGATACTGTAATTTGTAGATGTCGCCTGACGGGGAATTTTGGCGACCGGTACTTGTTAAGGACGGAGTAGCCTAAGGAAATATGACTGTTTTTTGTCGCAATAGAATCCCTCTGATCGCCCTGCTGCTGTGCATCATGCCGGCTGCCGCCCTCCATTCGCAGCCGGTCTGGAAAGAATTCGGCCGGCTTAGCGGACCGCGGCTGATGCATAGTGCCTTGCAGATCAGCCCTGACGAAATTCTGGTGATCGGCGGTTTGCGTTCCGCGCCGCCGGCCATCGCGCTCAGCTCCTGTGAAATAATTAATGTCTCACAGCGGACTGTTACGCCCGCCGCGACGATGGGCGTTCCCCGCGCTTCGTTCGCGGCGGTACTCACATCCGCCTCCGACGTCGTGGTTGTCGGCGGTACGCGCAACGGCGACCGGGATGTCCTGACCTCGGTGGAACTTTTCGACGTTGCGACCCGCCAGTGGCGCAGTCTTGGCTGGCTTCGTCAGGCGCGGCGCGATGCGACGGCCGTCTTAATCGATGACAATACGCTGCTCGTTGTCGGCGGACGTGACGCCAACGACCTGCCGTTGCAGACGGTAGAACTTTTCGATATCGTCAGTGGTTCCACGCGGGGCGCTGCCGATTATCCGCAGCCGGTGACCAACCATGTAATGGATATCTCGCTTGCCGGCGTTCCCTTGAGCAGCGGCGGTCTGACCGGCACGGCTGCGCCTAATGACAATCGTCTGGCCGACGTGTACCGCTATGTTGTCGCGCGCGATGTCTGGGAACGCACGGGCACGCTGCCGCGCGAGGTAAGCGCACCGCACTTGCTGAAGCTTTGGGACGGCCGTCTGCTTGTGT
This sequence comes from Candidatus Kapaibacterium sp., assembly GCA_028284775.1. Classification (GTDB taxonomy): domain Bacteria; phylum Bacteroidota; class Ignavibacteria; order Kapaibacteriales; family UBA7675; genus JANQRB01. The sequence goes on along the minus strand of JANQRB010000014.1, from coordinate 13,784 downwards.
CCGGCGGTGCGAGTCGCGAAATGTCGCCCAACTTCCTGACGCAGGTTGGCCTTGAAACGACAAACGACTTCCGCCGCCTGGCGTCGATGATCAATCCGCGCGTGCGCCACGGCGCCGGTCAATGGGATAACCAGACAGTGATCACCTTTGGCGGCTTTAACGACCAGCCGCTCGAAATGCAGTCCTCCAGCGAATGGATCGATCTCACGAACGGCGTCGTGCGTCAGGGGCCCTCGCTCGATGTCGCAAGGGCCTTCTTTGCCTCTGTCACCGTTCGCCGTTTTGACGGCGAGGGACGTTTTGCCGGCGCGAAGATATTTGCCATCGGGGGACAGGTTAACGGCAGCGAAGAGCCGACGACTTCGATCGAAATCCTGGAGGAAGAGTGCGAACTGCTCGCGCCGCGCATCGAAGGCCGGCAGCTTATTTGTCCGGGCGACAGTAGCGAGCTGCGCGTGGAAGGCGACTACAGCGCGATCGAATGGTCAACCGGCAGCGCCGAGGAGTCGATCACCATCGCCGCGCCCGGCCGCTACAGCGTGACGGTAACGGACGAACTGGGCTGCAGGGCTTCCCAGAGTATCGATATCGGCATCCACGTCGTACGGGCGCCGACGCTCAGTATTGACGAGAACTGGTGTCCGGGGGAATCGGTCCGGCTGACGGCCTCGCCCGGTTATACCTCCTATCAGTGGTCGACTGGCGAGACCGGCGAGTCGATCGAAATCAATGAGGCGGGGTCGTATACGGTTGTTGCAATCGACAGCAATGGATGTACTTCCGCAATTACGAGCAGCGTCAGGCCCCTTGAAGTTCGCCGACCCCTTATCAGCGGACCGCGTCGGCTATGCAGCGATGAAGCCATAAATCTGCAGGCATCCGAAGGCTATGTTTCATACCGCTGGTCCGACGGCCGGGAGGAACGAAGCATCAGCGTTTCCCAGCCCGGTCTGTACACGGTGACGGCCGTCGATGTTAATGGCTGCACGCTTGTGTCGGAGGCCTTTCTGGTTGAGTCCGCCCTCAATGACGGCGTCACTGTCACCCCGGACCTGCCCTTTCGGCTGCCCGCAACGGCAGTGACCTCACTACGCTGCGTCGGGCTGGAACTCTATAACGGCGGCAGCAGTACCGCGACGCTCAGCCGGCCCTACTTCCGGCACAATGTCGAGTTTTCGATTCCCGCCGCGCAACTGCCCTTGCGGATTGCGCCCGGAACCACGACCACGCTAACTGTCTGCTTTGCGTCACGGGAGCAGGGGACGATGCAGGATGAGCTCGTATTCGAAGAAGGTTGTCTGCGTCGCGCGCTGGCCGTCGAGGCGCAGGCGCTGCCGCGCGAATTGAGCGGAATCGCCGACTGTGATGTCGCACTGTCGCTCCATTCGGTCGGGGCCGCGGCTATTCTGCAGGTGCTGCCCAATCCGGCTGACCGGGAGGCGACGGTTGATGTTCATGTGGCGGCTGATGCTTATCTGCCGGAAGCCCGTCTCTTCGACGGATTCGGCAATGTCGTGGCCGTCGCCGCGCCTCGGCGAAGCGCTCTAAGTGATGCGACCGACTCGCACGTCACAAGAGTTTCGTATGTGCTGCGCACAGATCAACTGCCATCCGGAGTCTATTTCCTGCGCGTCGCCGCCGCCGCCGGAGCAGTAATCGTGGTACGGCACTGAATGTCGGCACATCGAAATTCTGCCGTACCGATCTCAGCTCTTAATCCGGGTCGACAAGCATGACAACACGGCGGCAAACAAACGGATGAATTGCAACATTGAGAATGCTTAGGTAACCAGCTTATGAGTCAGGCCACGAACAAAAGCAGTAATAAAACGATAATTTTTGATGCCGATGGTACGGTATTGCGCACCTGGGGATTTGCAAAGCACCTGGAGCGCGAATACGGCGTCACCCCTGAAATAGCGGCCGGTTTTTTCCATGGTAGTTACCTGGAGTGCCAGGAAGGCAGAGCCGATCTGCGCGAAGTGATGCCGCCGCTGCTTGAAGAATGGGGCTGGCGCGGAACTCTCGATCATTTTCTGAGCACCTGGTTTATCTACGACAGCGATCTGGACATAAAGGTAATGGAAGCGGTACAGGAGCTGCGCAAGCGCCCGGTGCGCTGTTGCCTGGCCGCGAACCAGGAACGCTACCGCGCTGAATATCTGCGGACGCGCCTCGGCCTCGGCTCGGAATTCGACCACGTGTTTTTCTCCTTCGAACTTGGTCATCGCAAACCATCGCCCGGCTTTTTTGCGGGCATCACGGACGCCTTACAGCAGGATCCATCCGACATTATTCTGATCGACAATAACAAGGCGGATGTCGAAGCGGCGTCGGCCTTTGGCTGGCGTGCCTTTCACTATCTGGGCTTGGGGCGCTTGACGCCCGTGCTCGAACGGGTCGATCGCATCTTGTGATCCCGGCGGACATCCATCTTCGCCGTCGACAGACTTTCTTTAGAATTCCATCCTAATTTGCCTTTCGCATGAACCGGCAAAGGATTGAAACGGTGAAAATACTGTTTGTCGAAGATGAGAGCGCATTGTCCGCAAGCTTTGTCGCCTATTTCACGAAGGAAGGTCATATCTGCGAAACCGCGCAGGACTTCGCCGAGGCCTCCGAAAAGATACATCTCTATTCCTATGACATTATCGTGGTGGATATCGGCCTGCCCGACGGCAATGGGCTGGATTTGCTGCGTGAAGCCAAAGAAGGTCCGACAGCGACAGGCGTGATTATTGTCTCTGCCCGTGATTCGCTGGAAGACAAACTGCATGGCCTGGGCCTCGGCGCCGACGACTACATCACGAAGCCTTTTCACCTGGCGGAGCTCAACGCCCGTTTTGCCTCGCTTATTCGACGGATAAACTTCAAAGGCAGACGCGCAATCCACTGCCGGGAAATCGAGGTCGTCCCCGAGGCCAAGGAAGTACGCGTGAAGGGCAAGTTACTTGCCCTGACACGCAAAGAATATGAACTCCTGCTTTATTTTCTCAGCAATCGGAATCGAGTGGTAACCAAAGAGTCGATCGCCGAACACTTGTGGGGCGATAACATGGATATGGCCGATTCGCTTGACTTTATCTATACGCATATCAAAAATCTGCGGCGCAAAATTCAGGCCGAGGGCGGGAGGGATTACGTCAAGACCATCTATGGTATCGGCTACAAGTTCACGGAGGGCGAGGAGTGAAGCTGCTCACGAAAACCTCGCTGTATTTTGTCAGTATCGCATTGTTCGTATTCATCGTTGGCGGCATTGTCATCGTTGTGTCGATCAACGCCGTGATCGACGACGAGATCGAGCGCGCCTTGCGCAAACGCGAAGAGATTATCACGACCCAGCTCATCAATGGCGTAGCGCCCGCGCACCTGATCAATTTCGAGCAGCGTATTCAGGAAGTCCCTGCGTCGGAAGGGCCCGGGCGGCAGGCGCGCTTTGTCGACACCTTGATGTACGATGTTCTCGAAGATCAATTCGAGCCTTACAAATATCTGCAGGTAGAACGCAGCATCAACAAGCGCCGCTACCGGATTGAAGTGTACCACTCGCTGATTGAATCCGATGACCTGATCGAAAGTGTCTTTCAGGCGATGCTGGCGATCTTCCTCTCGCTGCTGATTGCCTCCGTGGTATTCAATTTTGTGATTTCGCGCCATCTCTGGCGACCCTTTTATTCCACGCTGCGGCAGCTTGGCCGGCTGCGGATCGACGAACAGGCGCCGCTGCGCTTCGATGCCACCAGCACCAGTGAATTCCGCGAGTTGAATAATATCGCAGCCGCTATGATCGAACGTCTCCGCCGCGACTATGTCCGAGCCAAAGACTTTGCCGCCAATGCCTCGCACGAGATTCAGACGCCGCTCGCTATAATCCGCACGCAGACCGAGCTGCTGATTCAGTCTGACTCACTCAAGGAAGAGCAGGCCCAGGCTTTGCAATCGATATATAGCAGTGCCGGACGACTTGCCAGACTGAACCAATCGCTATTGCTGCTCGCACGGATCGACAACAAGCAATTTTCCGCGATCGAGACAGTTGATGTATCCGCCCTCCTGCGGCGCCATCTGAGCGAGACCGATGAGCTGATCACATTGAAAGGCATCGAATTGCACATCGATGTGGACGACAACGTGCACCTGGAAATCAATCCATACCTGGCCGATAGCCTGCTGGCAAATCTGCTCCGCAATGCCATAAGGCACAATGTCCGCGGCGGTGAAATTCGGATCGAGCTCCGCGATGGGCATCTGCGGATCGCCAATACCGGTCCGCCACCGACTGTCGCGACCGAGCTTGTTTTTGAGCGCTTTGTATCGTCGGCCGACAGCGCCGACTCGCACGGACTCGGCCTCTCGATTGTCAAGTCGATCTGCGACCAGTTCGGCTGTTGGATCGGCTATGAATACACCCAAGATCATCACGTTCTGTCGCTGCGTTGGTAGCTCCAGATTTACTTCAGATTCGACTCGTATTTTTGAGCATCTATGCGACTGACTGTGCTGTCCCTTGCCGTCCTTATTCTTGCTCTCCTTGGCTGCGCCGAAACGGTCGTACCGGAACAAACTCGCCTGGCCTTTGAAGCCATGTACCCTGAGGCGCGCGAGGTCGATTGGGACGTTGAGGACGAAAGTGTCTGCGAAGCCGATTGCATTGTCGATGGCCGCGAGCTCTCGCTGAAGTTCGACCTGGCCGGCAACTGGCTGGAGACGGAAATCCTGATCGAAGTTCACGAACTGCCGCCGGCCATTCTCCATGTGGTGGAAACTCATTTTGGCGATGCGGCTATTGAAGAAATCGAGCAAACCCTGACACCTGGACTGGATACGTTGTACGAAGTTGATGTTATCCGTGAAGGCCGGGAAATCGATATTCTCTTCGACCCGACCGGCAAAATTATCCGGCGTGATGATTGACTACTGTGCAAGGCCCTTCATTCCATCTCCCGCGTGACGTGTAAATGTGACGTCATCGATTTATTCCATAACAGATGAAGGCCTGGTACCATGAAGATGCGAAGCTCGCTTGTATTGTGTGCGCTCATTCTGACAGCCTGTCACGGGCATAAAGAGGGCGCAGAGGAAAAGACGGATGCACCAATAAAGGGCATGATTGAGGCCGCGCCGCTGCAACCGCTCGTTGTTACCGAACCGACGGCCTTTGACACAGACGATCCGGCGATCTGGGTGCACCCCGATGATCCCGCTCGCAGTTTGGTCATTGGCACGGACAAGAACCAGGACGGCGCTCTGTATGTGTACACGCTGGCGGGTAATATTGTGCAGGACAAGGTCGTCCGCGGCCTGCAGCGTCCGAATAATGTCGATGTCGAGTACGGATTGCCGCTGGCGGGCGAGAGTATCGATATCGCGGTAACGACGGAGCGTCTCAGGAACGCCATCCGTGTCTTTCGATTGCCGGCAATGACCGCGATCGATGGGGGTGGCATTCAAGTGTTCGAGGGCGAAGCGCAGCGCGCACCGATGGGCATCGCCCTGTATAAGCGCCCCTCCGACGGTGTCATCTTTGCGATTGTCGGCCGCAAGACGGGACCCGAAGACGGCAGCTACCTCTGGCAATACCGCCTGGAAGAGGGGCCGGCCGGTCAGGTCCGGGCCCGGCTGGTTCGCAGCTTCGGCGCCTACAGCGGCCTCAATGAAATCGAGGCGATTGCCGTCGATGACAGGCTCGGATATGTCTACTATTCCGATGAGGGCGTCGGCGTCCGCAAGTATTATGCCGATCCGGCCTTGAATGATGACCGGGAGCTGGCGCTCTTTGCGCGCGAAGGCTTTACCGAGGATCACGAGGGAATTTCAATCTATTGCAGCAGCGATCGAGAGGGCTATATCCTTGTCTCCGATCAACAGGCCAATCAATTTCACGTGTATGCGCGCGAAGGCAGTCAGAACGATCCGCACGATCATCCATTAGTAAAAGTCGTGTCGCTTTCGACGGTGGAAAGCGATGGGTCCGAAGTTAGCAGCGTGGCCTTGGGCAGCCGATTTCCCTACGGCTGTTTCGTTGCGATGTCGGATGACAAAACTTTTCACCTGTATGACTGGCGTACAATCGCGGGCGACGAGCTGCGGCTTGCCGCGACTCCTCCTTCAATTCGCTGAACACGTCTGATCGCATACGCCAAATTTCGCTGAATTTTTCCACCGCTGCCGGCGCTTCGACCTGGGAGAGGCACTGGCGGCGGCCGGCGCAGTAATATTGATTGCAGTCTCCGGCCTGTCGCGGAGACTTCGTTCCTTTGCAATCGAGTGAAATCGATAGCGGTTAAACCGCCACGCGGCGTAAGGCAGGACCGGGGAGGAATGGCGCTAATGGAGCAGCCTTTCCAGATACTCCGTCTTCGCCCGCCGAATAAAATCGAACGACACATTGCAAATTACGGGAACCCGTTGATACGCGTTGCGCTGAGTCAAACGCATAGGCGACGCACTCGGCGCCAGGCGACACTCCTAGAGCTTCGGCTGCGACACCAGCACAATCCAAAACCACCTACAATTGGCGCGCAGACTTGCGCCCGCCGCTTTCCTCTCCCGATCGGAACTGGGACGCTGATGGCCCCCGCGCTGACAATGGCCTAAAATCTTTGATTATTATGCAAAAATTATTCAATTTATTGGTTCGGGGCACAGATAATCATTACCAGTAACACTGTCAACGACAAGAATCCTTCCTTTTATATTCTCTGGAGTGCGAATATGTATCGTCTTAGTACAATGGTAGTACTGTTGGCCCTGGGCGGAATGTCTCTGACGGCTCTGTCTCAGGGTTACCTTTATGTTCCGGTCAATGAAACGGCCGCCTACATGGCGGATATGGATAATAACCTGGAAGCGACGATTTCGGCGCCGATGGACGAGCAGCTGAGCGACTGGCGCAGCCTGCCCTTCGGCTTCAGTTACTTCGGTCAGCCGGTCAACGGCTATTATGTCAGCGACAATGGCTACATCACCTTCGACCAGAGCGCCACTGCCAGCATAAGCGAAAACAGCGCCCTGCCATCGGCTGAAGCGCCTCTCAACGCAATTTTTGCCTACTGGGATGCCCTGCAACTGGCGGAAGGCGGCGCGGCCATGTCGAATGAAATCCGCATTGCAACCATCGGCACGGAGCCCGATCGGGTTCACGTTGTCGAATGGCGGGCGGTCACACCCGACGGAATACCTCCTTCGAGCCTCAAGACTTTGAGTTTTGCCATCGGAATTCACGAAGACGGCAGCTTTGATATCGCCTTTGTCGACGGTCGCGTGCTGAGCGGCGGCAGCGGCAGCATTGGCGCTCAAAACAGCGATGCCTCGCAAGCTGCCTTCGTGGGCGGTCCGGACCTCGATTTTCCCAAAGGCGGCAACCTGACCTACCAGTTCATCAATTCCGATATCGACTTCGACGCGGAGTTCACGACTCTGGACCTGCCGGCCAAAGTCGTCCTCGATAAGCCCATGGAGCTGCAGGGCACGATTCGTAATCTCGGCAACAACACAATCAACTCGATTGAAGTGAGTATGCAGGTGGCGGATGGCCCGGTCGAAACACAGACGGTGCAGGACATCAATCTGACGTCCAATCAAAGCTGGGATCTGCAGGGAATCAACTGGACGCCGACCGTCGGCGGCAAATACCTGGATTTGCGCGTCTGGATTTCGGCCATCAACGGCGACAGCGAACTCGATGCTATCGGCGCCAATAACGCCCAGGAGGCGACGTTCTTCGGCTTTTTGAATGTGTCGGCCGACCGCCATTTTCTGGTTGAAGAATTTACCGGCACCTGGTGCGGCTGGTGCGGCGCGGGCGCCGTTTTGGTGCAGGAAATGATTGATGAGTTTCCGAACGTTCTGGCGGTCGGGCTGCACGGCGGCCGCTCCAGTGAACCAATGGCCGTCAGCGCCAGCGTCGAGCTGATTAGCGAATATCGGCCCAGTTTCCCTATGGCTATGTTCGACCGCGCGCCGGTCAACGGCGACATCCTGTTTACCATGGATGGCTGGATGAATGCAATCGCCAGCCGCCGCAGCAACGACTATACGCCTTTCGATCTGGACATCGAGCGCAGCTGGAATTCCGAAACGCGGACGATGTCAATCCGGGTGACGGTCAACTATGTCGATTATCCCGAACCCGACGAATATCGTCTCAACCTTTTTATCCTCGAAGACAATGTGTCGAGTGAAGATCCTGCCTACGATCAGGTGAATTACATCAGCGGCCGCAGCGGTTGGGAAGATCATCCGCTCTATGACGCGCCGCGGCGCATTGCCGGATTTGTCCACAACCACGTGCTGCGCGATGCGCCGACCGGTACCTGGGGTGTGGAGCTTGACAGGCAACTCTTTCAGGCCGGCTCGAGCGAATCGCAGCAATTTGATGTCGTCTTGCCCGAAGATCACGATGAAACGCAGATCAAACTGCTGGCCTTTGTCCACAAGCACGATAGCCGTTCGGAACGACGCGAAGTTGCGGGAGCCACTGAAAAGCATCTCATTGCGAGCAGCGTGGACGTTGCGGATGAAATCAACACCGAAGTCGTTGGTTTTGTCAGCCCCAACCCGGCTCGCATGATTGCAAGCTTGCCGGTGCAGATGCCTGCTAATGACCGCCTGAAGGTCGAGCTGTACAACAGCCTGGGCGCGAAAGTCCTGACGCTGCGCGATTATCACGCCGCCGCCGGTCTTCACAATGTACCGATCGACACGCGTCAACTCGCAGACGGCAACTACCTCCTGCGGGTACAGGCAGGTGATCAGATGCATTGGCGGACCTTGCTTGTAGCGCGCTGAGTTTGCTCGGCTTAGAAAATGTGTTGGATGGCAACACATTTGCTGCATTCTCTAAATAGTTGAATTATAAGGCCCTTGCTGCTTTTGGCGCAAGGGCCTTTGTTGTTTGTAGCCGGGCGGCGGCAAGATTCTGATAGGCAAAGTTATGGCCGACAGCTTCAGACCGAACCCGGACTTTCGCCAGGAAATTCATCCGCAGGCTCTCTGCTGTAAAGCCTGCGTGAAGATTAAGTCAGTTTTTTTGGCAGGGACCTCGGACCGCCAGGGCAAACGTGAAGGAGGCAATGGTCATATTGCGACTACCGAGTTCCTGGCTGGCCGAGCTTACATAAAGACGGTGATAGAGCAAATCGCGATGCGGACATTGCGAAATTGTCAGGTGAAGCGTTAAAAGTAAGACCCGCGACAAATGCATTTCCTTCGCCAAAATTATCGCTTGCCAATGACGAGAAGCGTGATATTTTGCAGGCTACGGTTCTTAGGCATTTGCTTGATTTCACGACTGACTGCTACTGTACTAGCGGAGTTACTCTGCGATGATGACCTTTCCAGATGCGGATAGGGGGCAGGCAATTGATTCCTGGGAGCGCAGGGCTCTGCAGAGTGTCGGTGATGGTCTGATCCTAGCTGACGACGAAGGTCGGGTCTCCGAAATCAACCGGGCCGCCGCCACAATGACCGGCTGGGATCCCGCCACCGCGCGGGGAATGGATATCAGAGAAGTTTTTCAGATTGTGGATGCCTCGCGCCCCCAGGAAATTATCGATACGTCACAGTGGTGCGGCAGCGTTCGGCCTGTCGTCGGCTTGTCGCCGGAAACCTTGCTCTTGAGCAGCACCAGCGGCAGAATCCCCATCGATGCGGCCCTGGCGCCATTTGTCACCGAATCGGGTCAGCGCAGCGGCATTACGGTCAGTTTTCGGCGGCGGACAGGCTACGAAGCCAAGGAACTCCAGATCAACCTGAGCGGCAATCGCAGTCTGGAACAATTGCATAGCGCGGTACTGAAGAACCTGCCCGAGGCGGTCTTTGAAATTGACCGCAGCGGCCGCATCGTAGCCGTAAAACACCTGCCCGTCTATCTCGACAAGAAAACAGTGCTGGAACAAAACCTGTTCGAGCTGATCACCGAAGAATATAAGTACACCCTGCAGGCAGCCCTGGGACGTGTACTCAGCAACGGCAAATCCACCGACTGCGAATTCGAATTACAAGCGGCCGAAGGACGCCGCTGGTGGGCGGTCGATCTGGCGCCCTTATGGGAGGAAGGGCAGATTCCGCATTTCCTGCTCATCGGTCGCGATCAGACCGAGCTGCGAGCCGTCGAGCGTTCAAGCCGCCTGCACGTCAGCTATCTTGAAAGCATGGAGCGCGTCAACGGCGTCATCGAAGGCGATGGTGACCTGCAAAGTCTGCTGCTCGGTCTTATGAAAGTTGTCAGGGAGATATTTGACTGCGATCGCGCGTTCGTCGCCTATCCCGCCGACCTTCAGTCCCCGTCATTCAAGGTCGTGGCGGAGGCCGCCGTTGCCGAATATCCGGGTGCCGATTCGGCCGAAATTCCACTGACGGAATCCACGAGCGCCATCATTCGCGATGTCCTTTCGTCCCGATTGCCCTTGCGCCTCGATCCCAATTCGGGACGCCTGCCGGGTGAAACGGCCCGCAGCTACAACGTGAAGTCGGAACTGCTGACGGCTATGATTCCCCGCACCGGCCGGCCCTGGCTTTTCGGACTGCACCAATGCTCCTTTGCCCGAAACTGGCGCGACGATGAACAACGCCTGCTGCGCGATATTGGCCGGCGCATTGCCGATGCAATCAGTAACCTTGTTCTGTTCGGAAATCTGCAAAACAGCGAAGAGCGTTTCCGCAAACTGGCTGAACTGACTTCCGACTTTTGCTATCAGATTGAAATCCGGGAGGATGGACGCGAGATAATCCGCTGGCATACGGATCGGGCCAAGGAGTTCACAGGTTATTCGACGGAAGATATAGCGCAACTCGGTTTGGAGCGAATTCTGTACTCCCTCCAACTGGAAGAAAACAAACGCCTGATGCAGCGCTTTCGCTCCGGCACGACTCATGTGACGCGCGAGTATTGCTTTAACCGTAAGGATGGGCAGAAACGCTGGGTTGCAGAACGTCTGCGGGCGGAGATGCGCGGTACGACGGTCGTATTGTATGGGGGATTGCGGGATGTCACCGAACGGCGCGAGACTTCCGAGCGATTGGCCGCCTCGCTGGCCGAAAAAGACGCCCTCCTGAAGGAGATCCACCACCGCGTCAAAAACAACCTGCAGGTTATTTCGAGCCTGCTCAACCTGCAATCCAAGACTATCGACGACCGACGGGCGCTGGCCGCCTTTCGCGACAGCCAGGATCGTGTCCGAACAATGTCGCTGATTCACGAAAAGCTTTATACCTCGCCAAACCTTTCCCGTATTGAATTTGACTCCTACCTCCGTACCCTGGTGCCGCAAATAGTCCGGTCGATCGGCGCGGCGGCCCAGCCGCTCATCCACATCGAGGCGGCTGAGGCGGCACTCAGCGTCGGGCAGGCGATACCAAGCGGGCTTATCATTAACGAGCTATTGACCAACGCTATCAAATATGCCTTTCCCGCCGACTGGCAAAGGAAGCGGAAGGAAGCGGATAAAATTGTCGTGCAGTTTGCGCTCGAAAACAATGAACGCTGTCGTCTGCATATTGCCGACAATGGAATTGGGCTGGACGAATCGGTCGACACCGGGGGGACGACGATCGGACTGAAGTTGGTTATGACACTGGTGGAGCAACTCGGCGGCAGTATCACAATCGATCGCAATCCGGGGGCCGCCTTTACCATCAGCTTTCCCTTGCGGACGCATGAGTAGGAGCGGAAATGGCAAAGCACAAAATCCTTGTCGTAGAAGACGAAAATATCATCGCGCAGGACATTGTTGCTTGTCTTGATTCCTATGGCTATGACGTCGTAGCTGTCGAGGCCACGGGCGAAGGCGCGGTACGGCGCGGGGCCGAATGCCTCCCGGATCTGGCGCTTATGGATGTCAGACTGCGAGGGGCAATGGATGGCGTCGAGGCCGCTGCCGTCCTGCGACGCGAACACGGCATCGGTTGCGTGTACCTGACCTCGTACTCCGACGAAAGCACCGTGCAGGCCGCCAAGTTGACGGACTCCTACGGTTATATTCTTAAGCCCTTCAATGAACGGGAGTTGCATACAGTCATTGAGATGGCGCTCCACCGCCATGCGGCGGAAAAGAAACTGCAGGCAAACCGTCAATGGCTGCAAACGACGCTGTGCAGTATCGGCGATGCCGTTATGGCTAGCGACCTCCGGGGCCGGATCACCTTTATCAACAACATAGCACAGCGTCTGACGGGCGTCGACGAGCAGGAAGCGCTCGGCAGGCCCCTGGAGGAAGTTTTTGCGACCGTTCACCGGACAACGGGCGCCAACCTGCAGAATCCGGTCTCCAGGGTGCTGGAAGAGGGCGAAACGATTAGCGACTCAAGCAATAGCTTGCTTCGATCCGCTGATGGCCGCGAGTATTTTATTGATCACTCGGCGGCGCCGATTCATGACGGAAGCGGTGTGATGAACGGTGTGGTGCTCAGCTTTCGCGATTGTACCGAAGGTCACCGCCGCAGCGCCGCCATTCAACGCAGCGAAGCCCTGAATCGCGCGGTCGTGGAAGGCATCTCAGATGCGCTCTACGTAATGGAGCAGGAGGGCGACGACCGCTATCGCTGCGTCCTTGTCAATCCGGCTTATGTAAAACTAAGTGGAAAGCAGCCCGAGCAGATGCTCGGAATGATGTGCGGACAACTATTCCCGCCGGATACGCTGGCTGCACTCAGACAACGATACGCCGAGGTGTTGGCGTCGGGCGTGATGCAGGAGTATGAAGCGACAATCGAGCTTGCCGGCCGCCGCCGTCACGTGATCAACCGTCTGACGCCGATAGCCGCCGCCGATGGACATGCAGCACGCATAGTTACGGCAATTCAGGATATCAGCACTCGCAAGGAAGCTGAACGTGAAATGCGGTATCGCGTTGAATTTAAACGACTTATAGCGTCTATGTCAACCGCTTTTCTCCGTGTCGACGCCGCTGCGCTGGACGAAGAGATTTGCGGCGCGCTGGCACAGCTCGGCCGCTTCACCGGCGTCGAACGCGTGTGTATGTATCAATTCGAACAGGATCAGACGCAAGCCCGCTGCACGCACGAATGGCATGAGCCGTATTTGCCGTCGCGACGTCCCCGGCAGCAAGGACTTCTTTGCGCTGATTATCCGCTGATGCTGGAAACGACGCTTGCCGGCGAGCTGGTGCACGTGCCGCATTTGGAGAGCCTGACCGGCCCTCTGGCCGCCGAACGCGATTTCTGGCTGGCCGAGGGCGCTCTTTCGCTGGCAGCCGTGCCTATGTATTCTTCGGGCCGTGTGAACGGCCTTATCGGATTTACGTCGATCCGGCAGGAAAAGCAATGGAGCGACGATGAGCTGGAGCTGCTGAAGATTGTCGGCGAACTTTTTGCGAATACCTTTGCGCGCAAGAGGGTTGAAGTCGAGCTGCGGAAGAGCGAAGAACGATTGAACCTTGCGCAGTCCGTTTCCGGCGTCGGCAGCTGGGAGCACAACCTGACGCGCAATGAAGCGCAGGCGAGCGATCAGGCCTATCGCCTGTATGGCTTGACCCCGGGCGCGCGTCCGGCGACTTTCGAAGAGTGGGTAAAGACTGTACACCCCGAGGACCGCCGCCGGGCCGTGTATACCATATTCAGTGCGTTGCGCAAGCACGAGGGCTTCGACATGACCTATCGTGTGTTCTGGCCCGATGGATCGATTCGCTGGCACGTTTCTAAGGCGCGCGTTTTTCGAGGTCTGACCGATGCCGATGACCGTTTGATTGGTGTCAACATCGATATTACGGAACGACGTCAGGCTCTTGATCGCCTTCGCGAAAGCGAACAGCGCTATCGCA
>JANQRB010000012.1 GCA_028284775.1 Candidatus Kapaibacterium sp. | reverse complement strand
CATTCCGTGGCGGGCTTGCTGCCCGAAAATCAGGCCCTGGTCGTGACGCGTCCCTTTCGCGCGCCGCATCACACTATTTCAGACGCTGCGCTGGTTGGCGGGGGCGTCGGCTTTGTACGCCCGGGCGAAATATCCCTGGCACATCACGGCGTCCTCTTTCTGGACGAGCTGCCCGAGTTTGCCCGCAATGTGCTGGAAGTGCTGCGCCAGCCGCTGGAAGACAAACACATAACAATTTCACGCACCCGGATGACGGTTGAGTACCCGGCCAACTTTATGCTCGTCTGCTCGATGAATCCTTGCCCCTGCGGTAATTTTGGCAATCCATTGCAATCCTGCACTTGCGCCCCGCAGCAAATACAGCGTTACATGGCCAAAGTCTCGGGGCCCCTGCTGGATCGGATCGACATCCATGTGGACGTGCCGTCGGTCAAGTACCAGGAGCTGGCGTCGGGACGCAACGGCGAATCTTCGGAAGATCTGCGCGGACGCGTCTTGCAGGCCCGCCGCGTCCAGGCACAGCGTTTTCACGCCCACCCGGGAATCCACAAGAACGCCGATATGGGTGCGGCTGAAATACGCGCCTACTGTGCTCTGGACGATGAGGGCAAAGCTCTGCTCAAGATGGCAATGACGCGGCTTGGGTTTTCGGCACGCGCTTTTGACCGCATTCGCAAGCTCGCGCGGACGATTGCCGATTTGGCCGGCGCAGACCAAATTCAGCCCCTTCACGTCGGCGAAGCGATTCAATATCGGAGTCTCGATCGGCAGTATTGGAATGCCTGAGTTTAGCAAAGAATTACCTTGCTTTCTCCTGCGACATATTGTATCTTCGCAGCCAATTTGAAAAGCAGCTCTTGTTTAACTATATAAATTGTCCCGTGCAGAGGTCATAATGATCTGGACACCGGAACTCGCTTCTTTCCTTGAGGATGCACCCTGGCCCGCCACCAAAGAAGAGTTAATCGACTACGCGGAACGTACGGGTGCACCGATGCAGGTTTTGGATAACCTGGCGGAACTGGAAGAAGACGATGTCATGTATGAGGCCGTAGAAGACATCTGGCCGGAATACATTAATCAAGATGATGATTTTTATTTTGATGAAGACGAAGACGATTATTATTGATTCGTCGAATCGCCTCAAAATATCATAGCCTGACTTCAATGTGAAGTTCAGGCTTTTTCATTTTTCGGAAATATGGGCGCAACAGTGGCGCGCTGGCTCACACAGATACTATTACTGTTCGCAATCGTAACTACGCTGGCGGCGCAGGACGGCAATCGCGTGCAAGTCAGCACGGGCGGCGATTTTGTTCAGGATGGCGGCCCGCACGGCAATGAGGTGCACCAGATACGCTTCAAAGGCAATGTCGCATTTAGTGATGAACGCCTCAGAGCCGTGATCGCCTCGGAAGCAACCGAGTTGGGCTTTCCGGATAATGTTCTTCAATATTATGCCCGCAATGTACTGAAGCACCCATTCGCACCCAGGGCGCTGAAACGCAGCTTCCGCAGCATCGCAAGGGAAATCGATGACCTGCGTCGCTATTTCGACCGCGAGCTGGCGGAAGGCGATGCGCGGGAAATCGAATTCTTCTACGCGGCCAACGGCTATCATAATGCCAATGTGCAGATCAACTTCACGCGCGACTCCGAAGCGCAGATTAATATCCTACTGTTTGAGATAACTGAAAATGCGCCGGCCCGGCTCGATAGTCTGGTGTATCTCGGCCTGGAAAACCTGCCGCCGGACGTGCGCCGTAAACTCGAACGCCAGATCGATGTTCGCAGCGGCACGATATTTAATGCGGCGGCGATCAGCCAGCAGAATGAACGCATTTTCAACCTGCTTAAAGATGAAGGCTACTATTATGCCGAGTTGGATCAACCGATCGTATCCTATAAACCGGCGCTGAATACCGACAGCGTGACGGTGCGTTTCAGGACGGGCATCCGCCAGCGTATCAGCGCAATTCTCTTTGTGGACAGCACCAACGGTCAGCCGGGCGTATCGCAGAATATGCGCCGTCGCCAGTTGGAATTCGAGCTCGGCGACTGGTACAGTCAATCGGCCGTCAAACAGTCGATAGACAACATTCTCAACCTCGATACCTACGAAGTCGTGTCTATCGATACGGTGCACAATAAAGACTTCAGCGATTCCACGCTGCCTTTTCTTGTTTTCACCCGGATGCGCAAAACGCGCGAGGCGAGTGTTAACCTGCTCCTTAACCGAAATCACGACGAAGAGTTCTATAATATCGGCGCGGAAGGCTTCGTTTCACATTTGAATACCTTTGGCGCAGCGCAGAAAGCGCGTGTTTACGGTCGCGCGCTGCTGGTAGACGTCAGCAACTTTATCGGCGAAGGTCTCTCCACCAGCAATGCCGAAACCGAGCTGCAGCTGGGCCTGGAATGGTCGCAGCCTCACCTGTTTCGCTTAATGAAACGGCGTATCGGCCTCGGCTTTCAGATGGATTATTCTTCGCGTTCAATTCCGATCGACACCTTTTCTCTTACGCTCAACACCTTCGATACGCGTCTCTTGTTCCCCGCCAAACTCCCCCGCAAGCTCTTCCTCAATTCCGTTGTTGTCGAGCTGGCTGCCAAGTCGCAGTTGCCGATCGACTTCAATGATCGCAAGTCATCATTTTTGGCGGAGAACGCCGATACGGTGCTTATCGAACAGTTGCTGTTTCAATACGAGTCCCTGGCCCGCGCCAAAGACGAGGGCAGCTTTTTTACCGCCGTCACCTTTGGCGGCCGCGTAGCCGGCGATAAACGCAATCACCCATTTAATCCCAGCAGCGGCTACCTGTTCAGTCTGGCCGCCAAAGCAGGCGTATTGCCTTTCGGCTCCTGGTATGCGCGCTACATTATATCACATTCGCACTTTAACCGGCTGAGTCGCAGCAGCGTGCTGGCGGTCCGTGGGCGCGTCGGTCACATTCACTGGTTTAACAAACAGCAGGGCGGCGTTCCACCCTTCGATGAGTTGTTTTTTGCCGGCGGCTCGACGAGTATGCGCGCCTGGCGTTCGCGTGAAGTGCGTACCGAACCGATCGACCCCACCCTTTCCGAGGACGTGCGCGACGCATCCGAGCAAACCGGCAGCGGCACCCTGATCGAAGCCAGCGCCGAACTTCGACTTAAGTTTCTGACCGATGCCCGGGCGCAGGACTTTTTTACGCAACAGGTAGCGCGTTCCGGCATTGCCCTGTTTATGGATATCGGCAACACGAACAACAGCCTGCTCAGCCCGGTGGAAGACTACGATAACAATCCCGTCTCGTCGTTCAGCGCTATTATCAGGGAACCGGCAGTCGGCGCGGGTCTCGGCTTTCGCTATGATCTTCCGATCGGCCCGATCAGGGTGGATCTCGCGACACGCGTTTTCGACCCCGTGGTACGCACACGACCCTGGATTTGGGAGCGGCCCTTTCAGATCCGCTGGCAGGTTGGGATAGGTCACGCCTTTTAGTCTGATTTTTATCCATAAACTCGTATTTTTGCATACCCGGCTGCCAGTGATCTAAGAGAGTGATCTCAGGATGCAGCTATATCGTCTCCTGTCGCCCCCCTTTTTCGACAGATCCGGCCTGGAACGGTCACAGAAGAATCACACTGCTCGCGGACTGCAGTACCTGCGCGGATTATTTCCCTTACTCCTCACTTTGCTGACCCTGGCGGATGCAAAAGCAGACGAACAGAGCTGGTCAATCGCCGACGGATTTCTTCGTATTGACGCTATCCGGTTTTACGGTAATTCGTCGATAGACGAAGAAGATCTGATGGCTGTTATCCGATCGGAAGCATCGGCATACAGCTGGCTCGAACGGCAGACCTTGTTTTACGCCCGTAGCTTCGCCCGTCATCCGCTCATGCCGCGCCGAACACAATCTCTTCTCAGGCAGCCCGACGAAGCGCTGCGACACAAACAACGTTTTTTGGATGTTCAAACGGTTAAACAAGATCTTGCCGAGATTATCCAACTATATAATGCGCGCGGCTTTCATCATACCCGCGTGCAGTATTCGCTGCGACGCCGAGCACTGTCGGGTGAGATAGAACTGCAGTTTCACATCGATGAAGGCTGGCGGGCCGTCATCGATACCATTGTTGTTCGGGGCGTAGATCATCTGCCAGCTGAGCCGCGCGCGGCGATTGAAGCGGCACGCACGATCCGCAGGAATGAACTCTTCGATGAAAGACGGCTCGCGCTGGAAAGCGCAAGACTCTGCCGCGCCCTACGTGACCACGGATACTATTTTGCCCGCCCGGATACGCCGAACTTCTTCACCGTGTCGCATTTTGCCGAAAGGGCCAGCGACAGCATCACCCTGCGACTGGCGACCGGCAAACGTCAGATCCTGGCGGCGCTGGTGTTTGCTGATTCGACTTTCGACCGAATTTGCGTCGACAGCATCGACGTAATCAGAAAAATGGCTCTGCCGACAAGGGGCTGGTACAGCCATTCCGCCGTTGAGAAAGCAGTGCTGACATTACAGCAGATGGGCACCTTCCGACGCGTGCGCATCGATACCCTTAGCGGGCACCCGCTTAAGAGCGACTCCAGCCTGGTACTATGCGTCGAACTACTGCCGCTGCGAGCGATGGAAGTCGATATTGCAGGCGTCTATTCACACTCCCGCGAGGAAGATATCAGCAATTTCGGCCTCAGCGCCGGCATTGAACATCGCAATCTTTGGTGCCTCGCCCACCAGGCACGGCTTCACACAGTTTTGGAGTTGCGCGACATTGCTGCTTTACTGAGCAATCAACGTCCGCCCGAGCTGGAATACGCTGTCGCTTTCGACTATGCAATACCGAGGCCGCCGCTCTGGCCGGAACGTGGACCGCTCGAATTCAGTCTGAAAGCGTCGCGTATCAGAATCAATTCGACGGCTCTGGCGGATGACTTTATCCTGCAGACGCTGAAATTGCAACTCGGCATGCCCTTTATGTCGTTTTTGAATGTTAACGGCTTTTTGAGCCTCGACCTGCGAAATGAGCTGCCGATATCTTTCGGGAAGGCATATGATGCTGCGCTGGCAGCTAATCCCCGGCAACGTGAACAGATCCGACGCCAACTATTTCAATACCGGCAGCTCGACCGGATCGCACAGAACGAACAACCTGTCTTTACAAGCGCCTTCGCGCGATTTTCCTTTGCGCACTCGCTGCTGGACAATGCTCAGTCGCCAGCGAACGGACACGCCCTCAGTCTGGCCTTCGACCTGGGTGCGCAACGCGAGATCGCGGATGTTTTGCGCCTGAATACCAATGTTGAATTCTATCGCGGCCTCATGCCTGATCTCGTCTGGGCCAACCGTCTGCGCCTCGGTCATGTGTTCTGGAAAGATGAAACAGTGGCCTATCTGCCGCCATCTCTTCATTTTTTTGCCGGAGGGGCCCACAGTGTTCGTGCCTGGCCTTCGCGCGGACTGCGGGCGGAACGCGATCTGGACGGCGGAGCATTGACGGATTATGTCGGCAGCGGCTCGCTGCTGCTGGCAACAAGCGAAGTGCGTTGGACCTTGGTGTCGCCGCGGCGGGATTTTCTGCAGCGTCCCGTCTCCGCCAGATGGGGTCTCACGACCTTCTTTGACCTGGGCAATACCAGTAATGACCTGGCCGGCGACGTCGCTGAATATCGCTACGGCCTTGGCGAGGCTTTCGACGCGATCGGCCGCAACCTGGCCGTAGCGGGAGGCTTTGGGCTGTGGTGCGAATTCCCCGACTTTCCGCCTCTACGTCTGGACCTGGCTACCAGGATTCTCGATCCCGCCCGCGAGCATGACGCCCTGCTGTTCGATCGCCCGCTCAAAAGTTGGCCGCTGCGCTGGCAGATTGCCCTGGGACATGCTTTTTAAGCCGGCTGCCTCCCGCTCCGACTGTAATAAATGCTTCCGTTGTTCGTTGCTGCATTCTTATTCTTTCGCAGTCGCTGCGTTTTTCACTCACGGTCGCAATACTCGAATCGTATGCACATCGCCGAAAAAGTTGTCATTCTGGATTTTGGCTCGCAATACACACAACTGATTGCCCGCAAGGTCCGCGAATTGGGCGTCTATGCCGAGCTTCATCCCTATAGTATCAGCGAAGAGCAGCTGCGCGCGCTGGAGCCCAGGGGCATCATTCTGTCCGGCAGCCCGAGCAGCGTTGATGAGGAGAACGCACCGCATCCTTCCTTTAATGTGTTCGACTGCGGCGTCCCCGTGCTCGGTATCTGCTATGGATTGCAATTGGTCGGTACAAGCTTTGGCGGCAGTGTCGGCACCGCGGCGCGGCGCGAGTATGGCCGCGCGCACCTGCAGATCGATAATGACGAAGATTTGCTGCGCGATGTACCGCAGAACAGTCAGGTGTGGATGAGTCATGCCGACAAGCTCGCCGAGCCGCCGGCAGGCTTCAGTATTATCGGCCATACCGAGAGCGCACCCATCTGTGTGTTACGCAGCGCCGATAAAAGAGTATTCGGCGTTCAGTTTCATCCCGAAGTACACCATACCGCAGCCGGCAAAAAAATACTCGGCAACTTTCTCTTCGGCATCTGCCACTGTAGCGGCGGCTGGTCTCCCGAGACATTCATCGAAGCCAGCATACGCGATCTCCGTGCCCAGCTCGGAGAGGACGGCGTCATCTGCGCCCTGAGCGGCGGCGTAGATTCGACCGTCGCAGCCATTTTGCTGCATCGCGCCATCGGCGACAAACTGCACTGCATTCATATCGATAACGGCCTGATGCGCAAAGGTGAAAGTGCCCGCGTCGTGGAGCTGTTCAAGGAGCACTTCAAGATTTCAATTGATTTTGTGGATGCCGGCGCAATTTTTCTCGAGCGTTTGGCGGGCGTCAGCGACCCCGAGAAGAAGCGCAAAATTATCGGCAATACCTTTATTGAAATTTTCGAGCGGGAAGCGCGCGCCTTTCCCGATAGCAAGTGGCTGGCGCAGGGCACCCTGTATCCCGACGTCATCGAGTCCGTTTCCTTCAAAGGGCCGTCGGCGACCATCAAATCGCACCATAACGTAGGCGGCCTGCCGGAGCGCATGAACTTCAAGCTGGTGGAACCCTTTCGCGAACTCTTCAAAGATGAAGTGCGTAATGTCGGCCGGGCGCTCAACGTTCCGGAAGACTTCATTCGCCGCCATCCCTTTCCGGGGCCGGGTCTGGCGATCCGCGTGCCCGGCGAACTCTCGCAGGAACGCCTGAACATCCTGCGCGAAGCCGATGTGATTTATATCGAGGAAATTCGGCGCGCCGGTCTCTACGATGATATCTGGCAGGCTTTTGCCGTTCTGTTGCCGGTTCAGAGCGTTGGCGTGATGGGCGACTACCGAACCTACGAGTATGTCTGCGCGCTGCGGGCGGTGACCAGCACCGATGGAATGACCGCTGACTGGTATCCGATGCCCTATGATGTGCTGGGGCGCATCTCGAATCGCATCATCAACGAAGTGCGGGGTATCAACCGCGTAACCTATGATATTTCTAGTAAGCCGCCCGCCACGATCGAATGGGAATAAAGGCTCGCTCATACTGATCCGGAGGCCTTGTGCATACGCTGCGATTTCTGGAAGCCGAGGACTGGCCCGCCGCACTGGATTACCTTACGCGCAATCGAACTTTTCACCGGGAATGGATGCCGATTCGCCCGGAACACTATTTTACGGCTGCCTACCAGCAGGAATTTTTGCGTAAAGCAGTGGAAGCGCGCCAGGCGGAAGAAGAATATCGCTTCGGCATTTTCCACGAAAGCCAGCCCGACTTGCTGCTAGGCGTCATAAACTGCACCGCTATCGAGCGCGGCGTCTTCCAGAACCTGCGCCTGGGTTATTCCATCGATCGGGACTATTGTCGGCAGGGCATTGCCACTGCCAACCTGCGGCGCGTCGTGCAATTTGCCTTCGACGGTCTTCTGCTGCACCGCGTGGAAGCCAATGTAATGCCCCGCAATACCGCATCGCGACGACTGCTGAAGCGCTGCGGCTTTACCGAGATCGGTCTGTCGCGCCGTTATCTTTGCATTAACGGCGCCTGGGAAGATCACGTGATGTATGCCCTGCTGGCTGAAGATTTCAAGGCTACTGATGACTAGTAAGCTTGCGCAGCAGCCCCGCCGCCCGCCGTTTTAATTTGTCGTCGCCGGCAAATTCCGCTTCCATACCTCGTATGTGGCGCAGCTCAGTCTCCGCTTCCGCCTCGCGGTCGTCTTCCAGCAGACTACGCGCATAATCCAGCCGAAAGAGAATATTCTTCGGTACAAGACGGACAGCGATAGCGCAATGCCGACGGGCCGCGTCGCTGTTTCCGAAGCCCAGACCGAGGGGCAATCGCAGCAGGTAGTGTCTGGCGGCCAATTCCAGATGAATACGTCCCACGACATAGTGCGCTACAGCCAGGGTGTAGTTGCCGGCGTTGTTGAGCTTAATGGCTTTCCTTGCATCGCGGTGGGCTGATTTAACCAGGTCGGCCGCCGCAAAAATTCCACGCGTCATAGCGAGCTTGCCGCTGGCGATCGAGCGGCGCAGGTAGCCCTGCATTCCCTGCCTGTTAACAAATATTGCCGTATCGGCAAAAGCACGCGCCTTGCGGTATTCGGCTGCGCGCTGCCCTTCGTCGTTCATACGATCGCCATTGTCGGTCAGACACTTGGCAAGGCGCCACAGCACCGGATAATTTCTTGCATCGAGACGGTAGGCGTCGGTAATCGTCTGTTTAGCTGCCGGGGCATTGCCGGCCAAGGCCAGGCTGTCCGCGCGCGCGCATAACTCCGTTACGGACGCGCCGCTCAGCGTCAAACTTTCGATCAGCAGAAGCGTCGGCAGTATCCATGTCCATCGTTGCATTGCGTCACTCCTTATCCGCTAAGGTGCCGGCGGCTACTGCGAAAATAGCATAGTCGTTGAAGCTGGCAAAGCCCGGCGGACCTACATTGTCATTCCCGCGAAAAACCCGTAGTTTAGTGGTTTGCATTAATCTATTCAACAGGAGCTGCGCCCCTTTTATGCACACCTTAACAGCAGAGCGCGTCGAAGAATTACGGCGGCAGTGGACCGACAAAAGGATCGCCGTTATCGGCGATGTGATGCTCGACCGCTACTTCTGGGGCAGCGTGCATCGCGTGTCACCGGAAGCGCCGGTCCCTGTTGTTGATTTGGATGATGAATCCTTCCACCTGGGCGGCGCGTCAAACGTCGCCAACAACCTCAAATCCCTGGGCGCTAATCCTTTGATGCTTGGTGTTATCGGCAACGATAACTCCGGCCGGCAGTTGCAGGAAATTCTCGCCGACGCAGGACTGGAAACCACGGGAATGATTGTTGACGAATCGCGACCAACCACCGTCAAGACCCGAATTATCGGCAACAATCAGCATATTGCTCGTCTCGATCGGGAGGTGAAACGTTCGATCGCCGTGGAAACCAGTGATAAAATTCTGGCTGTGCTTGAATCCTATGCAGCGTCCACGGCGGGCATTATTCTGCAGGACTACAACAAGGGCGTCATCACTCCTGCTCTCATCGAACAAACGATCGCCCTCGCCCGTCAACACGAAATTCCGGTCTTCGTCGATCCCAAGTTCGAAAATTTCTTTGCCTATCAGCATGTAAGCCTCTTTAAGCCCAATATTACGGAGACACAGGATGCCCTGGGCATTAAACTCAAAACGGATGAAGACATTCGCCGTGCAGGCAGGGAGTTACTGAAGCGACTGCACTGCGAGCAAGTGCTCATCACATTGGGCGCGCGTGGGATGATGCTGTTCGATCAAGGCGACGGGATGGCCTCGGTACAGGCGCGCGCGCGCCACGTTGCCGATGTTTCCGGCGCCGGCGACACCGTTATAGCAACGATCGCAGCGGCGGTAGCCGGCGGCGCGGCAATGCGCGAAGCAGCCACGATCGCCAACTTTGCCGCCGGCGTGGTCTGCCAGGAGCCGGGTATTGTTTCCATCGAACCTGAGAGCCTGATCAAAGCCGTGCGGCATTGCGACTAACATTGTGCGCTGCCAAAAAGTTCGACCTACTCTTTTCCGATTCCTATGATCTTATCCCGCACCTTACTCGGTACCATCTGTTCGGAACTGCGCGCTGCAGGCAAAAGCATCGTGTTTAGCAACGGCTGTTTCGATATCATCCATGCCGGTCACGTCAGTTACCTGGATGACGCCCGTAAGCTGGGCGATTGCCTGGTTCTGGGACTCAATAGCGATGATTCCGTTCGGCGCCTGAAAGGAAGCGAGAGGCCGGTCAACAATCAGAAGGACCGGGCCCTCGTCATAGACGCCTTGCGAGCCGTCGACTATGTCTGCGTTTTTGCGGAAGATACTCCTTACGAGTTGATCAAGACCGTTCAGCCGGATGTTCTCGTCAAGGGCGGCGATTGGTCGCCCGCTCAGATTGTCGGCGCTGACATTGTCCGCAAGCGCGGAGGGCAGGTGCTGAGCATACCCTTCGTGCAGGGCAAATCGACAACGGCGATCATCGAAAAGATACATCGGCAGCCCGAGACCTAGTCAGGCCTTCTGTCCACGAACCTGGCGCCGCATCTAATCGGCGACGCTTGTCAATTCGGCAGAAGACACTTGTCGATCTTCGTCTAATTGTGAATCCCGTTCGCTTCATACCGCCCGATGCCGTCGTCGCTCTCAACGCTACGCTGCCAGATACCTCCTTCTTTCGGGAAGTAGGCACGGCGCGTCTCATTGCCGCCGATGGCGCCGGCCAGCAATTGCTGGAGCGCGGCCTCATACCCGAGCGTATCATCGGCGACCTCGACTCCTTGCCCCTTGAAGCTGTGGCCGCCGTGTATCCTCCGGATCGAATTGTACACGACCCCGACCAGGACTCAAATGATTTTGAAAAATGCCTCCGTTACTGCCGGCGCCAGGGCATGCATTCCATCCTGGTCTGTGGAATGCACGGCGGTGAATTCGAGCATAGCTTAAACAACTGGAGCGTGTTTATTCGCCACGCTCGCGATATAAACATGTGTGTCTACGATGCCGGACGCCTTGGTATCCCCGTTCACAAGGAACTATGTCTGGCGACGAGACCCGGTGAGATCATTTCGCTCATCCCGCAGCCGGCAGCCGTCCTGAGCACCGAATCGTTGCGCTGGCCCCTGCAGCGTGAGGCACTCGGACTCGGGTCGCGCGAAGGCGCGCGCAATCAGGCTTTGACGGATCGGATTTCAATAAATGTGCACGAAGGCGAGCTGTTGCTCTTTTGTGATGCCCGCACGCCGCAGGTGCCGCAGATTCAGAACAAAGGACAAACTAGAGCCAGTTAATATGTGAACATATATTGCAAACCAATGAAGGTATCAGGTTTATGAACAAAGAAACTCACTCATGGTGGAGTCCACGCTTAAACAAAGAGATGGAAGTAGCAGTCTACGGCCACTATGGCTACGCTCTGCTGATGTTTCCCACCGCTGCGGCCGACTACCTGGAATACGAACGCTTTCATCTGATCGAAGCGATTCAGCCTGCCATCGAAGCGGGCAAAGTGAAAGCCTTTTCAATCAATAGTATTAACGCCGAAAGTTGGCTTAACTCCGAGATGCATCCGCGCGCCAAAATATTGCGGCATCAGCAGTACAACGACTATATTGCGGAAGAGGTGGTGCCTTTTATTCACACGCATTGCAAGGGCAGCGTACCGATCATCACCACGGGCGCTTCGCTCGGCGCGCTGCATGCCGCCAATACGCTGTTTCGCCGGCCGGACCTTTTTGCGGGTACGATAGCTATGAGCGGCATCTACGATCTGAAACAGTATTCCAAAGGCTTTTTCGACGAGGACTGTTACTTTAATTCGCCCGTCGATTATTTACCTCAACTGGAAGATGAAACTTTTCTGCCGCTGCTGCGCGCCAAAGAGCACATTTATTTTGTCAGCGGTTCGGGCAAGTATGAAGCGCCGGAGGCCTCGCGCCTGATCGTCAAAATATGCGAAGAACGCGGCATCCCCTGCGAGCTGGATATCTGGGGACCGGACATGCAGCACGATTGGCCGACCTGGCGGGCCATCCTCCCGTATTATCTCGATCAGAAAATTAACAACCTGTAAATAAACATCGTCATTCGTTCACTTGTCAACAGGAACAATCATTATGCAAAACATAGCTGTCATCGGTGCCGGCACCATGGGGAACGGAATTGCCCACGTCTGCGCGCAAGCCGGACGCATGGTAACGATCGTAGATGTTAATGACGAAGCCCTGCAACGCGGCCTCGCGACAATCAGCAAGAATTTGGATCGGCAGGTCAAGAAAGAAAAAATTTCCGAAGCCGACAAAAACGCAACGCTCGAACGCATTGCACTGTCTACGGACTTGAACGCCGTGGCGGCAAAGGCAGACATGGTCATCGAGGCCGCGACGGAAGATCAGGCCGTGAAAACCAGGCTCTTTCAACAAATCGATGCCGCCTGCCCGGAAGGCGCGATACTCGCAACCAACACTTCGTCTATTTCGATCACCGAGATTGCGGCAGCCACGAAACGGCCGGACAAAGTCATCGGCATGCATTTTTTCAATCCGGTGCCGGTAATGAAATTGGTGGAGATCGTTCGCGGCCTTGCTACCAGCGACGCCACTTTCCAGGCGACCTTTCAGCTGTCGCAGGAACTAGGCAAAAGTCCTGTTGAAGTACAGGACTACCCGGGCTTCATTTCCAACCGCATCCTGATGCCCATGATTAACGAGTCGGTGTATTGCCTGATGGAAGGCGTTGCCAGCGCCGAGGATATCGATACCGTCATGAAACTCGGCATGGCGCATCCGATGGGGCCGCTGACGCTGGCCGATTTTATCGGCCTTGACGTTTGCCTGGCAATCATGGAAGTATTGCACGAAGGTTTAGGCGACAGCAAGTATCGTCCATGCCCCCTCCTCCGCAAAATGGTAGCCGCCGGCTATCTCGGCCGCAAAACAGGTAAAGGTTTTTACGAGTATTGAGTGATGCCGGCGCAGAAGGTCTAGCACGATTGGACCAGCTGCGCTATCGGAGAACCCGCGTCACTGTCGGAATGTGGGAATCGCAAGCCGGGACTGAAGGCTCGGCAACGCGATCATCCCCGGTGACGCGGGCTTTCAATATTAGGCCGGAGCTCAGGCCAGTGCCTGCTCCAAATCAGCCACGATATCTTCCGCCGACTCAATCCCGACCGACATCCGAATTAAGCCGTCGCTGATGCCGAGCCGCGCCCGCTCGGCCGGCTCCAAAGTGGCATGCGAAGTCTCGGCCGGCAGCGTCATCAGCGTCTCCACGCCGCCCAGGCTCGGAGCGATCAGCGGGATAGCGACCGAGCGCAAGAGCCGACGAGCCGCTGCAAGGCCGTCACAAAGCGTAAAACTAAGCATACCGCCAAATCCATTGAACAGGCGGGCGGCGCGCTCGTGCTGCCGGTGCGAGGGCAGACCCGGATAGTTAACTTTTTCAACTGCAGGATGAACTTCGAGAGCTTGGGCAATTGTCAGAGCGCTGTGGTTGTGCCGTTCCATTCGCAGCCCCAGCGTCTTGATACCACGCTGCAACAAAAAGCAGGCGTGTGGGTCCAGAGTCGAGCCCAGAAATTTAACACTTGTTCGAATGCGTTTAATTAGTGCCTCGGCGCCGACGACTGCCCCGGCTACGATATCGGAATGGCCATTGAGATACTTCGTGCAGGAGTGCAGTGCCAGGTCGAAGCCATGTTCCAGCGGTCGATAGATGCAGGGCGTTGCAAAGGTAGCGTCGATCATCGAGACGATTCCGGCTTCACGCGCCAGGGCGGTGACAGCCTCCAGATCGATAACCTGCAGAGTAGGATTGGTCATCGCCTCGCAATAAATCGCCTTTGTCGAGGGACGCAGTTTTTGCCGCCAGGCAGCGGAGTCCTCGGAATCGAGAAAATCAACGCTCACATTCATTTCCGCAAGGGCCTGCGTTATGAAGGCTCGGGTGCCGCCGTAAAGACAGTCCTGCGCGAGCAAATGATCGCCCGGTTTCAGCACGGTTAACAAAGCGGCGGAAATAGCGCCCATACCACTCGAACTGACAAGGGCCGCTTCGCCGCCTTCCAGACTGGCGAGCTTGCGATGTAGCGCTTCGTGATTCGGCGAATTGCTGTAGCGGATGTATCGCAGATCGCTGCGTTCTTCATCACTGGCCGTTTCATACATCGCCGTCTGAAAGATCGGCAGACTGACGGCGCCGTCAACGCGCAGCTCGTTTTCACCGGCGTGCACAGCGCGCGTGTCGATTCCCATCGCTTTGTAAGACATTGTATGTTCCTTTACTTCAGTAAGGTTTGTATTGCGAGAATTTATTACCAGGGCTAAATCAGCGTCAGCAGACTGATCTCCGGTCGGCAATTCAGACGCATCCCGCGCATACAACCGACGCCTTTGCTGATAAACAGCTGTCGTCCCTGCCACTGGTACAATCCCTTCATAAAACGCTTGTCACGCACGGGCGCGAATGGCTCGCCGATCAATGGCAATGATAGCTGGCCGCCGTGCGTATGACCGCAGAGCGCCAGGTGCCAGCGATAGGATCGCAGGGCATCTTTGGAATCCGGGTTGTGACTCAGCAGAATTGTCGGAAGATCGACAGCGCCCGGTCGGGCCGCAAAGGCAGACGCCGGCAGAAATTCACGGGACCAATAATCGCCCAGGCCCACCAGACGAAGTCGCGTTGCACCGACCGACAGCAAGGTCGCATCATTGTGCAGCACCCGGGCGCCGGCATCGCGCAAGAGCCTTCGAATCGCGGTGGAGTCGCTGAAGCCGCCGCGACTCATTGCCCAGCGGCCTCCATCATGATTGCCGACAGTCGCGTAAACGGGCGCCGCCGCCGCCAGCGTTGACAATGTTTGCTTATAACCGGCGGGAACGGCCTCGCCGGAGCTGATGTAGTCGCCCGTAAGACAGATGAGATCAGGCTTGAATTGCAATCCGCGGCGAATGGCCTCGCGCAGATATGACTGTGAGACTATGCCTGATGCATGCAGATCCGACAAATGCAGCAACTTAACGGGGCTTGGCAGCGGACGCTCCCACAGCCGGATTGTGAGAGGATTCACTTCAAGCCACTCCGGTTCGATGTAGCGCATATAGCCCACCGTCAGCAGACCCGAGCCCATCAAAGCTCCCACAAACTGCCGTCGCGTCATTCCTTCACACCCGGCTTCGAGTTTCACAAGCTAAAAGCGTCGCTAAGCGGACTTCAACACCGATGTCCTGTTTGCTGGCGCCAATGTC
This sequence comes from Candidatus Kapaibacterium sp., assembly GCA_028284775.1. Lineage (GTDB taxonomy): Bacteria > Bacteroidota > Ignavibacteria > Kapaibacteriales > UBA7675 > JANQRB01. The sequence goes on along the minus strand of JANQRB010000012.1, from coordinate 15,092 downwards.
GGTCAGGGCCTGAGCCTTCGGAAGATCAGGCTACTTCGCGCTGTCGATAAAGCGGAGCGCATCGGCGCTGAAGGCCTTGAGATCGACCATGCGGATATACATCATGTGACCCGATTCATAATATGTCAGTTGAACATTCTGCTGCAAGTCGGGCCGCAATCCAAGATGGTTAACCGTAAACTCGGTGGCGAAATAAGGTGTCGCCAGATCATAGTAACCAGAGGAGATCCATACTTTGAGATTGGTATTTTTGCTCATCGCTTCACGAAGCGTCTCGCCCACGTTAACATAACCCTTGGCGGCATTTCCCCAATTCCAGGGCCGTACCCGTCCGGTCAGTATCTCGTAGGGCAGGTCGTTGACATACTGCAGATCCTCACGCAGATAGCTGTTTAAACATGCAGTATAGGGGCCTGCAATCGCAGTCAGGCTCGGATCATGCTCCATCCAAGGACCGACGTTGTCTCCATCGATGCCTTTGAAGCGGCTGTCAAGACGGCCGACCGTCCGATGTTCGTCACGCAGCAATTCCTTACAGAAATAATGGATATTGATGCGTAGGTCAGTATTGCCGACGTAACTGCGCGAGAGACCGGTATAAAACGTCAGCGAGTCAACGATTTTGTTAAATTCCTTGCTGTTGATTGCGCTGCCTTTGGCAAGCGCCGGCAAATAGTCATCCATTGCAAAACGCTCAACGCGGCGCAAAGTGCTTTGCAGGTCGCGCTGCAGCTCTGGCGCCAGCTTGTTGTGATACCAGGCCGTCGCTGTATAGGTCGGTAAAAACAGAATGTATGGCCAGTCGTTGCCGGGATCGAAGCGCGCTGTGCTGAATTGCAGAATAGACGATACCAGCATCAGGCCGTTCAGATTCATTCCGTAGCGGTTTTGCAGATAGCCGGCCAGACCCGCCGCGCGTGTGGTGCCATAGCTTTCGCCGGCCAGGAATTTGGCCGAGCGCCAGCGCTTGTAGCGTGTTGTATACAGGCGAATAAAGTCGCCGACCGATCTGACATCCTCATCCACGCCGTGAAACTGTTCGCGTTTTTCATCCGGCGCCGGTCGGCTGTAACCGGTGCCCACCGGATCGATAAATACCAGATCGCTCGCGGTCAGCCAGGTATACTCATTATCCACCAGACGATACGGCGGTTTGAGCGCTTCCCCTTCATCCGACAAGAGCACACGCTTCGGCCCCAGCGCGCCCAGATGCAGCCAGACCGAGGATGAACCCGGCCCGCCGTTAAAGGCAAAAGTGATTGGCCGGTCGGCCGCATCACTGACCCCATCCTTGGTGTAAGCGATATAAAAAATACTGGCCTTGTGCTGACCTCGTTCGGTTTGCATTTCCAGGTAACCGGTCGTAACCGAATAATTGAGCGTCTGGCCGCCCGCGCTTATTTTGTGCTTCGTAACGACGGTGCTGTCGGCAAATTCGCCGAGACCGATGGGCTGCAATCCCTTTGTTGTACCTTTGGCTTTTTCCTCGGCCCGGGACGTAGTGGCGAACAATGCCAGACCGACGAACAGGATCACAATTCGGCTGATGAAAAACATCGACATACTCTCCTTGATTCACGGCGTGATTTTTTACCAAAGTTCAATATATCCCGACTCCAACTGCCAGACAAACATTCACTGGCAACTCCGCTACGAGGGACGGGGCGGAAGATTGAGCATGTACAATCCGTCTCCCTGCCGGCCAAAATCACGGTCTGCGGTAAGGCAATGCCACTTGACTGCATGTGTTCGCAGAGCTTTGGCTAACGCCGGCTGCCTGAGGTCAGAAGTGTATCAGCGTCTGTCGGCAAAGACAATTTCAGTGTAAATCTTCTTGAGCGCTATGCGGCTATCGGTCGAAATCAGATGCAGCTTGTCGGCAGCGCTGGAATATGTGTGTTTTTCCCATTGCCCGTTATGACTGCGGCGGAAGAGCTCGATCAGCATCTCGTGCTGGCTGACGAGAAAAAACTCCCGCAATGACCGGATTTTCCTGTAGAGCTCGAACTTAGTGCTGCGATCGTACTTTTCGGTTCGTTTGGAGAGGATCTCGCCGATTGCAATCGGATTTAAGAGGGTGTCCCGCTGCGTATCGAGGAACAGACGTCTGCCGCAGGTGATGACGATATCGGGATACAGATAGGCAAGAGCTTCCTCAACCTGCACGCGCATATCGTTGGCAAAGACATGATAATTCTTGCTTTCCAGCAAGCGACCCAAGGCAAGTAATAAATTGGAGCACAGCAAGTTGTGATTTTCACTCGCCCCGGCCATTGACCGCAGCATTCCATCGATGTATTCGCTTCGATAGTCAGCTTGACGCTCACGAACAAGAAACTGTTCCGGATCCGGTTCATAGCCCTGGTAAAGTGTTTTTTGCATTTCGCACTCCGACACTGGTGGTAAGATCCGCAATCAAGTTTGAGCACCAATAATCTTTCGCACAGGCCACTCAAACATAACACCTCACAATTTGACCTACAAGTTTATTATTCACTTTCGAATTTACAACACATTTTAATTGCCGTCACTTATGAATCCATCCGCGCGCATCGCTGCTGTGGCCTTAGCGGCATTTTGCTGCGATACCGGACGGTCCAGGTAGTATGGCAGTGAGCTAGGACGGTTACTCAGTTCAAGATAATTCATGAGCAGGAGCTGATCGATTAGACGCAGCAATGCTTGTTCGAATTCCTGGGGCGGTTGCTTCGGGAACTCGGTCCGAACAAGGTCGATCAATTCCTGGACAGTCTTTTGACCGTCGGCACTGGCAATGACAATTTCAGTCCATGTGTCCAGGCTGGTGTATTTATTTCCTTCTGCCTCCATCAGCACGACTGAGTTATCGCGAATATCAAAGCGGCGTGTGCGGGAAAAATACTTTAGCCGGTACTTCTCGCGATCCCGAGCCTGTGCTGCAGGGCTCTTTCGCAGTAGTTTTCGAATTTTTCTGAGCATAGCTGACCAATTCTCTTAAACGTTTTCTCGCTCTCTATACCAAAGGATATCGCTAGGACGAGCTAGATGAAACGACAATTGCACATCCCGGACAGCAACAATACGCGATTACGGCATACAGAGGTCATGGCAACAATTCGCCGCCTGGCAGAATTGTCACATTTTGTCGGAAATTTCTCGGTCTGCGGAAGGAATTGACTATGAGAGCGCAGCTGCGATCAGCAGACTGACGACAATCCAGCGACGGCATAATACAGACAGCGACCGGACGGACCGAATATCGCTGACCGCGGTGGGCTGATGGACGACCACCGAATGACGCCCTTATTTCTCTTGATATGCGCGCTGAGAAGAGTCTTCGCCGGCAAATGCAGCTTGTAAACTATAGTCGGACGGCAGGCAGTGGATCAGGCTACATTGCGCAGCATAACCAAAGCCAATTGATAACTTTCATGCTCAGAGTCGGCATCATCCAGACGACGAACTGTTGCCATGTTGCTATCGGCATCAATGGCTGTGACTCTGTAGCGAATATTCTCGGAGAATTGCGAGGCGTACTCAACAATGTCATTAACTTTAATTTTTTGCCACTGGTCCGTTTGCTCGATTCCCTGGCGCCTCCAGGTATAATTTCTGCCAAGTTTGTTGAGAATGGTGCCGATCATATGCGATTTGTTCACTACAATGTTCTACAACTGCTGCATGTCCACGGCCAAAATACGAAGCGCTGAACTATTTTCGGCAATTAACTCTTGAAGTCGGCAGCGGAAGGATCAGCGGGACGCAGCATCTGCACATGCGGAATCCCTTCTTCTATATATGATTCGCCGACGCTGCTAAAGCCCAGCGCGCCGTAAAACCCTGCATAATGGAGCTGGGCTGAAATTCGTATCGCTGTAGCCGGATACAGCAGACGGATTCGACGCAGCGCTTCCAGCATAATCCTTTTGCCATAGCCCTGTCCGCGCCAGCGACTCGGCGTTACTACGCGTCCGATGGCCGGTTCGGCATACACTGTTCCCGGCGGGACGACACGCAGATAGGCCCGCAGATCGCGCTGCCCCTCAACGCTCCCCCAGAGCGACAAATGATAACACTCCTTGTCCACGCCATCGGCATCGAGATTCGGACTCTGATACTCCACAACGAATGCCTGCTGTCGCTCGCGCAGAATATCGTAGAGTTCTTCGGTCGTCAATTCGTGAAACCTGACCCACTGCCATTGAAGTTCGTCTGCAGCCATAACTCATTGTCAGCTATTGTCGGAAAAGACGGCGGGTGTTCCGAAACGGACGGCAGGCTGCAAGAGCCGGACTCCTTCTGTTTCCCGCTCAAAGATAATCATCCGCCTTTCACAATCAGGACGCTTTGCATGCTCTCGCTGGTGTCGAGACGCAGCCAGTAAGCACCGGCCGGCAGAGAACGGCCTGCTGCGTCCCGCCCTCGCCAAAGGACTTCATGCTCGCCGGCAGCGTGCCTGCCATTTGCAAGTACCGCAACTTCCCTGCCCCGAAGATTAAACACGCTCACACGCAGGGTTTTGGCGGCGGCAAGGCGAAAGCGGATCTGCGTTGCTTCACGAAAGGGATTGGGTCTGCTGTACACTTGCAGGTCTAGCGTTTCCCCAGCCGTCTGGTCTTTAACACTGACCGCCGGTGTAACATTGCCGCTGTAGATCCCCCCGCCGTGCGTGGCGGCAACAATCAGTCCATCGCTCTGGCGTGCGGTGACCATTTCAACGACCATGTTGCCGATCATTTCGGGCGCTTCTTGTTCCCAGACCGTACTCATGCCTTCCATGCGGTCAGTGGAATACAGGCCGGTACTGGTGCCGACATAGTAGACCGGTCCTACGCCGGCCACATTAATAATCGCGGCCGAACGACAGGAAGGCCCGCTGCCGCTGCCGTCGCCTTCTTCTTCGAGATTGCCTCCGACCGGTGTCCAGCTCTCGCCGCCATCGTCCGTGTAAAACAGGCTTTGCAGCCGGTAGTTTGACTGTACGATCAGCACGCGGTCGGCATCATAGGGATCAATGGCGATGGATGAGACATAGCCGCTCTGCAGTACGGATTCCGATGTGAAGACCGTACTTACATTTTCATCGCTCAGATGCAGGTCATCGGCCCGGTACACCTTACCTTCACTGGTACCGTAATAAACGCGGTGGGCGGGTCTGGCGACCGAAACCGCGATACTGGCAATCAGCGAGTTACTCAATCCCGTTACGGTGGTGCCGACAAGCTCTGTCCAGCCCATATCCGTCGGCTCCGCCTGTCCCCAGGGGATTTGTGTAATATCCGAGTTACGCCATAATCGGGCGCCGCTGGTGATATACATTATGCGATTGTCGCTTGGATCGAGCACCATCGGGTTGATGAAGAGGGGGTTTGAATGGCTGAGCGGATCGACACGGGCTTCCCGGATGACGCTGCCGGCGGCGTCGACTTCCTGTCGGAAAATACGCGCGAGCTGCTTTTGCGCAATGTAGTATTCTTTGTCGGCGGCAATGGCGCAATACGATCCGTCGCCAAAAAGAATTTCACGCCATGCCGCATCGGCGGCGTTGCTGTTAATAAATAAGGTGCCGTTGTCCTGCAGGCCGCCGATAATCGTACTGTCGCCGGCCGCCGATTGATCGAGCGCGACCGTATAAAATTGCGTCGTTTGATATCCCTGATTCAGGCTAACCCATTGGGGATCATCCGTCAGGGCATCGTCCAGCCGAAACACACCGCCGTCATTGGCGCTGTAAAGCACATTCGGGTCGCTGGGTTTAAACAGAATTCCATGCTGATCCGGGTGATGGCCCGGAAAGACGGCCGTATCGCCTTTCGTGGAATAACCACCGATCCAGGCAGTGTTCGCGGTCGAGCGAAATCCGTCAGTGGATCGGTAGAGATTGGTGCCGCCGATAAACACGACGTCGGGGTCGTCGGGTTTCACAGCCAGGGTCAGGTCATAGCTGGTCTGCGAAATAAAATCGCCATAAGGTCCGTCGAAATTTGGCATGTTGTCCGTGAGCTCTTCCCACTGCCCGCCGGCGCCCATTCCATCACCGCTCAGATAGGTATACTTAAACAAACGGTGAAATTCCACCCGGCCCTGGTTGCTGACGCCGCGAAAGCCGCTGAAGGTATGCACCACCATGTAAATCTGATTCTGATCGCCGGGATAGGGCGCCATGACACAACGCCGGTAGCCTGTCGGCCAGAACTCGGGCGCAATGTTAACCCAGTCGATGCCGTCGAGCGAACGGTAAATGCCGGGCTCGCGGGTACGGCTCTCCACTACTCCGTACAGTGCGCCGGTATTTGTAATCACGATATCGGCAAAGCTGGCGCCAGAACCGGCATTGCCAAGCACCCGCGTCCAGGAGGCGCCGCCATCGGTCGAGCGCTCGATCGTGCCCGGCAGCGCGGCATACACATGATCTTCATCCGCGATGTTAGGATTGGTGACGACACTCCATGTTAAATTAAACAGGATGTCGAATAAATGCGGTTGTCCGGTAGCCGTCGCTTCGAGCACGGACCAGCTGCGCCCGCCGTCGCTGGACTTAAACAAGCCGTCGCCGAGATAGACCGCCACCAGATCACGCGAAGAAGCCGAGTTGCCGAAGAGTTCTCCCGTTCCATAGTACCAGGTATTGGTCCGGCCGGGACGCGTATCCTGTGCAATACAAGTAACGCTTTGCAATTGCGCCGGGCCCGTGGTTTTGGTCCAGGTTTGGCCGCCGTCTTCCGAACGCCACATGCCGCCGGAGACAGCGCCGGCCATAATCACATTTTCATCGCTGACATCGATCGCCATTGCCCTTGTTCGTCCGCCGACATTGTAAGGGCCGCGCGGCCGCCAACCCTGTGCCTGCACCTCATCGGCCGCGGCACGATTGAAATGCTCACCGCTTCTGACAGGAAGGCGGGCGGCAAAGTCCAGTTCTTCATTGCGAATGCCGGGGGGAATTACGCCCGTGGCCGGATCGCGCAAACGCAGCCGTTCATACTGCGCTCTTTCCTTTATGCGCGCGTCCAGGCCGGCCGGGCCGCTCGCATGCCGCTCGCCCGGATTATTTGCTTCGGGCCAGATCAGCAGACACAGGCTGAGCAGCGCCGCTGGAATCAGAAGTGATATCGCTGTTCTCATTGTTTAATTCTCCTGCAAAACGACGTCGATCCGGCCCCACTGCGATCGCCCGCATCATTTATTCTCAATAGTCAGATTGTTGAATTAACCCGATCCTTTTCCTGCTGAGCTCCACCGGCGGCAATTTGTGATTTCGCCCATACCTCAAATCGATCCCGAAACTTGTCCTGACGGGCATGAACGAAACCGATAAGCGTGTAAGCAATGCCGACACAGCTAAGTGCCGTAAGACAGAGAAAAGCCAGGTGTAGGTAGTAGCCCCATACGCTGCGCCGCTGCAAACCGATGCCGGCCGCGATTCCTACTCCCAGGTAAACTGTCAACGGCAGACCAATTGCAAGACCGTTTGTCCACAGATTGACCGTTGCCAGTTCCGGCGGCAGTGAATTGCTGTCAGCAGCAAAAGAACACAACATAATCGACAGCATTGCCAGGGCCCCAGCCGCCAGGAAACAGTCGATCAGGGCATAGCCGCGAATTCTGGAATCCATAAAATGGCTGTCGATTCGAAGGACACAAAATAAAAAGTCAAGATAGCACTCTATGCCCCATATTCAAAAAGAGCAGAGAGGCAGTTCTCACCCGTGAGCGGGAATTGGCTCCTTTTGATCTAAATTAGTCTCGATGCAGAATTCAGGGCATTGCTGCCGGGCACTTGCCAGTGAAATTACGCCGACCCGTGAACAGGCAAAGGATCTGAGGCATGACGATTTTTTCAGCCCACAATCTGGCCAAAACCTACGACAACAAGCTTCTCTTCGAGAATATCAGCTTTGGAATGGAAGAAGGCGAGCGCGTAGGCATTATCGGCCGCAACGGCGTCGGCAAAACAACGCTTATGCGCATTATCGGCGGCATGGAGTACCCCGACGAAGGTCAGGTGGCGTTTAACAAACAAATGCGCTTCGAATACCTGCATCAATTGCCGACCTTCGATCACGGCGGTCCCGCTCTCGATGCCGTTATGGATTCACGCCCAGACCTACGCCGCCTTTTGGATGATCATGCCAGGCTCTGCGACGAACTCGGCCGCCACTTTTCCGATGAGCAGCAAGCTCGCCTGGAGACTATCAGCCATCAGCTTGACACGCAGCAGGGCTGGCAGCTGGAACATGAGGCACAATCGATTCTTAATCGCCTGGGTATCCTCGACTATAAGGCCGAAATCTCGACAATGTCGGGGGGCCAGCGCAAGCGGGTCGCTCTGGCGCGTGTGCTGCTCTCCAATCCCGATCTGCTGATACTCGATGAGCCCACGAACCACCTTGATGCCGACTCGGTGCAGTACCTTCAGGACCGTCTGCAGAATTCGCCGCGCGCGCTCCTCTTGATTACTCACGATCGCTATTTTCTGGATGCTGTCTGCAATCGCATCGTGGAGCTCGATCAAAGCCGTATCTACAACTATCCCGGCAATTACGAGCGCTATCTGGAACAGAAAGAGGCTCTGCTCCAATCGCAGGAGGCAGCCGAAGAGCATACCCGATCCAAGTTGAGACGCGAATTGGCCTGGCTGCAAAGCGGCGCCAAGGCGCGACGCACAAAGGCCAAGGCCCGTATCAAATGGATCGACGAGATGCAGGCCCGCCCGAAAAATGCCGGACAGAAAGACATCAAGATCGAAGTCGGCAAGTCCTTTATGGGTTCCCGTATTATCGATTCCGTCAACATCGCCAAGTCACTGGACGGCAAGCTGCTCTTTCGCGATTTCGAGTATATCGCCGCCCCCGGCGACCGCATCGGGATCATCGGACCGAACGGCACCGGCAAGTCGACCTTATTGCGCGTTCTCGCGGGCGAAATCGAGCCCGACAAAGGATATGTTAAACACGGCGCGACGATTAACATCGGCTTTTTCCGCCAGGAGATAAGCGACCTTGCGCCGACTCAAACCGTTGTGGGCGCATTGCGCGAAATAGCCGAATACATCGATACCGGGGTCGGGCGCGAGCGTTACCTGTCGGTGCGCGATATGCTCGAGCGTTTTCTCTTTCCCCATCGTCAGCATCACAGTCAGATTCAGACGCTCTCGGGCGGCGAAAAACGACGGCTGGGACTGCTGCGTGTCCTAATGGCCAACCCCAACGTCCTGCTACTCGACGAGCCCACGAACGATTTCGATATCGCAACATTGACGGCGCTGGAGGAATACCTGGAATTTTTCCACGGCAGCCTGATTGTCGTTTCGCACGACCGGGCTTTTCTGGACCGCAGCGTACACCATATTTATGCCTTTGAAGAGCAAGGCCGCATACGCAAATATCCCGGCAACTACTCTGCCTACCTCGAAAAGAAAGAGAAGGCCGAGCAGGAGCGCCGCGACAAGGCTCCCGCCAAAGCCGCCAAGTCGGATTCACGCGAGCGATCGCGACCGGCAAAAAAGAAACTGAGCTTTAAGGAGCAGCAGGAATACAATCAGATGGAAGATGCGATTGCCGCTCTTGAAGAACAGAAGGCACAGCTCGAAGAACAATTGTCCTCGGGCACAGAAGACTATTTGGCGCTTGCCGCCAAAGGCAAGGAATTGACGGAGCTTGAAGAGCGCATCGAGCTGGCGATGCTGCGATGGCTCGAACTCAGTGAAAAGGCCGGAGCATAAAAAACGCGGCAGCACGATCCTGCGCTGCCGCGTCCTATATCATTCAACGCCGCGTGAATCACCGATTAGGGCTCAGGGCAGAGCCACGCTGAAAATCAGCGTCGGAATATGAAGCTGGGATTTGCGGCTCGTCACCTTCATCAATGCGTCGATTGCATCTTTCGGCTCATCCGCGGCCTTGAGGTATCGCGTCTGCTCCACGACGAACTTGTCGTTGTCCGCCTTGTAGCTGGCGTTGAGCTTACCGAAGAGATTTTCGTAATCGATCGGCTTCAATTTTGTTTGCATATTCCATTCTTCGGGATGGTTGATCGTGATACGTTTAATGTGCTCTTCATCGTAATAGATCCGAATCGGATTGAGCCGCTTATCCGTATCGACTTTGTATTTCTTCTGCGACGAGGGCGAAAAGAGACCGCCGGTCTGGAAAATGACTTCTTCCGGCGTCACCGTCACCAGGTTGTCGATTGAATACTTCATCGTGATTACGAGGGGCTTTTTGTAGTCTTTCTGGTTGTCGATGTCGTGCGACTTCAATTCCACATCGCCTTCATCGTAGGTCAACAGTCCCTCCATCACCTCTTCCAGCTCGCTGTCTTTCACTTTTGACAGGGCTTCGCGAATCGAGTAGGCACTCATGCCGTGGAAGGTCTTCTTCTCAACGACGTTAATCAAGCCCTCATCGTCGATCGTCAGTTCGTAGTCTTCCTCGATCCGGTTGTCAGAGACTTTGGCAGGCGGAGTTTCCTTCAGGTCGGCGATATCGCCGCGCCGCAGATACAATCCCATTTGACCCTGCAAATGATTCGGCACGAGACCCGCCGGCAGATTTTCGATCCAGGGGAAAACGATCATCTCCTCTTCATCGGCTTCAACACTGACCGCCGGCAAATAGGCCTGACTGAATACACTGATGTAATCTTCATCGAAGTACCCGTCGGAAGCGGAATGCAGCATGACGAATTCGGCTTCGAGCCCGGCATGCCCCATCAGGCTGATGGCAATCTCATTCAGCATGAACCAGCTTCCCTTGCCTTCGTCCAGGACGTCATCATATTCGCATCTGTAGCAGCTTCCCACTTCGAGATTCTCTTGCACCCAGGAAACGATAGCATCCACTTTGTCGAAGTCGGATTTCTTTCCGCTGGTAATCTTTTGTGACAGCTCGATCAGGTCGTCATCATCGTCCATGTCTTCAAGCTGGTCCTCATTGACTCTGATCCATCTGGTTTCTTTGCTCCAGGACTTGGCACTCGCAATGTAGCGCTGTCCGCCGTATGCTTCGGATACCCGAAACTCGAGATACTCCACCACTTCAGCTTTGTATGGCGAGTAAGGTTCATCTTCCCAGGCAGGGACATTTTCGCGCATAATCGACGTAATTTTGCCGTTCGATTCCTTATCCAGCTTACTCTCCGTACGCGGCGATCCCTTAGGTTTAATTTTCTTGAAGTCCAGCTGCCAGCGCGCCGGATAGATAAACTGGAAGTGAATTCTTTCGCAGGGTACGGAATACTGCAAGGGTACTTCGAAGCTGTTCTGCGCCCAATCGCCATCAACTTCCCGCGCGATAACGTATCCTTCTTCGATGATACTACCTTTTTCGATATCGGGATATGCGAACTTGTACACCGTCTCGCCATCGGAATCCTGCTCGGATTTCAATGACTCCCGGCCATATTGCCGCACCGTGCCGTTCGGTGATACTATGTGGATATACACACTGTCCAGATAGTATTTTTCTTCATTAAGCGTAACGCGAAAGGTTGTTGCCCATTCCTCGTCCGGATTCAGAACTATGTAGCGGAGTTTGTAGGTTCGGAAAAACTCCCAGTCCTCCAGATTACCGACATGTTCGCGAGTATCTTCGGACGACAAAAAGACGGCAGCGTAATCGCCATATTCCTTTTCATAATGTTCCAGCGGATGATCCGCTTCCAGCAAAGTATCGGCGGAAGGCTGATTGAGAAAAGCGATGCGATGCCAATGCGCCGAATGATCCGAAAAACAACCCTGTAGCAAGACCGAAGCAAGAAAAAGCAACACAAAAGAGCCGAAAACACGCAATTTCATAGAGTATGTCACAGGTATAATGAAACAAGAGGTATTCACTTGGGAGGTAGAAATCAGCACAATTCACCAAACAATTCTGCTGGTCCGGGCCGACCATTGGGAGCACTGGTCGGACGTACCAACAATCTGAACCTATTCATCGTCTGCGACGCGGCGGCATTGGGTAAGGGTAGCCGGACGCTAATATGAGCCGCAAGTGCATTGATACCAGGCGGGGAGACTGAATACAACACGTCAGCGGGTCCGCTCATCGCTTTAATCCTTACGCGCAAAAATAAACATCGCTTTCTTACTCTTCAAATACTTCTTACAAAAGTCCAGGTACTCTTCTCGCACTGTCCCTTCCATATCCTTGGCAACTCTGCCATAGTGGAAGACGACTTCGACGCCGTTACTGCCGTCTTTCTGCAAGTCAGCTTCAGCCCATGAGACATCATGTCGACCGAGCTTCAGCGGGTCACCGCTGACCTCGAAGCCAGGCGCATTGATACGCAGCGTCAGTTTGGTGCGATGCAGATACTTAAAATATATCCCGTATTCGTCTTCGCCTCGGTCCAGCAGGTCCGAATCGATTGACTCGAAGGGTATTTTCGGTAAATAGGTCTTAGTCGTGGACGAAATGAGAAGTTTGCTGAGGTCGGCATGAGCGCTGAAGGTAATCGATTCTTTGTCATGCTTCTCATACTCGAAAAAATCGAGCGACAGTTTGCGAAACTTGCCTGTCAGCAAGTTTGACAGAAAGTTTTCAAGATCGATCCCGGTCAACTCTGTACGCGCGCGCAAGGCCGAGGCATGATATTTGTCACGTAAAACAATGTTGGCCTTGGCGCTTTCCAGACTATCAATATCGACTTCGATCGTGACGTCGATCAGATCCTCGTCGTTCGGATCGGGCACCGTGACGAATTGCGGCGCCTTGCTGTCGAGAATCAGCGCCGAGCCGCCGATATCGCCATCCGGCAGGGTACCGAATTCGCCATACTTGTAGGTCGGATCGAAGTAAATAAACTCGCCCTGGTTATCGTAAGCGCAGATCACATGATTATACAGTGTCACATGGGTGTCGTTGAACCTGGGACGTTTCGTCGTCGCGATCAGCGTCGGCAGAATTTCGACTCCATATTGTTTGCCCAGGGCAGCGGCCAGAAACGATTTGTCCTTGCAATCGCCATAACGGCGTTCCATTACGGTATTGGGAGGACGCGGAACGATGGCATTGATATTGGATTCGTCAGCGATGTAGCGGATGTTGGAACGCACGTAATCATAAATGATGCGCACTTTGTCAAGGTCACTCGTGGCTTCCTTAATCTCTTCGTCTAACACACCGGCGTGCTCCGCACCCAACTGAACTTCAAAATTGAACAAGTCGAGATACCACTTTACAAAATCCCCGATTGCCGTGGGGTTCAATTGTTTGCCGCCTACGGAAAATTTGCTAATAAATGCCGCATGGTACCAATCGAATGGATAATAATGCATTCCCTCGACCTCTTTCAGATCCTTGAAACGCAGCTCCGTCAGCCCGGGCTCTGGTTTCTTCAGATCGTACTTGACATCGCCCAGCGGCATAAAAAATTCGAAATCCACCTGCATGTTTTCAGGATGGTTAATGATCAGGTTAAACTCGGCGAGATAGTTGAAATTGTTGACGTATTGAATCGGGAAATAAGCCAGGTTGTCATACTCCTTTTCGTAGCTGTACAGCAGATCGTCGCCCACTTCGATGTTGTTGGGAAAATAGAGCGTGTACACCTTATTGCTGGAAATAAAAATATCCTGGACATCGACATAACTGAAAGCGATAGCCTCGTCATCCAGATCATCATCGCGAAGTTCGCCTTCGATGTCCGACACTTCGTTGTAAAATGATTCGTAAATCGTGAATTCGTTCCACTCGGTTCCTCGCTCCGAAATATAATGCAGGCTGATTTCTGTTTCAGACCGCAAACTGTAGCCGTCTTCATCGTTTCCGTCGATGTAATACTCAATCGTTTTGCGATATGCGTAATCGTTTTCGTCCTCCGCGTGAAGGGTTGCCGTCATTGTCAGGAAGAAAGCCAGAATAAGAATGTGTTTGCCGCCAATGGCGATACGACGAGCGCGGGAAAGAAATCGACCGGCTATGCCGCCGGTAAGAGGCACAAGAAATTCCATCAGAAATCCAAAATGATGAGAGATAGGAAGCACACATATAAAACAGACTCTGCAGGCCACGTATTTAAATAAGCAGAAGCTAGGGGTGGCTATTCCGCTTGCTAAAAGACGTTTCCCGAATACAGGACCGGCGCATGACCGAAAATTCGCTTTCTATAAAAATCTAGGGGGCGCTTGAAAGCGAAGTCTGGATTGCCGAAAAAAGATGATAACGACGCTTGGGCAAAGTATCTGACAAGACGCTCAATGAGCATTGTCGCCGCAATATCGCAAAAAGCACCAATACGCCGCAACTGTTTCACCAGTGGCACAGATAAGGTTCCGGCTAACAATTACGCGGATCAGACCGATTCTTTGCAGCTACTCTGCCATCACTAAGGAAGCTTTGTGCGGAGAGAAATAGTGCCACGTATTCAGACCGTCAGGTATCGGATACGACGCCGAGCTTCAGAGGAGCGGCCGGTCTGCCGCAAACAGCCCTTCGATTATTGACTCTAGCGTCCGCCTTAAGGGTGCGGGCTCCTGTCCCGGCGAAAAGATTCACCGCGTCGGTCATGGCATTAGCTGCAACACGACCGGCGAACAGACCAACGGCATGCATCACTCGAAAAAGTATGCGCCCCGGCTGACAAGACGTTCCACGGTGGCAAGATCGGCCTGCCAGGGTATCTTCGGCCTTGCAGGCAGCGGAATCAACTGCTCATGTCCGAACGGCAGCGCTTGCAGATGTGCATTCCAGGCGAATACCAACAGATTCTCGAGGTTGACAGAATCGGCGACATTGTAGGCAAGCAGCGTCTCCAACGCCCGCGGGTTGTTATTAGCCACGTAGTCCCGCCAGAGCAACACCGCCAGGTAGCCATCCACGCCCTCCAGCTCGTCCCGTTCAATGCCAAGTGTCTTCTCGATTGCTTTCAGGCCGCCGCGATATCCGAGACCGCGCATTACATAACGCAAGTCGATGTGCGCCTGCGGAAGCTGCATCAAAAAATAGCGTTCGATAAAGGGCAGATCGAAAGATTTGCCGTTGAAACTAATCAGCAGCTCATAAGCTTGAATGTCCAGTGGAAAATCACGCAGGTTGTCGCCGTGAACGTAAGTAAAAATTTCCTGACCGTCGTAGAGCGCGATCGAAGTAATATGGTCGCTGCCGTCGACA
>JANQRB010000008.1 GCA_028284775.1 Candidatus Kapaibacterium sp. | reverse complement strand
TACAGCGCTCGCCGGGTTGACGGCGAATGGTCCGACATCGAGAATCTGGGCGCCGGGGTTAACTCGGAAAGCTGGGATTCGCAGCCGGTTCTTTCCGGCGACGGCAGCGTACTGTATTTCGCCAGCGATCGTCCCGGCGGCAAGGGCGGCACGGATATCTACCGCAGCACCCGTCAGCCGGATGGCTGGTCGGCAGCCGTCAATGTCGGCGGACCCGTTAATTCGAGCTCCGACGACATGAGCCCTGTCATCGCGCCCGACAATAAGACTTTCTACTTTGCCAGCAACCGCAGCGGCGGCAGAGGCGGATTCGACATCTGGAGCTCGCGCGTCTTCAACAACTCCTTCGAGGCGCCGCGCAATCTCAAGGAGCCTATCAACAGCGCCAGCGACGAGTACTTTTATATGGCGCTGGTCAACTCCGATATCGCCTACTTTTCCAGTGATCGCACTGGCGGCAGCGGCGCGCTCGACATTTATACGGCGGTTCCCAATCCCGTCAAGCCGGAGCCGGTACGCGTCGTTCAGGGCGTTGTCAGCGACGCCGAAACGGGCAATCCCCTCGGCGCGAGTATGCTTATCACAGACCTGGAAACCGGCGCCCGTGTCGGGGAGCTGCGCAGCGACGACCTGACGGGCGACTATCTGGTCATCCTGCCGGCCGGCAAAAAATACTCGGTCACGGCCGAAAAGCCGGGCTACCTCTTCTACAGCGAACGCTTTGACGTCCCTGCCAATGAAAAAGGCGAGGAAGTCAACTATGACATACAGCTCTCCCGCACGAGCACCCGCCTGCTGGTGAATTTTGACTTCGACAGCAGTACGCTCAAGCCGGAGTCGCGCTCCGAGATGAATCGCGTGGTATCCTACCTCAACGACAATCCGTCGGTAAAGATCGAAGTTGCGGGGCATACCGATGACGTCGGCAACGACGAGTACAATGACAAACTCTCGGAACGTCGCGCCGAGGCCGTCAAAACATTCCTGGCACAGAAGGGCATTGACAGCGATCGGGTCGCGACCGTTGGCTTCGGCAAACGTAAACCGCTCAGCAAGGAAGACACCGATGAAGCGCGCGCGCGCAACCGTCGCGTGGAAATGCGCATCGTCCTCTAGTCCTGAAGCAAAATTAATCTTTGCGTGTCATAAGGGCCAGGTGCGATGCACAGACTGAAAGCTTCGATTTTTGTGCGTCCGCATTTGTTCGGACACGAGCTTGCCACGATAGTTTGGCTGGCGTCAAGCGGCGAAATGCCGCAGACGGCCAAACTGTTCGACACTATTCGTACATTGAGCCCTTATGCGCAACTTTTCGCTCTTTTGCTGCTGCCTCTTTATAGCTTGCTTCGTCTCCGCAACGGCGGAGGATGTGCTGCGTCCGGGCAACGAGAGCTTGCGCCAGCCCGAATCCCTCGATTCGGCGCTTTCAGCGGAATCTCAGGCTCCCGACAGCCTGGAAGCCGAGGTCTTTGAGATAGGCATTGGTCTGGTGGCCGGTATGAATCACAATATGTTCAGCGCCGACCTTAGAAATGCTAAGCCCGACTCCCAGCTGGAAGTCCTGACCGGCGGCAATGACCAGTCGCCCCTCGTCGGTGTATTCGTCGAATTTTTACCGCTGGAAAGCATCGGCTTTCAGCTCAAATTTTCTTACGACAGTAAGAACTACCAGCACACGGACATCTGGCGCAGCGACTGTTCCAATAGCGAACGGCCGGGAATAATCGAGGATTCTTTTATCGAACGCAGCGTCGAGACCTCGATTCCCTACTTCGCCTTCGCGGGCCTGCTGCGCTTTGATCTCTTTGGTCGTCTGTCGATGATGGTCGGGCCGACGATTCAGGTGACGGCCGGCGATGCCCGGGGCCGACTGTCGGACGAGCTCCTGTCGCCGGCTGAATGTTTCTTTCACGAGGATGTGGACAATGATGGCCTGAATGACACGGAGTCGCGCCGCCGGGAACGCAGCATCAGCGTAGAGCCCGACCAGATGTTCCGCTGGGGCGCCGAGATGGCGCTCGCCTACCGACTCCTTCTCAGCGAGCGTTGGATTGTTGCGCCGGAACTGGGCTTTCAGTACTTCATCACCTTTTTCCACGCCAATGATGATCTGACCGACGATTCGCGACCGATCAGCGAGCTGTCGAGCCTGGCGCGAATTGAGAATCAACTGTTGCATAGCCTGCAATTCCGCCTGACTGCGATGCATACCTTCTGACAGGGGATTGTTTGATTGAAGCGTTAATAACATTGTTTGATGAGAACCGGCATTGGTCTTAATTGTGTTGACAATTTTAGTTGGCTGGTTCATTCTGGCACGCTTCTCATTCTGTATTACCTACGTATTATCTTCGATAACTGCCCGGAAAGACTGTTTAGCGCTCATCAGGTTAAATATTCTCAGCTCTTAGCTATACCAGCCAGACCCGAATTATGGTTTGCAACAGTTCGCCATTGATAATTATCATATTGAAATTGTTGTCGTATTGCAATCGCGACAAACAACTGACACTGCCATTGGTACGCGCGTAAGCTACTGATCAAGTTTGCAGGGCACAATAGCGCCTATCCTTCTCGACACCCAGGTGCCCGAGGATTTTTTACCAATTGTACTCATGGAGGATTGTTCATGCACGTAACTTATTCATACTGCGATGCACGGCGGCTGGTAATACCGGCACTGGCAGCTTTGTGCTTCTCAGGTTCACAGCTCTTAGGCCAGATAACCGGGGGTACGTTTGGCGACGAGCCGGCACCGCCGGCGCCTGAAGATCAGGTAGCAGACTGGGTATTGGAGGATGCCAAGGGCCCGCCAGCCTCAAGGACGGCTCATTGGTCGCGACCGGAAGAAGCACGCGGCAATCCCGGCGGCTGTGCATACATGGGCGCGGGACCTGTTGCCGGCGCCCGGCACGATGGGCGCAAGCTATCGGTCTGGCGGCAGCAGTTTGACTGCGACCTGCCCGACCCCGACCGGTTCTGCGAAGTCGAATTCGACCGCAAGACGCCCAGAACATTTCACGCGGGTCTAAATGGAGATATTCGCTTTGTGTTACTGAAAACACCTGCTGCCATAGGTGTCTGGAAGATTAACGAAACTGACTCATGGGAACAAGAAGTCATTAACCTTCCAGGCTGCGGTCCGAGCCAAATAATCTTCGGAACCTTTAACCCCGGTGGGGCGCTGATCGAATCAGCGCTTCTCATTGACAATGTCCTAGACCGTTGCACGGATGCTCCTCGGGAAATTACCCTGGAGCCGCTGGAGTTGCACTATCGTGACTTGTTGGAAGACCTTCTTTTTCCCGAGACCTCGAGCTGTGCAGGCGTCTGCGTTAACGATCCATGTACAACTGTCACTATCTGCACCGAAAATCCATTGGTGGTCTGCACCACGATTACCGTCAGTACTTGCACGGAAGTGAGTTTGCTGCCATGGACAAGCGATACGATTGTCACATGCTGCGAGATCGAAGTGTCTACTTGTCTCCTTGTCAGCACCTGCATCACAAGAACGATTTGTGTGGAAACGTCGGCATCGGCGGTACTGCAAACACCGACGGACGCACCGGATGCATTCCGCAGCGAGGAAGGGAACAGCGCAGGGGCAAGGCCTGACATCAAGGCACAAACTTATCCCAATCCCTTCCAATCCTCAGCGGTGATCGACTACGAGCTACACGAAACAGCTCAGGTTGAGTTAACTGTCTACAACGGTCTTGGGGTGGACATACGTACTCTGCTACGGCAAGAACAAATTCGCGGACGGCACAGCGTAACTTTCGACGCCACGGGACTTCCGCCCGGCTCCTACTTCTACCGGCTTCGCGTCGGCAATAATGTGATTACGAACAAGCTGATTGTCCTTAAGTAAGCGTTCTAAATACCAAAGGGGGAATTGGAATTCCCCCTTTTGATACGCTTCTTGCTTAAAGTGCCGTTTCAACGGGACAGCTACACTATGCTGTACTTTACAGCACAGGCAGACCGCGGGCATTATCGATACGCCGAAATTCCGGCCGTCAGCGCTTAGTGACTGTGATCTTCGTGTTCGTGATCTCCGTGTCCGTGATCTTCATGTCCATGATCTCCATGTCCGTGATCTCCATGTCCATGAGCACTACCCGATGCCGTCTCCAGCGTGCTGAACTCGCGATCGACCGCCTGAGGGTTTTCTACCCAATCGGCCACAAAAACGTTGGTTTCTCGCGAAGGCGCGCGATCGATGCGCCGGTTGGATGAAAAGGCGAGCCGCTTGCCGTCAAAGGAGAACATCGGGAAAGCGTCGAAGCTGCCCGAATGGGTGATTTGCTCCATGGCCGTACCGTCGATATTGATCAGAAAAATATCGAAGAGATAGCCGTGGCCGGCGGCGAGCGTGTGATGGTTGGAGCAAAACAAAACGCGTTTACCATCGGGATGAAAATAGGGCGCCCAGTTAGCGCCTTCGAGATTGGTGACCTGTTTAACATTGCCGCCATCAACGTCGGCAACAAATATCTGCAATGCCGAGGGTTCGACAAGATTTTGGGCCAGCAACTCTTTGTAATTCCTTGCATCGTCGCCCTGCGGGCGGCTTGCGCGCCAGACGATCTGCCGGGAATCGAGCGAGAAAAAAGCGCCGCCGTCATAACCCAGATCGCTTGTTAACTGAAGCAGATCGCCGCTAGCGAGCTCATAGCGCCACAGCTCAAGATCGCCGGATCGCGTAGAGGTAAACACGACATACTTGCCATCCGGCGATACAGTCGCTTCGGCGTCATAGCCCGGACCGCCGATCAGCGTGCTGATGCCGCTTCCATCCGCCTGGGCGGTATAGATTTCATAGCTCGGGTAGATCGCCCAGACATAGCGTCCGCCGCTGCGGATCGGTTCATTCGGGCAGGCAGCGTCGGCTTCGTGAGTGGATGCAAAGAGAATGCGGCCGTCCTTCATAAAATACGAACAGGTTGTACGCCCTTTGCCGGTTGAAACCAGTTGATAGTTTTGACCGTCGCTCATCGGCCTGCCGTCCTGATTCATGATATATATCTGGTCGCAGCCCTGTGCATTGATTGCCGACCAATCACTTTGAAAGATAAGCTGGCTGTTATCAAAGCTCCAGTACGCTTCTGCGTTATTGCCGCCAAAAGTTAACTGACGAACATTGCGCAGGCGCTGCTCTCCGGAGAAACGCAGCGAATCCCGCCCGGGCTGATATTGCATTTTGTCTTCTTCCTGTTCGAGCAGCTCTTCCAGCTCAGCCAGATCATCCGGCGAGATTTCATCAGCTTCTTCTGTTTGCGACCCGCAGGAAAGCAGTAAACAAATAAGTGCCATGCAGGCCAGGCGATGCAATACGTGTGTTGTCTTCATACCGGGGTATGCACCTAGTTTAAGTAGTTAAGACAGTTCAGTTTTCGAGGGAATCGCCATTACATCCCGGAGTCGGTCGTGTCGGCATAGACTTCGACCTGATCTTCGGCAATACTCTTAACGGCGCTCATGTCAATCTGTACCGGATAGTTGCCCGTAAAGCAGGCATCACAATAGGAAATGCCTTCTTCACGGGGCACGGATTCATGCAACTTTTCGACCGAAAGGTAGCGAACGCTGTCCGCGGTAATCGCTTCGCTGATGCGATCTTCCTCGCTATTGTGGTGGTTGGCAATCAGCTCTTCTTCGCTGGGGAAGTCCATCCCATATTTACAGGGATGCGTGACCGGCGGCGAAGAAATACGCAGATGAAGTTCCTTGGGCAATGTCTGTCGCATCAACTTAACAAGCAGACGCGACGTGGTGCCGCGGACAATCGAGTCATCCACGACGACAACTTTGCGTCCCTGCAATACGCCTTCAACGGGGTTAAACTTCGTTTTCACCTTAAATTCGCGTTTATCCTGACCGGGCGCAATAAAGGTCCGTCCCACGTAGTGACTGCGTATCAGTCCGATCTCATAACGCGAGGGAATCCCCATGCCCTGCGAACGGTGCGCATAGCCCAGTGCGGCTGTATTGCCGCCGTCGGGCACGCCGATCGCTATCACTTTTTCATCCGGAGCGTCGGGTTTGACCGGATGCTCTTCCGCCAGGCTCTTGCCGAGCTTGCGGCGCACTTTGTCCACATTATGACCGAAGATCTTGCTGTCAGGCCGCGAAAAGTAAATGTATTCAAAGATGCAGTGGCGAGCCGTCGGCGTTTTATCAGCGATCGGGTAGGAAGCGATCTGCCCTGTTTCGACGGTCGATTGATCGATCACGACCATTTCATTATGACGCACGTCGCGGACATATTCGGCGCTGATAATGTCGAATGCACAGGTTTCCGAAGCCACAAAGTAGGCATAGGAATTGCCGATCTTTTTACGGCCGATTGCCAGCGGACGTATGCCATGGGGATCGCGAGCGGCGACCAGCATCGAATCGGTAAGGAGCGCGAGTGAGTAGGCGCCTTTGGTTGTTCGCAGGGCCTCGCGAATCTGTTCGATCTGCGACGTCTGCCGGCTGCGCGCAATCAGATGCAGGAATAGTTCGGTGTCGGTAGTGGTTTGAA
Source organism: Candidatus Kapaibacterium sp. (assembly GCA_028284775.1). Taxonomy (GTDB): domain Bacteria; phylum Bacteroidota; class Ignavibacteria; order Kapaibacteriales; family UBA7675; genus JANQRB01. The sequence goes on along the minus strand of JANQRB010000008.1, from coordinate 18,711 downwards.
AAATGGCTCCGTCATTCTGCAGCTTGCTGCGCAAAATACGCGTATTCGTCAGATTGCCGTTGTGCGCCAGTGCAAGATTGCCTTCCCGATAGCGAATGGAAAACGGTTGAATATTATTCCGGCGCGCACTGCCGCCGGTTGTCGAATAGCGGTTGTGTCCGATAGCGGCGCTGCCCTTAAGATGATCGGTTAGCACCCCGCTGTCGGCAAAAACATCGAGCACCAGCCCGGGCCCTTTGTGCATGGAAAAGCGGTGACGCTCTTTGTCGGTGTCGTAGCGCGAGGCGACAATACCCGAGGCTTCCTGCCCGCGATGCTGCAAAGCATGGAGCGCGTAATATGTCATTACAGCGGCCTGCGGGTGATTAAAGACGCCAACCACTCCACAATTGCATTGCGGTTTGTCCAGGTCAAGCGGAGAATCTGCCATCGAATCTACACCACTGCCTTAATGTTTGAGATTGAAAGCCGGTGCCTGCTCAATCCGACTTCAGAAGGAAGGCATGAGACGTTATAGTTGTAGTTCCATTGCGCCATGCGGTATCGTTCAATCTGTCCGCATCTTAAGGACGCAGGGAGCATCCGTCAGCTCAGCGCCTTATCATAAATACGATAGGTCTTATATTTTTTGGCGCTCATAGCGCGGCTGAAGGCCTGGATCATTTCAGGATTGTCTTCCAACACCCAGCTCGCGTCACCGGCCTTGATACCATTATCACGCGCACGCTGTCCGACCTCATGGTACATCACCGCGTCCGCGCCGGTGCGTCGGTATTCCGGCAGCACGCCCATAATGACAATTCGCACCAGATCGATCTTGTTTTTCTTGGTCAGCAGATGCCAGATGCCGCCCAGCAGTCCGCCGCCGCGATTGTGAATCAGACACTGATTAATGTCCGGCAAGGCAAGAAAGAAGCCAATGGGTTTGTTATCCATTTCCACAAAAAAGGTAAACTCGGGATTGGCGATCTGCTTCAGATCGGCCGCCAGATATGTAAACTCTTCGTCCGTCAGCTTCACAAAGCCCCAGTTGTCTTCCCATGCCTTGTTGTAGATAGCGTGGACATCCTTGATATCCTGCGTGAACTGCTGCTTATTCTTGAAATCGAGGTTGCGGATCGTCAGATTATAACGCTTGCGAATCAGGTCCTGCATGCGAACGAGTTTCTCGGAGCGATAGTCGACTTCGCTGATATAGAAGGCAAGCAGATCCTTGGCTTTGGCAAAGCCGATTTTTTCGATCAGGGTGGCATAATAAGGCGGGTTGTAAGGCATCAGGACCACCGGCGGAAGATCATAGCCTTCAATCAGCAGCGCGCACTCGTCGTTCATCGAAGGATTGACGGGCCCTCGCACGACGTTTTTTCCTCTTTCCAGCAGCCATGCGCTTACGGCCGCAAAAAGCTGATCGGCCGTTTCCTGATTATCCTCGCATTCGAAGAACCCGAAAAAACCGACTTTGTCCTTGTGCGTCTGATTGTGCAGGTCGTTGGTGATTGCGGCAATACGGCCGACAATTTCGCCGCCGCGTTCCGCTACAAAGAGCTGGATTGCGGCGTGCTTATAAAAGGGATTCTTGGCGGTATTGAGGAGTTTTTGCCGGTCGAACTTGAGAGGTGGCACCCAGCGAGGATCGTCGCGATAAAAGTTCCACTGACAGTTGATGAATGTTTTGGTTTCATTCGCGGCAAGCGGACGTACCTGTAAACTCATTGGCGTATATTCATTGTGAAAGGATGGCTGCGCGAGATCGGCCGCTATTGACCGACTCCATTCGGACGCAAATTACGAAAATCGTCTCAGCTTCCGTTGAAATTATTCTGCGCCCGCAACCAGGACCGGCACAAAAAATGGCGTGCCCGCAAGATACGAGCACGCCATCAGTTTTGTAACTGCCGCAGCAGTCCGATTCCGGTGATATTAGTCGTCGGAAGAAGTGTTGGAAACTTTCACGACTTTCGTCGTTTCCGTTTGCGGCTTCGCTTCGACTTTCGTCATTTTGACGTTCGACGTTTTGGCTTTGCTGGCGCAGCAGCCGCTGCCATCCGAAACGTTCGAGGTCTTGGCAACGCAGCTGCTCTTGGCATCCGTGCTGACATAGTTGACGTTGCTAGCCTTGGTCGACGAGCAGCAGGAGGCATCGGCGGCTTTGGAAGCACAGCTGCCATTGCTGACGTTGCTTACTTTCGTGCTGTTCGCACTCTTGGAGGAGCAGCCCGAAGCATTGGCGGCTTTGGAAGCACAGCTACCATTGCTGACATTGCTTACTTTCGTGCTGTTCGCACTTTTGGAGGAGCAACCCGAAGCATTAGCGGCTTTGGAGCTGCAGGAGGCATTGCCATTGCTGACGTAGGACGCACCCTGAACGGAGCCGGCTTTCGTAGAGCTGCAGGAAGCGTTGGCGGCTTTCGAGGCGCAGGAAGCGTTATTGCTTACGTTGCTGGCTTTAGCGGTTTTGGAAGCGGAGCAGGCCGCTTTCGACGCGCAGGAGGCGTTACTGACGTAGCTGGCGTTCGAATTGCTGGATTTTGCGGAGCAGCTTGCTTTCGAGGCCGATTTTGAAGAGCAGGCTTGACCAGCGTCGCTGACTTTGCTTGCTTTGGCCGAGCATTGCGTGTTTTCCACGTTGCTGGCTTGTTTCTTATCGCCATCACAAGCCTGGGTATCAATTGCGGTTGCATAGACCATCGCAAAAGCTGCGATGACTGCAAGACCGGAATACATCAATTTGCGCATAGTCAATCTCACTCCAATCGTAAATACATTGTTAATAAAGTATGTGAAGTAGTTGTTCTCGAACTCTGTACGGACATTCCGCGCTAAGAGATTGCAAAATATGACACTTTGCAATTTCAAATGCAAGAAGAATCAATCCTGCGTTTTCAATTTTACCGGCAACAATTACGGAAGAAATTTTGTTCCATCCGAATTGTCGGCAGTGGCTGCGACACCCGTAGATCAAGAAAATGCCGGCAGCGATTCTTCGGAATCAATTTGATGCGCTACGACAATTTCACCGCAGGGTTGCATTTTTTTCTCAAAAAGGATATTTGGTCGCAACAACCGGCATTCGGAGTTTAGGATACGCGGCTTTGAGGGCTTAATCTGCTCGCTACATGGCACGCATCCTTCGAATGCCATCAGCCCTTGGTAGCCTCTTCCATAATGCTCGCCATCCGCGCGACGAAGTCCGAGGGCGAATTCAGGTTGCCTTCAAGCAAGAGCGCGCTGTCGTATAGCTGCTGAACGTAAGGTTTAAGCGTGTCGCTGTCCTGGTTGGCAAGATGAATTCGGGACAGATTCTTAATCAGCGGATGCCCGAGATTAACTTCCAGAATTTTTTTGGCGCCGCTGTAATTTTGATCCATCATCTTCATCATCCGCTCAACATGGACATCCATCCCCTCCTTGCCTACCACCAGAGTGACAGGCGAATCGACCAGGCGTTTGGAAGCACGGACGTCCTCGACCACTTCACCGAGCGTCTCCTTAAATACCTTCAGCAAAGATTCGGACAGCTCTTCGTTGAGCTGCTCTTTATCATCGTCCTGCTGTTTTCCGCTTACATCGATATCCGCCTTTTCGATCGATTTCAAAGGCTTTTCGTCGAATTTGTCGATACCCGGCATTACCATAATATCGACCGGGTCCGTCAACAGCAGCACTTCGATATCATTCTTGCGGAAATATTCAAGGTTGGGGTTGTTGGTCATCGTTTCGCGGTGTTCACCGGCCAGATAGTAGATTTCGCTCTGGTCTTCCGGCATACGCTCCACATAGGCCTTCAGTCCCGTCAGCTCGCCAGGCGCCAGGCGCGAGGACTGAAAACGCAGCAGATTGATGATCTTGTCGCGATTACCGTAATCCGTATTGACGCCCAATGCAAAGGGCGCGCCGAAGGCTTTGTAAAACCTGTCGAAGTTTTCTTTGTCATTATCGGCCCACTCTTCCAGCAGACCCAGCACACGACCGCTGATGACCTGGTTGATTTTGGTCATGACGGGACTGTTTTGGGTTACCTCGCGCGAGACATTGAGAGGCAGATCCTCAGTGTCGACCACGCCCTTTACGAAATGCAGGTACTCCGGTAAAAGATCCTTACAGTCGTCCTGGATAAAAACCTTGTTGGAATACAGATGAACCGTTTTTTCATTGTGCCAGCCGTAGCTGCGGTGCATGCTGGATCCGGGCACAAAAAGCAGCGCCTTGAAGTTTACCGACCCTTCGATGGAAAAGTGCAGTCGCCCCAGCGGGTCGGAAAAATCATTGCTGACGAATTTGTAAAACTCGCTGTACTCTTCGTCCTTGATCTGGTCTTTGGGCTCATGCCAGAGCGCCCGCACCGTGTTTACTTTTTCTTCGCCCAGGAAAATCGGGAACTCGACGAAGTTCGAGTATTTCTTGATGATGCTCTTGATGCGGTACTCATCGGCAAATTCGGCGGACCCTTCTTTCAGGGTGAATGAAATTTTGGTGCCGCGTTCTTCGCGCTCGATTTCTTCGATGCTAAAGGTCCCCTTGCCGTCCGATTGCCAGCGGTAGCCCTTGGAATCGGCGTCGCCATGGCGAGTCTCGACGCTTACTTCATCCGCCACCATAAACACCGAGTAGAATCCCACGCCGAACTGACCGATCATGTCGCCGACTTTCTGCTCGCCTTTATCCTGGAGTGTGTTGAGAAACTCCAGCGTACCCGAGCTGGCTACCGTGCCGAGCCGTTCGACCAGCTCATCGTGCTTCATCCCGATGCCGCTGTCTTCAATCGTGAAGGTCTTCTTCTCGGAATCCACGTTGATTGTAATCTGCAGTGCGGCATCTCCCCCGAGCATGTCCTTGTCGGTCAGACTGCGAAAGCGGGCCTTATTGAGAGCATCCGATGCGTTCGAAATCAGCTCCCGCAGAAAGATCTCAGGGTGCGTATAGAGGGAATTGATAATCAGATTCAGCAGCTGCTTCATTTCCGCTTTGTATTCGAACTGCTGCGTTTCCGGCGTCTGGACATTTTCCGCCATGCTAATAATCCTCCGTTATCATTGAAATCATCGACTATTTGGTCGCAATGGAGAAACTGGTAGAAGAGCGGAGACGAATGTAAACGATGTTTATTAAGTGTCGAGGCCGCCTGCGGCAAGCCCGAATTCGCCAAGGCCGGCCATGCGAGATTCTCGACGATACGCAACAAGCGATGCGTGATCCCCTTCCGCGAAAGTTGCTAACAACGGGGAGCTGCTGCGCTGCGATTGCAGAATTCATTGCAGTATGCTACAGTGCAGACGGCGGACAGTACCGAGAACAACGGATGATTTGTTTGCCGCCGGTGCGGCGCTGAAAGCGGCGGTTGACAGGAATTATTGCCCTTGCTTATTCTCGGCGCCAGACTGGGTTTGGTCGCGCCATTCACTCATCTTTCGGTCGTAGACTTGTGCGTAAGGACAGTAGGGCGATTGATCGCGACAAATTGCCAGCGCATCTTCACCAACCCGGACGGCATCGGCAAACTTGCGTCTTGCCGCCAGTAATTCGGCAAAGGTCCAGACATTCATCCAGTTTCGCTCAATTGATAATGACTCTTCAATCCAGAGCTGGGCGGTATCCAGTTCCCGCTCTTCCTGCAACAGATAATTGGCAGCGCGCCAGTAAAAGCCCCAGGTTAGCTTTTCCTTGGCGGCAATGCGGCGCTCGATTTTCCGCATCAGCGTATGATGAATAGGGATCCTGATGGCGATCGGTACGATGAGATTGGCCCATCGCAGCTGCAGGGTCGTCGTGTTATAGGTGACGTCGGCGAATTCGAGCGTGAAAGATTCCGTCCATTCCCTGGATGTGCGCGGTACAACGGTCACCCGGAGCGCATCATCGATTGTTTTGTAGCCGAATGCGCCCCACAGCTTGGTATTGCGGCTGAAAATAATAGTCCAGCTGTCGGGCCCCGGGATAGTGTAAAAGGCATACTTGCCCGCCCGCAATGGCTGACCTTCGATCTCGACATCAGACGGAAAGGTCACCTGCGTCGGATAATCCGCGCCTGTCCGCCAGACCGAGTCGTAGGGCACCAGCTCGCCCCAGATGTGCCGCTCGCGCACCCGCGGCCGCGCATACGTGATGCTGATTTCATCGAAGCCGACTTTCTGGCTGATCGTGGCGGCGGGACTTTCGGCCGGATAGAACTGGGCCTTGCCGGGAGTCACAAAGACAATTGCTGCCAAAAAAGAAACAACAGCGATGAACAATTTTTGAAAGCGCTTCATAGTGTTTACCGGGAAAACTATACAAATTTGGGCTTTGACGATCATTCGGCCAGTTGACCGGCTATGATTGCAAACTTCATTGACAAGTAAATGCTGGAATGGTTGCAGGTAGTGAAAGGATCGTAGGATTATACTGCGGTACGGCAAAAGGATGTACCAAACAAAAACAGGGTTGCTTATTCAGCAACCCTGCAATGTAGTCCGTACGGGATTCGAACCCGTGCTGCCGCCTTGAAAGAGCGGTGTCCTAACCCCTAGACGAACGGACCGTAAAGTGAGCCACAAATTTACGACGCATTTTCAAAAGCGCCAAAGAAAAATTAAAGATTCCAGTCGTCGAGAATTTGCCGCATGCTGCCGTCTTCCAGCATGCGGAGGAGGCTGAGACTGATGGCATGATTGCGTTCATCGTCGAGAGGCGTGCAAAAGCCGTAGTATTCATGCAATTTGCCCGAGTGGAGCAATTGCAGGTTCAAACTATGATGCTGGTGCGAGTAATAGCTCAGCACCGAAAAGTCGTGGGTGATGGCAACAACGGACTTGTCGCTGAGCATCGCGCCGGCCTCCGCTATCGACGGCACCGGTACAAGTCGCGCGCCATAGCGACGGGCAAATCTTTCGCCGGTGCTGCCTTCCAGCACAGCCACGCGTTTGCCGTCCAGATCAGCGGGCGTGTCGATTTCCGGCTGTCGAAGACTGAAGAGTGTGAAGGCCGTAGCGATCCCGGCCGTCAGCGAGGAGGCCGTTACCATCGCGACGATCATCCAAATCGCCGAGAGAAATCGTCCCGCTCCAGTCTTCGGCGCGATATCGCCATAGCCGACCGTCGTAAAGGTTACGATCGCAAACCACATCCCCGATGCAATGCCCTGGATATATTTTTGCGGCAGGTGCTCCTCCTCCTTGCGCTCGAACCACCAGATCAAATTTCCGACAATGAACAAGACGACGATCAGCGAAATGACGCCGATCAAAAATGTCGTATCCATGAAGGGCTGGACAATGCCCCAGACCGACAGAGCATCGTCGCGGGTTAGAATACCGATCGTGGAAGTAAAATAGGGCTGGGTGAAATGCGCCAGCTTACAACGTTCTTCGGTAATCGTAAAAGGGCCGACCGCCACATCGACAACACCCATGGACGCCGCGTCGATTGCAGCGCCGACTGAAGGAAACTGCTGATACCGATACACATAATTCTGATGATTGGCGACACGCTCCCAGATATCGATACTTATCCCCCGCACCGGCTTACCCTCTCGCCGAATGACGAAAGGTTCCGAGCCCGCTACCGCTACGACAAGCGTATCCGGCCCAACCATGCTACTGTCCGGCACGACGCTTGCCGAAGCCACGGAAACACCTAAAAATTGCGCCAGGCCAAGGAGAAGTAGACAAAGTAAACGAGAAGCAATATTGCGCATAGTTTACTGCCAGGATCTTTTGAATTCGGCTCGTGAAAGCCACAAACAACACAAAATAACACATGCCCGCGTTTTTTCATCTTCGGGCCTTGCAGACGGGTCGCGGCTGCCGACACAAAGTGAAATGATTATATTTGTCGGGGAATTACAGTTGCAGCGACCTGACAAGTCGCTGAATAAGCTTGTGGATTTTTGCCCGGCGATTTCTCCCGGCAATTGAACAGTCCCGATAGAAGCCGGCGGAAGCCTCAGATCCGCCCGCTTTCGAAATATCAGCAAATCAACGCGAATCGGAATCATGGACTTCGATAAGTATTTCACGCCGCTGGAAGCAACCCGCACGCTGCCGCTCGTCCGTCGCATTGTCGCCGATATTCTCGCCACGGGTACTTCCCTGCACCAGATGATACTGGAAAGGGGCGTCGATCGCGGCTCGCCGGAAGTGCTGGCGGTCCACAAGCGGCTTCAGGCCTATCTCGATGAATTGCGGGAGCTGGGCTGCGAATTCAAAGGATATCGGCACGATGTAGGCCTGGTGGACTTTCCGGCGCGGATTGAAGGCGAAACGGTTCTCCTGTGCTGGAAAAGCGATGAGGACGAGCTTCGATTCTACCACAGCCTCGAAGATGGTTTTGCCGGCCGGCGGCCGATCCCCGCCGAGTATTTTGCGGACGAGAACCAGGCCAATCAGACAAGCACATAAGCCGGTACTGTCTATATGCCTGATTCAAACACAACCTTCGACCACGGCAACTGGTTTGTAGGGCTGCCCCTGCCTGTTGCAGACGGCAACTGGTATCGCGACCTCCTCCGTCTGGGCCCCCCGGAGCTGCGTTTCTTTCAGCCTGACGATATCCACATGACAATTGCCTTTCTTGGCCGAATGTCGCTGGCGTGCAAGCCGGACGTGATAGATGTGCTGACCAGCCTGCGCGCCGAATCGTTCCACGTTTCGCTGGGCAGGCTGCGTGCCTTGCCCTCGGAACAACATATTACGGCTCTGGCATTTGAACTGGAACGGGGCGCCGAGACCGCCCGGCGTCTGATCGCCGATTGGCGTCCTTCCCTGTACCGCGCCGCCAATGCGCGAGCCGACAGCCGGCCACCCCTCCCGCACATCACCATCGCCAGACCCCTGCGTCGCAGCGGAAGAGCAGGACAACGGGTTGCGCAACTATGGAGCCGTTCGCTGACAGGACCGCCGGAAATCTTCTCCCTGACAAGGGTGAATCTCTATTGCTGGGCGGCCGATCGCAGGAGTCGTCTTTTTCAGGTGGTACACTCTCGGGCTCTCGACTGTTGATCCGCTTGCACCCGATTCCGCAGAATGTCATCAGGCCGGATCGTCATTCGTTGGTTTTGCGGTAAATCTGGCGGGTGAACTGCAGCCGCGGTGAATATCACTATTATGAATCAGCACTTGGCGCGCAGGTCTGGCACTCCTAGGCATCGAAGCAGTCCCTCGTCGGGGGCAATAGCGCTGCCAATGGCAGCTCGTCATCAGGGCATTTTGGGATCGCTAAGCGAACTCGATTTTTCCTGCAGGCTATCATCGGAAGGAGGGTGGAGGTCGCCGAGGAACTCACTCACATCGTCAAGCAAGCCGATATTGCTTTCCTTGTAGATGTATTCGGCTACCGCTTCAATACTGCCGGTTTCCTTAAAGACGCGCAGTTGACGATCGGCGCCGCTTCCCTCTTCGAGAATACGGTAAATATGATTGATCTCCCGACGCGAGCCGAGATCGTCCACGACGTCGTCGACAAAGTGCAGCAGCTCGTAGATTAGTTCGCGCGCCGGCACTTCTGATTGTTTGCCGAAATCAATCATCTTGCCGTCGAGGCCGTAGCGAACGGCGCGCCATTTATTTTCCATGATAAGCGACGAGCGATACAGTCGGAAGCTCAGATTCTTTTCATAGAGCGAAAAGAGCTTCGCCACAATCGCCTGGACCAGTGCTGCAATTGCTATTGTTTCGTCCAGACGCAAAGGGATATCGCAGATTCGGATTTCGAGCGTCGGGAAGCTGGGATGAGGCCGGATATCCCACCAGATCTTCTTGGCATTGTCGATGCATTTCGTTTGCACCAGCAAATTCACGAAGCTCTGGTACTCCCCCCAGGAAGCAAAGAAGTCGGGCATATTGGTGCGTGGAAATCGCTCGAATATTTTTGAGCGAAAGGACTTCAATCCCGTATCAGTGCCTTCCCAGAAGGGCGAGTTGACCGTAAGCGCCAGGATGTGCGGCAGAAAATAGCGCACCTCATTCATAATCTGAATCTGCGTCTCGCGATTTTCGATGCCGACATGAATATGCATGCCGAAAATCAGCAGGGAGCGCGCAAGAATCTGCATGTCCTCTACGAGCGTGTAATAGCGTTCGTCGGGATAAATCTCCTGGTCCTGCCAGCGGGAAAACGGGTGCGTGCTGGCCGAACCGATGATAAGTTTATTCTGACGGGCCAGGTGCGCTACGATGGAACGGATCTTCGTCACTTCTGCGCGTGCTTCGGTGATGTCCTTACAAACACTCGTTCCGATTTCCAGCATCGAACCGTGCATCTCCGGTTTGATATGCTCGTGCATGAGTGTTTTGCCTCTGGACAACAGCTCCATATCGATGTGCGATTTCAGTCCGAATGTTTCCGGACACAAGACCATGTACTCTTCTTCGATTCCCAGGGTAAAGCTCGGACGTTCGTAGGGATCGCGTCCCGAGATTTTGTCGATCTTTTGTCGTGCGGTTTTCATTGCCGTATTCCCTGTAAATGAATTGCCTTGTGGCCGGGTTCAGTTAGTAGAGCGCCACCTCAGACACGATCACCGGCAGTATCGGTACAACGTCGACGCTGGCGCAATTTGCCCTCTACCCGAAGGCTGCGTTCCGAACGGATATCAGCCACGCCCGTCGTCGCTTTTCTCCGGCGCCGATCAACGGAGGGCTCACTCACTGCGTGAGAATGACGAACTCCGTCCGGCGGTTTTTTGCCCGTCCTTCTTTTGTCCGGTTGCTCGCGACCGGCACACTGTCGCCGAATCCTTTACTCAGAATACGATCGCCGCCGATGCCTTGCCGAACGAGCATTTGTTTAACGGCATCAGCTCGTCGCTGAGAAAGTTTAAGATTATAGGCCGGATCGCCAGTGCTGTTCGTGGAGTCGGTGTGGCCACGCAGCTCAATCGTCATTGCCGGATGCGCCTGCAACAGCGCCTCGACCTTGGCAACGGCGTCCTTCGATTCTTTTTTGATACTGGCTTTGTCGACATCAAAGTGGACATTAAGCAAGGCAATCTCGCCGATGCGCGGCATATTGTTAAAACTGGCTTCCACCTTCAGACTATCGGCGGGCAGACACAGCTTCAGGCGCAGAATATGCTCACCGTAGTTCTCCGGACTGTATTCCAGCATGTAATAATTGTGCAGGCGCTTGTAGATATCATTAAACACATCGTCGAATTCATCGGTGCTGTACATGTGGTGATAGGTACCACCCGTCGCATCGGCAATGCGACGGAGGTGATCGCTGTTAACGCCATAGCCAAAATCGACGGCACAGATATTAACACCGTAATGACGCGCGAGTGTTATGACGGAGTCCGCCGTTATCGTGGAGCTGTTGTCTTCGCCATCTGTAAACACGATCACAACTTTGCGCTGAAATTCATCGCTCTTCAAAAGCTGGCTGATGCCCGCGGCGATGCCGTTGTTAATGGCTGTCATTCGCCCAAAGCCTTCCAGGCCGTTCTTGCGTAGTTTGCTTTGCAGATCCGCTGACGAGGCCGTCAATACCGCTTCGACACCGATCTGATCGTCGTACTTCAGCAAAGCCAGAGCGTCGTCATCCATTTTGGCGCCCGCAAATTGATATGCGGCATCCTGCACTGTCAGTGCGCGTTCCCGGCCCATCGATCCGCTATGGTCCATCACAAGGGCCAGCGCCTGCGCCTCGCGTCGCGCTTCAGTGGCTTCGGACAGCCAGTATTTTTTTACGACGGCTTCCCTGCCTTGCCAATGCTCTACAATCTCACACCACCATCGGCGCGCTTTGCCGCTGGCGCCGCCGCTCCAATGGGTGCCATTGGAGTCAACTAAGTGAAAATACACGCGCACGACGTCGGGGTTGTCGGTTTCGATCCTGGCCACCTGCAGCCGACAGCCCGCCGGCGGTCCGGCGGCCGGCAGCGCCTGCACCTGCCGCAGGTAAACAGGGGCATAGCCCGGCGGCGGCGGCGCATCGACAGCAATCGCCGGCTCCCCTCCCGTTCGACCGCGGATTATCTTTTTACCGCAGGAGTTGAGTGAAAAAATGAATAATGGCAGCGCGACATACAAAACCGCCAGTCGGATATTCATACTAGTACGGCCTGGCATAGCGAGTGTACGTTAATGGTTTTGCTTGAAGAAAATAGAGATTATTCGCCTGTAGTGCAAGTAAGCGTTTTGTTGGCAACACAAAAGCCCCTGACCGTCAAAGGCCAGGGGCTTGGTACAGCTTTCGTTAACACGAAGGAAACACAATCCGGGCGCCAGTCGGCAGGGTATCAGGATGCCTCCTGAGGTCCGGCGTTTTCGTAATATTGATGACGACGCAAATAGGCCAGGCGATCCTGCAGTTGAGCGACAGGCACCAGGAGTTTATCCTTGCCAAGGATGCCGTCTTCGCGTTTCTCGAAGACCATCTCGTAATCCTTACTCATGACGATTGCCTCTTCGGGACAGACTTCTTCGCAAAAGCCGCAGAAAATGCAGCGCAGCATGTTGATTTCGAAGAGCGTCGGATAGCGTTCTTTTTCGCGTTCAGTCTCGGAGGCCTGTACTTCGATTGCCAGCGCCGGGCAGACGCGCGAGCACAGACCGCAGGCGACACAACGCTCGCCTTCTTCTTCCAGCACGAGCACAGGACGGCCGCGATACGAGCCATCGGGCTCGAAGCGTTCTTCCGGATACTGGCGCGTCATCTTGGGCGCCACCATTGCTTTCAGGGTCAGCCCCAGCCCTTTAACGATTTCCGGTAGATAGATTTTCTCCCAGAAGGAAAGGCGCTGCGCCTGGGTGTTCTCATTAACATTCATTTAAATGCCCTTTCCATAGGCGGAAGCCGACGAACCTTCGACCGCCTCCGTCAGATCAAATTGATCAAAATAGCAGCATCAAAATACCCGTTATCGCGACATTGACAAGCGACAGGGGCAGCAATACTTTCCAACCCAGTTTCATGAGCTGGTCATAGCGAAAACGCGGAATCGACCAGCGCACCCAGATATAAACAAAAAGAAAAAAGGCAACCTTAGCCGTAAAGGTCCCCACTTCCAGCAGCGCCAGCCCCAGTCCGCCCGGCGCAAAGGTTTCAAAGCCAAGGCCCACCAGGAACTGCGGCACGAAAGGCAAATGATAGCCGCCGAAATACAGAGTGGCCATGATTGCCGACGAAGCAATCATGGCGGCATACTCGGCCAGAAAAAAGATACCGAACTTCATGCCGCTGTACTCGGTGTGATAACCGCCGACCAGCTCCGGCTCCGCCTCCGGCAAATCAAAAGGAGCGCGGTTGGTCTCTGCATACGCCGCCACCAGAAATATGACAAAGCCCAGCGGCTGATAAAAGATATTCCATCCGCCGGCGGCCTGGCGCTGCACAATTTCATTGACTTCCAGGGAGCCTGCGATCATCAGAACGCCGACAAGGGCCAGGCCCAGGGACAGCTCGTAGGAAATCATCTGCGAGGCCGAACGCAGGCCGCCCAGCAAAGAGTACTTGCTGTTTGAAGACCAGCCGGCCAGCGTAAGACCGTAGACGGCAACGGAGGTAAGCGCCAGAAAGAGCAGGATACCGACATTCGTATGCGGGGCAATCGCGAGATAAAGATTCTGACCGCCGACGTCGATGTAGTGTCCGAAGGGTACAATAGCAAATGTGGCAACAGCAATCGCGATGGAGATCAATGGCGCCAGAAAATGAAAGAAGCTGTTGGCGGCGCGCGGGACGATGTCCTCTTTCAGCAAGAGCTTAACCACATCGGCGATGGGTTGCAGCAGCCCCAGGGGGCCGACGCGGTTCGGACCGATACGATAGTGAATCCAAGCCGAAATCTTTCGTTCAAAATAAACACAGGCGCTGGCGCCCGGCAGGACAACGCCGAACAGGAGGACTATCGTTTTGAGCAGCGCCAGGATCGGCTCGGTCATCAAAATTTCCATACGGGTTGCATCTGACCAGAAGTGAAACAATGCGTCTTATCCAGGACGGTCACCGGCGGTACAAGGCAGCTAGCGATGTTTCAAATAAGTTGTTTCCAGTCCCTCGCTTTGCGAAAGAGGGAGACTAAAAAACTTAGTTGACAAAGCACTAGTTCGGCTTCATGAAATGCGATTCGTATTCCACCGCAAGCGTCTCGGGCTGATCGGCCTGACCGATAATAACGCCGCGACGTTTTTGCAGAAGATCATAGCTCATTCCCTGAAAGCCATCCAGCTTCTGCGCCATTTCGTCGAAAATATCTTCGACCTTGTGATAGGTCCAATCCGCGCCGAGCTGCATCGCAACTTGCAGAATCGGCAGCCAGCTCGTACGGCAATTACGTCGTTCACCTTGCGTCCAACGGTCGTTGAAGGCACCGAATTTGTCGAGTCGACTCATCTTCATGCCCATACGACGCTCGTTCTCACCGGTCACGATCGCGGGGGCAAGGTGTTGAACCCGGCCCTGGAAATTTGTATAGCTGCCTTCCAGCTCCGCATAGGTAGCGGCCGAGAAGACGATATCGGCTTTCTTACTGGTGGCATTGTGGTTGGAGGCGTGTACGATCAGCAACGTCAACTTATCCAGGGCTTCCACCGCCTCGTCTGAGAGTGCGCTGAGGTCATCTTCCATTACATAGAGCGCCTTGATACGGCCGCCATTGATGGCATCCACCAAAGCGTTGACGCCTATCCCGCGGCCTTCCGCTTCAAATCCGATCGCCTTTAATCCCGCACGGTTCGGCGTCCGGTCATTGCGACGCAATTTGTCATCGCCGAAGGCGGGATCGTCGTGACGGATGTAGTCGATATTGTTCGTCTTGAGCAATTCCGTCGCGAATTTGTGCAGCAGGTAATTGTTTTCGTTGCTGCCGTGGGCCGATCCGAGCACCATGAGCTCGTAGGGAGCGATGCCTTTGAGTCTGGCGGCGGCGGCGGCAACCGCTTCCTTCCATTCGACTTCGCGCAGCGAGCCGTCTTCGCCGCGCAGGAGGGGTTTGTCGATGCGATCCTGATTGACAAACTGAAACTGATTCAGGCGCCCGTGATCGCACATCCAGTATTCATTGACCTGCATGTTGTTCCGCGGTTCCAGCCGCAGTATCTCATTATTGCGCACGCCGACCTGGATGTTGCAGCCCCGCGAGCATCCCGTACAAATCGAATCATTGAAACTCATGTCCCACACGCGGGCCTTGAATCGGAAGTCCGGACTGGTAAGCGCGCCTACCGGACAGATGTCGATCACATTCATGGCGTAGGGACTGTCGAATTCTTTGTCGGGAAAAGTCTCGATCGTCACGCGATCGCCGCGCTGGGCAAAGGTGAGAGCCGGCTGATCGCAATATTCATCGGCAAATCGAATACAACGCGAACAGGAAATGCAGCGTTCGGCATCAAAGAGGACGTTCGGCCCAAGGGGACGGCGTTTGTCTTTATGAACTTTTTCGTCGGTGAAGCGGCTTTCGCCCTTTGAATGAAGAAATGCGTATTCCTGCAGTTTACACTGACCTGCTTCGTCGCAGATCGGACAATCCAGCGGGTGATTGATCAGTAAAAACTCCATCACCGCGTTCTGGGCTTCGAGCACATGCTTGGCATCCATCCTGACGTGCATTCCGTCCGCAATCGGCGTAGCGCAGGCAATAGCGAGCTTGCGCCCCCAGTTGATAATCGGCTCGCCATTTTCGTCGGTTGCGATTGTGCCGTCTTCTTCCCGCCGCGGCATTCCGGCATCGACCAGACACATACGGCAGTTGCCGGCGACGGTCAGACCCGGATGCCAGCAAAAATGAGGGATTACGATGCCGGCCTGCTGGGCGGCTTCAATAATCATCTGACCGTCCTGCGCTTCGATAACCTGACCATCGATGGTAATCTGAGGCATTCGTTTCGCTCCTATCTGCGTTGCTTCACCCAGGTGAAAGTTCTGTCAACGCTGCCGGTCCGCTATGCAAACCGGATTGAACCATTGTAGTCTACAGAAGCGCAAAAATATAAAAAATATAGTGCGCCGCCTAAGATTCGATTGGGACATTCTTTTGCGAATGTAGCCTTAGCCATAAAAAAAGCGCTGCCCGCACAGTTTCGCGGGCAGCGCCATAGCTTTTCAATTCGGCAGACGAGGCATCAGGCCTGTTCGTAGACGGAAACCAGACGCTCGATCTTGCCTTTTTGCTCAAATTTGACATAACCGTCGATCAAGGCAAACAGAGTATCGTCTCCGCCTCGGCCTACATTACTGCCGGGATGAAACTTGGTGCCATGCTGCCGCACGATAATGCTGCCGGCAGTGACCGACTGACCGCCGAAGCGTTTGACGCCGAGGCGCTTTGAATTCGAATCGCGACCGTTTTTGGTGGATCCGCCACCTTTCTTATGTGCCATGCCTTAAATCTCCTGTAAAAACAATGCACGTGAACATGAAAAATCGCCGATGCAGCCGCTTATTCGGCGACCGAGATATCCGCGATCTCGATCTGCGTCAGGTCTTGCCGATGGCCGTTCTTAACCCGATAGCCTTTCCGACGCTTTTTCTTGAACACAATAACTTTCTCGCCGCGGTCGTGCCCGATGATCCTGGCGCTGATACTTCCATCCAGATAAGGCTTGCCGAAACGAATGTTGCCTTCATTATCGACAGCAAGGATCTTGCCGAGGGTAATTTCGTCGCCCGCATTGCCGTTAATCTTCGGGACATTAATGACATCGGATTTTTCTACCCGATATTGCGAACCGCCAATTTCAATAATCGCATTCATGCCTGTTTTACGCCAACTATATGTGCATGAGCTTAGTTAGTTTTAGGGAAAGACCACAATTTACGATTTTCCAGGTCTAACTCAAAAGGTATTCTTGTGTTTTACGTTTGTGGAGCCAGAGGAAGCAGACGGAGGAATTGCGGTCGCATTCGATGATTGCCTTGCATTATGTGTGGCGACGAATGTATCTTCCGGCCGCGCGCAGAAACGTGAAACCTTCTTATCTCCGGTGGTGTTGCTGAGCATAATCGAAGCGAAGATCAGAGCCAAACAAGCATTTATGGAGCCTGGCATGCATACAATCCGTCCCACTACTAAAGGAACCCCGCTTTCGCAGATTGTCATGCTGTGGATATTTTGCTCCCTCTTCGCTTTTTCGACCAACCCTTCGTTTGCGCAATTACCCGGCGATGTGCCCGGCGACTTGCCAATGTCTCCTTCCGATGACGATACCGTTATGGTATTCAGCTCTCCGCGACCGCTCATAGCCGAAGAAAATGACGATGGCGCCAGAAATGCTGTCTGGGGACTGGATGTCCTCTTTTCACAAAACGGCTTCGGTCTGGGCGCTTTCTATCGCCGCGAGTTTTCATCGGACTGGTACGGCCTGTTTCACATCGGATTCTCCGGCGCCCGCAATACCGACGAATTCGAACAGTTCGACTTTGACCGCGGTTGGTATGTACCCGGCAAAGTCAATCGCCTTTTTATGGTTCCTGTCTCGCTGGGGATGCAAAAACGGCTGTTCCAGGAGGATCTCAGCGAATCGTTCAAACCATTCCTTCAAGGCGGCGTCGGAACAACCTTTATTCTGGCTACACCCTACGCCGAAGAATTTTTCTCGGCCTTCGGCAGCGGATCTTTCTTCGTCCGCCCCAGCGGCTATGTGGGACTCGGCGCTTACCTCGGCGCATCGAAGAACAGCTTAACAGCGGTCAACATTCGCTACTTTATCATTCCCTTTGGCGGCGAGGGCATTGAAAGCATCGAAGGATTCCCCATCACAGATTTCGGCGGTGTCTTTCTGTCGCTCAGCGTCGGCTGGTAAGCTGCGGAAATGCGAAGCGTCAACGCTGACGGCACTGCACTCCATTCCATGATCAATTACAAACAGTGGCTCGAAGAGCCGCGCCTCGTCTGCGGATTGATGTCTGGCACCTCGCTGGATGGTATCGATGCGGCATTGGCCCGCATCGGCAGCGACGCGACTAAAAAACACCGTCTCGAAGTGCTAGCCACTGAAACTCTGCCGTTCGCTGCGGAGCTCGCCGCACTGCTTGGGTCGCTGATCAGCGATTTTGGCTGCTCGCTGCAAAACCTTGCTCGCATCCATACCGGACTGGCTTACGCCTATGCCGATGCCGTCAAAACAGTATGCGCGCGTGGAAAGATTGACTTATCGCAGGTATCCGCCATCGGAATGCACGGCCAAACTGTTTGGCATGCGCCCAAAGCGATTACTCTCGACACTCATCGATTTGCAAGTACCCTGCAGCTTGGCTCGGCTTCCACCCTTGCCCAGCTTCTCGATCGGCCGGTGCTTGCCGACTTTAGAGCGGCCGATATTGCTCTTGGCGGAGAGGGCGCTCCGCTGGTGCCGATATTCGATGTTCAGTTTCTGGGACAGGCCGGGCGCGATTGCATTGCGCTCAATCTCGGCGGAATTGCCAATGTCACACTGATACCCGCCAGCCAGGACGACAGCGCCGTCAGAGCTTTCGACACTGGGCCGGCTAATGTTTTGATCGACCTCGCGGCCCGCAACTTCTGCGGCTTAGCCTATGACAAAGGCGGCGCTGTGGCCATGCGGGGACGGGAATTGCCGTCCCTGCGAGACGTCTTGAGACAAGAGGCTTTCATTGCGCGCCGACCGCCGAAGTCGACCGGTCGGGAATTGTTCAGTCACGCCTATCTGCAAGAGTCGCTGGCACGCGCTGCAGTAGCCGACGCCGAGGCCGAGGATATCCTGCGGACGGTGACGGAGTTCAGCGCCTGGAGCATTGCGGAAAATATCCGCTCTTTCGCCAATCCCGCCGCCG
>JANQRB010000180.1 GCA_028284775.1 Candidatus Kapaibacterium sp. | reverse complement strand
CTCTCAAAGCCGGCCGCGCGATCGAGAAAATCTATATCCGCTACGGTGCAGAAGAACGCTTTGTAGCGGCTATCCGCCGTGAAGCCGGCCAGCGCGGCGTGCCCTGTACGACCGCCGACCGGCGGAAATTTGCGGCTCTTGAGCGCGAGCTGCGCAGCGGCCCGAATGCCGCACAGGGCGTCATTGCCACTATCGTGCCGGTGACAGCCCTCAGCGTGACGGACTTAATCGACAGGGTCTACCAGGCCAGCGATACGCCTCTGCTCGTCCTGATCGACGGTATCAGTGATCCGCACAACCTTGGCGCGATCGTTCGCTCCGCCGAGTGCGCCGGCGCGGCCGGTGTCGTTGTGCCGGAACGAGGCGGCGCGCCGCTGGCGTCGATTGCCATGAAAGCGGCCGCCGGCGCTTTTGAACACATTGCGATTGCGCGCAGTGGAAATCTTGCCAAGGCCGCTCTCGATATCAGACAGGCCGGCTTTATGCTGGTGGGAACAAGCGATCGGGCCGACAGGCGCTATACCGATCAGACTTATGACGGAGCTACGGCGCTGGTCATCGGCAGCGAAGGCGCCGGAATCCATCCGGACATCCGACGACATTGCGAGGCCCTGGTCTCTATCCCGATGGCCGGCAAGATCACATCGCTCAATGCTTCGGTAGCGGCGGGTGTTGTGTTATTCGAGATTGCGCGCCAGCGGAGCGACGGGGAAGGGAGCAGCGGGGGAGCCGAAGAATGAAACGGACGCTCCTGCTGCTGCTGGCCGCGGCTCTTATGCTGGGCGTTCTGACGGGCGGCACCTGCGAACGCTATGATCGCAAGATGAAAAAACTCGAATATAAACGTCAACTCATCGATTCAATGCGGCGCTTGAGTCAGCAGCGCAAAGATTCGATCCGTAAGGCACGCGAGAAGGAGCAAGTCCTTCTCCCCGCCGACAGTACAAAAAAATAAGAGGCCGTAGGCAGCTGCAGCCTAGGGCCTGGAAAAAGAGTTGAAAGAAGAATGGCCTCGCAATGGAGACAGGGATATTGCGAGGAGAACCCGGACAGCTGCTCAGGATGCCTCACCCAGTTCGCGCAAGAGGGCCTGTTTTTCAATTTCAAGCTGTCGGATTTTACGTTCCAGCGAGTCCAGCTCAGCCGGCATCGAGTCAATTTCGATGCGCAGTTTACTGCCCGCCTCATCAATCAGGTCAATAGCTTTGTCCGGCAGGAAGCGATCGGTGATATACCTGTCGGAAAGCTGAGCGGCCGCCACAAGCGAAGCATCGGTAATGCGCACGCCGTGATGCACCTCATAGCGTTCCTTTAGACCGCGCAAAATCGAAATTGCGTCTTCAACGCCGGGTTCATCGATGTAGACCCGCTGAAAGCGACGTTCCAGCGCGGCATCTTTTTCAATGTGCTTGTGGTATTCGTCCAGCGTCGTGGCGCCGATAGCATGCAGTTCGCCGCGCGCTAACGCCGGCTTGAGAATGTTCGCGGCGTCCATACTGCCCTGGGTGGCGCCAGCGCCGATCAGGGTGTGGATTTCATCGATGAACAGAATGATCTCACCCTCGGATTCGACGACCTCTTCAATTACCGCTTTCAGCCGCTCCTCGAATTGACCGCGAAACTGCGTGCCGGCCACCAGCGAGCCCATGTCGAGCGATACGATCGTTTTTGACTTCAATCCCTCGGGTACGTCGCCCTCGACGATACGCTGCGCGATACCTTCGGCGATAGCAGTCTTACCGACGCCCGGCTCACCGATCAGCACCGGGTTGTTTTTTGTTCGGCGCGAAAGAACCTGCAAGACACGCCGAATCTCTTCCTCCCGACCGATAATCGGATCGAGCTTGCCTTTACGCACTTCATCGTTCAGCACGCGGCCATACTTTTTCAGCGCCTGGTACTTTTCTTCCGGATTCTGGTCAGTGACACGTTTTGAGCCGCGAATATCCTTCAGAATCTGCATAATTGATTCGCGGCGCACGCCCTGATCCTTCAGGAGCGTAGCTGCGGCGCTGTTGTGCTCCGCAAGGGCTATCAGCAGATGCTCCGTACTGACATATTCATCTTTCAAATTCTGCGCTTCTTTCAGCGCCAGCTCCAGGACCTGAGCGAGGTCATTGGCGAGGTACTGATTGCCGAGGCCCGCGCCGGTCACTTTTGGTATTCTGTCAATTTCCTCCTGGACCTTATCCAGCAGAAAGTCGAGGTTGACGCCTAGTTTGAGCATCATCGGCGGGATGATCCCTGCTTTGTCTTCCAGCAAGGCCCGTAATACGTGCAAGGTCTCGATCGCCTGATTGGAATTCGCCGATGCGAGCTCCTGTGCCTGCTGCATCGCTTCCTGGGCTTTCAAGGTCAATTTTTGAAAGTTCACGAAACACCTCCGGCATTCTTGTCTATATTCAGTTTCGAGTTTGCTTGCGGATATGAGCTACTAAGACGAAAATTCCGGTGTTCTGGTGTTCGCTACACCGGCTTCAGACTGGCAAATCGCGCCGCCGACGGTGATTCGCTGCTCCCGGCAAAGATGTAGGACGACGCGGCTCAGGACGCCTGTTTCGGCTGGATGATGGCCATTGTTGTTGTGGCCTTAGCCACAAGTACGCGTTCCTGCTCGCCGAAGCACCAGACTTCGGCTTCACAGAAGTGCATCTTGCGGCCGGGCTTAATCACGCGTCCGATTGCCTGCAGTCGCTTTCCCATAGCAGGCCTAAAGTAGGAAATTTTGATTTCGGCCGTCACGGTATGCTCCTCGGGACCGACGAGCGTGAATCCGGCAAAGCCCGCGGCGACATCGGCGATCGTTGCAATGAGCCCCCCGTGCGCATATCCCAGCTGCTGCTGATGTTCTTCCCGCAAAACGATTTCGGCTTCCACATGGCCCAGCTCGATTGTCGTGAGCTCGCACCGGATGTGCTTCATGAATTTCTGACGGGTGACGTGATCCAGGATCGTCTCGCGAAAATGCGGATTTTTCGTTCTCAAGCGGACTGCTTCTGACTGCATATTCTCTTCCTTTGAAAAACTGCAAGTGAAAGTACGTCGATGTGCGTCAATCTGACGAATGAAAGCATGTCGTTAGGACGATCGGCATTGCAACTTGTGTGTATGAATACAGTATACGCCCCGATGATGTTTTCTTGGATGCGATCTTTTCTCTGGAGTGAAATTATGGGTTCGGACAAACGCAAATCCGTCGAAGAAGTTATTCGTGATATTTACGATCAGACCAAACCCGAGGTAGAAAAGTTCTTTCACTCGGTGGAGTCGATCTTCGATATTCGCTTTAAAGGCAACGAAGCCGCGAAACAGGAAGAAGCCGCCGGGGAATCGACGCCAGCGGCGGGACCGGCGCCAAGCAATGGTTTTGCTGCCGCCGCCTTCCGATGGAGCCCAGATGAAACCTACGTCATCGACGCTTCCGACCGCCTGGTGGTAACGGGCACCGTTATCTTCGACGACAGGCTGGGATTTACGAAGAGCTACAATTTTACGACTGGCGAATTGCGCATTCAGGACTCAAGGGAGCTGGCGAGCATTGTCTCGGCGCGGCTGGCGACCAATGAAGAACGCGAACTCCTGCTGCCAACACCGAGTATCGACGAAGCCCTGGAAGTGTTTCGCCGCAAAATCGCGACGCCGCAGGACCGCAAGGCCTTCGATGTCATCAAATCGGCTGTCGGCGCCAGAGACGAAAGCCCCGAGGCCGAAGCATCGGCGGCAGGCGGCGCGACTTTCGATTCGGCCCCGGGAGCCTGAGTTGAAGCCAGCTCTGTCGAAAATTTGAGTGCCTGACTGCGCCTTAGCGCCGTCGGGCATTTTCATTTAAGATACGATAGAAAGGCTGGCGGCTTTGCTGCACCGAGCTTGCGCCCCGCTGTGGTAACGGCGCGACATTAGACCGCCCCGCCCTTTCTCTCAGCCGGCAGAGCTCTAGTGCCCGTTCGCCCGCCCCGTCGGTGATGTGGACTTAAGGCTGTAACAGAATCGGCACTATCGTAACGTGATCGCCTTCGACAATTCGGCAGAAGTACGATCCGGCGGGTAAGTCGCCGACATACAAAACAATCGAAGTGGACACCGCAGGGAACACGGAGGCATCGCTGACCCTGACGACCGCCCCCAATACATTGACAATCTGGATTTTGCTGCCGGCTGCCGGCGGGCTGCTGAAGTGCACGAACATCTTTTCACGAAGCGGATTGGGAGCAATACGGATTGCGCTCATTACGGGCTCCGCCGGCAGGTCAGTGCGACGCGAAAGGCCCACACCCTTCCATTCGCTGAACTGTTGACGTCGATCTTCATCGGCATCGGATAAAATTTCGACACGCAGACTGTACTCACCCTCAGCCGTCGGACGAAAACAAAAACCGCGCAGCAGCCGTGTTTCACCTTCGCCAATAGTAAAGGGCAGGGCAGGGTCGAGCGCGCCCGCGTCAAAGGGTGCCGCTACCGCAGCCAGACCGGTTATGGTCAGCGTACCGCTGCCGTTGTTGACAATCGGAATTCCAACTGCGTTGCACTCTTCCGCGCCGACAAACACCTCTCCCGCATCCCAGTCACCATCAACGCTGATGCCCGGGCGAACGCCGCGCCCAAGGACGGTGCCGACAGCATATTCATAGCAATCGGTTACAATCAAAACAGTGTCCATGTCCAGCTGCTCGCTTGATTTGCCTTCCCGCTCGGGAATGTACGTGACCGTAACGCCAAGCTGCTCGCCGACATCAAGCAAGGTATCGAGTGCGACGGCATCGGCCAGATGGAACCTGTCTCCGAGCGCCAGCCGCAAACCGACGACACGCTCGGCCGCCGGCCCGTCGTTGCGAATGACAAGCTGCTGTTGAAATTCCGTACCAAGCCGGGTTTCGTCAAAGCGGAAACGCCGCCCCGGAATTCGCAGCGATTCGATACGCGCCGCGATTTCAAGGCTGTCCAGCCTGACGTTTCCCAGGTGATCATACACGATAAATTTCGCAATGCTGATGTCACCCGGGTCAATCGGCTCCAGCGTGAAGTCAAAACGCGAAATTCCGGTACGGCGCAGCAACTCGCTGTCGGAACGCAAAATCAATCGGGCGTTATAGCTCAAATCATCCAGCAGGCGGATTCCCGCAATGCCCTGGTCGATCTGCCGCTGTTCATCGTCAGGACTGCCGTTTGAGAGTTCCGTAGCGGTCAGCTCAACCCTGTTGCAGATAGTGCTGCGCAGAAGTCCCGGCGCCACGGTATCGAGCACGCCGAGCTTGTTGGCCGCCAGCGCAACCGGATAGCCAAATCCTCCGCGCGGAGTTGTGCCGAATGCGACGGCTGTAAACGGCGCATCGCCGCTGATAAGATTGGCACTCTGGCTCAGGGGAAAGCTGGCGAAGTATTGACTCGTGCCCGCGACGGGGCTTGCAAGGAATGGCGGGTACAGGGAAGTCACCGCAGTGCCGTTGACCCGCAGACTGCGCAGATCATCAAAATTCGCATCGTCCGGATCGTGATGGGCAAAGATGTGCAGGCTTGCCCCCTGCCGTACGGTCGGCAGGGTGAACAGAGCGGACTTGACGGTTTGTTCCAGTGGCGGCACGGTCAGCATAAATGTTCGTGATTCGCTGATCGACGTACTGAAGGAATACTGCATCAGCAGGATCGGCTTGTCAGCTTCCCAGACCGTAAGCTCATTGAAGAAGGACTCGATATCCGCTGCCGGATTCGCTTCCTCGATAGCGCGAAAGTCTCCGGCGCTCAGCAGCACGCCGCTTTTACGCGACAGGAGCTTGCCGTTGCCCCGATCGTAGTGCCGTACTTCGTAGCGCGTGTCCGCTTGGGCCGCCATCAGCCGGTAATAACTCCCTTGCTGACGTTCAGCGCCGCTGAAGCCCATACTGACAAATTGCTTGCCCCAGGCTGAAATCGGCGGCAGCATTTCAGACAGGGCTCCCGGCGCCAGCGAGGAAGATGCGGGCAGCCGCAGCCGACTGTGAAAGGAAATCAGGCCGATCGGCTTACTGGCGCTGATGAGACTGCCGCTCAGATCGAAGGATCCTCTCGTTTTGCCGTCGCCGCGAACCATATACACCTGTCCGCGACGCAACTGGATCGTTTCGGCATAGCCGGGCCGATGCCCACGAATCGTTTCGCCCTGCGTGCTTCTTCCCTGCAAGACAATGTCGACCACGGTTGCATCTTCGGCGGCGATAATGATAAATCCGCCTGCGCTCGGAAATTCGTCGATTTCGGAATCGTAATAACTCAAATGCCGGTATTGGGTACCCCAGAGTTTACGCGGCAGGGCCAGGTAGCCGTCAGTGGCGCTTACTTTAGAAGTCACGACCGACACTGTCACCGGCTTGTCGGCCTTAACAAGGATGCCCTTTTCTTCTCGCAACTCGCTTTCCTGGACCTCCAGGGCTCGAAGGGCGCTTATGTCCTCAGTCGAAAAACTCGTGGTCCGGCGGGCCTTGACACTGCGGGTGAAGCGCATTCCGAGGCGCGGCGCTTCGAGTGTAACTTCGCTGTCCTCCAGCGCCGTTACCTCGATAGCCAGCAACTCCGACTGCCCGGCAATGTTCAGTATGGGTGGGATTGCGATCCAGAACTCGGTGTCCATTGTCGAATTGAGCGCAGCCAAGGAAAGCGGATCTTCTTCAGAATGCAGCGGCAAAAGGCTACAGACAAGCATTAATGGCACCAGGGCATACAGCAAACAAGTCATACTGTTGCCAGGTTGAGGGCATTTCATAAGACTTCTTTCTTTCCGGGTTACGAAGTGTTCCCTGTCACTTGCCTCAATTGCCGGAGTGCTCACGCTTCCGGCTGCTCTCCTTCGACGGGAACAAGATTGCCAATAGCAGCGAGGTTACAAAATAAATTTTATTGTCTCATTCGACGCGCCGTCCCGGCCTCGCCGGCGGTCAACGGGATGGTGAGGCAAATCGAAGAGACGACAAATGGGCGCAAAAATAAAAAAAGCGGTGGAAGGTACTCCACCGCCTTTGCTGCGACTATCGGAAATTATGAACAATCAACGGGCGATAACGATACGTTCCGTCGCCCGAAAGAGCCCGGACTGAAGACGATAATGGTACACGCCGGCAGTCAGCTGTCGGGTGTCGAGCTTCAGTCGGTACTCACCGGCGCCCTGGTATTCATCAACCAGCACGGACAGCCGGTTGCCGAGAGCATCAAAAAGCATCAGGCTTGTTGCGCCGGCCTGCCCGAGCGTATAGCCGATACTCAGCTCGCTGCCGACGGCGGGATTGGGATGAGCGGATCGCAGAATGTATCCGGGCACACGATGATCGACAACATCGGTCTCTTTAACGCCGACGCCACGCCAGGTTGTAACATAGGGCTGGGCGCCGCCGCCGTCGTCGATATTAATTTTGACGATGACTTCGAAGGTGTCGGCTTCGGCGGGCTTGAAGCACATGCCCGTCAGCACCAAAGAAGCATTGGGTTCGATGTCCACCGGCAGGCTGGGTGTAACCTGATCGCCGGTAAAATGCTGTGAGCCGATTTCGATGCTCTCCACCGTCAGCGTGGCTGTGCCGTCGTTGACAATCTCGATGCCGTCTTCATTGCAGACTTCTTCGCCGACGGTCACTTCGCCCGCATCCCATTCCTGGCTGACGCGGATATCGGACTTGACCCCGCGGCCGACCATGGTGCCGGCGACAAAATCATTGCAAACGGTTGAGACAATTACTTCGGCCGTGTCCGGTTTTTCACCGGTTTGATCTTCACGTGTCGGCAGATAGGCAATCGTGAGATCCAGCGAGCCCGCTGACGCGATTTTATGCGGCAGGCTCGGCTTGTCGATAAAGATGTAAGCGCCGTCGTCAGGAATCTCAATTTTTTGAATCTCCAGTTCCTGGCCGCTGGGATTGACGATCTGTACCACCCGCTCCTGAATGACGCCGACCCGAACGTCGCCGAAGTTTTCGCGGCGCCGATCGAGCTCGAGTATTTCCGTCGAGGGCGGAAGCTCGATATTGGCGGTCGTGAGATTGCCGGCGCGATCCAGCACCTGAACGACAGCGACGACAGCATCGCGCGGATCAATGGCTTTTATGAGAAAGCGAAAAACGCGGACGCCGGCGCGGCCCAGTACTGCCGGATCGGTAATATGCTCAAGCTCGGCATTGATGCTTTGCGATTTGATAAGACCCACATCGGAAATGCCCTGGTCGATTTGCCTCGGAGCGTCATCGGGGTCGCCATCGAAATTGTCGGTGGCGGTGATCTCGACCCGGCTGCAGACATTTTCCATGCTGAGGCGCGGGGCAATCGAATCCAGTTGCTTGATGTTGTTGAGCGCCATTGCAATCGGGTAACCATAGCCGCCCCAATCAAACTCGCCATAGAGATAGGCGGAGAAAGGATAATCACCTTCGATCACATACTGTCCCGGCTCGATCCTGAAGCGGGCATACCAGATGTTGTCCTCCGGAAGCTTCTTGTTAAACAGGAGGCCGAAGCTCTGCGTGAGAGTTTCGCCACCGATACGAATACTCGCAAAAGGCGACTCATCTGCTTCGTCGGGATTGCCGACGGCAAAAATGTGAATCTGGTTGTTCTTGGCGTCGAAGCGTTCCGGCGGAGTCTGGAACAAGGAGCTCTGCACCATTTGCTCGACGGGCGGAACAATCGACATGTGGGGTTTGACGGCATTCCAGTTATCGCTGCTTGAATAGGCCATTAACTGCACGGGATCTTCGGAATCCCACACAGTGACACCCTTGAGGTAAGCGCCGGGCGAAAGCCAGGGGTCGATATCTTCGTAGGAACGCAGGTCGCCGGCGTTCTCCAGCGTACCCGGTTTCTGCTCGATCAGCTCGCGAGAGTTTGGGTTGTAGGAAAACACCGTGAAGTTTGTTCGTTCGCTATTGCCCATCAGGCGATAATGTGTCGTCTGGTTATTCTGCGCGGATTGAAACTCCAGGGCCACATATCTTTTGCCCCAGGTGTCAATCGGCGGCATCATTTCCGCCAGGCCGCCCAGGGCGCCATTGGCAGCCGCGGCAGGCGTATTGACCTGCTGGTGAAAGGAGATGAAAGCCGCCGGCTTACTGGTTTCAACAAAGGTGCCGCTGAGATCGAAAATGCCCGCTTCGGTATCACCGCGGCCCCGAACCATATACACTTCGCCGCGATTCAGCGTCTCTCTGAAATTTAGTTCGCCAAATTCACGTCCGCCGGCGGTTTCGCCTTCGCCGATTCCCTGCAGGGCAATGTCGACTTCGGTTCCATCTTCCTTCGCCACGATCAGAAAACCGCCCGAGCGCTGGTCCTGCGGCGTTATCTGCCGGTCATAGTACGAGAGGTGCCGGTAGCTATAGCCCAGCCTGTCGGAGGGAAACACGACAAATCCTTCGGAAGCCCTGTTGCGGGCGGGAACAACATTCACAACCAGCGGTTCATCGGCAAAGATGTGAATAGCCTTGCGGATACGCTGTTCGGTTTCAATAACTTCCCAGGTGTACTTCACGGCCTGATCGCGCGTGCTGAATTCAAGCTGTTCCATTGCCTTGCCGTCGCGTTCGATGCGCGCTCCGTCCGCTCCCAGATATTCCAGCGTCACGCGCGTATCGCGGAGCGGCGTGACAAAAATGAACAGATGCTCGATTTCGACAACACTGCGGTCTCCTATCGTCGGCGGAATAGCGAACCAGAAATCTCTGCCGATCAGTGAGTTGCTTAATCGTTCCGTCTGGGCGTAAGACGAAAGCGATTGCGAGCCCAGTACGATTGCTATCAGGGCCAGGATTCTGACAGAAGCCACGATTCCCGGCCTGCAAAAAGAGTACTTGCGATTCATAAAGCGCATCCTTCGAAGAATATTCGTACAAGATAGTCATCGCTGCACGCCAACGTCGGATCGCGAGGCTCCTAATTCCGCCTCGCAACGTCGCGTGCAAAGAGAAAGAACGGGTGAGTTGATCACCTGTATTGATTGGATTAGGCCCGGTGTCGCGCCAAGGGCTTGCGCCCCACACCGAAGTCAAGAAAGTGTCATGCCTGTGTGTTTACGCAGTGTTCCCCCAAACACACTGCTCACCGCAGTCGTTCCGCGGAACGTACAACAATGCCCTGAGCTCGCATTTGGTCACAAACAGCCGTATTGTCCAATTTTTCCCGCAAAATCCGGGGCTCGTTGAGCTCTGTCTGAACATGAGATCCCGTGACAATACGCGCCCTGCAATACAGCCGTCAAACTTGCTCATACCGGCGCGCGGAACAAAAAAGGGGCCCTCGTCTGCGAAGACCCCTGAAGCAGAAACAGGTTGGCAAAAATTGTCGGATCAGGTCGATTGCGCGGCGGCAATCAGGTTGAGAGCGCTCCCGGCTCGGAACCAATCAATCTGCTGCTGATTCATCGTGTGATTCAGCTCTATCAGATCGCTTGAGCCATCGCTGTGGCTCAGCGTCATTGTCAGCGGCCTGGCAACAGCCAGAGCGGCGATATCCAGCGAGCAGCGGTCATCCTCCCGAAACTTGTCGTAATCGGTCGTTTGACGAAAGGTCAGGGGAAGAATGCCCTGCTTCTTGAGATTGGTTTCATGAATGCGAGCGAAGCTCTTAACGACAACGACTTTGCCGCCCAGGAATCGCGGTTCCATTGCGGCATGTTCGCGCGACGAACCTTCGCCGTAATTTTCGTCGCCGACAACGATCCAGGCCTTGCCGGCTGCTTTATAAGCGCGCGCGACCTGCGGAACCTCTGCTGTCTCGCCCGTCAGTTGGTTTTTGACGCTGTTCGCCATACCGGTATAGTGGTTGATGGCGCCGGTAAACATATTGTTGGAAATATTATCGAGATGTCCGCGGAAGCGCAGCCAGGGTCCCGCCGGCGAGATATGATCGGTCGTACATTTCCCGCTGGCCTTGAGCAATACCAGCATATCCTGATATTCGGCCGGATTCGGCGCTTTGAATGCTTCGAGCTTCTGCAGTCGTTCCGAGTCCGGCCGGATGAGCACTTCCACGCTCGAACCATCGGCGGCAGGCGGAAGGTAGCCGTCGGGATCGGGTACAAAGCCCTGTGCGGGCAGCTCTTCGCCGCTGGGGGATTCAAGCCGTACGCCGTCGATTTCATCCGTCATAAAGTTAACATCCAGCCGGCCGGCCAGCGCAAAGGCGGTTACCGTTTCCGGTGATGCGACAAATGCATGTGTATCCGGATTGCCGTCGTTACGCCGCGCGAAATTGCGGTTAAAAGATGTTATAATCGAATTCTTGTCGCCTTTTTGAACATCGTGTCTTTTCCACTGTCCGATGCAGGGACCGCAGGCATTGGCAAGCACCACGCCGCCGATCCCTTCCATTGTCTCCAGAAGGCCATCGCGTTCGATTGTTGCCCGCACCTGTTCGCTGCCGGGCGTAATGGTGAATTCAGACTTCGCCTTTAAGCCTTTGGCGGCGGCGGCACTCGCGATCGCCGCGACGCGCGTCATATCTTCATACGATGAATTTGTGCAGGAGCCGATCAGCGCCACCCGCAGATCCTCGGGCCACCCGTTGTCTTTCATGGCCTGCGCAAATTCGGAAATGGGCCAGGCGCGATCCGGGCTGAAAGGACCATTGATATGCGGCTCGAGCGTCGCCAGATCGATTTCGATAACCTGATCGTAGTACTCTTCCGGGCGAAGGGCTATCTGATCATCGGCGCGCAGGTGACCCGCGATGGCGGAAGCCAGCTGCGCGACATTTTCCCTTCCAGTCGCGCTCAGATAGCGCGCCATGCTGTCGTCGTAGGGGAAAATCGATGTGGTTGCGCCGATTTCCGCGCCCATGTTGCAGATGGTACCTTTGCCGGTACAGGAGATCGTTTCGCAGCCGTCGCCGAAATATTCGACGATGGCGCCTGTCCCGCCCTTAACTGTTAAGATGCCGGCCAGCTTAAGGATGATATCCTTGGGCGATGTCCAGCCCGACAGACGGCCGGTGAGTTTAACGCCGATTATCTTGGGAAACAAGAGCTCCCAGGGCATTCCGGCCATCACGTCGACCGCGTCCGCGCCACCAACGCCGATAGCAACCATTCCCAGTCCGCCCGCATTAGGCGTATGCGAGTCGGTTCCGATCATCATGCCGCCCGGATAGGCGTAGTTTTCCAGTACCACCTGATGAATAATGCCCGCGCCCGGCTTCCAGAAACCGATGCCGTACTTGGCCGACACCGTCTGTAGAAAGCTGAACACTTCCTCGTTTTCGCTGAGCGAATTGGAAAGATCCTGAGCCGCGCCGCGTTCGGCGCGAATCAAATGATCACAGTGCACCGTGGATGGTACCGCCGCCTGCGGGATTCCGGCCGACATAAACTGCAAGAGAGCCATCTGGGCTGTCGCATCCTGCATCGCCACCCTGTCCGGCCGAAAATAGGTATAGCTTTTACTGCGCGTCGGCAGCGATTCCAACTCAGCCAGGTCGCCGTCTAGATGCGCATACAGAATTTTTTCGGTCAGGGTCATTGGACGCTGCAGCCTCGCGCGCGCCGCTTCAATCCGCGCCGGATACTCTTGATACACCTTCTTGATCATTGCCAGATCGTGAATCATAGGTCACATCCTCTCAGGAAATTTCCAAAACTCTATGGGTAAATCTTGCTGTCGGTTGTTGTTGCCGGCGCCGGTTGGATACGGCACCCGCGAGTCAGGGAAAAAACACAATTTACGAAAAATTGAGTGATTGCCGGAGGATCGCCCTTCACCGCCCGCGACATCTCGCGACCAGACTTTTCACGATTACGCAGTTTGCCGGCGGTTCGGATCCCGCCGGCCTTTACTTCAACAGCATCGTTCCAAAGCGCTCCGCTCTAGGGGAATTCCTGCCAGGCGCAGCATTGCCCCCTGTCCGCAACTTCAATGCTGATCAATCGAGGACTTGCGGATCAACACTTGCGACCGATCGACAGACGATTTTTTGCTTGCGGCAACAGGCCGAAGATCATTGTCCGGGACAGCTTTAAGAACAATTCTACAGCGGCAGCGCGTTGTGTTTGTTGGCCAGGGCATCAATGCCATTGCAATCTGTATCAAGTACTCAGTGAGATACTATGCGCCGCTGGTACTTGAAATTCTTTTCACTGAGTCGCGAATCCATGGCAATCCGCTTGCAGGAGTTAAACTCTTAAACAGTCATTCTTCAGCTTGTGAAATGCTGTGGCGCAAAGAAATGAAGAAGACTTTTTGTTAACATGACGTGTTTGGGATCCGGCAGCCTAAGAATCGGCGCGAAGAGAGTAGCCGGCAATTGAACCGATCGGGACGTTTTGAATGCTGACAATGTTTACATACGGATTCGCAGTATTTACAGTTTTTCCTCACAATATGGATAGAGTTGTACCAGGCAAACATCCTATGCCGGCAGGCAATGCGGCTGAGTTTTTGGAACCAGGAACAAGAGTAATACGCAGTTACAAACTGGACAGAGCGCCGGGTACTTCTAAGCTAGCTTAAATTCAGATGGTTCAAGATTCAAAGTCATTCAGCAATTTGCCGGTGTTAAATCAGGCGATCGAGACTCAAAAACTCAGAAAACTTTATGTGCCAATCGCTCGCTTGATTGCCGTAGATGAGGCGAAGCGCTTTACACAGGAATAGGTCGACTACGTACTCGGCATTACAGGTGACGTCATTTTTCGCATACTACGTCGCATTGGCGAATGATGCGGTGGCAGCCGGATATATCGTAAAAAAAGAAAGCCTGCAGATCACAAGATTGCAGGCCAATTCGACAGTGGTCGGGGTGGCAGGATTCGAACCTGCGACTTCCTGCTCCCAAAGCAGGCGCGCTAACCGGACTACGCTACACCCCGTCGTTACGACAGAATTTCAAAATTACGATTATTTTTCTGCCTGCCAAAAGTCCTTGACGATCATTCGATGCGATGCGTCGCAAATTTGTTGTTTAACCGGCGCGCTACCTCGGCCGGCACCAGATCGCGTACGTCGCGTCCAAAGCGGGCGACCTCGCGAATAATCGTCGAGCTGAGAAAGCAGTACTTTTCATGAGGCATCAGGAAGACAGTGGAGATTGCGGGTTCCAGCTTCCGATTCATCAAGGCAATCTGGAACTCGTACTCGAAGTCGGAAACGGCGCGCAGACCGCGCACGATGGCAGCGGCCTTTTGCTGCCGGGCATATTCAACGAGCAAGCCTTCGCAGACGTCGACGCTCACGTTCGGCAGGGCGCTGACGGCATCGCGAATCATTACCTGACGCTCATCCTCTGCAAACAGGGGCTGTTTTTTGCTGTTGCGCGCGATAACAACGATAATGCGATCAAACAAATGGGAAGCGCGCTCGATGATGTCGACGTGGCCATTGGTGATTGGATCGAAAGTACCGGGGTAAATTGCACAACGGTCGGCCATATCACTCAGCTCCGCTCAGTTGAAAGATTTCGATTTTACTCGATGCCATTGTTCGTTCCTGCAGGCATTGCCAGCCGGAAGGCGGCAGCAGCATTTCCGCCAGCCCGTGTTCGGCCACAAAGACGGCACCCGGCCGCAGAATCCGCGAACGATGGAGCGTCAGGATCACCTGATTCGTCAAAGCCGCGGCATAGGGAGGATCACAAAATACCAGATCGAAGCCGGATGCAGACGGCAGCTTCGCGAGACGCACGATACTGTCCAGGGCATCGGCGCACGTCACTGTTGACAAAGCCTCCAGCTCGAGATCCTGCAGAAGCTTTGACAGAAGACGCGCGTTGTGTCGCCGTTTCTCGATGAAATGACAATGGGCGGCGCCGCGGCTCAGGGCTTCGATGCCAAGCGCTCCGCTGCCGGCGAAGAGATCCAGCACCTGTCGGCCCTCGATGCCGTCAATGTTTGCCAGGAGGTTAAACAGGGTTTCGCGGGTGCGGTCCATTGTCGGCCGCACGTTAAGCAATTCGGCGGTCGGCACCTGCCGGCGTTTCAGGCGCCCCCCCACAATACGCATCAGATGCGAATGCCTTCCTGTACCTGCGACAGGGCAGAGCCGATACAAGGGGGAAAGACATGCGCCACGCGCGAACAATAGGAACGCTCGCGCTCCCCCAGCGTGGTGGTAATCATCCGGAATGCATTGAAACGATGGACGGGAATCGACAGTTCGCTGCGGATCGCCTGCAATATGTCGTTCAGCAGGTATGCGCCAAAGATATAGGCCTCGTCGACATAGGGGACGTATTCTTCCAGCACTTTGCGCAGCTCGGTTTCGCAGGCGCCTGGAATCTCATCGTTGGAGTTGAAAGGAACAATCTGGTAGTATGCCGCTTGACCGTTCTTCAGGACGCTGACGTCCAGATACTTGCGCTGTATCCCAATGATGAAAACCGTCTTATCCGATACTTCCGGGTAGCTATAGACGAAGGCATTATGCGCGGAATGCTGCGCGACTTCAATGCGTTCGATGTTTCCGCCAAGAATCTGGAGGGACTCTTCAACAAGTTTGCGCACATCGCGATCCATGATGACAGCCTGCATCATCTGCGATTCATCCAGACGCGGACAAAGTTGAAAGGCCTGCGATTCGAAGTGCTCCGGATTTTCGTCCGGAAAATGCTGATCGATTTCGAAGCGAACGAGTTTCTGAATTTCCTCGGTGGAAAGAGCTGCCGGCGCTGGGAACTGGTGCACAAAAACACTCTCCATCGGCACACTGACCGTAATGCGAAAGGCCGCTCCCGCTATCTCAAGCAGCGTATCCTGCAATTCCTGATGCGCGTCGGCATAACCGGCGGCATCTTTTCCACTGGCCAGGTCGAGCGCCCGGGTGGTGGAGTTGACATAGGCCAGCGACTGGCCTTTGCTGTCCGGCTCCATCAGCGCAATGAAAGTGCGGTCCAAATCAAAATAAACGGCAATTGTCGGTTCCATCGTCCCGTCTCCGCCAGATTATGAGGAAGTACCGACCACGACAAAGGGCTTGAGTTTGGCAAAACGCTTCTTGCCGATTCCCTTGACTCGCAGCAGATCCTCAATGCGGCGAAAGGGCTGCGCTGTACGATATTCGATGATACGCTGCGCGATGCCTGGTCCTATTCCCGGTAAGCTGGCCAGCTCATCGGCGGTGGCGGTGTTGAGCTCGATGGCCGTGGCGGGCTTTGCTTTGGGCCGTGGCGTCGGGAAGGCAAACTCCGGTCGGACGATCGTATCGCCTGCGGCCAGGCCGGCTATTGCTTCGGCATCAGGCGTCACACCCACATAGGTCGTGAGTTCAGCCGCAGCAACGCTGTCCAGTATGCGTTGAATTTCCGTCTGAACGACATTAAGATCCGATTCCCGCTGGTCATCCAGGCTGTAGCTCAGCCAACCGATTAACAGCCCGGCAAAGAGCAGGCCGACCACCGCTATTTCCTGGCGCGTGACGCCTGCGAAAGTCTGGACACGCGAAAGCATCTTTTTCATAGCGGCAATATAAGACGAGCGGAGCTTTTTCAGGAAAATACTTCGCGGACCTTATCGAAGAAGTCACGGGATTCCTTGTTGACCTTATCGCTGCTGGGAGCGATATTGCCGCTCTTTGCCAGGTCTTTGATCGCGCCTTTTTCTTTGGAGGTCAGGGTTGTGGGAACATAGACATTCACCCGTATCAACTGATCGCCGCGCCCATAGGAGTTAAGGTTGGGAATCCCTTTGTCTCGCATGCGCAGAACAGTGCCCGGCTGCGTTCCGGCTTCGATGTTCAGCATGGCTGAACCTTCCAGCGTCGGAACTTCCACTTCCCCGCCCAGGGCGGCATCGGGGAATGAAATCGTCAGATCGTAAAGAATATTGTTGCCCTGACGGTTGAAGTGCTGGTGCTCTTTCTCCCGGATCTCAAAAAACAAATCGCCCGCATCGCCGCCGCGCCGGCCGGCATGGCCCTTTCCGGCAATAGGTATATAGTTCTGACTCGCGACACCGGCGGGCACCGTAACTTTAACCGTTGTTTCACCCTGCTGTCGCCCTTCGCCCTTGCAGGTCTGGCAGACATCTTTTATGACGTGACCGGAGCCGTTGCAGGCTGTACAGGTGGTAACATTAACGAATTGGCCGAAAACAGAACGGCGAACATTCTGAATGCGCCCGTTGCCGTGGCAGGTCGGGCATGTATCGTAGCCGCTGCCGGATTGCGCACCGCTGCCGCTGCAGGTGTCGCAGGGTTTGAAGCGTTTGTATTTGATCGTTTTTTCAATGCCGAGAGCTATCTCCTCCAGGCTGAGCGGCAAGGGAATTTCCAGGTCAGAGCCCGGCTCCCCCACCGGCTGCCGCGCCTGGCCCGAACGCGTCCGGCCACCGCCGAAAAAGTCATCGAAGATTCCGCCGCCGAAGAGATCGCTGAAGATATCCGACACGTTTTGATAGGAGCCGAAATCCTGCCCGCCGCGCAAGCCCTGATGCCCGTAGCGGTCATAACGTTGTCGCTTGTCCGCATCACTAAGCACTTCATATGCTTCGGTGGCTTCCTTGAAACTGTCTTCGGCCTGTTTATCGCCGGGGTTGCGATCAGGGTGATATTTGAGCGCCAGCTTGCGATAAGCCGATTTTACGGCTGCCGGATCGGCTTCACGGCTGATACCCAATATTTCGTAGTAATCTCGTTTTTCCATGTTCAGAACCAATCAATTCCATTGAGTTGACGTATCAAATCCGGCAATGCTCAGACTCTGGCATCAAGCGTCGCGCCGGATTCCTTGTCCTTATCCTCGGCAGGCGCAGTCTCGGCAGGAGGCTGTTCACCGGCTTGCCCCGCCGAGGTGATAACTTTGGCATAGCGTAAGACCCGTTCGCGGAAGGTATAGCCTCGCTCGATCTCCTGAACTATGACGCCCTCGGGGTGCTCGGACGGCATGGTCATCAATGCTTCGTGTCTGTTGACATCGAATGACTGACCAACGACTTCCATAGGCTGCACGCCGAGGTCCTGGAAAAGCTGAACGGCTTTATTATACACCATCTCGACGCCTTTCTGCAGCGAGGCCACGTCATTGCTCTCCTTGCTCGCTTCCACCGCGCGGCGCAGGTCGTCGACGACAGGAAGAACTTTATTCATCAAATCATGATTGGCAAAACGCAGAAATTCTTCTTTCTCTATCTCCGCGCGGCGTCTGAAATTTTCCAGCTCCGCAACTTTGCGCATCACATGTTCGCGATACTCATCGCGCTCGGCCTCGGCCTTTGCCAGGCGTTCCTTAAGTTTCTTTGAGCTTACCGTATCCTTGTCCTCCTGATTAGCCGTATCGGATTCCTGCTGTTCCGTTTGATGTTCAATGGGAATCTCAACGCCGCGATCCTCTTCGGCGGCTTGTGTTTGATCGGATCCATTACCGTTTTGCATGATTCCTCCACGTTTATTGAAGCCGATTATCGCAAACGACACAACGTGAATTGTTTACTCTTCCGTCGTAGAGCGACGGCTGACGTATTATAGAATACCGAGGGGAAACGTAAGAATGCTCCTTTTATTTTGGCGGACACAGGCCCCGCCCCAGCCCTTCGGACATCGGGTCTCAGCCAATCCAAAATCACGGGCTACCGCACGGAGAGCGCTTTCGCCACGTTGTCGAGGATTGAAATCATCTTGGAATAATTCATGCGTTTGGGGCCGATCAGACCAATCGTGCCGACCGCCGAGGCAAATCGGTACCTGGTGGTAAGCAGGCTGTATTCTTCCATCACCGTATCTTCGATTTCCTTGCCGATATGAACATTGACTCGCCCCTCGACCGAATCGGCGAAGTCCAGCAGGTGCACCACGATTTCTTCACTTTCAATCAACTCGATGATACTTCGCACCCGCTGGGTGTTTTCAAATTCGGGGTGCTCGAACAGATGCGTCGTTCCGGCGATATGCACTTTGTCACCCGGCGTCATGTGCCGGGCAAAGAGTTTGTCGGCCGAGTCGACAAACAGTCTCAGAATCTCGGTATTCTTGACCGCAACATCGCTGATCATTTCTGGCAGGTTGCGGCGTATGACGCTCAGAGTCCGGCCGCAGAGCTTTTCGCTCAGTTGGCTGGCGACGGCGTGCAGCGCCTCGGCATCGATATCGCAATCGGCTTCGAGCGTAATGGTTCGCACGACATCGGAGCCGAGCGAAATGACTACCAGCACTCGCGACGAGGAGAGAGCCAGCAGCTCGATTTTTTCGATGACTACATCGGATAGATGAGGGATCTGAACGACCCCGAGGTGATGCGACAGTGAGCCGATCAGCTTGGAGGCCACCCGCAGGACAGCTTCCTGCGGCGCGTTGTCCAGTTTGTTTTGGATGGAGCTGCGCTCGAAGGGACTGAGCCCCTCCATTTGCAGCGAATCGACGTAGTAGCGATATCCCTTGTCGGTCGGCTGGCGGCCGGCGGAGGTATGCGGATGCGTCACATACCCCATTTCTTCGAGGTCGGCCATCACATTTCTGATGGTTGCCGGACTGACTTTAAGCACCTTCTGGAGATATTTGGAAAGAATGCGCGATCCTACAGGGGTGGCCGTCAAAATGTAATAGTGAACGATCGAGCGCAGAATCAACTGTTCACGTTCGTCGAGTTCTTCATCGACCCTGACCTGCACGAATTTGGGCAGAGCCGGTTCCGAAAAGGATGCGTTTTTCATACGCCGTACCGAGGTCGTTCTACGTGATTGTCGCCTACATGCCTGCCGCCAACAGGCGATCGTAATATACCTGCCGTTCCGCGCCGTCGCGGGCGTGTATGATGGCGAACTCCACTTCCTGATTCAGATACAATGTTCGGCTACTCTGCGAAAGATAGCCGGAGCCGAAGGGAAATTCCACTTTTTGCAGGCGGCCGTCCTTGTAGTGGATCACCGCATTACTTTCGGCGCTTCGAATCGGCACGGCGACCAGGCGGACTTGTGTGCGATTGAAGGCAAAGGCCTGGAGACGGTCGTTGTTATTGGCGGCCAGCACGAGCGGTTCGGCCAGGGGACCGCGGTTGATCATGGCCGCCCCTTTTGCGTCGCCCGGCACATAAAAGCCGCTCTCGCGGACCGGAACATTGCGGAAAGAGCCGCTGCCGTCTCCTTCAAGATACAGGCCCACCAGACCATCGTAGCGCACGGTCTCTACCTCGGCGCCGTAGTTATTGCCGATAGCCAGTAAATCCAGATTGCCGTCGGCGTTAACATCATGAACTATCATTCCGTTAATGGGTCCCAGCTGCGCTTCAACCGGCAAATGGTGCAGAGCGAAGCTGCCATTGCCGACGTTCTCCACATAGCAGCTCTGGAAGAGCGCCGCTTTACGATTGAGAGCTTTTTTGAGTTGACTGCGGCCGTACACTTTCTCGAGATCGGCGTCCGCGAAATCGTGATAGGTCGGGAATTTGCGCTTGATAAATGTCATCTGTTGAGACGAACATTCCCGACCGCGTACCGGGAAGCACTCGCCGTCGGAATACGTCGCCAGCACGATATCAAGCGTTCCGCTGTTGTCGAAATCGTGACAATACACCTCCAGGGGCGCGCCCGGGCGCGCTTTGAACTTGTTGTTCATTCCGAGGTTCCCGGCAATATAGTCGACGTCGCCGTCATTATCGAAGTCGCCGGGCACAATACTGTTCCACCATCCCGTTAGCTCGGCGATGCCCGACTGTTTGCCGGCGTCAACCAATGAACCGTTCTCATTGCGATAGAAACTGATCGGCATCCACTCGCCCACCACGACCAGGTCGGGCCGTTTGTCACTGTTGAAGTCCGACCAGAGGGCGCCGGTAACCAGCCCCGGTTCCAGCAGCGCGGGCGCCAGCTCGGCCGTGACATCCGTGAAGCGGCCGCCATCATTTTGCAGGAGATATGAACGCGGGCTGAAGGGATAAGCGCCCGGCACAACGCGGCCGCCGACAAAGAGGTCCATATCGCCGTCGCCGTC
>JANQRB010000164.1 GCA_028284775.1 Candidatus Kapaibacterium sp. | reverse complement strand
AAAGACGGTTGCAGTACTGCAACGCTCCGAACCAACCGACGCTTTCCACCGGACGATCTTCACCCTTGAAATGACTGGGATCAGAATCCATCAGGGCCTTGAACTCAGCCTGCGTCACTTCCGACTGTCCCAGGTAAAAGGCCGAAATCCGAACGCTGCGCGTCGGTCCTTCATTGGCGACATCGAGATGCAGGCCGGTATTGCCCATCGTGAAGCTGCCGCCGGGGATACGCAGCATACCTTGGTCGTCAGCGCGCGGCAGGGCTGGCGGCTGGGCGTCCGGCGCGGGTTTTCTGGAATCGGAGCAGGCCAGAAGGAGCAGGATCAGACAGCTCAGGCTAAACAACTTTCGCAAGCTTGAATCCATAATTTGTTCGCATTCTTTGCAGGATACTTGTCGCCAAGGTTCCACAGTAAAGAGTGACGCGGTCTGTTTCTGTCACCACGACAAGTTAGTACGAACAGCCAGAACGGCCAACTCTAGTGCCCTAGCCACAACAACAAAAACGGTCTGAGAATGAAGCACATCCTCAGACCGTTTATCTGAAGCGATTCCAGAATCTCTATGCGAAACTTAACGTGTCACCGCGAATTTACATGCGGTCTGTCCGGCAGCGGTGCTGATCCGACAAAAGTAGGCGCCGGGCGCCAACCGGCTGACGTCAAACTCCAGGCTGTGGCTGCCGACGCCGGCCCTGCCGTCAAAAGCGACCGCAATCGTATTGCCCAATTGGTCATTGATCGTCAAGGTGATATCGCTCGACTTTGACAGCGAGTAATCGATGACAATATGATCCGCTGCGGGATTGGGCAATACCTTGAGACCATGGACAGCGTTTATGATACCTGCCGGTTCTTCGCCGACTTCCGATATGACAGTCCGGTCCTTAACATTGACAAAAGCCGTTGCGTCGCAGTCAAGCGCGTCGCAGACCAACACCATATATTCGCCGGCCGGTAGATTGGCGATGTCTTCGCTCGCGGCATGAAAAGCGGGCGAGGTCCATACAAACTTGTAGGGCGGCTCACCTCCGCTAACGCTGAGATCGATCGCGCCGTCACTTTCACCGGCGGCGCTGGCATGGATCACATCCACCTGAAGTTGTAACTGATCGGGGCAGGGACGTTGATACTGTTCGCGGTCCTGCGCCCCGCCGGTCGGGAACTGCGCGGCGAGACTAAGAGAGGCAAACACGAACACTAGCAACGGCAGGATGCCCTGTAAAACAGTCTCTGAACCGTTCCGAAAAGCACGTGATGCGCCTTGAGTTGTTTTATACATAGTTGACATAGGATTCTACCTGTATTGTTTAAACATGATGTCCGGTTATCGGACGGATAGATTTGTTCTTGCCTGTCACCTGCTGTGATAAAATTCGGCGGACCTTAACGAAAACGTTTCCGGCGGGGGCATTTGCAATATTTGCCTTCCGCTTTCTCGGCAGCGTCGGCCATATCGTCGGCCTTTGATATCAGGATTGCCAGGTCGGCCGCCGCGTCCACCGCCAGAGCGCCGCCAGTAACCGCGCCGCCGATGGCTCCCTTGGCGCCCGTTTTAATGCCATACTTCGCTACGGCGGCAGCCACGACGCCCGCCAGGCCTTGGACGGCATCCCGCAGCACTCCTTCCACGCCGAACCAGTCGGAAACGTATTCCGCCAGTTTAACTCGGATACATTTACGACAACGTTCTTCCTCCGCAGCAGCGAGGGCACGTACGCGACATTTGCGCGGGTCGACTTTACAGGAGGCGTAGTCTTTGCAATCGCGTCCTTCGGGGTCCGCCAGCGCGTGACCGATCGTGCTGACAATCGGTATCCATTCCCACCAGTCGAGGCCGCTAGGGTCAACGCGGTTAACGGGGTTGTTTTCAACATAAGCGTAAAGGTTCAGGCCGTCGACATAGCCAAGAGGATCGCGCTGCAGAAAACGACCGTGAACAGGATCGTAGTAACGGGCGCGATAATAATACAGGCCCGTTTCCGGATCGAGGCGGCGTCCCGTGTAAACATAAGGATTACCGACGGCCGTAGCGGGCAATGGACTGTAGCTTGGGTCGTAGACCGTGACCTCGCCAAATGCATCATATTCGTAGAACTCTTCCGGCGCGCCGGCATTGTCTGCCAGGGCAACGACATTGTTCTGGGCATCATGGATATAATAGAACGTGAAACCGCCGCGGTCCATCGTCAATATCTCATCGACGTAGTTACCGTAAACATAGCTGGCCAGCAGTACATTCGTCCCGCCCTGGTATTCTTCGATGAGCCGCGAGCCGCTGTAATAGAAATCCAGCGAACCGGCCGTGCTGTTGGAGCTAATACGCCGTCCGAAAGGATCGTAGGCATAAACCGCCGTTGCACCGCCATTAACGGATTCCAGCCGATTCTCGCTATCGTAGGCGTATGAGTTAACGCCGTCGAACACGACATTGCCGTTGCCGTCATACACCGGGTTAATGATTCCGATGCCGACGATACTCGTATATTGGTTGTCGACGTTCGATGTGTAAGTTGTCACCAGTCCATTGTCGACGACGAGGTTGCGATTTCCAAGCGGGTCGAAGTCGAAGTCGACCTGACTGAGGATCGGAGAAATCGTTGATCCGGTCAGGACACCTTCCTGTACCTGCAGCAGACGATCCGTCGCATCGTAGCTGAAAAGCTGCGAGTGGTTCGGTCGGTGCACTTTTTCTTCCGTGATTCGATTTCCGGCCGGGTCGTAATCGTAGTTAAACTGCACGTTAAAGCCCGGCTGATAATTCAGGTTGCTGATGCGGCCGCTGGGATTCAGGGTATAATCTCCCGTAATGCCGTTGCCGGGATATTCACGGGCAAGGACACGGTCGGCCGCATCGTACACGTAATTGGCGGTCGGCGTTCCGCCATCCCGAACCTGCGCCAGCCGGCCGCGCAGGTCGAGTTCTTTTTCGATACTCTTTCCGGAAGGATAAATGAGCGTATAGATTCCCGCCGCTACATTGTATTGGGTCTCGGTCACCTTGCCGTTGAGCGTTTCGGTCAGCAGACGATTCGCCGCGTCATAGCTGAAGCTCAGGCTTGCAAGTGCATTCCAGGCGCTGCTGATCTGCCCCCCGGGAGTATACGTGAAGTTGTCGTCGTTAGGCCCCGGATAGTCGCGCATCGTCAGACGATTCGCGGCATCGTAATGATAGTCGGTTACTGCTCCCGAATAGTCCATCCGGCTCACAAGATTGCCGACGGGATCATAGGCATAAGTCAGACTACCGCCGCCGGCAAGCGTTTCGGTCACCTGGCGATTCACGGCATCATAGGTGTAAACGGTCGAATTGCTGTTGGCGTCGGTGACGCTCAGCAGATTGCCGACGGCATCGTAGGCAAAGTTGCTCAGGCCGCCCATCGCATCCAGTTCGCTGATCTTCAGGTTAACGACATTATAGGTATAGCTCGTGACATTGCCGTTGGCATCCTGCGAGCTCAGGAGATTACCATTGTCATCGAAAGTGTAGTTTTCAACCTGCAGCATGGGATCGACGACAGAGACACGACGATTCAGCGCGTCATAGCTCGTAGTCGTGACATTGCCGGCGCCGTCGGTGTGACTGACAATATTGTCATTGTTGTCATAGGCGAACAGGCTGATGGTACCGATCATATCGTCAACAGACACGAGTCGGTTAAGGGCGTCGTATTGATACGTGACGACATTGCCGTTGGGCAGGTTAATGTTAACGATATTACCCATCGCATCCAGTACGAAGGTCGTTGTTTCACCCGCGCCATTGCTCGCGGAGACAAGACGATCTACAGCATCGTAGCTGAAGTTGCTCGTATTGTTGTTAGGGTCGATTGCGCTGATCAGGTTGCCTTTAACATCATAGCCAAACTGTTTGCTATTGCCAAGCATGTCCCAGGCATCTTTCAGCAGATTGCGGCCGTCGTAGCTGTTGACGCTGACATTGCCGTTGGCGTCGGTAGTCGTCAGCAGATTATCTTTTTCGTCGTAACTGAACGTCGTCAGTGCCGCAAGCGGATCGCTCACCTGAATCAGCCGGTCCAGCACATCATAGCTGTAGAGAGTCGTATGACCATTGGCATCGGTCTCGGCCGTCACGCTGCCGTTGCCGTCGTAGACATAGCTTGTGACATTAGCGGCGGCATCGGTCGCGCTGAGCATCTGGCTAACGGCGTCGTATGTGAAGCTGCTGTTGTTGCCGTTTGCATCCGTATGGCTCAAAAGATTGCCGATATTGTCGTGAATAAAAGACTCTGTACCGATCGGCCTGTTAAGCGTGGCAAGATTACCGTTCGCATCGTAAACAAAGCTGCTGACGTTGCCGTTGCCGTCGGTATGGCTCGCCTTCAGGCCATTAGCGAAATAGCTGAACGATTCGTTGACGCCCAGGGGCTTGGCGATCAGGAGGAGGTTACCGGCGGCATCATAGCTGTAGTTGGTCGTATGGCCGTTCTTGTTGGTATGCGAGAGAACTTTGTTAAAAACAGGATCATAGGTCCAGCTTTCCGTGTTGGCCAGTGCGTCGGTTTCGCTGAGTCGGTTGCCGCGCGTATCAAAGGTACTCGTGCTGCTGTTGCCGTTGGCGTCCGTTGTCATGATGATATTATTGTCTGCATCATACTGGTACTGCACATTGTAGCCACAGCAACTGCCTACCTGGTGAATCATGCGTCCCTGGGCATCGAATTCGTATGTGGTCAATTCTGAGCTGGCGCCGACCTGTTCCGATACGACCGTCTGCATCGGACTTGAAGAATAGGAAAAGCCAATATCTGTCAGTGCCGAACTGATGCTAAAGACGCTCACGCCGCCGGCATGATAACTAATATCGAACAGGCTGCCGCGGGCATCTTCGATTCGGATGAGATTACGATTCGCATCATAAACATAGTTGATGCTATGGCCGGCCGGATCCGTCGCCTGGATCATGTTGTCGTTGGCGTCATAGGCATAGAGGACGGCACGTGCCGGCGAAGCGTTCGGATCATCGATACGTGTTAACAAGCCGCCGCTGAAGGTAAAACTCAGGGAGCGGCCGACCGCGTCCACCATCGTACTCGGCAAGCCGCCGCTGTAAGTAATCGTGAGCAAATTGCCGTTGAGATCCTCTACTTCCGTTAAGCGTCGATGGCTATTGTCGTTGAAG
This sequence comes from Candidatus Kapaibacterium sp., assembly GCA_028284775.1. Classification (GTDB taxonomy): domain Bacteria; phylum Bacteroidota; class Ignavibacteria; order Kapaibacteriales; family UBA7675; genus JANQRB01. The sequence goes on along the minus strand of JANQRB010000164.1, from coordinate 28,796 downwards.
TAATAAACAGTCCCGTCCTTGCCTGTCAGGCTGAATTGTCCCGGCGCGTATTCCGTCAATACATCGAAGATACCGGCCGGCGCATCATAGCCGCCGCCATTCCAGGTAAACAGGTCGCTGCGACCGTCGCCGCGACGGATAAGAATGTCGAGACCCTGCGGATCGTATAGTATGTTGTAGGCAAATGTCCAGCCATTGCCGTAGCCGAAATTGAGCGCCGACTTCTGATTATTGTAGGCAAAGCTCATATTGAGGTCTGCTCCGGGGCTCAACAGACAAATATCCGTTCGTTCATAAAACAGGTTGCCGCTTAGTGTGTTTACCTGCGTTCCCGAGGGGCCCATTACATTGGGCACCGGGATATTCTGGGCCTGAAGCGCAGGCAGCAGCAGGACGGCCATAAGTAATGCACTGCAAATGCCGGTTTGTGTTCGCATGTCATTCCTTGTTCATTTGATGATGGATAACTGTTAATTGCATACGGCAGGAACCGCGGCGACCTCTTTGACTTGTCCACTTCGATCAAAGACATGCCTCGGTTCTGCGGCAGATTCAAAAAATGCCGATCGTTACCACGATGTCGGGCTGCGGGCACAGCGGCGCCCGACTGTCCAGACAGCCTAAACTGGGTTCTGAGCTAACGCACGGTTTGAGATGACATTCGAGGCATAGCAATAGCGCGCCCCTGTGTTAAAGCGGCGTCCGCTGTTAAGCAAGAAAAGATATTGTTCCTGCTGCTCGCGATGCTGCCGTCACACAGAATCGGACTCGGCTATGAAGTGCGGGAATTGAGAACTTATGAAGAGTAATGCAACGAAGGTTGCGGTATGATCTTAGATTCCCGGGCAGTGGGATCTAAAGTTAAGTGATCGTCGAATTCTATCCAACCATTTTTTACGCTGCTGTTTAAAAGCCGGGCATGGTGTTCCTTTTGATGGCCGCGCCGGCTCCATCGCTGCCAAGGAAGAATCCGCAGCGGCGACGGTGGCCGCAATGCTCTTGACGGCCACCGTCCGCTTTCTCGGCAGCGGGAAATTAATCCCGCCGCCGCGGCAATCCGGCTGACTGATAGAAACTTAACAAATGACCGTCGGGATCCAGAAAGTCGGCCGTCAGACCGCCGCCCGGCGCATCGCTGACCGGAAGAACGATTTCGACGCCCTTGCGCACCAACTCTTCCACCAGGCTTTCGATGCCGCCGTCCAGTCCGAACACAACGATTGGCGTCCGTCCCGGTTTGTCATCGCCCTTAAAGAAGAGCAGCAGCGTTTCGCCGGCATCGGCCGTATGCAGCTGACCTTCGCCGGTGTCGATGCTGCTCGTCGGCAATCCCAGAACATCGTGGTAAAAGGCGGCGGAGCGCTCCGGGTTCGCGACGTAAAACACCAGCGCGGAAACGCGGGGATCTTTCAACATAATTGAACCTCATAAGATTGACAGAGACAAAAAGTATGAGCTATGCTTCATTGTTGCCGCCGACCCCCGCTTTGTGAGGACGGCCAAGATGAACTACAAAAAGGTGGCCGTCCGGATCGTGGCTGCCGACGCCCTTTTCGGCGCGCACTGCGGTGCCCAGTGCCCGCCGGATAAGACCGAATTCAAGGTCGGACTCGATAGCGCGCCGCCGTCCAGTGTAGGCCAGCGCCAGGGCCTCGCGCGCTAAGGTCGGTTCGATGTCGGCCAATGCCAGTCTCAGGCTACGCAGACGCTGACGCAATGCCGCATCGCTCAGGTCGAGCGCCCAGGCAATTTCGCGGCGGTTCATACCGTGCAGCGCCAGCAATGCCACCTGCCGGCAGGCAGGCGTCAGTGCAGCCAGAAAGGTCTTGGCCTCGCCCGGCGCCGGCAAATCGTTGTGGGTAGACTCGGTCGGGCTGCTGAAGGCTTCACGCTGCCGCCGCCGCGCCGCCGTACGTGCGGTCATCGTCGCCTGATTGCGAAGAACGCCCGCGAACCAACGTCGCTGCGACACTTCTTCAAGATTATGACGTCCGGCCCGAATTGCGGCCAGAAGACAGTCGTGCAGCAGGTCATCGGCCTCATCGGCGCGCCGCGAGTGACGCCGTGCCTGATTGCGCCAATAGCGATAGTCCTCTGCGGTCATTTCAGCTTTCCTCCAGCTGCCGCCGCGCCGCTGCGAGTGCCCGGCCGGCTTCCACCTGAGCGCCCATCTCGCCCAGAATAGCTTCCAGTGCGCCGAGGAAGACATACACATTACGGGCATTACAGCTAGTACCCATCAGGCCGATACGCCAGACTTTGCCCGCCAGCTCGCCCAGCCCGGCGCCGATTTCGATGCCGTATTCCCGCAGCAGCCGGCGGCGCACGCGGGCTTCGTCAATACCCTGCGGTATGGCCACGGCATTGAGATGCGGCAGGCGTCGGCCCTCCGTACCGATATAGGCCAGGCCCATGCTCTCCAGGCCGGCTTTCAGGGCGCGGTGGTGTCGCTCGTGCCGCGCCCAGGCATTTTCCAGTTTTTCTTCATGCAGCATCAGCAGCGACTCATGCAGGCCGTATAAAGCATTAATCGGGGCGGTATGGTGGTAGGCGCGCTTCGCCCCGCCGCCCCAGTAGCCCATCACGAGATTCATATCCAGGAACCAGCTCTGAATCGGGCTATTGCGCTTGCGAATGCGTTCCACGGCACGACTGTTAAAAGTGACGGGCGAGAGACCGGGTGTACATGAGAGACATTTCTGCGTTCCCGCATAGACGGCGTCGACGCCCCAGGCATCGACCAGCAGCGGTACGCCGCCCAGGGATGTAACGGCATCCATGATAACCAGACAGTCGTGGTCGTGCGCCAGATTCGTAAGCGTCGCCGCATCGGACAGGGCGCCGGTAGAGGTCTCGGCATGAACGAATGCCACAACGGCGGCGTCGGGATGCTGTCGCAGAGCGGCTTCGACTTTGGCGGGGTCGACCGCTTCGCCCCAATCGTCGTCAACCATTACGGCTGTGCCGCCGATACGCTCCACATTGGCGCGCAGACGGTCGCCGAAGACGCCGTTGCGACAGACGATTACTTTGTCGCCCGGCTCCACAAGGTTTACGAAACAGGCCTCCATTCCGGCCGAGCCCGGCGCTGAGACAGGCATGGTCAATTCGTTGCCGGTCGAAAATGCGTATTGCAACAGGGTGCGAATCTCATCCATCAGATGCAGAAAAGCCGGATCCAGGTGTCCAAGCGTCGGCCGCGCCATCGCCTGCAGAACGCGTGGGCTGACGTCGGAGGGCCCTGGCCCCATGAGCGTTCGCACAGGCGGATGAAAGCTTTGATAGTGCATTGAAACTCCTTCCTTCAATGTTGATGCAGAGCAGTTCCTAATTTCGTGCCATTGCCACCCTGAAGCGACACTTGTAGCCGGCTTTGCAGGATCGGACCTTTAGCCTGCGCCCTTAGGATTGCGCAGCGCGTCACGCAACACTTCAACGGGATGCAGGGCCCGCCGTTGTGCGCCATGCCCGATCTGATGACGGCAGCTCGTGCCGGAAGCCACGATCACGGTTTCAGCCGCGGCAGAGCGGACGGCCGGCAAGAGGCGGCGTTCAGCCATTTGCATGGAAATGTCGTAGTGTTCGGCTTCGTAGCCAAAGGAGCCGGCCATCCCGCAACAGCCCGAGTCAACTTCCGTCACCTGGTGACCCTCGGGCAGTGTCAGCGCCCGAATACTCGCCGCCGTCCCCACCAGCGCCTTCTGATGACAGTGGCCATGAAGCAGCAGATGGCGCTCGCGCTCGTCGAAGTCGAGCTTCAGCGCATCCCGTTCCTCTTCAAGATCAATAAACTCTTCGAAGGTATAGGAAGTGCGCGCTACCATGGCGGCTCGTTCGTCCTTCGGCAGCAGATACAGATACTCATCCCGCAGCGACAGGATACAGGAAGGTTCCAGGCCGACAATGGGTACGTTGCGTTCCGCAAAGGGCGTCAGGCGGTCGAGGGTTTGTCGCGCCGCCGCGCGCGCCTGCTCTACCAGTCCCTTGGATATCATCGGCCGGCCGCAACAGACGTGGCCTGGCAGTCTGACGGTATAGCCGGCCGCTTCCAACAATTCGGTTGCCGCAATCCCGATGTGAGGATCATTGTAAGTAGTAAAGGTATCATTAAACAAAACGACTTCGCGAGCGGCCTTCCGGGGCAATCGGGATTGTGCGCGGCGGGCGAACCACAAGGTAAACGGCTCGGAAGCAAAGGACGGCATGGGCCGGCGCGCCGTGATACCCAGCGTGCGCTCTACGCCTCGCCGCAGCAAGGGACTGCGCATGCTGCGATTTATGAGCGGAGCCAGCGCACCGCTGCCGAGCGCACTCCAGCGGGCAATGTCGCCGAACAGACGGGACCGCCTTGGAATGCCGTTCACCTTGTGATACTGCGCCAAAAACTCGAACTTGATCTTGGCCATGTCGACCGCCGAGGGACATTCGGCCTTGCAGGCCTTGCATTCCACGCAGAGATCCATCACGCGATACATTCGCTCGCTGCCGAGTTCTCCGGCCGGCAGGTGACCGGCAAGCGCCGCGCGGAGGGCATTGGCCCGGCCCCGCGTGCTGTCTTCTTCTTCGCGGGTGACCATAAAGCTCGGACACATCGTACCGGTCGTCCGCTTGCGGCAAATTCCGGCGCCGTTGCACATTTCAACCGCCCGGTGAAAGCCCTGATCGGCGCTGAAGTCCAGCAGGCTGTCCACAGCTTGGGTCCGGTAGTCGCTGCCATAGCGGAGATTGTCCGTCATCGCCGCCGGCTCGGCGATATTGCCGGGATTAAGCAGGTTGTGCGGGTCGAATGCGGCTTTTACGCGCCGGAACAGAGCGAAGAGCTCCGGTCCGAAAAAGGCTTCGTTGAGCCAGCCGCGAGCGCGGCCGTCGCCATGCTCGCTGGACAGCGCGCCGCCGTAGCGCTTGACCAACTCCATGGAAAAACGTCCGATTGCCGGCAGCTTTTCGATCTCGCGGGCGTCTTTGGTGTTGATCATCGGTCGGATGTGGATGCAGCCCGCGCTGGCATGCGCATAGTAGGCTACATCGCTGCCCAGCTCTTTGCAAAAGTCTTCGATCTGTGCCACGTAATCCGCGAGATGCTCCACCGGAACGGCGGCATCCTCGATAAAGGGAATCGGCTTGTAATCCCCCTTGACGCTCATCATCAGCCCCAGACCTACTTTGCGCACCGTCCAGACGTTGCGCTGCTGCGCGGCTTCCAGCGCCGGAACCATACTGCAGGCGATCCGCCGCTGCCGCAGATGCCGGCCAAGCTGCTCGACCTTCCCGCTCAGTTCGCGCCGTGAAGCGCCGTAGAATTCCGTAATCAGGATACAATTCGGCCGCCCTTCCAGAAATGTGGCCAGCAGCCGCGCGTAGGCCGGAACTTCACGGCACATCGTCAGCCCCAGATTGTCCACCATTTCAACCGCCGACGGCTCCACCTCTAGTATGTGCGGAACGGCGGACAGAGCCTCATGCAGACTGTCGAACTGTACGATGGCCAGCGCCGTCATCTGCGGCCGCGGCACCAGGTTGACCTTGATCTCGCTGAGCACAGCCAGGCTGCCCTCCGCACCGCAGAGAATATTTGCAAGGTTAAAGCGCTGGTCGTGCGGAAACCTGAATGAGAGATCCTGCGGCGCCAGGCGATCCAGGTTATAGCCGCCACAGCGGCGCCAATGCTGCGGCGTGGCGCGCCTGATCAACTCTGCATGCTCCCGGCGTATGTCGTCAAGTTCACAGTAAATGCGGCCTTCGAGGCCCGGCAGCGAGCGTTTCCCGGCCAGGGCCGATTCGTCCACCGCCCTGAAATGCGCCAGGCTGCCGTCGCTCAACAGGGCCTGTGTTTCGAGGACGTGGTCGGCGGTCATCCCGTACAGAATCGAATGACTGCCGGTGGAGTTGTTGGATACGATGCCGCCCATCGCCGCCCGGTTGGAGCTCGCGGGATCGGGACCGAACTGCAGGTCATATTGCTGCAGGGCAAGGTTAAACTCATCCAGGACCAGGCCGGGTTCGACGCGGGCCCAGCGCTCTTCCCTATTGACTTCCACTATCTGATTCAGATGCCGAGTGGTGTCGATGACCAGCGCTTCGTTGACGCACTGCCCGGCCAGACTGCTGCCGCCCGCCCGCGGCAGCAAGGGAATCCCGAATTCGGCGGCGGTGGCGACAGCGGCCTGTAAATCGTCGCGGTCCCGCGGCAGGAAAACGCCATAGGGCATGAGCTGATAAATGCTGGCGTCCGTGCTGTACAGAATGCGGCTGTAGTCGTCGGAGCGCAGATCGCCGCGCACGCGCGGTCGCAAGGCCGCAAAGAATTCTTCGAGTTTTTCCGCCTGAACCATCCTGTTGCTTCCCTCTGTTTGCACAAGGGAGCAAATTACACCGAAAGCGCCGTACTACGAAAAAAGCGCTGCGAATTTGTGTACGCTGCCCGGCGCCGGAACCGGCCGACAATACGACATGTTGTTAGCTTTCGTATTTTGCGCGGCGAGACTCGATTGGCGCGGTCTGCCATGGATCGCGCAGGAGCTCGTAAATAACTAAAGCTCTTTCACTGGAAGCTGTAGCCGAAACGACCGGCAAACCGAGATTGATAGATTCAAACTAATTGCTTCGGGAAATCGGATGGGAATTCAACGATGCTTCATTGCGCTGCTGCTTGCGGCCGGAATTGCGACCGGCATTCCGGCAGGCGCGTCGGCGGAATTTTTTAACGAGACACAAATTTTTCTGGGCTCGGTGGTCAAAGACGGGCGGGTGGATTACGCCGCGATTCAACGCAACCGCGGGCTTCTGGAAGCGCTGGTCGAAACCATTGCCAACTACGATCTACGCGAAGCGAGCGCCAAAGAACGCAAAGCATTCTGGATTAATGCCTATAACCTGCTCGTCATCGATCAAGTAGTCGAGGCCTGGCCAATTCGCTCAACTAAAGATGTTCGCGGCTTTTTCGACGGCATCAAGGTAGAGGCGGCAGGCGAAGAACAAACCTTAAACGACATCGAAGCGAAACACCTGCTGCAAGCCTTTGACGACCCCCGTCTGCACTTTGTACTGGTCTGCGCCGCTATGGGCTGCCCCCGCATCATTACGGAGGCCTATCGGCCGCAGAGCGTCGAATCCCAGGTGGAACGCCGGACGCGCATTGTCCTCAATGATCCGGAGTTTATCCGTGTCGACCCGATTCGCAAGCGTGTCGAAGTCTCGCAGATATTCAAATGGTACAGCGATGAATTCCTGCAGACGGCGCCGACGATTCTCGCTTATATCAATACCTACCGCAGTTCGCCGATACCGGCCGACTTCACGCTCAGCTATTACCCTTACGACTGGTCGCTTAACGCCATGAGTGTTTCCGTCGGCGTTATGAACTTCGACAACGATTCACGCAATATCAGCGGCGGCGGCAGCAATTTGCAGGTCTACACGCCTTCGGCCCTCTTTCCCGCCGGACAGTATGAATACAAGCTGTTTAACAATCTTTATACGCAGACATCCTTTTACGATGCGGACGGCGAGGAGCGGGATGTCAATGAGCGACAGACTTATTTCACAATGATTCACGAGTTCTTTTTCGGAATCTCGCCGAGGGTTAACATCGGTATCGATCTCTATCTCAAATCAGCGCGTTTCGACGACGAAGACGCCTCGCCGCTTGAGGTGCTCAGCTTTGCGGGCGGCCCTAGACATCGCAGCGCTCTGTCCTGGATCAGCCCGAAAGTTAAAGTCGCGCCTTTTGCATCGCTGCCGGGGCTGTCGCTGCAGAGCACCTGGGTTGTGCCGCTTGCGCATGATCTCGAAGGCCAGGCCGCCGACAACAAAATTTTCCTGGAATTTAACGACGCCCAATGGTGGATTCAGATCTTCTACGACCTGCGTTTTAACGAGCAGCTGCTGCTCTTTGCCGAGTCCGGCATCCTCTGGCGCATCGACAGCGCAACCGACGAGCCTGACAATGGCTTTCAAACACCGCTGAAACTGTTTCTTAACTATTTTCCCGGCAGCGACGCCACAGTCTACCTCAGCACTCAGTTCACACCGGACTGGGGCGAAGGACTGGAGAGCTACTTCACACAGGCGGGCCTGGGCGCTAAGTATCAGCTTACGGACAAGGTCGAACTGGAAATCCTCTACACCCGCTTTCCGCTGGGCAAAAACGCCGGCGCCGGCGAGACCTATAACTTCGGCCTGCGTTTTATTAACTAGTGCTCTTTCAAATTAGTTTTTTAGATCCCCCTCTTTTGAAAGAGGGGAAAGGGGAGTTAGAAAGTCCTTAAATACTCGCAACCCCTCCTAACCTCCCCTTTTTCTAAAGGGGAAGTGAATACCTTAAAAACTTATTTGAAAGAGCACTAGGCTTTCTGGCCTTGACGTTGTAGAGTGTTAACATCTCCCAGGCCGTTTTAGTATCGAAAGCGGTTGTTACAAAACTGTGGGACGACAAACGCAGGCGGTGAAATGCGCGGCGGCCGCAATAAACACAAAACCCGCCGACGCGATGTCCGGCGGGTTCTGCATTGGCCAAAATTGCCCAGGCCGTAATTATCAGGGACTTACGTTAAGCTGCGCGGAATAGGTTCCGGTGCGACTGATTATCTGCACGAGATAGCTTCCCGGGGCCAGCCCGCTGAGATCGCAGGAGCTGCGCTGCTCGCCTGCCGCCTTCGGTCCGCTGTCAACAAGCGCCGCCAGTTCGCCCAGACTGTTGAAGATTTTCACCTCCACATAGGAAGCTGCTTCCAGGCGGTAGTCAATTGTTACGGTGGATGTCGCCGGATTGGGAAGCAGGCTGATACGCAGGTCGGCGCTCTGACCAGCTTCCGGCGCTGCGCCGCGCTTGGTGGTTCCGGAGCCGCCGGAACCCGTTGCCTGCCCGCACAATGGCGTTGTAACAGAAGCCTGCACGGTGCAACCGCGTGCATCCGTAACTACTACATTCACTAGCGCGACCCCCTTAATGTTAAAATGGGGCGTGTTGAAATGCGGATTGCCCTGCCACTCGAAAGTGTATGGCGCTACGCCGCCGCTCGGCGTAGCGACAATGTGATGCCAGCAGATACCGTTCTCGACTTCTTCGACCGTAAGCGGCGGAGCCGGACTCAACTCGGAGACGGCCAAGGTAACGGCGAGCGGCACATCATTGGCCGGATCGCTGAGCGTTATGGGGTCCGATCGATGTTCGCAGCCGTCTTTGTCGGCGACAATTACCTCGTAATCGCCCGGATCGAGATTGATGGCAATGTTGTTATTTCCCGCAATCGGACTGCCGTTGCGCAGCCATTCGAAGGTATAGGGTCCATTGCCGTGAAGCGGCGTGGCCTGCAGCTGGCCGCCAAAGACGGACGCACAGGGAATTTCCTGAATGATCTCGATCTCGGGCTTGAGGTCGGGATTATCGCAGGCGACAGGATCGAGCGTTAAAGATTGCCCGAAGCCGGTTGCGTTGGCATCGCCGCAGATAACCGGCCAAACCTGAAACACATCGGCGCCGGAAACGGAACGGTCCGCCGGGGGCATCACCGTGATACATTCCTCGTCATCCGCGCCCACCACGGTCCAACCGGCGGGAATAAACCATTTGTATTCCGAGCCGCCGCTGTTATCCGTTCGGGAAGTGCAAAAGGTAAAGGGGCCTTCGTCGCAGCAGGAAATATCGCCGCCGCCCTGCAGGCTTATCGGTGTCGCCGCGGAAGTCTGAATTTCGCGAATCGAACAGTCGGTGTATTCCCGTATGCCCTGTGTAGGATTGTTGCTGAAAGCGCAGCGAATCGTCACGCAAACCTTGACCCGACTATAGGCGTGGTTGGGCGGATTGGTGAACACGATATCCACATCGAAGACTTTGCCATAGGTAATACCATCGATCTGGACGACACCGCTGGCAAATTTATCAACGACCTCGCCGACGGGAAAACTGACTTCGACCGGGTTGCCGAATTCATCGATCGGCGTGATCGTTACTTCAATGTCGTCCGGATGGGTGCTGCAAACCACAAAGCTTGTCAGCACCTGGTATTTTTCAACTGTATTGGGACAGATTTCCAGAGCGCCGCCATAGCCCAATCCCACGTATGTATCTTCAGCCTGCACGCCTTGCAGGCCGGCAAAGAAGCTAAACATCGTCAGACAAATCAAATACTTTTGCTTTAAGCACATCATTTAACACTCCGTTAAATTGGAAGCCCTGAGGGCTATACAGCCCGATTCTTGTATTTAGCATACGACCGCGGTGTGTATGTTCGACGGCAAATATATCATGCGGATAAAGGCAGGCATTACAACAATAACACTACAGGTCTTCGCAATCCTTCCTGTCGCAACAGGGTCTGAAATAGCACAGAACCCGCCGACGCAAAGTCCGGCGGGTTCTGTTATGGCTTAATCTGCCCAAGCCAAAAATTTCAGCTGCGGGGCGAAGGTCGGCCGGTGGTGACAGGGTCGCGTCCGGCGCCGATTTTTGATATGGCCAATATAGTTCGTTCGGCAGTCGGGATCGCTACGACAATAACTCAACAATCGGCTGCTCCGCGGACAGGATTTCACCCAATCGATCCTGCTGGCGCTCGGCCCGGCATATTCGGCAGTGACAATCGGTCCAGCCGTCTCGATCGCCCGGCGGCCCGAGATGGACGCTGGAAGGACCTCTCTGTCAAATCGCCCGCGGACTGCTCTTCGAAGACTGTGTACCACCGGCCGGATGCTTCGGCTAAACGCAAAGCGCCGCGCCTGGAACTGTGAGGCACAGGCCGTGGTTCTGAGTTCCCGGCCGAACAAGGAGCGCTCGTCGACGATTCGATAGCGCTGCCGCCAGGAGAAACGATCCGCTCGCTAAGTTCACAGCAAAAATCATGCATTCGCAGCTCTCTCATCCGCCCCTTGCCGACGCGCAGGAATTGCTCCTTATTCGCAGCATACAACAGCACCTGGAGGCGGTCGATGTCCATCTTAAACGGGATCCCAAGCGAACCCTGGAGGAAGCTCGGAAGGCACTGGGCCTGGCTGAACAATTAGCGCAGCGTCACTGGCGGGCGCAATGCTGGAATGCGCTTGGCAAGGGCTATGCCGCCGGGGGCGACTTTGACAAAGCAATCGCCTGGTTCAAAAAGGCGGCTCACTACTTCGAGGGCGTCGATGATCCGGAACATCTCATCATGACGCTCGATAATCTGTCCCACATCGAATCATTTGCCGACCGACACGCCGAATCGCTGCAAACTGAACTGCGAGCGCTGGAAGTGGCACGAAATGCCGATGAAAGCCGCCTGTCCCCCGCGCTGCGCAGCAAACTACTCGGGCGCCTGTACTACCATCTTGCGGGCAATTACAATGCGCTTGGCGATTATGGCGCATCACTCAAATTCCTGAAAGAATCGATGAGCGTCAGGACGGAGATCGACCCGGTCGATCTCGCGCAGCTCTATGATCAGATGGCGGCCAACTATGGAGCATTGGACGACATGGAAACGGCGCTTGCCTACGGCCGTAAAGCCCTGGAATCAATCGAAGCCTACGATCTGCCATTCGACAAAGGCATTATCTTGGGCAACCTGGGTTCGATTTATCACGCTGTCTTCACGGAGGATCGATCGCCCGACACCCTGGCGACGGCCATCGACCTCCTGCACCAGGCGCGGCAGAACTTTCGCGCGACGGGATTCCGCAACCGCGAGCTCTTCGCAAGCTTTGTGCTGGGCCGGGTTTATGTCGATGCTGAAGATGACGAACAGGCGCTGCGCTGGTTCAGCGACGCGCTCGACAAGGCAAGCGAACTGGCATTGGACGATACCAGCGCCAGGCTCCTTACCGGTATTGCCGGTGTTCATCGCGGGCGAGGGCACCTGGCGGAAGCCGAGAAGTACCTGGAGCGCGTCGTGAGCTTGCTGCCGGAGAGCCAGCCGGAAAGCTGCATTGATTTCTTTCACGAAAAGTATCTCTCGTGCAAGATGCGGGGCGATCTCGAACAATCGCTGAACTATTATGAGCAGTATGTGTCGCTCTATCGGGAACTGCTTGGCGCCGAGCAACGCAAAGCCGCGGCGGTTATCAAGGCGCGCTTCGAAGCGGAACTCGCGGAGAAAGGGCGGGCCCTGGTTCAGAAGGACAACGATCTCCTGAAACAACGCAGCCGGATGCTGCAAGCTGAGCTAGAGCTGAAGTCGAAGCGGGTGACCATGACGGGTATGTTGCTCGGCCAGAGGAATGAACTGCTGATGAAAGTCAAACGTGCTCTCAGCGCTGCCGTGAATGACATGCCCGCCGCCCGGGGGAAGCTGGATAGTACTGTCGGACTGATCGATGCCAACATCAATCCGCGTACATCCTGGGAAGTGTTTAACGATGAATTCGCGCAGTTACACGGCGACTTCATCAGCGAACTCGCCCGGCGCTATCCGCAACTGACGCAAATGGAGCTCAGGGTCTGCGCTCTGATTAAGATCAATCTCTCCAACAAGGAAATCGCGCGTTTGCTTTGTATCGGCGCCCGCAGCGTCGAGACCTATCGCCATCGTATTCGCAAGAAGATCCGGCTCGACCGCAAAGACAATCTGACAGCCCTGCTGGCATCTCTCTGAAGGCCTTGTTCCGCGCATCAAGTATACTTTTCATCATCGGGCGCTGCGAATGAAAGCTGACCGTCAGATCGATTGTGATTTTTACTGCGCGAAGTCTATATTAGCGCATGCGTCCGGCAGGTACCACCCTTATCCACCAGTGCCTGACTGCGTGAGCTTCGGCTGCTAAGCCCCTCGGTCAATACTAACGAGCCGGCACTCGCATCCATAAGCCACACACTGTCTGAGCCGCAAAGCGCCTGCCCACGTGCTTTTTTTGTCGTGGATACTTTGCCGTATTGCTATGATGCCGATCAAATCGAGACAGCTTCCGATGACGCTTCATCAAGACGCGGACCGGTGATCAGTCGCAATGCCGTATCTTTTCGGCCTGAAAGCGCGAGGTCGGCGCGCCCGGCAATATCGAGGCCCGACGCCGGCCGCTTCCACCTGACAACAGCTTTGTTCGATCATTTCATTCAAAGGAGATTTTATGAATCTTCGCCCTCTGAGCCCACCGGTTGCCGACACCCGGGAATTGGCGATCATTCAGGAAATTCAGCAAAGACTGGCTAAGGTGGATGCAGGCTGTAAGAGCGATCCTGAAGGTACACTGCAACAGGCGCAGGCTGCGCTGGACCTGGCCAAACAGATACGCGATCGTCATTGGCGGGCGCGCTGCTGGAATGCGCTTGGAATGGGTTACGGCGCCAAAGGCGACTACGAGCAGGCAATCGCCTGGTTCAAAAAGGCCGTGCGTTATTTCGAAGCCGTCGACGATGCCGAACATTTGATACGAATACTCGATAACCTGTCGCATATCCAGACCTTTGCGGAGCAGTATGCATACGCCCTGCAAACAGGTGAACGAGCTATCGAGTTGACGCAGAATGCCGAGGATAGCCAATTGTCAGCCGAGAAAAGAAGCGAATTGCTCCATCGCTCGTACTCCCACATCGCAGTTATTTACATGCAGATAGGCGACCACGGAAGATCGATGAGCTACCTGAAAGAATCGATGGCGGTCTGGAAGCGGATCGATCCGATTACCGTCGCAAAAACTCAGGATCAGCTTGCGGCCAACTACGGCGCCATGGACGATTTGGAAACGGCAATTGTCTATGGGCAAAAAGCGATCGAGACTATCGAACCTTATGATCTGCCCTACGACAAGGGAGTCATTGCCGGCAACCTGGGAAGCATTTATCATGCAAAATATCAGAAGGACCGTTCTGCAGATACGCTTTACGAAGCGATTCGCTTAACTCGTCAGTCCCAGGCCAGTTTCCGCGCCGCCGAAGCGCGCAACCGCGAACTGATGACGAGCCTCAATATGGGCTGGATGTTTATCGATCTGGCTGATTTCGACCAGGCCGTTTCTTGCATAGCCCGCGCAATCGATCTGGCGCGGGATCTGTCAATGAACGATTCGCTGGCGAGGGCCTTTACCGGGATGGCCTGCATCTTCCGTTTGAGCGAACAGATCGCGGAAGCCGAACAGTATCTCGCGCGTGTCGAAGAAATAGTACGACATTTGCCGCAGGAACAGTTGAAAAGCAAGATGAGTTTTTATCATGAAAAATATCTCGTTCGCAAGGCACAGGGCAATTACGAGGATGCTCTGATCTGTTATGAAACATACATGGAGCTGTATCAAAAAAAACTGGGCGCCGACCAACGCAAGCATGCCGCCGAGATGAAAGTGCGCTTTGAAGTAGAACACGCGGAGAAAGAACGCGCCATCGTCCGGAAAGACAACGAACTCTTGCAACAACAGAGCCGCCAGTTGCAACAGGAAGTAGAGCTGAAGACTAAACGGATTACCATGGCGGGAATGCTGCTGGGGCAGCGCAACGAAGTCTTGCTGAAAGTGAAAACGGCAATTCTGGCGGCGGCCAAAGAGCTGGGCGAGGGCTCGTATCGCCTGCAGGACATTATCACCCTGATCGATGACAACATAGACAGCGCGCAATCCTGGGAAGTATTTCGCGATGAATTCGAGCAGTTGCATCAGGATTTCATCGCTAAACTTTCGCGGCGCTTTTCGCAGTTGACGGGACTGGAACTTAAAGTCTGCGCCTTGATCAGAATTAACCTGGCCAATAAGGAGATCGCGCGACTGCTGTGCATCGGCGGACGCAGCGTTGAAACCTACCGCTATCGGATTCGCAAAAAACTCGGTCTGGCTCGCAAGGATAACCTGACTGCGCTGCTGGCGTCGATCTGAAAACGGATGGAAATGGCGCGAATCTTGTGCCGTCCAATGGGACTTTGACGGCAATTGCCGCGCCCTGCGATCCTGGAACGCGGATTGTACGCCGGCTAAGCTCAGCACGTCGCAGCCTGTGCTCTTATTCTCCGCCACCGTACGAAGCCGCTGCGGACTAATCCGGCGGAACCCGGGCGGGCATTACAATGTTTAAGCCGCCTGCGCCTCCACCCTGACTCGATCTACCGGCCGGCTGTTAATACCTGACCGTCGGCTGTTGTGAACTCCGCGACCGTCTTTAGGCTCAACATCAGCTTTAGACGCGATGGAGTCCAGTACCACCCTCGACTGCTCACTTCCCTTCCGCCGTTTTTGTATCGGCAGGGAGCGGCGGTTGCAATCATCTCTATTGTACGAGACCCATGAACTATATCGTGTTCATTACTTACATCGACTCGGCCGCTATCGGCCGGCGCTCGAGACCTTAACTTCCTGGAGAGGAGACAGCATGGACAAAACTACACTTACCGCTCCGGCATCCGACACGCAGCAGGAAGCCCTGATTCAAGGAATTCAGCAAGGACTGGATGCCGTCGAGACGAGGTTTAAGATTGACCCTGAAGGCTGCATGCGCGAAGCGCGCGAGGCGCTGAAGCTGGCGGAAACTGTCGAGCCGGGCACCTGGCGGGCGCGATGCTGGAATGCAATGGGTATTGCCTGCGGCGCAGGGGGCGATTACCCCGCTGCGATCACATGGTTCCGAAAGGCGATTGAGTACTTCGAAGCGGCCGACGACATCGAACATCTCATCCCAAGCCTCGCCAACCTGTGTCATATTCTGACCTTCGCCGAGCAATTCGCCGAAGCCCTTCATACCGGCCTGGGCGCCCTGGACCTTGTGCAGAATACCGACGAACAAAACCTGGCGCCCGCCGTTCGCAGGAAGCAGCTCTTCACGCTTTACAACCACATTTGCGGTATTTACGGCCATCTGGGGGATTTCACAACAGCGCTGACTTATGCGCAACGGGTTGCGGAGCTCATCGATGAGAAGGACCTTGTAGCGGTCGCCAAAAATTACGATCAGTTTGCGGCTTTGCACGGCAACCTCGGCGACCTGGATGCGGCGGTCGAATATGGCCGTAAAGCCTGGGATGTCATGGCAGCCTTTAACAATCCCTACGACAAAGGCGTGATTGCCGGTAACCTGGGTCACATCTATCTGGCGCTGTTTCGGGAGGACGGATCGCAAAACACGCTGGCAGAGGCTATCGATTATGCCCGTCAGGCCCTGGACAATTTTCGCGCCGCCGGAGCGCCCAACCGTGAACTTGTTGCCATGCTCTCGCTCGGCTGGATTTACCTGGACGCCGGTAATTTCGCACAGGCAATTCGGCAGCTCCGACCGGCCATCGAACTGGCCGAAAAGCTCGGTAAACACAATACGTTCGCCAGAGCCTGTTTTGGCATGGCGCGTGCCTGCCGTCTTCTCGGTCGCCTCCCCGAGGCCGAGGCCTATCTCAGGCGTGGCGAGGATATTGTCGCGGAAATGCGGCAGGATGCTTTGGAAAGCCGCCTGGATCTCTTGCTGGAAAAGTATCAACTGTACAAGCAGCGGGGCGACGTCAAAAACGCCCTTATATGTCACGAAAGCTATACCGCGCTCTACCAGGAAAAGCTGAATGCCGAGCAACGGAAATTTGCAGCGGAAATGAAAGTGCGCTTCGATGTCGAACGGGCCCAGCGAGAGCGCGCCATCGCCCAGAAAGACAAGGAATTGTTCAAACAGCAGAGTCGCCAGTTGCAGCAAGAAGTAGAGCTGAAAACCAAAAGGATCACTCTTACCGGTCTGCTGCTGGGTCAGCGCAATGAAATTCTGACGAAAATTAAACGCGAGGCCCTCGCAAACGCCAAGAATCCATCCGCCGTACACGAATGCCTGCAAAACATCGCAGGTCTGGTCAGCGAACACCTGGACAGCGCCGAAGCCTGGGAGACTTTTAACGCGGAGTTCGAGCTGCTGCACCACGATTTCATCAGCAAGTTGTCACGCCGCTATCCCTTGTTAACGGGTGTAGAATTAAAACTCTGTGCGCTGATCACGATCAACCTCTCCAGCAAGGAGATTGCCCGCCTGCTCTGCATCAGCAGCCGCAGCATTGAAACCTATCGCTATCGCATCCGCAAAAAACTCGGCCTCAGCCGGCAGGATAACTTAACAGCGCTGCTGGCTGCGCTATGACCCTTGAAACTCCATACTCGATTACTACTGATAGTGATGATAAAAACTCAAGCAATGATGCGGACAGAGGAATCCGACCTGATGCACAATGCAATCACACAAAAAATACAGCGGCACCTTGATGCCGTCTCGGCTAATTTCAAGCGCGATCCCGAACGCTCAATGCGAGAGGCCCGGACAGCGCTTGAACTGGCAAAGACCGTTGAGCCCCATACCTGGCGCGCGCAAAGCTGGAACGCCCTAGGCATCGCTTATGGAGCGCAGGGCAAGTACCCGGAGGCGATCGTCTGGTTTAAAAAAGCCGTCCACTATTTCGAGTCCGTCGATGACCTGAGAAAGTTAATCCCCGCGCTCGACAACCTAGCCCATATTCAATTGTTCGCCGAGCAATATGCCGAAGCTCTGGCGAATGCTACGCGCGCACTGGAAACAGCACAGAATGCCACTGATCATCAATTGCAGCCTGAAGACCGCAACAGCTTGCTTTGGCGCATTAACTTTCACATCTCAGGCATTTACACGAAGCTGGGCGACTATGACACTGCAGTCCGATTTATGAAATCTTGTTTAAGATACGAACAGGAACTTGACAGCGTAGACCTTGCACTAATCTATGGTCAGTTTGCAGTCCTGTGCGTTTTCCTGGAAGACTATGACTCGGCTATCGACTATGGCGTCAGAGCTCATGCAATCATCGAGCCTCTGGACAGGTCCTACGACGAAGGCGTCATCCTGTCGAATCTAGCCAAAATACATCAATCGATATTCCTGGCGGAGGGTTCGCGCGATTCGCTGGTGATCGCCATCGATTACATTCGGCGTTCGTTGGAAAACTTTCGCAGGGTCGGCGCGCGTGACCACGAGCTTATGGCAATCTTTATTCTCGCATCGATGTACCTTGATGCGACGGACTTTACCGGGGCTGCCGAGCACTATGAACAGGTCATAGCTCTGGCTGGCACGCTGGGAAAGAAGGATATACAGTCCGGCGCCTATTTCGGCAAGGCCCAGGCCCTGCGATTGCTCGGCAAAATTCAGCAGACTGAGTCAAATCTGAAGCAAGGCGAGGACATACTGCGGGAGTTATCGCCCAGGCCCCTGGAAAGCAGTCTCTATTTCTACCGGGAACAATATTATCTGTGTAAGATACGGGGTGAGCTCGATGCGGCCCTCGCTGCGCATGAAAAATATCTTACACTCTATCAGGAAAAGCTGAGCGCCGATCAGCGGCGAGCGGCGGCGGAGATGAAAGCGCGTTTCGATATCGAACGTACCCGCAAGGAACATGCTATCGCTCGGAAAGACAAGGAGATTTTCGAACAGCAAAGTCTCCAGCTACAGCGGGAAGTAGAGTTGAAAACTAAACGGATTACGCTTACCGGCCTGTTGCTGGGTCAGCGCAATGAAATCCTGACGAAAGTTAAACGCGAGGCCCTCGCAAAAGATCGGCCTGTTGATTCCGAACGCCTGCAGAGAGTCGTGCGTCTGATCAATGAGCACCTCGAAAGCGTTGAAGCCTGGGAGTCCTTTAACACAGAATTCGAGCTGCTGCACCACGATTTCATCAGCAGGGTGTCACGCCAATTCCCGCTGTTGACGGGCACAGAGTTAAAACTCTGTGCCTTGATCAAAGCCAGACTCTCTACGGAGGAAATCGCTCGTCTGCTTTGTATCAGCCGCCGCAGCATTGAAACCTATCGCTATCGTATTCGCAAAAAACTCGGTCTCAACCGGCAGGATGACTTAACAGCGCTGCTGGCTTCGCTATAAGAAATTGCATACTGGAATCTTTATTCAAGTGTTCGGGAGAACCGATGATTCGGCAGACTCAGCTTCGCGAGGACACACAGCTACAAATTATTCAGCGCATTCAACAGCACCTGGATGCCGTCTCGGCGAATTTCAAGCTCGATCCCGATCGCACGATGCGGGAGGCGCAGGCGGCGCTTAAACTAGCGGAGACTGTAGAGCCCTCTACCTGGCTCGCGCAAAGCTGGAATGCCCTCGGCGTAGCCTATGGAGCTCAGGGCAGGTATCCTGAAGCCCTTGCCTGGTTCCAAAAGGCCGTCGACTTTTTCGAAGCAGCCGATGAGGTAGAGAGGCTCATCTCCACGCTCGACAATTTGGGGCATATCCAATTATTCGCCGAACAGTATGCCGATTCCCTGGTGAATGCTATGCGCGCACTGGAAGTAGCTGAGACCGCCGCGCTTGATCAATTGCAGCCTGAGTCCCGCAACAGATTGCTGTGGCGCATTAAGCTTCACATTTCAGGCACTTATATGATACTTGGCGACTATGACACCGCGCTGCAATTTTTAACGTCCTGTTTAGCACATGTGCGGGAACGGGATAGCGTCGACGTCGCGCAAATCTACAGTCAGTTTGCAATCTTATGCGGAAATCTGGACGACAGCGACGCGGCCATCGACTACGGCAGCAAAGCCCTTGAAACCATCGAGCCTCTTGACAGGCCCTACGAGGAAGGCGTCATCCTGGGTAATCTTGCCCAAATTCACCAATCGATATCCCTGGCGAAGGGCTCGCAAGAGTCATTATCCGTCGCAATCCACTACATTCGTCGTTCACTGGACAACTTTCAGCGAGCCGGTGTGCGCGATCATGAGCTCAGGTCAATCTTTATTCTCGCATCGATGCATATAGATGCCAAGGATTACCAGTTAGCGCTCGAGCACTTTGAACAGGCCATCGTCCTGGCCGCCAAGCTTAAGAAGAGAGAGATGCAGTCCCGCGCCTGTATCGGCAAGGCCCAGGCCCTGCGCCTGCTCGGCAAGCTTCAAGGCGCCGAGTCATTTCTGAGCCGGGGCGAGGATATACTGCGGGAACTATCGCCCAAGCCACTGGAAAGCAGCCTCGATCTCTACCTGGAACAATACCACCTATACAAGAAGAAGGGCGAGCTGGATGCAGCCCTTGCCGCGCATGAAAAACACGCGTCACTTTTCCAGGAAAAACTGAGCGCCGATCAGCGCCGGGTGGCCGCGGAGATAAAAGCGCGCTTCGATGTCGAACGCGCCCAACAAGAACGCGCAATCGCTCAGAAAGACAAGGAGATTTTCGAACGGCAAAGCCTCCAGCTGAAGCGGGAGGTAGAGTTGAAAACCAAACGAGTAACCCTGACCGGCCTATTGCTTGGTCAGCGCAATGAGATTCTGACGAAAGTTAAACGCGAAGCCCTCGCAACAGGCAAGGGTCGCGGGGATGCCAATGAACGTCTGCAAAAAATTGCAACTCTGATCAGCGAACATCTCGACAGCGCTAATACCTGGGAAACTTTTATCGCGGAGTTCGAGCTGCTGCACCACGATTTCATCACTAAGTTGTCACGGCGGTATCCACTCTTAACCGGACTGGAGCTGAAAGTCTGCGCCTTGATCAAGAGCAATCTCTCCAGCAAGGAAATCGCCCGCCTGCTCTGCATCAGCAGCCGCAGCATTGAAACCTACCGCTATCGCGTCCGCAAAAAACTCGGACTCAAGCGTCAGGTTGATTTAACAATGCAGTTGGCTTCGATCTGAGCTGTAGTGTTATTGTTGTAATCCGAACATCGCCTCGCAACGTATCTTTGCATCGCATGTGATCCTGAGTCGCAGCCCTCGGCCGTGACCGAAGATTGCGGGAATCGTCATCCATATGCGAGTATAAGTGTACGGTGCTCATATCCGTAGCGGCTCTTAGGTGGTTTGGGCCACCAGAAAAGCCGGAATAGTCGCAGCCAGACGAACACCCTGCCCGAAGCGAATCAGATGTTAAACAGTAAAGGATTTGG
This sequence comes from Candidatus Kapaibacterium sp., assembly GCA_028284775.1. Classification (GTDB taxonomy): domain Bacteria; phylum Bacteroidota; class Ignavibacteria; order Kapaibacteriales; family UBA7675; genus JANQRB01. Next base: position 8,013 of record JANQRB010000164.1, on the reverse strand, counting down.
CATGGACAACTAATCCAAGGGATCAATGGGCGTTGCGTCGGACAACGAATGCCGGCACTCCGTCTTTCGGATCACTATCAGACTTTGCCGTAAAGGCGTTTAGGCAGCCATCCTCCGCCTGCCCGTCATTCGCCGCCGCATTCCCGCAACGGCGAAGCGGGCGGCGAATGGCTGACGAAACATTCGGGCAGCTTCTCCATCTGTTCTACTGCCCATGCGGTATTAACATTTAGCATTCGCAACAATCTCTTTGCAAAAAATAAAATGTAGACACATGCTATTCGCAATTGATCGCCCGGATCAACCCATGGCGTCATTGCCCCGGTGCCGGGCTTGCAGACTACGTATAATACAAGCGCACAGGACTGCTTGCCTAAGGGCAGTCCAATCTGTGGACAGGAGTGATGAGTTGCCCGCTATTAAACTCTAGCCAACAAGCTGTCGAGCGCCGAACAGCAGACAGTTTTTCCATAGCTTTTCAATAGGGCGCGCAGGTGCCGCAGCGGACATATCTTGTCGTGCGCTGACCATGCCGCTCTGCTGACACTATGGCGTGTCAGCCCCGGACCTCGCGGGTTGCGATATACCGCGAGGTCCTTTTTTAGGCTTCAATCAGTCAGTAAGATCGTCTGTGTCCGCACTTCGCTGCCTGCAGTGACGCGCAGCAAATACAGGCCGTTAGTTAAACCGCCGCGGTGAAGTCGCAGGGAAAACTTCGTTAAAGATTGCGTGTCCACTGTCTGTTGACGCAGCAGGCGTCCAAAATTGTTAAACAACGCGATGTGGTGTTGCGTACTGCCGGACGAGGTCTCAATTGATATGTCAATGTCGCCCTGCGCCGGATTGGGGTCGGCCCTGATGCTGAGCAGACGCCGGACGCCGATATCGTAGGTAACACAAAATTCGTGCAGACTGACTTGCGCCGCCCTCTCGGCCGGCAGAAGCTGGACGCACGCGCTGCCCTCAAAGCCGGCCGCCCGGACGCTCAGTTCCGAATGCTCCTCTGAGCTGAGCAGGGCTTGCAGCCTGAGCTCCGTCACCGTCTCTTCGCCGCTCGTCAGGTTTCCGGCCGGTAAATCGATCCGTACGCTGCGTTGATTGCCGACAGATCTTAGCGGACTGAAAACACCTCTGCTGCCGCCTTCGAGCAGTAACATGCGCGCGTTGTATTCCAGCTCTATCTGCAGACCGGCATGGGACAAGGGCAGCAGATCGGCGGGTGTGGCGATCCGGATGGGCATGGTCAGGCTTTCACCCGGTTGAATTTCAAGGTCCGGTATCACAATACGCGCGCTGCCTTCCGGACTGACATGCAGCCAGACGCTGTCGCGCCCTTCGCAGCCATTGGCGTCCCAGGCACGCAGTCGGTACAGCGTTGTTGTGGAGGGGCTTGCGAGCGGCGAGGCCGTCGCGGCATCACTTAATCCGGCCGCGGGCTCCCATTCATAGCGCAGCGCGCCGGATGCCTGCAGTGTAGCGCTCATGCCTCGGCAAATGAATTGATCCGGGCCGGCGTCGATTTCAGGGGACGGCAGGATTTCGACCTGAACCTGGGCCTGCCCTTCACAGCCGTCACGGCGAGCCCGTACTGTATATGTCGTGGCGCGCGTCGGGTTGGCGAGGGGCGTGGCGCTGAAGGGATCATCAAGACCCTCGGCGGGGCTCCACTCGTAGCTGTCGCCGCCCGCAGCGCCGAGGCGCACGCTGCCACCGGCGCACAGAAATGCGACTTCCTGCTCCACTGCCACCTGTAATTCCTCGCCAACACGAATCTCGATCTCGTCACTTGCGCTACAGCCGGCTTCGTTGGTAACGGTAAGCGTGTACAGGGTGGTCTGCTGCGGCCCGGCGACGGGATCGGCGCGCGTCGGGTCGCTCAGGCCGGTGGCTGGTCGCCATTCATAACGCAGGCCCGCCGGTGCCCCCAGCGTCACGCTCTGACCAAAACAAAGACTGATATCCTCGCCAAGATCGAGTTCCGGCTTCGGCAGAACAATAAGGCTAATCGTCGCCGACGTTGAACAATCGAATTCGTTAAAAGTCTGCACCGTATAGGTCGTCGTCTCCTTAGGCGCGGCAAGCGGCTCAGCGGCAAAAGGATCGTCGAGTCCTTCCGCCGGCGTCCAGACATAGCGGACGCCGCCCTCTGCGCGCAGCCTGGCACTCTCACCGACACAAATTGCCGGCGGCTCGTCGACTTCGAGCGACACCGATTCAACAAACACTGTCAGGCTTGCGCTCGAGACACAGCCTCGCTCATCAACGAGCGTCACCGTATATTCCCTTGTTGCCGACGGCCGTATGACAGGCGTCGGGCTGTCCGCATCGCTCAATCCTTCGGCCGGCGTCCAGCGCATGCGGCCCTGGCCCTGTGCCTGAAGTGTTAATGAAGCGCCGGCGCAAATATGAATGTCGGGTCCGGCGTCCAGGGCGGGCGGCGCGAAAATGCTGATCTGCTGCTCGCTCGTATCGGCGCCGAAGCGGTTGCGCGTAATCAGGCGCACCTTAAAGTCGCCCGGCCGAGGATAGCAAATCTCCGGCGGCTCAGCGCCATCGGCCCGCGCCGGAATACCGCCTTCGAACTCCCATTCCCAGGCTTCCGGATTACTTGTACTTTCGTCGCGAAAGCTGACGCAGTCGCCGCTGCAGACAGATTCAAAGGCAAAGGCGCTGAGCGGGCGCGAACAATCACCCTGCCCGCCGCCCTCGAGAAACAGATGATCCATGAAATTGGGCAGGCCGAGCGTATTGCGCGACGTGGGATCCGGTCCGCCCGTCTGGATGGCATTGGACCGAAAGCGACAGGCCAGTCCCGGCTCGTTAGGAAACTGAATGACCGAAAGCTGGCGGACGCCATCATGCGCGATGTATAGCCTGCCGTCCGGTCCGAGCTGCATCGAGCCATAGCGCGCCGCTTCGTCCGGATCGGAAACGAGCTGACGCGAAAACTTAACTTTATCTTCGTCGTAATCGCTGACGTTGTACTGGTAAATATTGCCTTCGATGCTTGAAATGTAAAGACGCGAATTGTCCGGCGAGAAACTCAGGCCGTAGGGTTTGTCGTCGCGCGGCGCCGGGATGACAAGCTGATCGGAGAGTTTGCCCGTCGCGACATCGAAGAGGTAGAGTTCAATTTGCCAACCGAAAAGCGGACTGCCGTGGACGGTTGCCAGCATCGATCCGTCGGGCGACATTTTCATCTGTCCGACGCCGCCGAATTCATCGAAAATGGCAACGCCGACCCTGGAAGTGACGGCCGAGCCGCTTAGGCCGTCCTGATCGACCCGATAGGCAATAAAACGATCGCCGCGAAATTCGCTGACCACGATCCAGTAGAAATCTTCGCCGCAGCGTTTCGTTCCCGTCAGGCGCTCCGTCAGCTTGATCTGGCTGTTCAGGTTGCCGCGCCGCAGTACATCGCCCATGCCATTGTTAAGGCTCATATCGACAAGGGTATAAGAGAATCCATCGAGGCGGCGAGCGCCAATGACGCCCGGGTAAGTTCCGCCGGTTCGGTTGCCCGGGTTAAATACGAAATATTGATTCGGCTCACCGGGATGGGGCACAATGAGGGCGGCCTGGGTGCTGGAATACCCCGGAAAGCGATCTTCGGGGCCATTGTAATTCTGCAGGACCGCGCCGGGCATAATATTGTGACTGGCGTCCCAGATCACGAAGCCATTGGTGTAAAACAAGAGATCGCCGGTCCGGGTATGCGAAATCGTGGCGCTGCCTTCCTGCGTATTCATCTGACTGACGCCGATCGGCAGCGGCATCCCGCCGTTGCGGAAGCTGATACCGAGACGCGGTCCGAAATACCATTCATTGGCTTCTAACTGGGCGTGAAGGATTGCGGGCCAGACGCCGGCAACCAGCAGGAGGGCAATTAAGAAGAGAGCGCGCATGGAATTCCTGATTGTGTCTGGGGGCCCTCGCTAGCGTAGACACCACAGACCTTGAATTATCGCAGGTGACAGTCAGTAGGTACGCTTCGAGCTTACCTGCGGACCTTCCCGCGCTAGTGGACAACCAGCAGACGGCCGTTCCAGGTATCGCTGCCGACCCTGACCTGGATATGATACGTACCCGTCGCCAATGACGAGGTATTGAAGACAAAGCGTCCGGCTGCCTCGCCTCTCAGCTCCCGCCGCAGCAGCACGCGGCCAAAATCATCCAGCAGTCGAAACCGATGAACAGCGCCGTTCGCCGCCGACCGGACACTGACTTCGACGCGGCCATCGGCGGGATTGGGGCCGATGACGACGCTGAGCGGAACAAATGTCCGCACGCCATAGCCCAGGCAATATTCGTGAATGCCGAAGCCGCCGTCCTGCACCAGCAGGCGCGCACAAACGCCCGGACCGAAGTCGGGATCCGCGATCCTGATCTCGATGGCGGTCGTATCGCGCAGGGCGATCAGACCGCGGGCATCGAGTTCCAACAACACGCTCTCGTCGCTGGTAACGCGTTGCGCCGGCACGATGAGTTCCACCTCCGAGAATTCGCCATTAATTCGTCCGGCCAGACGCGGGCCGTCGGCGATGCCCTCGATGTTGAGCAGACCTGCGGCGTAGCGCAGGGTAATATCCAGCGCCGGCAGATCGAGCGGCAGCAGCGCGGGCGGCACGCTGATTGTCAGGGGCAGACGAAAGAGATTGCCGGGGGTATCGCGAAGCGAGGGCAGGCTGATGACCAGATCCTGTATGTCATCGACCTGGACGCGCACTTCCTCTTCGCGAATACAGCCGTTGTCCGCGACGGCCAGCAGGCGGTAGACGGTTGTTGTCGTCGGACTGGCCAAGGGGTTGGCGCTGCCGGGATCGCTCAGGCCCTCCCCTGGCGTCCACTGATAGCTTGCGGCTTCGCCTGAACGCAGGCTAACCGCTTCACCGCGGCAGATACGCAGATCGGGTCCCAGGTCGATATCCGGCGGCGGCAGCACCTCAACCAGCACCGAATCGACGGCGCGACAGCCGAACTCGTTGACGACCGTGACGGTATACACCGTCGTTCGTTCCGGCGCGGCCAGGGGCGTGGGGATAGCTGGATCATCGAGTCCTTCGGACGGCGTCCAGGTGTAATCCAGCCCGCCACCGGCGCTGATCAGCGCGGATGAGCCGCGACAAATCGTGGCCGCCGAGCTGACAATGGCCCTGAAGGAGTCAAGCGTCACCGCAACCGAATCGCGTGAAACACAGCCACTCTCGTCTTCCAGTGTGACGGTGTAAACAGTGCTGACGGACGGCGACGCAATCGGATCGGGGATACCCGGATCGCTTAGTCCTTCCGTCGGCGACCAGCGAAAACGGCCCTCGCCCCGCGCCTGCAGCTGCACGGAAGCTCCGGTGCAGATGAGGACATCCTGACTGACCTCAAGGGCGGGCCCGGGCAGAATTTCAATCCGGCTCTCGATAGTATCGGCCGCCAGCATTGTGCCGACAATCAATTGCACGCGGTAGCTGCCGGCCTGCTCGTAGCAGATCGGCGGCGGCGCGGGCAGCGAGGAAGCAGCCGGCAGACCGCCTTCAAAGGTCCAGCGCCAGGTGCTCTGCGGGCCCCGGCTCTCGTTCACAAATGTCGCGCAGGCCCCCTGGCAGACGCTTTCAACGCTGAAAGCGCTTTGCGGTCTGTCGCAGAGAGGCGGCGGCGGACCGCTATTGAAAACATAATCCATAAAGTTCGGCAGGCCGAAGGTACTGACGCGGGAGAGCGGGGGCGGCAAGGCCCCGGCGCGGACCTCATCATAACGCAGGTCGGCCGCCGCTCCGCGCAGATTCGGCTGGCTCAGCACAGCCAGATCGAGGGCAGCGCTCTGCGCGATGTAGATGCGGCCGTCAGCGGCAATCTGCATCGTCCCGAATTCACGATTTCTGAGTGGATCGCCGAGTTCCACCGCCGACAAGCGAATCGCCGCCTCAGTGGGATCGTCGAGAAGATATTGGATCAGGGTGCCGCCCACACGCGACACATACAACTGGCGATTATCGGGCGCAAAGCTCAATCCATAGGCATTGTTGAAGCGATCACTGTCGAATGCCGTCAGTGCGCGCGGGTTGCTGACGAGCCCGGTTTCGTTATTGAAATCGAAAATGAGCGCGTCGAGCGCCGGATCGTCAAAACTGCTGTATGCCAGCAGGCGGCTGTCGGGTGAAATTTTCAGCTGTCCGATTCCGGCGCCTTCGCGTGGAGCGCGTCCCCCAGCATCGGAAATAATCGGCGTGGTATTCAGTCCATTGGGCCCGACGTGATAGGCGTAGAAACGATTGGCTCCCAATTCACGCGCGAGCACCCAGAATCCCGTTGCGGAACAGTTAGTCGTACCGCCCAGATTTTCGCTGAGCTCGACCGCGGGATTCAGGCTGCCCCGCTCCAACAGATCGCCTTTGCCGTCCCGCAGGCGCATATCTACTAGACTATAACTCATAGCCCGCAATATCTGCTCGTACTCCGCGGGCAAGACGACGTCATCATCGCCGACGCCGCTCATATTACCGGCGTTAAACACATAATACAAATTCACATCGGAAGGGTGCGGTACGATCAGGGCGGCCTGCGCCGTCGAAAAGCTGATTTCGGCAGGGTGACTGCCGGCGGGCAGGTTGGGCAGGCTGCCCGGCATGATCCGGTGATCGGCATCCCAGCATCGGATACCATCGGTATAAAACATCAGGTTGCCGTCGGCATCGGAAAGGACGGCGCTGCCTTCCAGTTGCTGTAGCTCGCCGTCCAGCAGCGTCCGGGGCTGCGGGCCGCTGAAATTAAGACCGGCCCGGTCGCCGAAGTACCAGTTGTAGGTATGTGGCTGCGCCAGGGCCGTTGTTGCCGTAACCAGCAGGAGCCACAGCACACTTGTTTTCATCACACAATGCACGCTTTGTCAGGCCTTTCGTATTGCTGTCAGCCAGATTTCGCTTCTAATATCGCCCGATTCGGACGCTAAATGCAAATATGCCTTTGGGCCTCATCACCAGACTTACGCGCCGGGCCGCCGCTGCCTGTCTAACGCCGCACAAGGATTCTCGCCGTCTCTACCTGATCCGCCGATCGCAAACGCAGCAGATAGATTCCCGCCGACAGACTTGCTGTTTCCAGCTTCAGACTGTAAGACTGTCCATCCTGCGACCGGACTTCAGTGCGCCACAGGCGGCGTCCGAAATTATCGAAAAGCTCAAGCAGCTGCCGGTCGCTGCCGCTCGCGGGACGAATACTGATATCGACTTCAGCATCGGCGGGATTCGGCGCGACGCGCAGTGCAAGCAACTGGCGCAGGCCTACTTCATAGCCCAGGCAATATTCGTGAATGCCGTAGCTGCCGGATGTGCCGGCGACATTGATACAGACATCCTCCTGAAATTCGGCTTCTATATTCTCGATTCGCAGTGTTGTCGTTTCCAGCATCGTTATCAATCCGACGGTCTCGAATTCAAACAATTTGGTCTCACTCTGTTGCAGCAACCGCGACGGAACGTCCAGCGTCAGAATTACGTCGCCGCCTTCCACACGACGCTGCATTGTCGTACCCTGATCGACGCCTCTGATCCGCAGCAGACGCGCCTGATAGCGCAGCTCGAAGCGCAAACGGCGAAGTTCGAGCGGCAAAAGCGCCTCAGGCACTTCGATCCGCAGGGGCAGCCTGAAGCGCTCGCCCGGCGTTGTAAGCGTATCGGGAATGCCAATTATGACGTCACTGAATTCACGTATTCTCACCCACAGTTCAGCTCTAGCTTCGCAGCCATCATTCGTCGCGGCGCGAAGTTGGTAAAGAGTCGATTCGTCGGGCGCGGCGATTGGATCTGGGATCGTCGGATCACTCAAACCCGCGGCGGGTTCCCATTGATAACGATCGGCGCCGGCGGCTTGAAGCTGCACACGCGCCCCTCGGCAGATCGTCGTATCGGCCGAAAGTTCCAGCTCGGGGAGCGAGTCACCGCCGCGCGGGTGATGGAGCCGATCGGCAAGTACGAAAAGAAGCACGGGCCCGTCGACCGCAAGGCCTGGGAGACCGCCCCGCCG
>JANQRB010000163.1 GCA_028284775.1 Candidatus Kapaibacterium sp. | reverse complement strand
GTGCACACGGTCGAAGATCGCCTGAAGGCGCGGAAAGTCGGGCAATTCGCGTTCGTCACGCAGCGCCGACAGCAGGAGGATCGTACTGTCGCTTCGTTTGAATTCCGGTGAAATCACCTTGCGTACATCCACCGGGCAGAGGGCGAAAGCTACAAGTGTCGGGGGGACATCCAGGTCTTCGAAGGTGCCGGACATTGAATCCTTGCCGCCGATGGCGGGAATGCCGAGCATTTGTTGGGCGTGAAGCGCACCGAGAAGGGCGCTGAGCGGCTTGCCCCAACGCTCGGGATCGCGACCCAGCTTCTCGAAGTATTCCTGGAGTGTCAGTCGCACGCCGCGGTGATTGCCCCCGACGGCGGCCACCTTCGCAACCGCATCGACGACAGCAAAGAGCGCGCCATGAAATGGACTCCAGCTCGCAAGCTGCGGATTGAATCCCTGGCTCATAATCGTCCCCGTTGTCGTGCTGCCTTCAAGAACGGGCAAGCTCGCAACCATCGTTTCGGCGGGTGTTTGCTGCTCGCTGCCGCCAAATGGCATCAGCACCGAGGCTGCGCCGATACTGCTATCGAACATTTCCACCAGTCCCTTCTGCGAACAAACGTTGATATCGGCCAGGGCGGCAAGCCACCGTTCGCCGAGTGAACGGCCCTTGTAGTGTTCGAGATGAAAGTAACAATCTTTTTCGGCCGGCGCCGCGATGAGAACATCCGCCTGCTGGCGAACGCCGTTGGTGTCGAGGAAGGCGCGACTCAGGTCCACAATCGTTGTCCCGCGCCAGGTGAATCGGACCCGTCCGTCGTCGCTGACTTTTGCGACGCTTGTCGCTTCCAGATTTTCGCGCCGGGCGCAGTCGATAAAGGGCTGGGCGTCCTCCGGCGCCACAAGGACGGCCATTCGCTCCTGCGATTCCGAGATCGCAAGCTCGGTGCCGTCGAGGCCGTCATACTTCTTCGGCACGGCATCAAGATCTACATGAACGCCTTCCGCCAACTCGCCGATGGCGACCGATACGCCGCCGGCGCCGAAGTCATTGCATTTTTTGATCATGCGGCTGAGCTCGGGATCGCGAAAGAGGCGCTGTATTTTGCGCTCGGTCGGCGGGTTGCCCTTCTGGACTTCGGCGCCCGCCGTCTTGATGGAGGCATCGCTGTGTTCTTTGGAGGAGCCTGTCGCGCCGCCGCAGCCGTCGCGTCCGGTCCTGCCGCCCACCAGCAGAATGACATCGCCGGGCAGCGGCTGCTCTCGGACAACATTTTTCCGCGGCGCGGCCCCGACGACGGCGCCGATTTCCATGCGCTTTGCGATGTAGCCGGGATGATATATTTCTCTTACATGCCCTGTCGCCAGACCGATCTGGTTGCCATAGGACGAAAATCCATGCGCGGCTTCGCTGCCGATCTTGCGCTGCGGCAGCTTCCCGGGCAGTGTTGAATCAAGCGGGGCACGCGGATCGCCGCTTCCTGTAACACGCATAGCCTGGTAGACATAGGAACGGCCGGATAGCGGATCGCGAATCGCGCCGCCGACACAGGTCGCCGCGCCGCCGAATGGCTCGATCTCGGTCGGGTGATTGTGTGTTTCGTTTTTGAACATCACCAGCCACTCTTCCAGTCTGTCGTCCACCGCGGCCTCAACGACGATACTGCAGGCGTTGATCTCATCCGAGACTTCGAGATCTTCCAGTCGGCCGCTTTGCCGCATTGCTTTCATGGCGATGGTAGCGATGTCCATCAAACAGCGGGCTTTTGGCTCCTCGCCGTGTACTTCGCGGCGCAGCGCCAGATAATCATCGAAGACGCGCCGTATGACCTGCGCGTAGTGACCATCGGCGATTTCCACATCGCGTAGCTCCGTAAGAAAAGTCGTATGGCGGCAGTGATCGGACCAGTAAGTATCCAGCATTCTGATTTCCGTCAGAGTCGGGTCGCGCTGTTCATCCCGGGCAAAATACCGCTGACAGTGGGCAAGATCGTCCAGAGACATCGCAAGGCCCAGTCGCGCTGCCAATGACCGCAGCTCTTCAGTATTCATCGTGTTGAATTGCTCGATAGCGGCAACATCCGGAGGACGTTGGGTCGATTCGCGCAGCGTGTCGACTCTGGCAAGCGAGGCTTCGCGCGAATCGACTTCATTAATCATATAACTTTTAACGGCGTTCATGTCCTCCTCGCTCAGTCCGCCTGTAATGGCCACGATCGTCGCCACCCGGATCAGCGGTGCATCGCGGCGGGTGAGCATCTGAATGCACTGCGCCGCGGAATCAGCGCACTGATCATACTGTCCGGGCAGATATTCGATGCCGAACACCCGCTCCGTATCCGACAGAGGCATCTCGTCTTCATACATCAGGTCCACCGGCGCTTCGGCAAAAACAGTAAAGCGCGCGGCCGCCAGGTCTTCCTCGTCGATTCCTTCTACATCATAACGAATGAGCAGCCTGACTTTAGTAATGTTGTCGAGGCCGAGGTAGCTGCGCAAGTCGCGGCGCACCTTCGCGGCGGCCGTATCGAAACCAGGCTTTTTTTCAACGAAGATGCGATTGATTCCAGCCATTGTTCCTTCGGATTGAGTGATGCATAGAATTCGAAGACAAAACTAGCACCCGCGTGACAATCATGAAAATTTATTATTTTTATCGATTCAATAAGGATTTCTTATGGATGTCAATCACTTACGCAGCTTTTGCGCCGTTGTAGACGAGCGGAGTTTCGGTCGCGCCGCCAGCCGGCTCCAGCTGACCCAGCCCGCCATCAGTATGCACGTCAAAGCGCTGGAACAGGATCTCGGCGAGGTGCTGCTGCTGCGTTCCCGCCGGGGCGTCGAGGCGACGGAGGCGGGCCATATTCTCTACCGGCATGCTCAGCGTTTGTTTACCGAATTGGCGGCCGCCCGCCAACATATTGACGAACTGCGTGACCTGCAGCGCGGTCACCTGCGCATCGGCTGCAGCGATACAGTGAGCACCTATATCCTGATGCCGGTGCTGGCTTCCTTCAGCAGCGACTATCCCGGTATTGCCGTCAGCATTCGCAATCGACCGACCCTGCAGATCGCTCAGCTACTGCACGATCGGCAGATAGAAATCGGTCTGATGACCGAACCGCAGCCTTCGGAACGATTCGATGTTCAGTCGCTCTTTGACTACCGGGAGGTGGCCGTCTGCGCACCCGATTATCCCCTTGTTTCGTCAGAGCGCCTTGGACTGCAGCAGCTGTGCAGAGAACGATTGCTCTTGCTGGAAAAAGGCACCAAGTCACGCGGCCTGCTGGATCAGGATTTTGCGACTCTCGGAGCGGCGCCGTCTGCCGTCATGGAGTTCGGCGGCGTCGAAGTGCAAAAAGCCTGCGCCCGCCTCGGCCTCGGAGTTGCGATTATTCCGGACTTCGCCGCCCACGGCGACCTGGATCAAGGCAGACTACGACAGATAACGATTGATGGGCTGTCGCCGCGCAAAGTCGCCCTGGTCACCGAGTCCAGACGGCAGCTATCGAGGGTGGCAAAGAGTTTTCTCGGTCGTTTGACGGACTGGTCGGAAAGTCCCGGTCCGGTGAAAAATCTGAAGCCGCAGTGATAAAAGTTGCGACGCCGGCAATTCCGGCCTTTGAATTCGCGAAATTATGTCGATCTTGCAGGCGCCTGGCTTTAAGTCGTATTCAAGACTCTGCCGGACAAGCATGACAGCCCTACGTATATGCTGCCGCCCCGGTTCTTTGTAAGCTCATCAATTGTAGAGAAATGTGCTTAACCCAAGTAGCAATGCCAAGGCATCTTCGAGTGATTCCGAGTCTACAACCGGACTGTGGAATGAAAGTAAAAAACTATTGGAAGATTCGCGCCGAGCGATAGGCATCGCCCCACATCAGGTGCGTCCGCTGGCGCAGCAGGCTCTGGAAAAGCTGGCAGCCTACCGGCGTCGACCGGATCACGATGAAAACGCCGCCTGCGCCATCGAGGCGGAATGTTCGCTCTGTTTTGCCTCCGCCGATTATGACGTTTCGGCCTTCGACGCCGTGCATAAACATGCCGGGCGGGCCTTCGAACTTTTTGACGCCCTCGGCGATAGCGAAGGGCAGACAAAGGCCCTGGTGAATCTTGCCCGTGCTTCTAGTGCGCAAGGCAATTACCCGCGCTCGATGGAGCTGGCGGAGCGTGCCCTCGCACTGGCCGTGGACCGCGGAGACCGCAGCGGCGAGGCCTCGGCGCGTTCCAGCATCGGTGTGACGCATCTTTATGTTGGACGCTACCGAGAGGCGCTGCAGGCACTGGAAAGTACGCTGGCGCTGGAGCAGGAGCTCGAAGACAAGCGCGGTATTCAATCGACTCTGAGCAACCTCGGCGCCGTCCACGCCCGTCTCGGTGATTATCAGGCAGCCCTGGAACACTATCACCGCAGTCTGGCAATTCTTGATGAATCGCGTGATCCCCTCGGCAGCGCCAACCTCTATGGCAACCTGGCCAATACCTATCATATGTTGGGCAATTTTGGCCAGGCGCTTGAGCATTGCATGACCTGTCTACGTCTGCAGCGACAGCTGGAGAACCAGAGCGGCGCCGCCAGAGCGCTCATGGGCCTCGGCAACATTCACTCGGATCTCAAGGAATATCAGCAGTCGCTTTCCTATTTTGAGCAGGCTCTTGCGATTCAACAGGCGATCGGCGATCGCGAGGGCGAGAGCGCCAGCTATATCAATATGGTTCAGATCTTTACCGTACTGGGCCGTTCCGCCACCGCCCTGGAGCATGCGGAACGCTGTCTGGCCGTGGTCAGGGCAATCGGCAATCAACGGCTTCAGGCCTTTGCTCTGCTTGGAATCGGCAATGCCTCCGCGGCACTGGGAGACAGGGAGCGCGCTGAAGCGAGTTTCCGGGCAAGCGCGGAGCTCTTTGCCGCCTCCGGTGAAAAATCGGGTCGTATCGGCGCGTTGCTCAACCTTGGCGAGATTTTTGTCGCGCAGGAACGGCTCAGCGATGCCGGCGAGGCCTTAACGGCCGCACAGCAATTGGCGGAAGAAACGGGTGAAATCAAACAGCTCATCCAGATTCACCGCCAACTCGCTATCTTGCACCGGCAGTCAGGCCAATGGCGGGAAGTAGCTGCGCACCAGGACTGCGAGCAGGACTACAAGGAGCGGGTGTTTAACGAAGAAAGCGATCGCCGTATTAAGAATCTCCAGATCATATATAAGATTGAGCAGGCCAGACAGGAGGCCGAGATATCCCGTTTAAAAAATGTCGAATTGGCAGCGGCGCTGGCCAAAGTCGGAGAGTTAAACGAAGAGCTGCAGCGTACGAACCGGCAGTTAACGGAAATCAATCGGGAGAAAAACGACTTTCTGGGCATTGCGGCGCATGATCTGCGCGATCCGCTGGTAAACATCAAAATGCTGGCCGAGCTGCTGCATTCCAAGTTCGATTCCTTAAGCAAAGAGCAGATTCAGGAACTGGCGAACGATACGATTACTGTCGCGGACAAAATGTTTGAGCTGATTGAACAATTGCTGGACGTTAATCGCATCGAGCAAGGGCTTGCGTCTGTAAATTTCGCAAGCGGCGAGCTATGTGAATGTTTGCGGCAGTCCGTAACAAATTTTCAACACAAAGCCCGCTTGAAGGGAATTGCGCTGCAATGTCAGGTGCCAGATGCACAGGTTCTCGTCAATACCGATACGAAACTTTTGCGGCGGATTCTCGACAACCTGCTGTCTAACGCCATCAAGTTCGCGCCCATCAATTCCTGTGTGCTGGCTGCTCTGAAAGTAGAGGCAAACGCCGCCACGCTGTTTGTTCAGGATGAAGGACCAGGTCTGACCGCCGAAGATCACAAGCGTCTCTTTACAAAGTTTGCCCGCCTCAGCGCCCGTCCGACGGGAAAGGAGCATTCCATCGGCCTCGGCCTTGCGATCGTAAAGAAGATAGCCTCGCTTGTCGGAGCCAAGGTCTGGTGTGAGAGTGAAGAGGGGAAGGGAGCGACGTTTTTTGTTCAGCTTCCGCTTGGCTGATAACCGAAAGACTGACCGGCGGGCGCCGCTATTCAAGTGCCGAATTTCGGCCTTGCTAAATTTGTATTTTCGCCTAAATTGCCGCCTGCTTCAAGTCCTACCAAAACTTAGTCAATAGAGTCGAATCAGCTTCTTCGTGTGATAAAATGCGAATCGACCTCGTTGTGCGCTTTCTTTGCCGGGCATATTTCTGTGTTGCTTTGTTCGCGATGTTGCTAACGCCGTCGTCCTCGCCCCTAAGCGCCGAACAGCCACAAGTCTGGCGTTCACAGCATATCGTTCCCGCCAGAGAGCTTGACTTTAAGTTTGACGATGCGGGGCGCTACTTCGCTTACAATCGCCGCTCGTCACCTCAGATTGTCGTGGCGAGTATGGCTACAGGAAACATTGTTAACATTTTTTCTGTCGGCGCTACGCTCAATTCTTATGATATCGACCGGGAAAGCCACTACTTAGTCGCGAGTACCAGGCTGTTCGATGAATTCGGCGATGAGTATGGCTCCGCCATTCGCAGGTTCGATATCCGACGGGCTACGGAAGTATCGAAGCTTGAAACCGAGGAACACGATATTGTCGGGTCGGTGGATGGCGGAAAGTCATTCGTATATTCCCAAGGCAAGGGCAACTATTCCGGCCCCTTGTTAATCGATAGCATCCAACGTTTTACCAGAGCGCCAGGGCTGATAAAGATTTCTTCAGACGAAAATCTTATTGCTTATACCTGTTATGACTCGATTCGAAACTCCTGTCGACATAGAATCACCATCTGGAACGAGCCCCTGCAACAGCATCGCTGGTTCTACTTTCCAACGCCCTTTATGGCAAACCTTTTCGCGTTTACGGCTGATTCACGCTACTGTGTGTTTGGTCAAGACCCCCTGCAGGTGTATTCCACTGCCGACGACGAGGTCAGGAGTATTTTTACGCGAGCGCAGATATCCGATTTTGATGTTTCGCGCGATAATAGATTGTTAATCCACACCGTGCCGGCGGCATCGGTCATATTACGTGACTTTGCCACCGGGAATCTTGTTCGCCGTCATCAGCTCGATACTTCGGCTCAGCGTGTCTCCTTCGCTCCTGATGCCGGCTCCTTCCTGGTACTCGATAATCACAAGCGCTTGCTGCTGAAGAGCAGTTCTACGGGTGAGACACTCGATACGCTGACTATCAGAGACGAGAGGACCGATTCGATTCAAGCAATTCAGGATTACCGTTTTCATCCGCAGGACAACAGTTTGATTGCATATTCCGAGCAAGGCAGCTTTGTGGCCTGGCAAATAGACTGGCCGAAACTGCCCGGTATTCCCCTGGATGTTAACGAATCCGGCGAAAAGACAGCCGGGTTTATCATACGGCCGAATCCTGCCATGGAGACGACGATTGTGCAGGTCGATCTCGCCAGGCGCAGCGAACTGCGGATCAGCCTGAGGTCGGTGCTCGGGACTCTGTTACGCTCCGAGCGCCGGGGTTCGATGTCCGCCGGACGACATTCCATCTCAGTTGACCTTAGCGGGCTGCCGGGCGGCCACTATTTTCTGACGCTGCAGCACGCGCAGGGCAGCCAAACCTTGCCGCTGCAGATTAACAAATAATGCCAGGAGATACGTGCTGCCTGATGATGGAGTATTATCAATTCACACTTTATCTGAGACATGCTCAAACCTGACTACTGCCATAGAACTGCAGCGTTTCTGACTTTAATGTCCTTACTGTCTATACCCTTCGTATGTCTTGACCTGCCTGCGGCATCGGGCGACATAGTTTGGGAATGGCCAGTGGCTAACGATGGATATAAATCTCGCATCGAGTTTAGCCACGGCACTGCGTCCTTGCTTGAGTATCGGAGATTGAAAATCAATGTATACGGACTTGCAAACGGCGAGCTAGAAACTACTATCGATGCTGCAAGCTATGCCCTGCCCCATAACGGTATTAACTATTTGTCTCTTTCTCCAGATGGCAAGTTAATAGCCCTTGCTTACAGAATTGACGGCTTTCAAAAATTACCCTACCTCATGATCGATGTCCGGGAACTAAGCAGCGACAGCATTCTCTGGTCGGCCCGCATTGAAGCGTGGCAAACTAATCGCGATGAGTACTACTGGAACGCCAAATCGCTGGCAACATGGTCGCCGGATGGCAAAACTCTCCTGGCTGGAGCCTATGCAGAGTGGCTCCATCCTCATGCGCAAGCTATTGAAGGTCAAACCAGACTTTTCAGCGCAAGCGGCGATCTTGATCCTGCAGCGGAGATTGATGTCGGCGCAGTCGAGTACTTGCACTTTGATCGATCCGGCCGCTATCTGTGGGCCGACGGTCATAAAGGCTACGGCACGACTCCGCCGCGGAGCTATGGCAGCTACAGAGGAACGTGCCATTATGTTGTTTATGACCTCGAACGCAATGAAATCGCACTGAACAGGAAAGAAGATCTGATGACGCAAACTTCAAGTCTGGCTTTCTCAGCCGATGGTCGTTTTGCGGTTCGAGGAACGGACGATGGCCAGATCGAGCTGTATGGACTGCATACTGAGTCGGTTTTGCGCTCAACTATTGCGCGACGGCAAAAACTGCTCGCTCTTCAGTTTAATGACAAGATTGATCGAATTGCAGGGGTAAACGCAGGTGGACAGGCCTGGTTCTGGACGACAAATGAACTCGAGCCTGTTTACGCCCTGGCTCTTCCCTTTGGCGACTTGCGGCAGGCCGTATTCTCGCCGGGCGGCGAATTTCTGGCGGTCGAAACGACTGACAAGCGCCTGCTGCTGCTCGACTGGAACATGGCAGAATTCGACCATCATGGCTTGCGCTTGCGACACGCAATAAGGCCAGAACGTCTGCGTGTCGGCGATATCCAGCTCAGCTATAGCGGCGACACGGTCATGACGCCCGCAAGCGGAGTGAGCTTTCTCGATGCCGCCGACGGCAATGTTTTACTTAGCATGCGCTCTACTTATGAGAACGTCATTCATGCCCTGCTTGCGCCCAACAACGCATACGTGGCGCAGTTGGAGCTCAGTCCCGTGTGGCAGGGTAATGAAACGCTGCGGCTATGGGACGTCGAGAATTATGACAACCATGTTTTATCGAGCGAGTTTGTGCCGGGCGGAAACATTTGTTTTAGTTCCGATGCCGCCCTGCTGCTAAGTAGTCACTACCGAAATTCACAGACGCTGGCCGGCTGGAACCTTGCTGATCGATCGCTGGCATTCAGCTATTCGATAGCGTCAAGAGTTGACGACATTCGACTTAGCGCCGACGACAGTATGCTTTATGTTCTCAGCCAGGGGAAGATTCTGATTCTAAATATTGAGAACGGCGAGGAGCTGGCCACGGAGGAATTCAGTTCCAAGGCCAGTGAGCTGTTCGTTGATGCTGCCGACCGCTTTTTCATCGGCGCCGTCCACATCAATCAGAATAGTTCGGTCGACGAAATCATAATTCTCGATCGCTCGACCGGCCGGCAACGTGTTATCGCCTCAACAGCGGAAAATGTCATTATCGATTGTGCGCTCGTAGCCGACGAGACCAAGTTGATTGTCCTTTCCAGGCTGCCTGCGCCGCAGCACAACATCGGCCGAGTCGCAATCTATGATTTGGAATCCGATAGGCTGATTGATGAATTCAGATTTCCGGGCATCAAGGCGCCGATCAGCGTGTCCGGCGATGGCTCGACGTTCTGTATCATGAGCTATGACGAATCGAAACTGTTCTTTTTCGATATTGCCGACTGATGCCTGACGCCGGCGGCAGGAATTCAAGACCTTATCGCCATTAGATTCGTTGTTAAGCTGCGAATGCCTTTTTCCTTACTCGTTCTCCGGTGATTGCCCGTTGTCAACGCTGTCGATTTTTTTCCCGGGGATCATACCGCATTTTGACATTTTTTACGCCCGAATATTTCTTACTTTTGCTGTGCGAACAAGGACCCACCGATTCTAAGTCCCTCTCATTGGATTAGAATTTTCTTGTTACGCGATATGACTATTCACATTCTGAGCAAAAGAATATCTATCCGCGCTCCTACCTGCTCAATCGAGAGTGAATAACTTCTCTGTCGATACCACCGACGGATATTTTGTGAGTGTAATCGAAACTGATCGCTGGGATGGCCCTGACACTCTGTCAATTCACAATCGCCATACCGGCCAGAGAACAGAGCTTACCGGCGCTGACATAGTTGTCGCCGATTATACTTTGCATCCCAGTAAGACCGCCATTGCGCATTGCCGGCGATGGCAAAACGCTCTGTTGCCGGAGTAGCGAAGGGCGACTGTTGTTTTTTGATATCGACGAATAGTGAAGTATCAAATAAGTTTCTTGTGTGTTTTCACACAGCCTCCGCAAAAAGGGGGACTGGGAGTAACTTATTTGAAAAATTTACCAGAAAGTTTGACAGTTGTTAAAAGTAACGCGCCAGCTCCAGCTGCAGGAATGAATCACGCCGCAGGCCGTAAAAGAAGTCATTCGCCGGCGCGTTAAAAAAGCCGTTGAGCTCGACGCTTAGTTTGTAGCTGTCTCCGAGACGTCGCGCACCTTCCAGGCGCAATGCGCCGGCGCCCGTTTCGCGATCGATAAACATTCCCGCCAGGATATCCGTGCTCTGTACATCGTTAAAGGCCAGCCGGGTACCAAGAAAAAAATCGTCCTCCAGAGGATTGGTCGATTGCGCCCCGCGATCGTCATAGTGATACTCGCTAAGAACGCCAATATCGATGCCGCTGCCGCCGACGTCGCCGAAAGTGTACTCAAATCCTCCGACAGCGGCATAGTATCGGTCGCCTTGTCCGCCGCGGGTGATCGCTTCCAGCTTAAGCAGCCAGCCGCCCGTCGTTGCCTGCAGTTCGATGCCCGTCTGGTTGATCAACTCATAGCGCGGCAGCAAGTAGGCGCTGTTGTCGGACCGCTTGCGTGGCAGCAGCGTCGGCTCGCGGCTCGTGCCGACGAAGTGCGATAGACCGAAATCGAAAATATCGATGTAGTGCGACCAACGCAGGGCCCAGTCGAGATGCCATTGCTCGGCCGAGGACTCATACTCTGCATTCTCGGTGTCGATAGGCAGTTCGGGCCGCAGTCGCCCATCCGGTCCGGCGAAACTGCGTTCGCGAAAGCCGCTCATCAGAAAGGCGTCCAGCGTACCCCAGTCGTCGATCAAGGAAACATGTAGCATCGGCTGGCCCAGCTTATCCTCGCCGTCTAAACTCTCTACCTGATCCGTCTGGTTAATGATGTCAACCAGATGCTGGGACTCGCTTACTCCCCAGAAGATTTGGCGCAGGCCGAAACGCAGCTCGAAGAGCCTTCCCGCATACTCCCAATAGAATTCGCGCAGGTCGAAGTGGCTGCGTTCTTCGTCGTGCTGATCCAGGCGCGCAAAAGGGCTCAAGGTCAGCCGCTGGTATCCTTCCTGCCACTCATACGTGAATTCGGGCTGCAGGAGCAGAGAGAAATTAGCCGCGCCAAATTGTTCGTCATGCAGCGCCGATTCCGGAAAGAGACGTGTTTCGGCAGCGATTGAGCCCGCAAGCTCGACCTCTTGCGAGTAAACAAATGCTGTTCCCGCGAACAGCAATAACGTAACGATTACCAGTCCTGACTTTGTAGGTTGGGGGAGCGACATCGTGTTTCAATCCCAATGATTGCACATAAGTATTCCGATCAATCCTGCCTGATTTCGTCTACTATTGCCGTCCGACGCTCCAGCAAATCATGGCGGTCATCCACTGGAAGGGCATTTGAGCTTAAACGACCGCACGAACTGCTCTAGCTGCCGCCAGTCCCGGTCGGCATGATCGAGAGGGGCCGAGCTCCGTCCTGTGAACCGGTCTTATTGCTTCGAGCTTTTTCGTCTCCGTTTCACGTCATCCTTACCAAGACAACCGGGATTCCCCTGGTAGCAGCAGGAGAATCCCGATTTGAGCTGAGGTGATTAACGCGCGCGTTTCAGACTGTTTTGATCAAAGTCCCGGTCTTCGAGACCGTTCGCGAATTTGTAATCCTGCCAGCGTAACACCGTACTTTTGCCTGTCTGATGGTTGACCATGTTCATTTCCTCCGCGCGCCAGTACTTGGCGAGATATTGGCGGTAGTTATGATAGGTCAATGTCTTCAGCAGTTCATCTTTGCGATCGTAGAAATCGATCTTCTGAAAATTGTAGTGCGCCTTGTCGATCCAAACCACCTGGCGCGTGTAACCGGATTTCGGATCAACAGGATAGCGTTCGATAACATGGCAGTCATTGCCGTCATAGGTTTCGCCGCGCAAGTAGCGATAGGTGTATTTTTCCACTTCCTGTGACGAGATATCCTCGTAGGCGAATTCACTACCCATAAACGGACCTGACTTGTTGTTTGATGCGATTCGTTTAACTCGTTTCAGCGCGGGCAGGTAGAGCCACTGATCGTCACTGTCTGTTTTGTGACTGAATGTCAATAAGGCTGTGCCTTTGACATCACTGGGGCGATCGAAGATTACAAGAGTCTTGTCACCATCATTTGCCACCTCCAGTGTTTTACTGCGCAGCTCACGCGTGCTTTCCTGGCCGTGTCGGTTGCGGAGTATCATCTTCAGTTCTGCCGTGAAATCGCCAAAACCCGTATCGCGTCGATCGACCTCCCTGGCGACCGACAGGCCTTCGGCCTCTGGCGAGTTGGCATGCAAAGGTGTTAGCATCAGGATGGCCGCGAGGGATAAACCCATCAGCCGCTTGAAATTTTGAGTTATCGATATCGTAGACATTGTTGAATTCCCGTTTATATGTGAATTGATGTTTCGTGTGTTGCGGCTCTGCGAGCCCAATGCTAAGTAGCTGTGTTGCCATGCGGCGGCGGCGCGACCGTCGTCGTGGAAGCCGATCTGCTGGCTGTTTATGCCTCCTGCGCCACTTGTCCTTTTGCCGGCGCAGCAGCTTTTGTCTTGCGGATTCCGGTCCGGCGTTCTTCCAGTTTGATCAGAATCGGCGGCAAAAGAAAGAAATCCGCCGCCAGCGCAAGCAGTATCGTGATTGCCGTGAGCTTGCCCATTCCGGCGTTTAAGTCGAAGGACGAAAGGGACAGGATTCCAAAACCGACAGCCAGCACAAACGAGGTAACGACAAGAGCCTTGCCGACATTCGAAAATGCGTATCGGACAGCATCTTCCGGGTTGAGATTTTTTTCACGCCGACCCCGCAGAAACTTGCTGAGAAAATGAACCGTGTCGTCCACGACAATGCCGAGTGTCATTCCGGTCACGATCGACAGACCGAGGTTGATCTGGCCGACCATCAGGCCCCAGGCGCCGAAGGCCATTGCCGCGGGCACCAGGTTGGGCAGCAGACTGATTGTTCCGAAACGCAGACTGCGCAGCGCCAGCATCAAACAAAGTGAAATAAGAATCAGGGCCAGCGTTGTCCCTGTTAACATACTCTCGATGTTTCGGCCTGAAATGTTGGCAAACATTACGGCCGAGCTGGCGGCGGTAGCATGCATGCTCTGCGGTGCATTGGCGAGAAGCCACTGTTCACCGCGAAGAGCGGTTTCACGGATTTCACGTGAGCTGACATCGTCAAGCGTTACCGTAAAACGCGTCGCCGATTTGTCGACATTGATCTGATTGTTAAGATCGAGGCCATAGGGCAGCGACAGCTCGTAGAGCAGCAAGTATTGCGCAGCCAGTTCCCGGCTGTCCGGAACCAGGTAGTAGCGCCGGTCGTCGCCGTGCATGCTTTTGTTCAGGCGCTTCATCACTTCACTGAAGCTGGAGACGTGAACGACGCCGGGCTGCTGCCTGTACCAATCGGCGAAGGTTTCCAGCGTCGCGAGATAATCGGGATTGCTGATGCCGCCGCTCTCACCGGCTTCAAGTGAAAACTCCACCTGATAGATTCCGGCCAGGTTTTCCATCGCAAAATCACTATCGGTGCGGAACTGAATGCTCTCATCGAAATACTTAACAAATTGATCGTTGAGCTCATTGCGACTGATCATCACCGTAAGCAGGACAACCACCGTCACCGACGTCCACAGTACGGATCGGCGGTTGCGGATGACAAAGTCGGCCAGGCGGTCCATACCGGCTTCGCGTTGTTCGGGGAGCCGATACACGCGTACCGGCAGGATTGCCATCAGGGCCGGCAGAAACAGAACGGCATAGACAAAAGCCAGCGTCACGCCGATTGCAGTGATATTGCCCAGGTGCCAGAAGGGAGGAGCATCGCTGAAGTTCATGCTCAGAAAGCCGATTGCCGTGGTAATACTCGTAATAAACACAGGCTGCATATTAACGCGCAGGCTTTCCTTTATCGCGCTGAACTTGTCTCTGCCGCGCCGCATTTCTCGCAGCATTGTTATGAGTATATGGACACAGTCGGCAATTGCAATTGTCATAATCATTGTCGGAGCATTGGCGGAGGGCGGCGTCAGACCGACCTTAAACCAACCGGCGACACCCATCGCAATCAAGGTCGAAAAACTGATAACGGCAATCGTGGCGATAGTACCGCTCAGCGAACGCAGCAACCAGACCAGAACCACGAACATAAAGAGATACATAAGTGGAACGATGGTCGCCATATCGCTTTGGCCGGCCTCGGAGAAAGAATTGTTGAGCATCACGACACCCGTCAGATAACAGTCGATATCCGGATGCGCCTCGCTGAAGCGTTCGGTCAGCTCGCGCGTGAATGCCACCGCGTGCGGCACTTCGTTAATATTCTTGCCGGGCATCTGCAGCGTGACATTTATGCCGGTTACCTTGGTATCCTCGGAAAGCAGGCGTTTATACAGCGCGGGCTCGGCCATTGCGATTGCGCGTCGTGTTTCCAGTTCCGAGGCTGTCAGGCCGGCCGCGTCACTGATGAGATCATCGACGATCAGATCGTCCCCATCGGCGCTTGTATGCTGAAAATTACTGATGGCATCGACGCGGATTGCATAGGGAATTTTCCAGGCTTCCTTTGTCAGCGCTTCCACGGCGGCAAGGGTTTGAGGGCTGAATACAACACCATCTTTCGGCGCAAGAACAATCAGTATGTTGTCATTCTTGGTATAAATTTTTTCCAATGCTTCAAAGGATTGAAGCTGGGGGTTCTCATCGCTGAAAAAGGCCTGGTAGCTGGTGTCGAACCATAAGCGGCTGGCTCCAAAGGCAATCGCAAAGGCAAACAGCACACTGAAGGCAACAACCGGCCATCGCCATCGCAATACCCAGTCACTGTAGCTGCTCAGCATTTGCTCGTATTTGCCGGGCTTTTTCATGTAGTTAACTCCATCGTTAAAACTGACATTTGTTAAAAGTAACCATTTCTGTTACAATTAGGCGCAGTTAAACACGCCGATGCCGTCGCAGGGCCTGACGTCATCGCCTGCAATTGCGCGAGCGGTTGAATTACATCCCGCGAGATGAATCACGATCGCATCGCCTTTGGCTTTGCGACAAATTCATGCAGTTGGACGCGGGGAAAGAACAGGTGTGACAGTTAATGTCGCGAAACTTAGATCTTCTGTAACAGTGATTGTTACAATTGGGAGTAAAAAAATTTCAGGCCAGCGAAGGCCAGCGTTCTTTGCCGGTCTCGCGCATTTCCTGCGCAATGTCCAGCAGATTGATGTGCATAAGTACGTTTTGAACTGCGTCTTCGGTCTTTGCCAACACTCTTTCCATTATTGGACCAATCGCCGAGCCCACCGGACATTCCATATTCGGACAGGAATAATGAAAGTGAAAAAGCTGTCCGGACTCAACAGCGCGGTAAATATCCATCAGGCTGATGTCCGCAGCTGCCTTTGCCAGCCGTGAACCACCGTCGGCGCCCTGTAGCGAGGTCACCAGGCCGGCGTCGCGCAGGACGCCCATTATGCGCCGAATGACTACCGGGTTGGTATTCACGCTGTGCGCTAGCTTGGTTGAGGTCAGGCAGCCTTGCTTTCCTGTAATCTCGCAAAGCGCCAGACCCGAAAGAATCTGCACCGCTACGACGAATCGACTGCTTTTGTTCATGGGCTTCTTTTTGAATTAAGTGTAACAAACATAGTTACATAACTGCTGCTGCGCAAAATTATTTTGCTGCAGGTCTCTGAAGAATGCGATCTGCCGATCTAAAAAGCGGCTTTGCGCCAGATTTGCAGCAACCTGAAACTATGCTTATGCCTGGCTGCAGGCAATGACCATGCGAACTCCGCCATCAAGATAACGGCTTCAATTCATCTCTTGCCTGGAGAAAGTTAAGCTTCGCAAAAAATCGGCGCTGTGCGATGTATGATCAGTCTGAGACGAAAACAAAAGAGCGCGCAAGTTATGTACCTGCGCGCTCTCAATTCGGTCTCTAGCTGTCGGCCTGCCAGCCCTGGATCATCATTTCGTTACGACAAACTGCAGGGCGGCGGTACCCGTAGCCGTTGTCAAACGGCAGGAATACATGCCTGCGGCCCATCCGGATGCGTCGAGCTTTAAGCTGTGTTCACCGGCATTTTGCCATCCCGTCTGGAAGCGCGCAACGATCTGCCCGATCGAGTTGACGACCGTCAGCTCAACTTCGGCCGGCACGGTCAGGGTGTAGCGCAGCGTCGTGCTGATGCTTGCCGGATTGGGAAGCGCCCGAAGCGTACCGGCGGCCAATTCTTGCGGCTCAGCTACGCTGGAGACGGCATCCAGACGCGTCACGCTGCCGTCCGCCTGCACCAGGCACAGCGCCAGCTGGTAGTCGGAAGGAATCTCGCCCGGCTCGTCGTCGCTGGTCAGGAATCCGCAGACAACGATGACGCCGGTTTGACCCTGCAGGCCGGTAAAATCAGCCTGAAAGATGCCCACGACGGTACTCTTGTCACCGGCGGCGGTGACGGTTAAGTTTTGCACACTGGTCATAAACGAAAGATACTCGCTGTTGTCGCCATAGTCAAGATTCGCCGCTTCGGGGTTGCCGTTAATATTCGTATAAAGATCGATGGCCGGGGCATCTGTGGCGCCGTGGAAAACGAAGAGATCATAGAGGTTCGGACTCTGCGCATCTTCATTCGCGGCTACGGGATAGACATCGAGATTGATGTTGCGATTACCCGGATCCGGATTATTGAATCCATCGCCAACCACGCCGCTGATAATGATGACATAACGGCCATCGGCGTCAAGCGGGTCGATTTGAATCGTTTCCACGACCTGGTCGTCCGGCCCTGTGCTGCCTGGCGCCGCAACGGTCAGTTCGATGTTCTCGCCGGCCGGTATGGGGAAAAAGGTCGTCGCCGAGCGAAAGCCGAAATCATCGAGGTCGGCGCGTTTGCCGCCGTTAAGGTAAACATCCACCTCTGCCGCGACCGGGTCGGCGGAGTTGTGAATGATCTGCACCTGCGCTGTTTCCACACCCGCTTCGGGCAGGCGAATGACGTTGCCGTCCGGAAAGGCGGCGAAGAATCCGACCGTGTAGTCACTGGGCACATTGCCGGGCTCGCCGTCGAGCGTGAGGAAGCCGGAGGCAAATATGACCATCGTGCGGCCTTCCAATCCCGTGACATCCGCTATGTAAGCGCCGACAATACTGGTACGGTCGCCGGCGGCGGTGACGGTCAGCGTGTATTCGGCGGGCGGCACGGCCTGGTAGCTACTGGCCATGCCATAATCGATGCCCGCGGCGATCGGATCGTCTGCATCATCGACGTATATATCGACTGCGGGCGCATCCGTCAGGCCGTGGAAGGCGAAAAACTCGAGGCCGGCGGGATTGATAGCTTCAACCCGGCCGTCCATCTGAAAGAGATTGATGCGAATGTCACGGTTGCCGGGGTCGCCGTTCTCATAGTCTTCATCGTCCGTGCCGTTGACGATCATCACATAAGCGGCATCTTTTGTCAGCGGATCGATCGTCAGGCGCTTAAGCACTCTGTCGTCGGCGCGGGTGCTGCCGCCCTCGGCGATAACGATGTCGAGAGCCTGATTCGCCGGCAGGTCCAGATAGGGCGTGGCAGCACGAAATCCCAGATCATCAAGTGCCGCGGACTTTTTACCGTCAACGTAAATATCGACCGGGCCGGCCGCCGGCAGTCCGGAGTTGTTAATGATCTGCACTTTGGCCGCGTCGATGACTTCTTCCGGAAAGTTGACGACGCTGCCGTCGGGAAAAGCGGCGAAAATACCGAAGCCATACTCGGCCGGAATCGCCACCGGCTCATTGCCCGGTGTGGCAAATCCCGAAGCAAAAACCGCGGCCGACTGTCCGGCAAGACCGTCCAAGTCGGCAACATAATTGCCGATAATCGCATCGATGTCGCCCGCTTCGGTCAGCGTCAATACGTGACGTTCCGGCGCCAGCGAAGCATAGTCGCTGCCTTCGCCGTAATCGAGATCGGCAACCAGCGGTTCGCCCGGAATCGAACGATAAATATCAACCGGCCCGGCGTCGCTCACGCCGTGGAAAACGAAAAATTCGGTATTGATTTCGACCGCGGATTCTTCGCGTCCGATATTGGGAATAACATTAAGGCTGATGTCGCGGACGCCAGGATCGGGATTCTCGAAATCCTCGTTCATAACACCGTTGGCAAAGGCAACATAGGAAGTTTCACGATCCAGCGGATCGAGGTCGAATTGTTTCAAAACGCTGCTGCCGGGTCCGCTGCTGTTTTTGTTGGCAATAACGACATCGAGGGGCACTTCGGCAGGCACCGTCATGAACGGCGTTGCCTTGCGGAAGCCGAGGTCGTCCATCGGGGGGCGCTTCAGACCATTGACGTACACGTCGACTTCGCTCAGCGAGGGATCGGCCGCATTGTGCACGATTTGCATATTGGCGGCAAAGGGGAGTGTCAATACCTCGCCGCTCGGCAGGGCGGCCATAAGTCTCAATTCGTAGCTTGGGGGGACGTTGACCGGCTCGTTAGCTGTCGTCAGAAAGCCGGAAGTGAAGAACACAATCGCATCGCCGGCATAATCGCGCAAGTCGCCGAAGTAGCGACCCAACTGGTCCACTTTCGAGTCGTTCTCGGTTATCGTAAATACAAATGCGTCGGGATTGTAGGCGCGCGGTCCGCTCGCCATGCCATAGTCCACATCGATGAAATCCGGCGACGCCAACAGATTGGTATAGAGGTCGATCGAGGGACAGTCGGTACAACCGTCGAAGGTGAAGACATCCACGTCGGAGGGGTCATTGGCGCCCATCGCAACTTCGACGGGGATAAGATCAAGCTCGATATCCCGGTTGCCCGGGTCGCCGTTTTCCCAGCCGCCGCCAAGAATTCCATTGGCAAAAACCGTATAGTAGCGATTGGGAATCAGTTTGCCCAGCGAGAATTCGGCAACGACATCGTCATCCGGGTTTTCACTCTCGTCGTTTGCAATGGCAACGTTGACTTCATCGCCCGACCGAAGTTCCTCGAAGGGCGTTGCCGTGCGAAACTCAAAGTCGTCCGTGTCCTCATTCTTTTCACCGTTGACGTACATATCGACGACGGCGGCATCGGGAAAGGGGGCGTTGTGCACGAATTGTACGAATGAACCGCGCTCCTGGAAGGGCAGCACCTGTCCACTGCGTCGCGCCACAAACAGGTTAGCCTTAAAGTCGTCCGTGACTATGTCAGGCTCATTCTCCGGCGTGATGAAGCCTGATGAGAAGAGAACGACCGGTTGATTCGCGAGGTTGGTGAGATTTCGAATGAATCCACGCTGGATGTTCTCCGGCACGCCCGTCTCCGTCAGTGTCAGCACGTATTCTTCGGGATCGATGCTGATGTAGCCGTTGAACACGCCGTAATTAAAGTTCGACAAAAGCGGCGGCGCGCCGAAATCCGACACGATGTCCATATCGATCGCATCGGTGATGCCGTTAAAAGAGACGAATTCAACCGAGCCTGCGACATCCACCTGATCGCGTGTCTCCAGCATGGTTATTGCCACACCAATGTCGCGGCCACCCACCGGATTTTCAAATCCCGTGCCGCTGATGCCGTGAATCATGAACACGTACTGACGATCCTCCAACAAAAACTCCGTCTCGGTAAAGGTAATCGTCTGGTTGCCGAGAAAAGTGCTGCCCGAGGAGGCAAGGGTTAAGGTGTAGGTCCGATTGGCCCGCAACTCGATAAAGGGAGTTGCCGTTCGATAGTCGAAGTCATCCAGCTCGGAACGCTTTACATCGCCGATGTAGAGGTCAACGGCAGCAAAAACGGTTGCGCTCGAGACGCCGAAATTATTGATGAACTGGACTTCACAGTTTTGCGCCCTGGCTTCCGCAACAGCGAACAAAAGCACTGTCGCCACAAAGAGACAACGTAGCGATCTGATCATAATTTGCACCTTCCCACTTGTGGATGTCGAGTAACTGAGAGGAAACAGCCGCTGGCCTGAGAGAGCCGGGCCGGAATTGACGAATCGCGTGTAATATCAAATCGCGCAAAATAGCGCAATTATCCCTCAATGGAAATACTTAAAACCGTCAAATTTCGGATCGCCGTCAAATTGGCAAAATTTGACGCTCGATCACGGAAACCACAATCCAACAACACACAAGCATCCAAAAAGACCCAAAAAACTTGTGTTTTCCGCGGCTCTAGGGGCAGAGTTGGCTGAATGGAAGATACTGCTTCGTCCGGCAGCCACAGCGCCATGTGCTGAATACTGTTGCCGGAATGTCTCATGAGAAGTCGGATCCGTATCGAGAAAGAGAATCCGGTCGTACATTCAATAACCACTTCGTTTTTGTTCGATTGCATATGACAGCGGAGCGCTGTTTTCGCAAAAGCATTGCAGGGGGGGCTGCCTGGAAGGGATGAGAATTGACCGGGGGCCAGTCATTAATATGGAGCGTCGCAGGCTCACTGAACTAAATGCAAATCGATCCCACTGACAAGGTCACCCTCAAGACTCTGACGCACACTGAAGGCGACCGGTTCGGCGCCTTGCTTGATTTCAAGCAATTCAAGTTGCGCCGGGTCGATTAATGCCGTGAAATCACCGGGCGGTACACCCATTAGGTAGAAGCTGCCGTCGGAAAAACTGAGCGTTTCCTTGATTATCTGTCCCTCATTGTCCGTGATACGAAGTCGAAGGCCGGCGCCCGGTCGAATCCCCGCCGCCGATTGGAGACTGATTCGCCCTTCTACAATTCCACCCTGCAGCAAGGGAATGTCAATCGCCTTGATGCGATGAGGATCTGTTATAACGGCAAATGCAGCGTGGCGCGGCGTCAGCAATGGATTCGGCAGCGCTGAGCAATCGAGACGGACTATGTACTCCGTGTAGGGAAGAAGATTAAGAATTCGCACAATACCCGATTCATCCCGTTCCAATGTCACGGACTGCCCAATGCTCAGCGCGGGATTGTCGATGATTGTTTCGCCCTCGTCGAAGCGTCCATTGGCGTTCGAGTCGATAAAAACGCGAACGCTGAGCGCAGCGGCCCCGCGCATGGCTTTCGACGAAAACACCAGCGACCGGCTGAGTTCATCGAGGGCGACGCTGCCTTCAAGGCTCATTTCGCCTCTGTAGTGCTGACGATCGCGTCGCAGCGCCGAACGTATGCGGGTAAAAGGCAGGTTATGAGAAAGACGAAGCTGCGCCTGCGTCTGCCCGCGCAGGACGTCATAGCGCACCCCGATGTCGCAGCGGGTTGTAGCAAACATAAATTTGCGCGTCATACCCAGCACGCAGCCCGATAGAATTTGCTCTGTGAAGTGATAGCCTGCCGCCGCTTCGACATCAATGCCCTTCAGGATATCCGGCAGCCAATCCATCCGCAACGGATATCGCAGGGAAAGATCGCCGCGGAAATTTTGACTGACCATGTAGGACCCTGTGCGAGTCTCGTCGTAGCGCCAGCGACTGTCGACAGCGGCGCCGGCCAGCGCGAAACGCAGATTGGACTGTAGTTTCGATCGCAATAAGCCGGATTTGAAACGCTGCAGCTGCCCATCGACGGAGAGGTCGAAGGCTTTTCCGAAAAACCGGCCCGGGAGACGCAGATCGAAAGCCAGATTTCCTCGCTGTGTCGGGGCAAGCGATGTTCCGCGGGGCGTGTAGTCGACCTTGGTCTTGAGGCGACTGCGCGCACCGATCGATGCACTAAGGGAGATGCCATAGGCTCGGGCCGGTTCGATGCTGAGCGAGCTTAGAATACTTTCACCGAGACGTCCGTGCAGCAATCCCGTGACCAGAGACCGCCCCTCATATTTGTGGAAATATTGCGAGCCGTTTACCTCCACCGTCAGTTCCCGATTGATTCCAAATGCCAGGCCGCCTTCGAACAACGGGCTTCCGCTTGAGCTTATCACACCGCCCCGCAGATGATAGGCAAAGTCTCCCGGCCGCCGAAAACTACGCGGAACGACAATACGCAATTGCTCCTCTTCATACTGATCCATCGGGCCGTACTTCTTAAGTAAAATCGACGAGCTGCCGAAGCTGAGCGGCACACTGAAGTTTACGCGGGTGCTGCTGTCACCCTGCCGAACTTCGACGAGGCGATTATTGATATATAGCTCGGCATCCCAGTTGAAGAGCAGACTGCTGGTCAGCTCGCTTTCTGAAAAGTGATGTGGCAGACGGAGAGGATCATTGTTCAATTCGACACCAAGCATGTTTCCGCTGGTTAATCCGGCCGTAGGAAGATAGCCACAGCGGATCTGTGTTAAGCTGCTGTTGGGCCCCAGATAATAGCGCCAGAGAAAGCTGCCGTCAAACAGCAGACTATCGCCTTGCAAATTGGAGCTGAAGCCGCTGAACAAGTCACCGCCAAGCAGTTCCGCTTTGGCTTGCAAATTGCCCTGGACACCCTTTTGCCTGTTGTCGGCCTGCGTTTGCAGTCGATAGTTGAGAAATCCACCGCGAAAGACAGCCTTCGCGCGATCGTGAAGGAGCGGAACGCGAAGGGAGACGTCTTCATTTTCCAGGGAACGCCCGTAAGACTGTTTGCGAAGAACCGTACGTTCCAGCGGCAGCTGGTAGTCCGTTTTGAGGTTGAGGCGGAGCTCGGCATAATCCACCGATATGCTGCAGGACAGCAGATTCTCAAGCAGGCTGAGCGAAAGGTAGGCCTCATCGCGAACTATTATCATGTCCTCGTTCTGGATTGGCAGGAGAGCGTCATCACGCTGGAGTAGCCTCCCGGCGACGTCGACGACAAAGTCCCGACCTGAGCGGGGTTGCCTTCCTTCGACACGCCTTGCCAGCGTATCGGCTTCGTGGTAGACCTGCAGGTGACGCAGAAGGGGTATCAGGGGCAGCATTATTTTATCCTTGTTTATCACGGCATCGATATACACGATGAGAATACGCTTGTGTCGCAGTGTGAAAAACACTTCTTCGGCCCCTTCCGGGAGTTCCGTTGCTTTTGTGGGCTGGAAGACCATGAATAGCAGCACAAGCAAAGTCGATATGCGCCGAACCGGCATTTCCGACATCGCCTTTCTTAATCTCCGGAATTGGGGTTAGCGTCTATCGTGAATGACCACGTGCTGCGTTGCGGCTCAATGTCGAGCAGAAATCGTTCATCGATAAAGGCGCGCTTTGCATCAATGTTAAACTCAACGGAATAGGTCCCGGGAGGTAATGAACTGCGTGGAATTGACAGGTTTTTGACGGCATCGAAGTACACCGTGAGCGGACTTTCCATCTGGTGGACAAGGGTATTTTCCGAATCGTAAATTCGGCAGTACGATGTGCCGTAGAAGGGAGGGTTGGAATTGCACTCTACACGGCTTTGCAGTAAAACCAATTGCGAATCCTGTTCTATGCTATGATCGATAATTGTAATATCCGGTTGTTTGTCTCCCTTGCGGAAAAGTACCGGCACAACCTGGTCAATCGTAAAACGCAGCTCGGCTCCGATCTGTTCGTTGCTTTCACTTGCAATTGAAGTTCCGATACTCGATGAGGTAAGGAGCCTTCCCCAGTAATTGCCTTCCGCAAGGCCCTGGGGCGGCCGCGCCATCAGGCGGACGTATTGCTTTTGATCGGCCTGCAGCACAAATTTGCGTGGAAAGACCTTAACCCACGAGGTAAGCGAAAATCGGGCCGCGGCGGCAGTGTCGTTGTAAAGCATTACCATTGTACCGGTCGAATCCGCTGTCGGATAGCCGAATGCAAAGGACAGATCAATTTCACGCGCTTCATTCGTTTTGTTAATAACCATAAACGTCGCAATGCGACGGCTGTCATCCAAAAAGACCGATGTCGGGGCAATAATGAGTTGCGCGTCGGCCTGATGATGAATTGCCGAGCAGAGTAGCAGCGACAGACCAAGCAGAAGAAGTCGATTGTGAAGCGTTGCAATTGAAGGCATGATATTTTCCTTGTTTGTTAATATTTTTGTTTGGTTCGCGGTAGAATCTAATTGCTGGGTGTCGTGTATTGAAGTGCGAATTTGCGGCGGCAACAATCGTGAGCATTTAAACCGCAGGTCGGGAAGAATATCGTCCGTGATACCCTTCCCGACCGTGCAACGCTTCAATTACAAGTCATACTCGACGCTGAAAGAGACCGTGCCTG
This sequence comes from Candidatus Kapaibacterium sp., assembly GCA_028284775.1. Taxonomy (GTDB): domain Bacteria; phylum Bacteroidota; class Ignavibacteria; order Kapaibacteriales; family UBA7675; genus JANQRB01. The sequence goes on along the minus strand of JANQRB010000163.1, from coordinate 47,156 downwards.
TGTAGAATCCGGTTGCCTGATTGGCCGCTACATCGATCGTTCCACCGAGGAAGAGATAGTGGTTGCCATTGGAGTTCAGTTGAACCGAGTCGCCGCTGTCAATATTCGATGCGCCTGCCGCTTCACTGCTTGCATTGTGCTTGACTTTTTCCTCGAACGACAGTTGGTCGCCATCGCTCGTTTCAAGGTAATCCGGGCTGGAATAGCTGACCAGCACATCGTAGTATTCCTGGCCGGTGATTGTTAATTTTACCGCTGCATCATCGCCAACTTCGATTTCCACTTCGCCCACACCCTGAGCGACCGTTCCGAAATCCAAATCCTTGTCTTTTTCGATGCTCAATGACTTGATGACGACTGTCGTACATTGAACGGACTCCGATGCATTGTCCTGCGCGAAAACAAAACCAGCTGAAAGAGCGAATACAGCGAGAGTAGATAGAAAGCGTTTCATAATAATACTCCATAACATGTTGATTAAACAAGTAGCTTGAATGCTACGATTTGTTAAGTCTCTATGATAATTTCTAGGCTGCTTCAGCCAGCCGTAATAGTTTGCGTTCCACGTCCGCGCCGATAGTCGAGAGATGTTCGGCTTTCGACAGGTAATCATCGGCGCCGATGGCAAAGGCTTGTTCCATAATGCCGATCTCCTGGAAGTCGCTCATAATAAAGACTTTGATGTGCGCGGTAGCCGTCGAGCATTTGAATTCGCTCAGCAGCTCGAATCCATCGATGCCGGGCATGCGGAGATCGAGCAGAATTACCTGCGGCGAATGCAGTCTGGCAAGTTCGCGCGCCTCATCGGCATTGGAGGCAAGTATCGGTAAGTAGCCGTGTTGGCGCAGATTATGTGCGGCACAGGTCCTAATGATCGCTTCATCGTCTACAATCAGGATTTTTCGATTACGTTTCACAGCACACCTCCTTCTGTTCTTGTCGCTTTGCCCTTGGCTGCTTTGCTTTCGATCTTCTGTCAGCCTCAGGTACGCACTAGAGTGTAGAAACATCGTGCCAATTCGCCGAAAAGGCTGCTGAGTGTCTGCTGAATTGCTGCTAACGCATTGCACTTAAAGAACTTATGCTCCTCACTATCCTGGGTGATGCCACAGAGACGATATTCACAAGTTGTAAACTTCGTTTATAGGTATTCTCACAATAATTGTTAGTTTATCGGGAGTAGTCCTGCAAAAACCTTGCGTTTTTCTCCGAAATGAGCGATGTAGTACTAAGTTTACAGACTAGATACTTTGTTAATAGATGCCGGTTGGGGTGCTTATGAGCGATCGCAGAATACTAATAGTCGAAGACGAGCCGGCGGGGGCCAAAGTACTGCAGCAACAGCTCCGATTACTCGGCTATCGCAGCTCTTCCGTCGTCGCCAGCGGCGAGGCTGCAATTGATTTGGTCGGCCATCAGGCAGTTGATTTGGTGATTATGGATATATCGCTGAAAGGAGCGAAGATCCAGGGACCGGAAGCGGCTGAAAAGATCTATCAGGCGCACAATGTCCCGGTGATCTTTCTGTCAGCGTACGACATGCCCGATATTGTCGATCTTGTGCGCCGCACGAATGCTTATGGCTATGTGGCCAAGCCCCCGGAAGAGCAGGACCTGATGCGGCAGATCGAGCTGGCACTCAGCAAGCATGAAATGGAGTCCAGAGTTACCGCCAGCAACAAGCGCTTAACGGCAATATTGCAGACTGCGCTGGATTCGATTATTACGATTGATCGGAATGGCGTGGTTATTGAATTCAATCCGGCTGCCGAGGATACTTTTGGCTACCGGCGTGCCGAGATCGTCGGCAAGCGTATGTCGGATCTGATCGTTCCACCGGAATACCGAGAAGCGCATTTAGAAGGCATGCGCCGATATTTTGAAACGGGGAAGGGACCCGTGCTCGGAAAACGCATAGAGATAAGCGCGATGCATTCCAGCGGCCGCATCTTTCCCGTTGAACTTGCTATTACGCCCCATGAAGATCGAGGTGAACAGTTTTTTACAGCTTATCTGCGTGACATCACCGAACGCAAAGTTAATGAGGAGCTGCTGCAAAAGCGCGATACCTTGTTGAACGCCGTTGCCGCCGCCACGACCAGACTGATCAGGGATACCCATCCGGAACCTGCCTTTAAGGCCGTACTTGAAATTCTCGGTATCGCCGTTGAGGCCGACAGAGTGTTTATATTTGAAAATAGCCAGCTTCAGGAATCGCAGGCAATGTTCGTTTCGCTGCGCTACGAATGGTGTTCGGAAGGAATCGCGCCTCAACTTGGCAAGCCGGCTTTGAAGCGCTGGCCTTACGCGCCGAATTACAGCCGCTGGCAGAAACTACTGGCGCAGGGACGCAGCATCAACGGAGTGGTCGACGAGCTCCCGGCGGCGGAGCGGACATTGCTGCGGCGACAGGGAATCAAATCACTACTGGTCGTACCGATATTGATTGATGACGATTTCTGGGGATTTATCGGCTTTGACTACTGCCGGGCGGTCCGGCGCTGGACCGAGCACGAGCAGAGCATCCTCATCGCCATGGCCGGAAGCATCGGCAGCGCGATTGCCCGCAAACGCTCGCTCGATGCCCTCCATCATTCCCAGTACGAGCTGTCAAATCATGTTAAGGAGCTGGAGAAACGTGAATCCGAATTGCAGCAGACGACAGCGCTGCTGATTCAACAGGAAAAACTGGCGACCCTGGGAACAATCGCCGGTGGCGTAGCGCATGAGATCAACAGTCCGCTGGGCGCTGTTCTGAACTGCGCCGAACGACTTAACTCGGAAGACTTAAGCCGGGAAGCGCGTCAACGCAATCTGCAGCTGATACTGAATGCGGCACTGCGGGTTAAAAGCGTAGTGGATAAGTTTTTGCTGACGGCACGGCCAAGAGGGCAGTTGGAGACATGTAATGCAGGCGAGTTGGTCGAAGACTGGTTTGCCTTATACGGAAAACAGCTGGAACTCTGCGACATCGTTTGGCGCGTGGATGTACCGGCAGATCTCACGCTGCCGCTGGCCTATTCCGATGGCTCGCAAGTGTTAACAAATCTTCTGCTGAATGCGAGAGACGCATTGTGTGAATCAGACGACGATGGCCCTCGCGAAATTTCACTTTTGATTAAGAGCCATCCCGAGGCAATAGACATTCTCATTGAGGACAACGGTCCGGGGATCGATCCCGGTATCGTTCCGCATATCTTCGATGCCTTCGTTACAACCAAGGAACAGGGGCGCGGCACCGGCCTTGGTCTCTGGATTACGCGCAATATTGTTGAAGAGGCAGGCGGCAGCCTGAGCATCGAAAATATCAAGACCGGCACCCTGGTAGTCGTGAGATTGCCCGGACAGAAAATCTCCCAAGGAGATGCCGGGCCTGGGCAAGCTTCTCGATCGACGGATAGGCAGGAGGAGAATCTATGAGTACGCCAATTTCGAGCAACAATCAGTTGGATCAGAAAAAGGACACGGTTCGCATTCTGGCTGTCGATGACGACGAGTTTGCCCTGGAAAACATGGTGCTGGGCCTGGACCAGGAAGGATACAGGATTGACACCGCCGCCACGGCAAGTCAGGCTTTGGAGCTGGTCCGCGGCGCTTATTACAATATAGTCATCACGGATGTTAAGCTGCCGCGTGAAGACGGCATCACACTGGTCGAACGCTGTCAGGAAATTCTTGTAGACGCCAAATACATTGTGATTACCGGTTATACGGATGAGGCATCTGTCATCAGGGCGCTCAAACTCGGGGTAAATGAGTTTCTCAAGAAGCCCTACCGCAATCTCGAAATGGCGACGGCGGTCCGTCGTCTGCTGAAAGCTCAACGCCTCGAAGTGGAGAATCGTCAACTCAGGGAGCGTCTGGAACGCGAAAACGAACTGCTGCACACGCAGGTGGCGCGTAACGCCGATCAGGAGGTCGGCAGCGAACTGGTTGTTGGCGAATCGTCGTCCATAGCCAAGTGTAAGGGGCAGGCCCGCAAAGTTGCCGAGTTCGGTGTTAACGCTTTGATTCGCGGAGAGAGCGGTACCGGCAAGGAAGTCTTCGCCCAATATATCCATCTGCAGGGATCACGATCCACTAAACCCTTTGTGCCGGTCAATTGCGCCGCTTTTTCCGCGACGCTGATCGAGTCGGAGCTTTTTGGTTATGAAAAGGGAGCCTTTACGGGCGCTGCCGGTTCTCGCGCCGGTCTGTTCGAAGTCGCTAATGGCGGCCTGCTCTTTTTGGATGAATTCACGGAGTTGGCCATTGAAATGCAGGCCAAGCTCTTGCGGGTTGTAGAGACGCAGCAGGTGCGTCGTCTCGGCAGCGCCGGCCTGATCGATATCGACGTCCAGATTGTCTGCGCCACCAATCGCAATATTGCCCAGGCGATCGAGGAAGGCTATCTGCGTGAAGATCTCTATCATCGTCTGGCTACGACGGAGATCGTTCTGCCGCCTTTGCGAACGCGAATGGAGGATTTCGATCTCTTACTGGGGCACTTCATCAAACTCTACCAGGGTCAGTTTGACAAAAGCTTTCCGCCATTGGATGAGGCTATGCGATCCTTACTGCATTCGCAATCCTGGGGGGGCAATGTGCGGCAACTTGCCAATTTTGTGAAAAAGTGGTTTTTATTTGGCGACAGCGCCGGCCGCAGTGACGTCGAACAATGGCTTAATGTCACAGCCAGAACTAAAGTGAGCGATGAGCTGCACTGCGAATTTCGATACGATTTTGTTAACGGCACTATTAAGGAACTGGAAGAGGCCAAAATGCTGCTGGTTCGCAAAATTCTGCAAAAGTTCGACGGCAACAAGTCGGCCGCGGCCCGTCACCTGGGGCTCTCGTACCCCGGACTATTAAAAATGCTGCGCGGTTTCGAGCGAAAACAACACGAAAACGAAGTTAAAGCTGATTAAACACAATTAATCGCCGCAGCGAATCGTGTGAATAGCGAAGGTAATTGCGGTAACCTGCCTGCTCAGGCCCCGGCGGCAATCTGACGCGGCATCATTGCCTTGGGAAACATACTCTCCAGAACAGCTTCACCGCCGTCGCTGATGTGAAGATAGCCGACGCCGAAGGCAAATTCGTGATAACGAACGATAACATAGCCATGACCGCTGCAATTGGCCGACTGTTCCGCATCGATCGGATTATCCTGCCGCGCGATATACCGTTGCAGCTGCTCGCGATTCAGTTCGATGACGTTGCGCTGCGCCCGGCCGCCAAAGGCACAGCCGCCTTCGGCGGTAATTTTGGGAACGATCCGTCGTCCACTGCGTGCAAAGAGCATGCCCGCCGCATGCTGCTTCGGTCGCGAGGGTAGCGCCAGGTCATCACGCGCAACAAAGATTCCGTCTTTGCCGGTTTGGAAGAAGGCGAGGTCCTTAAACGCTCGCTCGTCAATACCGAAGCGCCATTTGGCAAACTCGCGGACACTCTCCGCAGGAATGCGATGCGTCTTGAAATCATGACTGTGCAGTTCACAGCCCTCGGCAGCCTTTTCCTGTGATGTCGGCGCGACGCAGCAGTCCTCGCCGGGTCCCGTCTTTTCGAGCACAGCGACAAAAAAACCGCCGCTGTCATTCTGATGCGGCCACAGACGAAGTGTTTTGCTCAGCGAAGGATGAAACTGACGGCCCTGCCATTCGCCTAGGCCGGGCGAGGATGTCAGGCCGTCGATCGCGGCCGGCAGGAGGCGCAGACACTGCTCGCCGCATTCGCGCAGCAGCATATCCACCACGGCTTCATTTTCTTCCGGGGCATAAGTACAGGTGGAATACACAATTCGACCACCGGTTTTGCAGAGACGGACGGCCGTCCGCAGCAGACCGGCCTGTAAACCGGCTCGACTCCGGGCTTCACTGCCACCGACGCGTTTCAACACTTGCGGGTTTTTGCGACTGGTGCCCTCGCAGGAACAGGGAACATCGACGAGCACTTTATCGAAGCTGCCGCTCTCGTGGGGATAGACCGTAGCATCGTAGTGTGTTAAAACGGCATTGACCAGACCGAGACGGTCGAAGTTCTGACGAGCTGCCCGTAAACGAACAAAGCTGACGTCATTGGCAATCACAGTGCCGCGCCCCCCCATCATAATCGCCATCTGAGCTGACTTGTTGCCCGGCGCCGCGCAGAGATCGAGCACACGTTCGCCCGGTCGGGGATTCAGCAGCACCGCCGGAATGATCGACGCTTCTTCCTGAATGTGATACAGGCCGGCCAGAAACGGCCAGTGTCGGCCCGGATTTGCCGCAGCTGTAAGCCTGAATGCTGACGGATGCCAGGGCAGCGGCGCGAAGGGTATGCCTTCCTCTTTCAACAGCTCCCCCAACCGTTCCGGCGACGTGCGCAGGTTGTTGGTCCAGATGCAGACGGGCAAATCTTGCTGCAGCGCAGCCTGAAACGCCGTCCAGTCGTCGATCAGGGGGCGATAACGAGCGAAGACTCTCTCGGTGGTGAATTTGGCTTCGGAAGTGTCGGCATTACGCATAGCTTCTAAATTAGGCAGCCGCGGGCATTCGGCCAAACCGAGGTGAGACTGCCTGATCGGCGGCGGCGCTGGCTCTGCCGCTAGCCCTGTCCACCCCGAGGCAGCCGCCTGGCTATGTGGCGAACATGCTGCCCCTGCCTGTTAATCCATCGAGAAGACCTTGCTCTAATCAGAAAGCTGCGTAAGGCCGTCCCGCAGTACCGGTCATTTGAGGAAGCGAGCATTGCATCTCCGATTATGAAGAATTGGGAGTGTGAGATTCGGCGGGTCGGCTTAACGGAATTGGGGGTACTACAGGATTCTCGAGAAGCAATTGAAGGCAAGCACTACCATTCGTTTAGAATCACTAATTCAGACATTGCAATGCACAACTTTGAAAATTAGTTCGTGCATTGCCTCCGGAACAAAGTCATTTTGCTACTCCACCCGCATTCTTTATATTGATCTTGTGCTACGTTACATTCTGCAACCTGGCATTTTCTCATCAAGATAATTAATGCTGATCTATCTGTATTTCAAACCATGGCTGTCGATCCACTCAAGCTCCGGTTACAAGCTGTAAAAGAGATAATTGCCCTGTTCAAGCTTGAACGAATTGCCTATTTGTGCGCCTCGATTCTCTCCGTTGGAATTCTTCTGTTTGCCGGCCTGAAGCTCATTGTCTCGAATGCATCGACGGCTGAAATCGGCCTGATGTTCGGCGCAACCGGCGTAGTTACTTTATCAGTTGGACGGCTGTTAACCCTGGTTCGGATGGCTCTGAAAGTTTTTGCCGGTCAGGAGATCAAATGACATGCAAGCAATGGATGCTACTGAGATTGCACCTGGTGCAGCCAGGTGGTCTGCTTTGTTTACGGTATCGGGGCTAGTCCTGGTTCTCTCGTCTATCGGATATTTGGGCTGGCACCTTATGGAGGCCAACCAGGAACTCGAGCGACTTCAGCAGTCTGTTGACCATGCGGAATGGTCTTCCGAATATCTGGCGTCGATTCGCCTGGTTGAAGCCGACAGCACTATCAGGCAATTGAGGATGATGAGCGTTGAGTTGAGGGATTCGCTCTTCGCGAATAGTCTCCGCCTCGATAGTATGTATGCGATTTCGGCAAGGGAAAGGGGATTGCAGAATCGCATCCAGGAGTTAAGTGATTCACTGTATGCGACGGAAAATGATATAGTATCGCGTTGGAAGCAGATTTCGCGTGATGCAGGCTTGCTGGAAAAGTCGAATGCTTCAACTCTGTCTTTGCTCAAAAAGCGAAGGCCGAATCTTCGAAAATTTGATCAACAGCTCAAACTGAATAATAAATCCAGCAACGAGGGCCAAGCCTCTGATACAGGTGGCCGGACAGGTCCTAAGCCTCGGCGCGGTCGACCTATTGCGGATTCTTCTTTGGTGAGCTCAGCCTTGAAGATGGCAGAGATATGGAGTAAATACGGCTTAAATTACAATGAAACTTTGCTGTTTCGGAGAAGACCAATTTGGCAGTTGCCTAATTGGAGCAAGAGGAAAACTACCGACACCGTATTTATTCGCGATACTGTTTACATGCCAAAGTAGTTTCTACACACTTGACCATGGAGTCAGTGACGGCTGACTGGCGCCTTATCTCGGTGCCCACCTTGGTTGTTGACTCGGGAATACTTAGACTTCATGCGAAGACCTACGAGGCTGGTCTGACACTGCTTTGCCAATCATTCTTGCATGGTGGACGCAGAGCTTAAGGATAAAAAACACTCCGGTCTCGATTTCACTCGAATCGAGACCGGAGTTAAAATCACTTTCCTGAAAATCCAATTCTGGCAACTCAGGGGCGATCACTCGTCCTCACCAGGCGGGCTGATTGACATTAAACAAATATGCTCCTGATGCGCTCGCCGCGCCGGCCAAGGCCGAGCCGCCGACAACCGCCCAATCAATTTCACCATTTTCGCGGTGTTGCCGCCTGGCGGATCTGAATCCGCCAAACAATCCGCCCAACCCGTCGATAATGGCCAGAGGCGAAAGATATTCTATCTTGTCGGATGAGTCGGGAAGCCAGAAACGCGAGGAATAACTGACAATTGTTAATACAACGCCCGCAAGCTGACCGGGTTTCGCATCGCTTTGAATCGTAGTACCTTTGCCGAATTGCTGGTTCCAGGACGACTTTAAATTCTCAAGCTCAGCGATTGCCGAATGATAGTCGTCAGCCGCAACAAGGCCGTCATCATTTGTCTTGTCTAAAAGGTCCAGACTGACAGTCAAGGTTTGCAGGAGAATCTCCAATTCGATTGCGTCCAATTCGCCTTGTTCAGCAAGCAAGCCGGCTTCATCAGCTATGGAAACATCCGACAAGAGAGATAAGATCGTGTCCTGATGTACGAGGACTTTGTAGCTGTCGTACAGCTGGAAAAGCAACTCGCGCTGTGAATCCGTGTGATTGATCTGCTCGATTTGCCAGTTGTACAGGTGATCCCTGCACGCATTTTCGAACTCTCCGGCGCTTGAGTATACAACATTCGTATCGAAGTTTTTCTCGATATCCCGCAAAGCTTCATTGTGCAATCTGCCGATGTCGTCAAGCGACAGCCTGGGCAATAATGGAGGAATCTCAGGTGTGAAACTGTCTATAATATTGTCAATACATGCTGTATGTACTATTATGATAGCAATTAAAATTGCGTAGAGAGTTATACTGTTTTTTACAACTCTCACTCGATTGAAAAGGCTTTGTGTTTGCGACATACTACACTCTTGGTTTAAGTGACATTGTGATTGAATTGTCGCAACAGCTGCTACTTGGCGGCAAAACACAAAGCCTTGCGATAAGTTACAGTTGAAAATGACAATACTTAGATTCAGGTAGTGCTGCGTAGGCGTACGTACGCCGATCTTTCGACTGCGCATCCGGCAAGCGCTGTCTACAACACTGCAGCTATAAACCTCTGTCAACTAAGTCTTATAAGCACCCCTCTTTTTTGGCAAAAGGGGGTAGGGGATCAGATGCTCTCATTTCTTAGAACCAATTCCCGTTCGGCGCCAGTCCGCGTCACATATCTTTAATCAATGGGAAAAGTAACTATGAAACGTGGATGAAAATGCAATGGTAGCCGCAAAGATAAGTATTCAGTAAATGCGCAAGACTTTTGCTTAACCCAGGAGCTCCGACTTCGGCCGGGGCAGGGAAAGGGCAGTATTGCTCACCGCCTATTGGCAAATTCTGCACAAGTTCAATGTACACGATTAGGCTTTCTGTTATGAATCCTTCGCTTGCATTTGTTCTCGTCGGTGCTGTTCCTGGTCGATTTCCCTTAGTTTGCAATAGAGAAAATCCGACTCATTGCAAAACTGTCAATTGCTTGTTAACAGGAATTCTCTGATTGACGAAATGCCGCAGCGCTTAAACACTTTAAGACACTTATCGGCCGAACAGATACATCTCGGAGTTCTGTTGATGATCTGACGGTAGTCCCACATAACGGACTGAGGAAAGAGGGGGAGCGTAACACGTAATCCAGGTAGAGTTGTCGTGTCTTCATGGTTTCCTGCAGAGCCATAGACACAAAGCGCTGGCCGAGGTCAGCTTATCCGGCCAAGACATTGATTAGCGGCTGAAAAATGCGCAATTTCGTGCAACAGGCCGTGAGCGGATTTATCTGCGTCGCCTGTTTGTTGATACCGAATTCGATATTCCTCACTCCAATATTTTCCAAAAGATGTTCATACCTCGCAATTATCTCCTCGGGCTTGTATTTGCGCTGTCCATCGCGCTCGTGCTGCCGGCTTCGCTCAGCAGCCAGGCCACAGTCCAGTGGGAGCAGGCGCCGCCGCTGCCCATGCGGCTCGCCAACACGGCTGTCGCGGCGCTCCAGGTCGACGACACCTGCCTTGTGTATGCTTTCATGGGAATCGATTCAAGTAAAAGCGGAAATGGTGTCAGCGCGCGCGCCTTTTGTTTCAATACCCGGACGGAGCGCTGGCGGGAAATCAGCTCTGTCCCCGGCAAAGGACGGCTGGCCGCCGCCGCTCAGCCGCTCCATGGCCGGGTTTACATCTTCGGCGGCTACATCGTCAACCCGGACGGCAGCGAGACAAGCAGCGCGGCGGTCGATATCTATGATCCTGTAAGTGACAGCTTTTCGCATGGCGCTGACGCGCCGGTCGCAGTGGATGATCAGGTCTGCGCAGTGTGGCGCGATAGCCTGGTCTATAATGTCAGCGGCTGGTCAAACACGCGCAATGTCGACAATGTGCAGGTCTATGATCCCCGACGCGACAGCTGGCGGCAGGCGACGCGCATCGATGGTCCCGGGCTTTTCGGCCATGCGGGTGGCATTGCCGGCGATGTGATCGTCTACCTCGGCGGGGTACGCATCAATGGATTCAACGGCAGCTTCGAAGCCTCCAACGAAGCCTGGGCCGGCCGTATCGATCGGGATGATCCGCTGAGCATTGCCTGGGAGCGGCTGCCGGCACAGCCCGGGCAAGGCAAATACCGGGCGGCGGCGCTCGGTATCGGCAAGCGGGTGATCGTTAGCGGCGGCACGCTCAACCCTTATAATTTTAACGGTATCGGCTATAACGGCGATCCGGCGGAGCCGGACCCGCTGACTTTTGCCATCGATGTCACTGACTTGAGTTACGAAGCACTGTCGCCGAACCCACGGCCGACAATGGATCACCGGGGGCTGGCACGCTGCGGCCTCAACCTGTACAGCGTCGGTGGATTCGAGGCCGGTCAGCGCGTCACAAATCGCGTCGCGATACTTCGGACCGACGGTTTTGTGACGAGCATCGGGCGGGACGCGATTCCGTCTCAGCCTGCCCTGGAGATCATCGCGGCGGGCCCGCTACCGGCGAAAGCCGGCTTTCATCTGCGCTACCGCTGCCGGGAAGCGGGTCCCGTCTACGCCAGCGTCTTCGACGCGCTCCAGCGCCGGCGCCTCACGATCACGGCCCGCGCCTTGAGCAAGGGCAAGCAATCCATACGCATCGATTGCCGCGCGCTGCCGGCGGGACGTTACACGGTCCTTCTGGAACAGGCCGGCCGGCGAAGCGCCCTGCACTTTTTGTTGTTGCCCTAGGCTCCTGCGCCAACAAATACGTCCGATGATCGTTAAAGGGGGCCTGCGCCCCGCGATGCTTCTTCGACAGCCCCGTCGAGCTTACACAGCGGCGCTTGTTCCGGTATTCCCGGTCTGGGAGCTGCAGGTTGCCGCTGCATTGTCCGTGCGGCGATTTATTCGTAATTTGCCTGTTCCCGCTAGTTCAGCGGCCGGAATATACAGGTAGAGACCACGTTTTCATCAATGCGACTTTTTTTGGAACTGGAGACAATTTCATGCCGATAGATCTCGTTAACTCGCTGCCGAAAATGACTGGCGAAGACTTGCAAACTCTGGAACGGCATCTCGATTGCAAACTACCGGAGGATTACGCCGCGTTTTTGCTCAAATGCAACGGCGGCGAGGCGAACCCCGACTTCGACTATGTTTTTTCGGTTCCAATCGAACAAACCGAACTCGACAAAAAAATCGATCACATCAGAGACAGCGTGGAGGAGTTTTTCGGTTACCTGGCGCAGGATGCCGCGCTGGAAGATTTCGAAGGGCCGAACTTTCTGCTCGGCATGAACGAGACCTATGAGCTGGAAGGTTTTCTGCCGCGCGGTGTGATAGCTATCGGCCTGACCGCCACCCACAGTATTCTGTGCGTCTCACTTCGCGAGGAAGATTTCGGCAGCATTTATTACTGGTATTACAACTGGCATCAACCCTGGGCCAAGGAACACTTTGAAAAGAAGATCGAAGCCGTACAGTCCTCGATTAAGAATTTTGACAGCATTGTCGAAAAAGGCGAAGGCGAAGAGTTCGAGCAGGTGCGTGATAAAGTCAACTATGCCACGCTAACACGTTTGGCTGATTCCTACACCGGCTTTCTCGGAATCCTTGAGAAGGTTTCCTACGACGACGATGACTTCGACCTCGGCGGCCTCTGAGTCTGATTTGACCTGACTGTTTAGATATGTCGGCTATGCCTTAATGGTTTCATCACAAGGATTCCCGTAACCGAACCTGCGCGACTGCTGTCTATGCAGTCCACCGTTAGCACTAATTGATTGGGAGGATTGAAGTAACCAGCTTCTCCGCTCCTTCCAGCCTTATAGCATCATGTTCGAATAGGGAATCTATGAACCGCATCCTGACTACCGGCGCATACTGTGCCGCCTTGCTTTTTTGTCTGCTCCTTGCATCTTCAGTCTTTGCCCAGAATCTCTCTTGGCAGGCGACGGCGGAATTCCCGGAGCCCCGACCGACGGGTATCCTTGAGTTGGCGGCGGCCCCATCGGGTAAAATCTTGGCCGGTTCTTCGGACCAGGGACTCTTTGTCAGTACAAACCGGGGAGATTCATGGCAACACATTGACTTGCCGGCGGAAACGGTATTCACATTGGCAATCGGCGCGAACGGTCTGATCTATGCCGGAACATTTCAGGAAGGCCTGTTTCGCTCAAGTGATGACGGGACAACCTGGAAGCCGACATCGTTTTCGAAGGATCTGCACCTGACGTGTGTGGCACTCGCACCCGACGGAGTCGTTTATGCCGGTGCTCGTCACGAGGGGCGCGGCGTCTATCGGAGCGTCGACAATGGTGACAACTGGCAGTATTGGAGCGCGGGTTTGGCAAAGGAAGCTGATGTCGTCGCCCTTGGAGTTGACGCCGAAGGGCGGGCCTTTGCCGGCAGCTCCAGCCAGGGTCTTTATCGATTCGATCAATCCACTGGTCGCTGGCGCAGTTTGCGGAAGCAGATAAATCTGAGCAACGTTCGCTCGCTTGCATTTGCGGGGTCAGGTCTCAGCTATGCCGCTGGCGATGGGGGTATTTTTTCCTCGACGGATCACGGCGATTCCTGGCGCCAACTAAACCTCGACCGCGACGGCTCGCCGGTCTATTACGATGTGTTAACGCTCGGATTGGCTCCTAACGGAGTTATCTATGCTTCAAGCGTGTGGGAAAAACTGCTGCTGTCTCGTGACGGCGGCAAAAGCTGGTTGGCGGCAGCCGAGGGACTTGACCTGAGCAATGCCGCAAGCCGGGCGCTCGCGGTCGCAGCGGATGGAACGGTTTATGTACGGGGCGGCGGTACGACCGTATACCGGGCCGAGGGCGCAACGCGAACCGGCGTGAATGAAGCCCCACCGGCGACGGGCACTGTTTCATCAGTGGCACTCGCGCCTAATCCCTTCACGACAAAAGTGAAGATCGAATTTTTCCTTACCGGCCCCGCCTCACTATCAATATTTAACTCCCGCGGCGCGAAGGTATTCGACCGGGACAAGAGTTCTTTTCGTCGAGGCATTAACACTTTAGTCTGGAAGGGCCGCGACAGGAGGGGGCGGCTCCTGCCGGCTGGCGCTTACTATTGCGTGCTCGCAAGTGAGTCAGCGCCCAATATCGTTTGGCCCGTCATTCTGCGTCGCTGAGTGATACCGCTTATCCATTATTCTTTTACCATCAAATTGTCTCGGCCGCAAGGCTGATGTCAGCTTCATTGCTTTCCAATGCTGTTAAGCGGCGAAAAATCTATCAATCCGTTGCAATTGCCCTATATTTGTAGCGCTTTGTTCAAAAGTGGGTGCATTGCCGCCTGCATTGTCGAGCTAGCGTGGGAAAACCCCTTGAATCGTCGCTTTGTATGAACTCCACGGCGATGCGCCACAGCGGCAGAGAATCAGGGCGAACCCCCGGTAAATCGGCGAAGAACGGCATCAGTTAATGGAGGGGGCGACGAAAGATCCGCCCGTCTGTGAGAACTATACTCTGCGAGAACAATACTTCGTGCCTGTATGAATATTAAACGCATTGTCATCCTGACACAGAATTACTTTCCCCTGATCGGCGGCATCACGACATGGTGTTACGAGTACGCTGGCGCCTTGAGCAGGCAGGGCTATGAGGTACTCGTGATTGCCCCCGGTGCGGATGAATTACCCCCGGATCCGCCGGCTGCCTTCGAAGTCAGGCGTCTTGATCATCGTCACTGGAAAAACCGCAAGAACATCCTGGTTTATAAAGAAATCGCGCCTCTAATCGAGCCGGAGACCTTATTTCTCTGCGCGAACTGGAAACTGGCCGTACCCTGTATGATGCATTCTTTTTTGCGGCGCATTTTTTACATTACCGCCGTCCACGGACTTGATGCATTTGAGCGGCGGCGTTTAAACCGCAGGATTCAAACACAGTCGCTGCGGCGTTCCGCTGCCGTGATCCCCGTCAGCAGCTACACCAAGGAACTACTTAGCCCGCTCGGTATTGAGCCTCAAAAGATGCGGGTTATTAACAATGGCGTCGACCTTGCCAAATTTCCCGCGGGGCCGCCCGATCCGGCGATCCTTGCCAGCTACGGCTTCGGCGATAACTTCCGCATATTGTCCCTGGGCCGCCTTGACAAGCGCAAAGGCTTCGACACAACGATTCGCGCGCTGCAATATCTCGATGACAATGCTCATTATTATCTTGCCGGTACCGGTGGCTACAAGGGCGAGCTCGAGCGAATTGCCGACGAAACAGGCGTCAGGGATCGGGTGCATTTCCTTGGGTTTATTCCCGACAGTGAGCTGGCCGATGTTTACAAGTGCGCCGATATCTTCAGTATGCCGGCCCGCCGGGTAGGCCGCTCGGTTGAAGGATTCGGAATTGTTTATCTCGAAGCGGCGGCCTGTGGCGTCGCATCGATCGCCGGCAAAAACTCCGGCGGCGAAGATGCTGTCGTCGATGGCCAGAGCGGCTACCTCGTGGATCCCGAATCGCCGCAAGCCCTTGCCGACGCATTGCGCGACGCGATGGATAACCCCGAGCGACTGCGGAGATTGGGCGCTTCAGCCCGTCAGCGGACAGAAGCCTCGTTCACCTGGGATCATCTGGCGGGGGAGCTGATGGCCCTGGCAGCGGAACGGCGAAAGGCCTGAATCACTCCCCAAAGCATTGAAGCGCGGGTCCTTTTGCCTGAAAAGGAAATTCGGTCTGGTCTATTTTCTATTAAGTTACTTTTATGTCTTTCTCTTCTTAGGGCAAGGGAGTGAGGTGCTGACTGAGCGCCGAACGAGGAGGGAATATGATTATGAGGCCTTTCGACTCCCCTAATCCATTTTTCGCAAAGAGGTGGATCAAATAACTTATTTGAAATATTGTTAGGAATTGGGTCGCGCAAAACCAAAGGCGTAGGGTGCCGGCTGCGGCTGTCTTGCGGATTAGCCTTTTTCATGCCTGAAATGCTCGCGGTCATCAGACTTTAGACGGAAAACCGGGGCGGCTGCGGAATGTTAACGCATCGAAAGTCAATTAAACATTCCAGTTGCCGGCAGAGTTTTTGTTTCTGCAGATAACTCTGCATTAATTTATTGACCTGTGGTCCCAGGATAGTAATGGATGAATTTATCGCGGACTCCCCAAGTATTCGCAGTAATTCGGTCACAGGATCACCGAGGAGCGAACGCGGTTTCATAAGCGAGCCGCTCATTCCGCTGACGGCCGCTCCTGTCAGTAGCTCGCGACCGAAGTTAAGCGCCGTTAGTCTGATGTTTCCTTCGCGCCTGTTATGTACGTATCCGGCAATCTCTGCTGCCACCGCAGACCAGGCACTATATTGACGTTGGAAATCCGGCTCTGAGCCGGTGTGTTTCATTGCTTCGCGAAGAGATTCGCCAACGGCGGAATTACGAACCGCTACAATTGCTTTGGCAAGATCAATTGTTCTACCCGGCAATACCAGCGGAATATCTTTTAAGTATTCGACTCTGACTGTCGGGTGCGTCATCGTCCGGATATCACTAGCGTCGTCCTGATCGAGCAGTAGCTCACGCAAGCCGGAATCATAGCGTCCAGATGCATTTTCGCGCCAGCAGAAGGGGGCCGCAAAACAAGTCTGAATTAGCGCGTACATCGATTCTCTGCTCCCTGCCGGGTACAAAGACGCAATCTGATAGGCGAATGAGCGATTGAACTCCACGCGCGCGCGATCCATCCTCACTTTCGGATCTTTCCCGCTCTTCTTGAGCAAAGCGATTCCCGTCTCCGGCGCTGCAATAATTTCGGCAAAATCAATTGCCATCTGATGCCGGACGCCGGGAAATGCGTGAGCCAGCCATTTGTCATACTCAGGATTCGTCAAGATCGTAAGCAAAACCCTGGCAAATACATCCATTACATTGAAGCCGGCAATTTGTCGGACGGGCCTGCGCGCCGTGATATGTTCAGAAAGCGAATAATCAAGGAAAGTGTAAAGATTGCGTTGCCTGATACTTGGCGAAAAGCTTGCGGAACCCTTAGTGCCGACAGTGTTTATATGGCGGGCCCGCGCCAGAAAGGGATTGCTTTCCGATAACTCCGCCAGATCATCATTTGTATAGAGTTCGCGGGGATGTGTTAAGATCTTAATAGCACCCGTTTCCAGACAGGCGGCAAAAATGTCCTTATATTCCTTTTGCGAAAACCATCTCAATATTTGATCGCTTAATACGAACACTTCATCCTGAATTAACACTTCATCATAGAGCAGAGTCGACAGCAGTATCTCAGCAAACAGATTATCCGGACTTCGATGCTTTGCATCGACATTTGCAGCCAAATCCGTCAAGACAATTGAGTTGACACCGGAGTCTGTGTCTCTATCCATGATCGGTTTCTCCACACAGAATACTTTATGCGAGAATGATGCGCAGCAGCAGTTGGAGCGTGCCCCGTCCGGACGAAGTTTGCCTTCCCCGTGTTTTTCGATCTGTCTACTTCAGTCTGAGTCATCGTCAAGCGAGCTGACCGACCGGCATCGGCGCGATTGATCTGGTCGTCAACGCACTCTGGATTCTCTGGTACGCCTAATCTACGATTCTTTCCCGGCACATACACTACGGCGGCACTACGTATTTTTTTGCACGAAGGGATGGTCGTGCTCACGGATTGACAGCTTAATATTCGCTTCGGATAAGGCTGAGAATGAATCAGCTGCCTCTGCCGACTGGATGCTCATTAGGGGGCAGTACTTGAGCTTCTCAAGTGCATCAATCTCATATCTGGCACTAATCGGGGCGATCTGTGGGAAGTGATGAAGGCGATCAAAATGTCGACATTTTTTCTAGCGCCGATTGTGCGAACCGGATCGACGGCGATTCTGACGTCGGTTGCTGCCGTTGCCGGCCTTTGGGTTTGGTGACCGTAGCTGCTGCCGCGCCCGCTGCCGTTTGACCGGACTTTCATGCCGTTCTTCCTTGTCGCTGCTCTGAAATGGGTGGTCGGCGACGACCGGAATTTTCTTATTAATTACTCTCTGGATGTTTCGCAGGTCCGGTTTTTCATCGGCATCACAGAAAGAGAGCGCGATGCCGCTGGCATTGGCCCGACCGGTGCGTCCTATCCGGTGGACATATGTCTCGGGAGTGTCCGGCAAATCGTAGTTAATAACGTGTGACAATTCCTCAAGGTCGATGCCGCGTGCGGCGATGTCGGTTGCAACCAATACATGGGTGCGGCCGCGTTTGAAGCCATCCAGCGCCCGCTGTCGCGCGCTCTGTGATTTATTGCCGTGAATTGCGTCCGCAATGACGCCGGCCTTGCCGAGCAGCCTGACAATTTTATTGGCGCCATGTTTCGTCCGGGAAAATACAAGGACCGATTCGACCGGCTCGCTCTGCAGCAGGTGAATCAGGAGCTTGATTTTGCTTTTCCGATTCACGAAATAGACCGCCTGCTCCACTTTTTCAGCTGTGGTTTGCTGCGGCTTTACCGTTACTTTCTCCGGGTTGCCGAGTATTTTGCGCGACAGGTCCACGATGGCCGGCGGCATTGTCGCCGAAAAAAAAAGTGATTGCCGCTGCGCCGGGAGTTTGGCGATAATCTTGCGTATATCGTGGATAAAGCCCATATCGAGCATTCGGTCGGCTTCATCAAGCACCGAGTATTCAATATTCTTCAAGCTGACATAACCCTGGTCCATCAGGTCCAACAGACGCCCGGGTGTGGCGATGAGAATGTCGACGCCTCTGCGGAGGGCATTGGTCTGCGGTCCCTGCCGAACGCCGCCAAAAATGACGGTATTCCTGAGACCGGTGAATTTTCCGTAGGCTGTAAAGCTGTCCGCAATCTGGATCGCCAGTTCGCGCGTCGGGGTGATCACGAGCGCCCTGATCTTGCGCCGGCCATTGTTCGATTGTTTATCCAGGTAAAGATGTTGTAGAATCGGGATGGCAAAGGCGGCCGTTTTGCCCGTGCCGGTCTGGGCGCAGCCAAGCAGATCTTTGCCGTTGAGCAGAATCGGGATGGATTGTTCCTGGATCGGGGTGGGTGTTGTATAGCCTTCAGCCTGGAGGGCTTTCAGGATGGGTTCGATGATTCCTAATACTTTAAAGGTCATAGCGTATGGATTAAAAACTACAAAGATAGCGAACTTATTGGGAAACTGTTGCTTTTGTGCCTAAAGAACAGGTCGAAGCTTTACAAGGGACGCTGTTGTGGATGATTTTGACGGATCGTCTCCGTGCTTTGTGATATACGAATTAGGAGTCTCGACAGAAGAAACAACCGGTCGTGATACTGATTCAGTGTTTTCTGAATCGAAAGAGGTCAGGCACTGACATTCATTGATGCGCTTCCGGTGGTAAATAGTGATTTGTACATGCCCTCAAAGTTTTGTTGCTTAATTCCGCATTAGACTAAACAATTCAAGGGGATTGTTCTTGCCTCGCAGTGTCACCGTATCTACCTTTACTGCCTGATATTCACCTCCAAGGTCCAGCCGATGTAGCAGGTTGCCGGAAATGAGCAGCTCGCGTTGTACTACATTGCATTGCTCTTGAATTCTCGCGCTCGTATTTAATACATCCCCATTGTAAACAATTTCTCTCTTGATGTCTCCGATTTGAGCGCTGATCACATCGCCAAAGTGAAGCCCCGCTTTGAATTCCGGTGCAAACCCATATTTATCCCGATAGTGTGTTCTGTGCTTACGCACCCGGTCCTGAATCTTGAAAAATATCTTAACACCGTTGTCGTCGGCAAGTCCTTCATTGGTTTTCCATGTAAACACAACCTCATCGCCGACGTACTGGTAAATTTCAGCATGTGTGCTCAGTGCCGGCTCGGTAATTTCATGAAAAAAGTCGTTGAGAAACGAATAGTAGCGATTGTGTCCGAGTTTCTCCGCAATTGTCGTCGAAGATTTTAAGTCAAGAAACATAAATATTCTGCTTTCGTTCGTGGGCTTTCTATACTTGCCAAACAAGAATTTCAATAAGACACCATCGCCCAAAAGCAGGTTGATCTGAATATAGAAAGAGAGCGCCAGGTAGAGTATCAAGGAATAAACTGTTAAAATCAGTTGATTCTTGCTTAACATACTACTGTAAAACTCTTCTATGTGTTTGCCTTGAAAATATCCTATTGTCAGTCCCAATAGACCTGATACCACCGTGATAATGAACAAATAAACAACCGCCTTCACTACTATGGTCACGAGTAAGGGAAGCCCTTGTACTTGTTTCCTGAAACCCCTTGCGACAAAATGCTCGATGACGCCAAAGGCCATGCCGATTAAGGCTCCCATCAGGAAAGCCCGATAGTCAACGGTCCCATCCCGGACTAGCTGATAGAGGATCCCGGAGCCGACGGCGATTAAGCTTAACTCAGCTAATAACCTCAGCTTTCGTGCAATTATTGGGTTTTTCATTTAAGCATGGACGCCGATAGATTGTAGTAGCTTGCTCGCAAGATTCAAAATAAATACTCCGTCACAACTACGCCAACAGTTCGCGGAGACACAATTCACTGGAAAACCAGATTGACAAGACCTGAGGATCGAATGCCGAAGAAACAATGCGTGCTGTGAATTATTCATCTCGACAATGCGACGAGCGAAAGTCAGAGGCTGATGCCCATTGAGACAATTAATATTCGTATTTTGACCATCAATCAAGCGACATCGCAGCCAACTAACTTCCTTCAAAGATCAGACATGCAAGATTTTGGACCGCAATTGCGACACTACGTCGAGACGCGTGCTTTGGAGTACTCCCTGATCTCAGCGGAGCGCAAGGACGTTCTTCAGCAACTCAGCGACTACATTCAGGATTGCATCGATAGCGATCGGCCCGTCAGGCTGACCTTTATCTGTACTCACAATTCGCGTCGCAGCATCATGGCGCAGCTGTGGGCCGCCGTCGCCGCCTACCGCTGCGGATTGACGAATGTCGGCTCTTACTCGGGCGGGACGGAGGTGACGGCCTGCAACTCACGGGTGGTCGATGCCTTGCGTCGCTGCGGCATCTCGGTTGCTGCGGGCGAAGGGGGCCCCAACCCCAGGTATCAATTGCATTTCGCGGACGGCGTCGAAGCCCTGCCGGCTTATTCCAAACTCTACGATGATAAAGCCAATCCGCAGCGTGAATTTTGCGCCGTAATGACCTGTTCCGACGCCGACGCCGCCTGCCCGGCCGTACCCGGCGCATCCCAACGAATCAGCCTCAGTTATGTTGATCCCAAAATCGCAGACGACAGTCCCGAGGAGGGCGAAGTATACGACGAGCGCTGCCGGCAAATCGCCCGGGAGCTGTTGTATGCTTTTTCACGTCTCGATACCAGGGCGACGGCCACCGGCAGATACGAATCCTAAGCTTCAGCGCTGAAGTCCGATCTTCATTTATGAATTACGCCTCCGCAACTGCTGCCGTATCTGGCAGCCGCTGCCTGTTGCATTCTCAAGTATCCGTATCGGCCCGATTATCCTTCCCGGCGCTGCTGCCCTGATTTTCTATCGACTGGGAACAGTCCCCAAAAATGCCTGAAAACGGCAATGTTGCCGAAAGTTCTTGACATTTGTCAATAATGTGAACATGTTCGCATTGTCAGTATGCGAACGTGTTCACATTCAGGTGATCCTGTGATTTACAACAAACAGACCATTCGCGGGTCGCGCAGCGCACTGCGCATATTCGAGGTCGCGTTGGCGCTCTTCGCCGAACGCGGCTTCGAAGCGACGACAATGCGGGATATAGCGCGGGAGGCCGGGATTGCTCTCGGAGCCGCATACCGTCACTTTCCAACCAAAGAATCGCTGGCCCTTGCGCTGTACGAGCGGCTGGCCGGCGAGCTGGAGGCTTTTGTGCCCGATATGCCGTCGGGAAGCGTCAGCGAGCGATTCGCCGCGACGATGCATGCCAAAATCAACTTACTGCAGGCGCAGCGCAGTACCTTGCTGGCGCTCTTCAGCAAAGCCTTGAATCCCGCCAACCGGCTGGGTATCCTCGCCGATGAAACCGCGCGTATTCGTTCCCGGGTCGCGGCGATCTTTAGGACTCTCGTGCAGGGCGCCGACAATGCCCCTTCCGGCGATGAGATCGAGCGCTGGGGCCGAATGCTCTACGGTCTGCATCTGGCGATCATTCTCGTCTGGACACAGGATCGCTCGGAGAAAGAACGCGCCACGGCGGCAGCGATTAAACTCGCGAGCACGCTGATCGGCAGTATGCGCCTGTTACAGTCCTTGCCGCCGATGCAGGCTTTCCAGCGTCAGTTCGACGAGCTCTTTAGCCAGCTCTTTCTCAGCGCCGATTCGGCCGCGCCGGATGAAAGGGCCGTGATGATCCTGCAGAGTATTTTCCGCCGACGGCGTCTGCTGCCGGGGCATGCGGCCGGAACTACAGCGGCGGCGATGGGGCTGCACCTGCCCCGAATCCAGCGATGTATCAGTCAGGAACGCATGCTTCAACTTGTTCTGCCGGCGTTCCCGGCTAAAGCGCCCAACCCCGGCAAGGTGCTTGGCCCCGGGCCCGACATGGCGGAATGGCTGGCCCTGGCTTCGCTCAAGAATCTATGTGATGAAATTGCCGCTTATCATCAACCGGGCGTGCAGCTTGTTATTTGCTCCGATGGTCATGTTTTTGCCGACGCCGTCGGTCTGAGCGATGAGGCCGTGGAGCTGTATTTGCAGGGTCTAAGATCAATGCTAGATGAGCTTGGAGCGGATAATATTATTCTGTTTCACATGCGCGATGCCTTCGGCGATCTTCCGCCGGCCCAAGCCCGCGCGCGACTCTTCAAACAGTACGCCGAAAGCACGGCGTCCCTGCGCGCCCGCGCCCGTCACTCGGCAAACTATACGGCGTTGCTCGACGGCGTTCATCGTTTTCTCTTTGAAGATGAACAGGCACGGTGTCCCGAGCTGAGCCGTTCGCAAGTCCGCAAAGTAACGCGTCAGACAGCCTACGAAGTCCTGCGCCGCAGCGAAGCATGGGGACGCCTGGTCGCGGCCTGTTTTCCGGATGCGCTGCGCCTCTCGATACACCCGCAACCAGACGTTTCGCACAAAATCGGAATTCACTTAACGCCGTCGGAGGACGTCTGGCTGACGCCCTGGCATGCCGCGGCAGTGCTTTGTGACGAAGGATTCCGGCTTATGAAAAGGGCGGATGCAAGCGCCATGGGGGCGGTCCTGGTTGACGAGCCCGGCAATCCCGCTTACCTGGAGCTGTCCGATGACGATTGAGTATCTCAAACTCGAGCCCTTCGGCATGGAGCTTCGCTGCCCGGAAGGGAGCGAATGGCGGACGCTGGATTCCGCGCAGTTAAGCAATCTCCTTGAAGAACATCGCGTACTTGTCATTCGAGGCATTAAGTCCTTAAACAAATTCGAACTGGTGGCGGCGGCGCGGCAGTTCGGTTCGATTCAGCCCTGGTCCTTCGGCGCGATTAACGAACTGAAAGTCGATCCCTCGGCAAAAAATTATCTCTTTACGGATCACGAAGTACCGCTGCACTGGGACGGCGCCTTTGCCGGAGTGGTCCCACGCTGGCTCTTTTTTCAGTGCCTGGAAGCTCCGGAGACGGGCAGCGGCGGAGCGACCTGTTTCGTCGATACCAGCCGGCTGCTGCGGCGTGTGGAGCCTGAACGGCGCGCGGCCTGGGCAGGACAGCGCTTTCATTATCACAGCGCGAGGCTTGCGCATTACGGCGGCAGCTTCAGTGCTGAATTGATTCAGCACGATGCAAAGAGTGGCGAGGATGTCTTGCGCTATGCCGAGCCGGTCGACGATCTCAATCCGGTACACGTCACGCCGCTGACCGTTTCGGAGGAGGACGGTCGTGCGCTAATGCGGGATCTGAGCGCGGCACTGGCGGACCCGGCCATCCGCTTAGAGCACCGCTGGCGGGACGGTGACATTCTGCTGGCGGACAACAGGATATTGCTGCACGGGCGGGAGCGATTTGCCGCCACGACACCGCGACATCTTCAGCGTGTCAACATTCTTGATGAAAGGCGGCGCTGGTGGCATGGCCTGCGCGATTCAATGCGAATCCGGCGGCCCGAATTCTGGCTTGCCGAAATCCCGATTTTTTTCATTCCGTTGCTGCTTCTGCCTGGCAAGGTCATCGATCCGGCATCGACCCTGTTCTGGATGAGCCTCCTGTTGTTTTTCCTGCTCTTTCATACCGGCGACATGCTGAACTGCCTTGCCGACCGCAATCTCGACGCTGTTTACAAAACGCGGCTATCGGAAGCGGTTTACGGCCTGGGAATCACAAGTGTTAAATGGCAGATCGTCCTGACGATGATCGCCGCTATCAGCCTGAGTCTTGTCCTGTCCATTCAGATCGGACGTCCGTGGTTGATAGTTCTGGTGATCGCCGGATTGTTGCTCGGGATTGCATACTCGATAAAACCAATGCAGCTTAAAAGCCGGGGCCTGTGGCAGATCATTGCATTATGGATACTGATTATTGTCGGTCCGATGCTGCTGCTGACCTTGATCTTTGCCGCATCGCTGGAAGTATTGCCCTTACTTGTTATCGTTGCCGCTGCCTATGGCGCTCTGCAGGAGGGCATCATCCTCGTGAACACAGCCGAAGACTACCACGAAGATCGCGAGGCCGGGATTCGCACGCCGGCCGTCGCCTGGGGTCCGCAATCCTGCATCGCGCTGGCCGCCGCTTTAATACTGTTCGGTGGTGCTGTCTTGCTTATCGTCTTGTATTTTGCCTGGCAGCCGCTTTATACCGTGGAAGCCTGGACTGCTGGAATGCTGCTCTTCGTGACTTGCTGGCTATGGGTTGCGTATCGGGTCGGTCAGCTATGGCGCCGCATCAGGCAGCTGGATTTAACTTCTGCTGTTGCTGCAATCAAACACGCCGCCCGCTGGATGCCTCTTTGGATTACGGCAACCGCCTGGGCTACATTTGCCGTAGCCTTGGCGTGGTATTTGAGTGTATAGTTAACTCTTTTGTCGGTAGATTTTGAATCGCCGGAATAATGGTATCTCAATAGATTTAACTCTTCAATCAGTCGATCGAGTTGTTGCGATCTGAGTATTCTCTCTTTATGTCTTTGACATTAATGTCGTAAATTCGATTGTACAGCTTCGTTTACGCTCTCGGGAGTTCATTGTGCGTCGCATTTTTTTCAACATCCTGGCGGTTCCGGTCATTGTGTTGCTCAGCCAGTCTGCCTGTGAGCACAAGCGGGCAATGCCGGATCCGGGACAAGGCAGTTTTGTAGGTTTCTTAACCGACACTGACTTTGAATGGCAGGACTGGGAGGCGACCCTAACAGATTCGGCCCGCAGCGCGCTGGCGGATCAGGTGATGCCGCTTGTTGTCAACTTTCTCGTCGGTGAAGTAGCAGACGAAAATTGGCGTGACGCCTACCTTTGGAGCTCGACTGATAGCACACAGCTTGGCAGGCTTCTGCACCCGATCGATTTCGATGCCGATGGATTGATTGATGTGATCTATTCGGGACCATCGGGAGGAGAGAGCGATGTCGTGCTTTTGTATCGCAATAGTGGCGGACAGTACAATCTAAAGGGGCAATTTATGGGAAGACTGATGAGTCTTGCGGCAATAAGTCCGCGGGGTCCCTTGCATTTCAGCCTTAATCAATATCCTTGCTGCGACGGTATTGTCGAACAGGTAACACGCTATGTACCGGTGCTGGAAGCCGACGAGCTTGAATTTCTTCCCGCCGAACGCCTTTTGTTTTACGTCGATACGGAATTCCCGGTTAACTCAGGAGTTAAGCAGCCCTTTACAATTGTCAGTAACTCCTTCAATCTACGCGCCAGCCCGCGATTGCTCGGGCAACAAATCATTGCGCCGGATGCGACCGAATCAACCAATCTGGTGGCCAGATTTTCGGCCGGCGCCAGAGCGGTTGTACTTGCCGAGCATGTCGATGCGGAAGAGCGCAGGTGGTGTTTTGTGAAAGTAGCCTGCGCGCCGCCGCCGCAGGAGTCAATATTTTTCGATATCGAAGCGAGTGATTTCCTTATGGGATGGACGAGAGCTCGCTGACTCGCAGTACCGGTTTGCTATCTGGCGCAATATGAAACTCATTGTGAACTCAAGCCGAAGTGTGTGCGAATGTTTCACCAATCCCGACTGACCGGCTGCACTTTCAACCTCCGTCGCGCAGCCCTTGCTGCAGGGACGCGATATCAAGCGGCTGAAGATAAACTTCCAGACTGTTGAAGCTGTTTCGTAGGAGTTCACGCACTTGCCGGACCGAGTCGCCGGCTGTGACGATCGAATTTGCGACCAGCAGATGCCGGTTGAACAAACTGGTGAGATAAATCTGCCTTACAACAGCATTCGGATCGCTGCGATCGACAAGATCATCCGGCATGGCGAATTCCCAATAGAGGCATTCCTTGCCGTTGCCGGTCGTATAAAGGCTCGCATCGACCGCAATGTCGCGCTGCAGCGTTTCCTTAAGATATTGCATTTCAAAATCGAAGTGAGCGCGCAGAATGCGCTCATCCCTGAGCTTAGCATCCGGCTCTGCAACAATATCGTCGACCGCCACCGAAAGAAGCTGCACGAAGCTGCCGTCGACACGCAGCATGATATTGTCGCCATCGAGCGGAGCAATGGAATCGCCCGCCAGTTCGATCGTGCAATAGCTCTCCGGCAAGTTGATGATAAACATCACGCCGCGCTCGCTGCGAATGCCGGCAAAGCCCGTCGCAGCGGGATCCGGGAGTTCGGTTGGCTCCTGGCGCAGGACAGCGGCGGCAAAGCGTCCTGCCAGGGCTGCAGTCCTTTGCCAGGCGGCGGAATCGATCTCCGGCTCGCCGTCCCCTTGCAAAGTTAAGCGCGGGTCCGGCGGAGCATAGGCCGTAAAGGCTGAGCGGATGGCAGCAGCCAACTCGTCAGCGCCCAGGCCCATGGCCGATGCTTCTCGCAGGACACGATGCGGATTGCCCTGGAACAAATGAATGTAATACCATAAAGCGCGTTCAAGCTCACCTTGTTGCGCCAGCTTGTGCGCTACTGCAAATCGATAGACGGGAGGGTAGCTGGCGATCGTATCGCTCTCCGACGGCCGCTCTGTCGAATGCTGAAGCGAAGTCGACATGGCCGCCAACGGCCCGAGTGTCGATGCGTCTCCGGAGGGTAGTCCGGCAATACAGGCGCATGCGACGACAAACAATCCGCCTAATAAGCGAAGTCCTTTGATAGTATCGATTGCGAGACCTGAAGCGATGTTCATTCTTTCATCCGGTTTTATTACGTCTGCCGGCAATTTTCGACTTTGTGAAGATAAGCTGATCGAGCATTGATACCGGTTCATCTGATCGGCTTTGCCACGAGCGCCCTAATAACAATCGGCCGTGGAGATCAGAGGGCCATCCTGATTAGCGACTTAGGATGACGGCCGGGTGCAGCCGTCATTGCGACCACTCAATCAATATACACCTGCGCGATTCGGCGCATCTACTCAGGCGTAGCGATAATCCTTAATCGGCCATGATTTCAGAAGGCCTCTCACAGTCGGGAACGAGGAAATGGCCATGGCGATGCTCTCGTCATCCACCCGCCCCGCGGGCCGGGCCAGGATGCGCAAATGCTGGCCTGGATTGTCTTTTGGGCTGACAAAAAATATCGCCCGAACAATCGACACTTCGATATCGGGATATTCGAAGTGGGGATGGACAAAGAAGATTCGAATACCGCCGATCTCCGCCCCTTCCATTAATTGCAGCCGATTTTACTTGAAGTCGAGCGGCAGTTGCATCGCCGGCAACAGCGTTGTGCCCGTCGCAATTGCATAGACATCGGGAAGTCGAAGCTCTTTCCTTAGCCGCTTGGATTTGCTTAATCCCGCCTTCTTTGGCCTGATACTCTTACCTGAAAGATGTCTTCAGTCGATCGGTCCGCCTAATACCTGGCAAATTTTGCGTAAAACAAAATCTCATTGTGAGAAAAGCTGATAAAAATGATAGGGAATAGCAAAAGCACTTCAAAGCTTCTCTCCATTGACATGCACCACCGGCCACATCGATTGAAACTCGGGAAAGGCTCGGACCTCCGCTTGCCATTCATTGAGTGCGGGCAAAGCTCAGGCTTTGTAAGTTGATAAAGTTTTCCACATTGATCACCGCGATCGGTCACGCTGTAACAGTTGTCGGACTTATAGTTTTTGCGTGATGTATTTACCATTGGAAAACCTCAGACCAATTTTTCCATAACAATTCTTTTCGCATTTCACTTTAAGGGCGTATTTCAACGATTTTGAATTGAAGAAAGCACCGGGGGGCACTTCGTGCTTCACTGAGCCACAACGCAGGGGAAACTCTCCGATAATTTTCGCGCAATATGAGTTAAACAAAATTGTTAAGCTGCTTTGCCAGCAAAGTTTTTATTTCAGCATAACTGCCCTTTAACGGAATCGTAATACATGCCTGCTATATTCGCAAGCCAAACGAATCAGTGAATCATGATGATATTGAGAGCAGGAGCATGCCAGGCACTTTTGATTCGAATGCAAGATGTTAACTGTGACGGCATTGTAACAATCAAGGCCTTCGTGTATTATCGATGGCGTGTGTTCTTCGAAACAGTGGAAGAAACTGATCGAATGATGCCGCAAAGACTCTTGCTTGAAACTGATCCGGCGACTAGCTGCTTCGGAATCAAGGGCTCATGTCATAAATCGGATTTACAGGTTGTGGCATTCCATGATACCGTCCTATTCCGCGAACGGTCCGATTGAAACTTGATACTGTCAGGCGCCGCTTTCGCTCCAATGCTGTTGTTGTTGCTGCATGACATGTCTAAAGCGTGTGCATACAAGACATTTTGAATAGATCATCAAAATTAATTGTCTTCACAATTATTAGTAGCTGTATTACTTATGAAAACTATTTACTGTGCAGTTATTGCGATGTTCTGCCTGTCGGCCTCAGCACTTGCCCAGGCTAAATTTGATCCGAACATCGAGGTAGACTTTCTGGCGCAGGAAGTCGTGTTGCCGGAAAACCCGCTTCAGACCCAGGTTCTGTTTGTCGGTGGTTTTCACGAAGTCCAGACGCTGGACGATCAGGGCCGGCCAAATGGCACGACCCTGGCCAAACAGTGGCATGACTTTCTCGGCGTAACGCCGGACACGGACAATCCGGGCGAATTCTGGGTATCCTGTAATCATGAAATGATCGCCGCCAACGACAAGATCGGCGACGGCGGCGGAATGACGGTGTACAAAGTGCGCCGCGACCCGGCGACGGACAGTCTGCGCGTAATTCCCCAAACGCTGGAAGATGGACGCCAGGGATTGTACTTCAACGTGGACTTCGCCAACACAGTTGGGGAAACCGGCATGAATTGCGGCGGCATTACATCGAACGCCGATGGTCGGATCTGGACCGCGGAAGAATGGTTTCGTACCAGCAACGCATCCATTTACGACGATGGCGATGGCGTGCGCGACACCAGCGACTGGACGATTAACACCGATATCCCGGGCGACTTCAACGGCAAAACAATTCGCCGCTACGAAAATTTTAACTGGATGGTGGAAATCGATCCGCGCCAGGCCAAAGCGATCCGTAAACAGTACAATTGGGGGCGTCAGGGATTTGAAGGCGGCGTAGTTCTGCCGGACAACAAAACCGTGTACCTGGGCGTCGATGCGACACCGTCGTACTGGGTGAAGTTTGTAGCGGAAGAAGCAGGTGACTTTACACGCGGTAAACTCTATCTTTACAAGCAAACTGCGGGCGCGTTTACGGGCTCTTGGGTCGAGATCAACAACAGCTTGCTTGACGTCATGCTGAATATCCCCGACCAGGGCGTTGCCAACGGCTGCGCCATGTTTAACCGATTGGAATGGGTCGCATACAATGAGACCGACGGTAAGATCTATATTACTGAAACTGGCCGTGACAACCCCGGCGGACGCTGGGCCGACGAAGCTGAAGCCGGTGCCGCCTTTGCGCAGCATCACCTTGATCGGGCTGCAGAACAGGGTGCCGAGGTCGCAGGTGGTGACTATTGGGATTATTACGGTCGCATCTTAGTCTTCGATCCCGCCGACAACTCGATGCGCAGCTTCCTGGAGGGCGGTCCTTTCTTTGCCGGCTTGGATGCCGAAGAACCCAAGCATGAAGCTTATCCGCGCACGCATCTCTCGAATCCCGATGCCGTCAATTTTATGTATGTTAACGGCAATACCTTCATGATCATCGGCGAAGACCTGAACGGTACGTCCTACGGTCGCGTGGAACTCGGCGTTGGTGTACGCACCTGCGAAATTTTCCTGCTGGATATGTCCGAACAGCCCAGCCGCGACAATCTGATCCGTATCGGAATCGCCGCAATGGGCGCCGAAGCCACCGGTGTCTGCCCGACGCCTGACGGAAAAACCCTGCTGTTTAACTCGCAGCATCCCTGGCCGACCAATAAATTTCCTTACAACAACTCCTGCACGGTTGCCATTACGGGCTTTGACAAAGTTATCACGTCAATCAAGGAAAGAGATGATCCGAATGACGAAGTCCACGGCGTCTCCTTTGAGGTATATCCGAATCCGGTATCGCGTTTAGTTCGGTTCAACCAACCGGTGGATGCAGCCCTTTACGATGCCAGCGGCAAACGTCTCAGGGTCGTGCGCAATGCGACCGGCATGGATCTCGGCGATCTGTCGGCGGGAATCTACTTCATTCAGAATGACAACGGCGACACGAAGAAACTGATTGTCGAGTAATTCCGAAGCGCACTACCTGCTCTTCGGTGAATCGGCCTACCAATATCAATGCCGTAGCGCCAGTAATGCGATTCAAGTAACGGAAGCCGGCGGGCATCTTCGGAGCCGCCGGTTTTTTATTAATCGGAACAGGGACAAGGAATGAAGACTCTTAAACTGTCACTCGCCCTTCTCGCCGCCGCCGTATTGTCGGCCTTTTTGCTAAAGAAGTCTCCGGGGCAAGATGAAGCGCGGGCACTGATTCAGGCGCGGTATCAAGATCAATTGGCGGAATTCACTGCCGGCATCGATCAATTGGAGCAGGCCGTCCTGAGCGCAGATACGGGGCGGCAATTCCAACAGGCGCTGGAGCAGGCTTTTCGGGAATGCCGGCGGCGCTACAAGCAGGTCGAATACCTGGCGGCTTACCTCGATGCCGAGTTCATCCGTGACTTCGTTAATGGTCCGCCACTGCCGGCCCTGGAGCGCAACACCGGCCAGCTGAGCGTATTGGAGCCGGAGGGGCTTCAGGTGATTGATGAAATTGTCTTCGGCGGCGAGGCGGTATCGCAACGGGACGAGTTACTGCTTTTGATTCGCTCGCTGCAGAGTCATGTGCGCCGCTTCGCAAGATTTCAAGCATCTGCTGTCTTGAACGACCGGCAGATTTTTGAAGCGATTCGGCAGCAGGTGATCCGCGTCTTTACGCTGGGGGTAACGGGTTTTGATACGCCCGCCTCCGGAAATGCCATGCCTGAAGCCTTTACCGCGATGACGGCCCTTGATGAAGCACTTCGGTGCTATGACTCCCAGCTACAGGCGGCAGACGCAAAGCTGGCGGCGGAACTTCGAGGTCTCTCGGCTTCCTGTCTCAGCTATCTTCGCAAAAACCAGGACTTCGACCGTTTCGACCGTCTGGAGTTTTTGCGGCAATTCATCAACCCACTGTACAAACTGACGCTCGATGCGCAATTGGCGCTCAATATCGAAACGATCTATGACGCGACAGTGATTCCACAGGCCGTTAACTATTTTAGCGACAATGTATTCAAGCCGGACTTCCTGAATGCACACTATTACGCTAAACTCGAGCAAGCAGAATATAACGATACGATGTTGAAGCTCGGACGCCTTCTCTTCTTCGATCCTGTCCTTTCAGGTAGCAACGACCGTGCCTGCGCCTCCTGCCACAAGCCAGAGCTGGCATTTACTGACGGCCGGGCGAAGAGTACGGCTTTTAACTTTCAGGGCAGCGTAAAACGGAATTCGCCCACACTGATTAATGCTATATTCGCGGATCGGTTTTTCTACGATTTGAGGGTCAAGGTACTGGAAGATCAGATTGAACATGTTATTACCAGCGAGGAGGAATTCCACACTTCGTTCAAAGAGGTCTTCCGCAAATTAAACAGCAGCGGCGAATATCGTCGATTGTTCACAGAGGCATTTCCGGGCTTCGGAGGCAAACCGATCAACCGTCATACGTTGAGCACCGCTCTGGCGGCCTATCTGCGCTCCCTTGTCGGCTTTAACTCCGCTTTCGATCGATATGTACGCGGCGAAAGCGCGAGCCTGCCGCCTGCCGCCCATCGGGGCTTTAACTTGTTTATGGGCAAGGCGGTCTGCGGCACCTGCCATTTTGCCCCTACCTTCAGCGGTCTGGTGCCGCCGCTTTACAGCGAAAATGAATCCGAAGTACTGGGCGTGCCCGCCAACACGGATACACTGCAGCCCTTGCTGGATTCGGATATGGGGCGCATTCACGGAATCATTCGTGAGTCGGCCGAATTCTATCGGCGATCTTTCAAGACGACAACTGTTCGCAATGTCGCATTGACAGCGCCATACATGCACAATGGCGTGTACAATACGCTGGAGGAAGTCGTGGAGTTTTATAATCGCGGCGGTGGAGGCGGACTCGGCCTTGAAGTACCCAATCAAACCCTGCCATTTGACGCATTGCATCTCAACCGGCAGGAGCAAGAAGATATTATCGCATTTATGCGGGCGCTGACCGACACCAGCGGGATGACCGGCGCACCGAGATATCTGCCTCTGTTCGAGGACGATCCTTCACTCGGCAATCGCAAGATTGGAGGTGAATACTAAGAATTCTGGTTCCGTCCTGACAGTTCTTTTTTTCGGGTGCTGGCATTCCCGCCATACTTCGTGCCAGGCCCTTTAGACGGAAGAAGCCGGGAACAGGTGATGGCTGGGAGCTGTATTTCTTCTTGGACTACATAGTTTCGTTTGCGAAATTTAAGTCCGTAGCTTCGACGGCGTCGGTCGAGCATCCGAAAATCAGCCCTTTTGCACAAAATACGTAGTATTGAATACGAGGCATTTCTTTGTATATCGTCAGTAGCAATTTTGCTGAAAAAACATGTTGACTTTAGTCATGGTTTTGGCAATATTGGCCCTCGTATGATACAGGAGTTTGATCTCTTGCATTGACTTTGATTCGAAAGCAAAACACAATTTATTACAAAGAGCCAAACGTTTCTCTGTACCAGAACAAATAAACCACATGTGCAAATGCACTGCCGATTAGGTTGAATTTGATGAAGAGTGACCACCAGCCCGACATTTACACTCTTTATCATAAACGTTGACAGTACACTTTGCCGAATCTATCTTTCATTCGGCACTGCTCCGTGAGTGTGATAATTTACACTCCTATTGATGATGACTCGGTAAGCTAAGTATCTTTTACGTGCTTTCTGTCAGTATTCCTGCTCAAAAAACGGCGGGAGGGGGCGACGCTATTCTCGCGAGCGTCACTCTTAGACGATTATGTAAGGTCTAAGCGTCACTGTCGTCCCTACTGACACTGCGACTGTACATCGTTCTATGCACATTTCATTGTAGCCCCTGATTTGCGTCAGGCGACAGGGTACCTGCATCTCGTCTTCGACGGTCATTAAGTCCGGCGCGCATGATTTGTGGCCTGCCGAGGACATGACAGCGACGATCTGTTACGGTCATGTACGTAGTGATACGCTTCAATGTATCTAAGTATTTTTCTCGATCAACTCAACTAATGAAGGAACAATTAATCATGACGTTCACAAGAACACTCTTTGTCGCTCTTGCACTCGTTTTATCTGGTTCCGCTTTGTATGCGCAAGTTGATATTAGTTTTGTCAATACCGGCTCGAATGCACAGTTTACAATCAACGGCGTATTGGTTACCGTTCCCTGCGATGGCGCTTATGTTGTGGGCCTGTTTGAACCAACCCCGGATCCGGCTGTTCTCTGTGCCGATGCCAAAGATTTTTTGGTTGCGGTCGGAACGCATGGCAAAATCGACTTAGATCCGCATGCGGTGGAAGGGTCGAGGATCTACCTTTGCTCTCGTCAGGCGGGCGGCATTCCCTTTTTCCCTGCTGACATCAAGACAAGTCTGTGGTTCCGCTACACGCCGAACGGTGATGTGGATCGCTTCCAGTGCGCCACGGAAGCAGCCGTCTACAAGTCTGAGGAAGCCATTGATGAATGGCCGTTCACGGGTGAACTGAAAATGACTTTGGGCAGCCCGATCCAGTTTGAAAATAGCCATGGTGATGAGGCTACTTTGGATAACAGCCAGTTGTTGAGTACGGCGGACTAAGTAGATTGAGTGTTGACAGCTAGAATTGTCTTTTATGATGACAACTCTAGTGACGTTTCCGCTATGTTTTATAGCGGAAACGTTTTTTCTGTCAACGCAATGATATGATGGACAGGCGCCATTTCTATTGAGAGTACTGTTTAACTTGTCATAAGTTTAGACAATACAGGCGGAGCAAATCGCGAAGCGCTGCGACTTCACTTCGACAGGATCAGCCGGTCCGCTTTCTGAAAGTGAAAGTTCCGCTTTCGCTCAGACTTACGAATTGCTACTGGCCGGTCCGGCACACGAACAACAGCGTTTGCTTCGAAACACGCAGGTAGCCTTCCCGGTCGATGATTTCCTGGGCGGCGAGGGCATAACGCTGATAGAACGACCGGCCGCCTGTATGGCTCTGGAAAACCGGGATGGACTGCAGGTAGTCTATAAGGGGCAGGACGTCGCTAATCCGCAGGCTGTCGGCGAAAACGTATCTCTCTACTTTGTCAAAGCAGGTGTTTACCAGGCCCTCGGCATCTTCAGCGGGCAGAGCCAGCATATCGCGGTCATTAACCGGGAAGGAAGCATCGATGCTCTGCGCCAGGTCGTACAGTTGAGTCAGGTTTTCGCGGCTTGGTAGAATCAGGCCGAACCATCCTCCGGGCCGCAATATTGAACGAATTCGTTCAAGCGCTGAAGCGGGATTTCGAGCGTAGTACAGCATAAAATGAGCCAGAACGACATCGAAGGAAGAATCGGCAAAAGACGGATTATCGATATCGCCGACCTGAAATGAAAAGTCATAGGCTAAGTCACGCAGGTTCCGGCGCGCCTCTTCGAGCATAGCTTCCGAGCTGTCGCTGAGTACTATCCGCGAATCCGGCGAAAGCACGGCGCTCTCACTGCGCCAGAATTTGCCGGTTCCGCAGCCGAACTCAAGCACGGTGGGGCTGCCGTGGAAGGGATAGTGCTGCCATGCCCATTGCCAGAGATCCACCTTGTTTACACTATAGCGCTCGTGGATAGCGATTCGCTTGTTAAGATTTGCTGTTGTGGAGTATTGATCTGAAGTCATTGCACTCTGATTGTTACTGTATTTACTTTGAGATTACTGTGAAGTTTATATTGCCGGCTGTTTGTCTGCTATACGGCAAACACAGCTCTCAATAAAATTGTACCACTGAATGTAAAAACTCTTCGGTCTTGGCGTTAATGTCGAATGAGTCGATTTCCTCCGGCAGAAACCACCGGCAGTCTTTAACGTCGCTGCCGGGGCGAGGAGTACCGGATATATAATCCGCCGCCATGTCCACGATTACATAATGGAACTGGACGCGTCCTTCGGCGCCGTGGTGGATCGAGTCGAAAACCCAAAGCACCTCGCCCGCCTCGATTCGGACGTTGGTTTCTTCAATCATCTCGCGCTCCGCGGCCTGACGCAAGCTTTCACCCAGCCGAACACTGCCGCCCGGAATCGCCCATTCGCCGGCAGCCG
Organism: Candidatus Kapaibacterium sp.; assembly: GCA_028284775.1. Lineage (GTDB taxonomy): Bacteria > Bacteroidota > Ignavibacteria > Kapaibacteriales > UBA7675 > JANQRB01. Next base: position 11,606 of record JANQRB010000163.1, on the reverse strand, counting down.
GCGCCTTGCCGCGTTGTACTAGCAAGACCCGCCCCTTATGCAGCAGGTAGACGCCTACCGCTATCTGCGGCTGTAATGGATATGCACTCAGTAGTATGACCTCTTCGGTTCTTGATTCCGCAGGGTATCACTCATTGCATGAACTTACACAATACCCGCTTAACTTCAATCGCGAAAGAGGAGCAAGTCCACAGCGGTGCACCTGTTGTTAAAAGTCAACTGGTCTTAATGCTGTCATAATAAAAGAAATCAGCTGAGTTGAACTCCGGCTGCGCACAGTCCAGCGAGGTCGGTAAGTGTATGTCATTCAACGGGAATTAGCACCCAGCGGTCTGAGCGGAGCCGAAGACCGCCACCTCAACCTTTCTTTGGCGCTGTTCTCCTTCTTATAGCACCATCGTCCGCTTGATTTGCAATACCCTAAAGCAAAGTGCGGTCGCCATCGTAAGCCTCGTTCCCGCCAAAGCTCAATCCAGTTGTACCGCTGCTAGCGGTTCAATGTGCGAGCTTCATTGAACTAGTCGGAGTATTCTGTGACCATTTCCCGCCTCCGCTTGTCTATGAGCCGTCTATCCGTGCTCCACAGTTGTATATTGCTTAGAAAGCGCCTCAACACGCTCGTAGATCTGGTGTTTGTCCGGCGCACATCCTGTGCGGAGATGATATGGCTACTAGAATTACGCTTGTAACTGTTGTGCTTACACTGGCTTTGCTGCCGGCATTGCAAGCAGAAGGGCAATGGGTCAAAACCAATGCGCCTTTTGTGGGGAAGATTATCGATGTGGACCAGGATGCAGGCGGCGCCCTCTACGTCAGCACCGAGCGTCAGATGTATCGACGGCAATCCGACGAGACGGCCTGGGAAGAGTGGCCCGGCGAAGGCATTCATTTTGATGATATCTGCTTCAATCAACGGAATGTCATACTGGCGCTGGGCGAAGCGGGCATGCAGCGGTCGACGGATGCCGGACAAAGCTGGCTGCCGCTTGATTTCGGACTTTTGCAAGGACAGTTACCACAGCAGCACCGTTTAATAAACTTCGGTGATAACGACTTTTATGTGCTGTTTGAATCCTTCGGCGTCCTAAGGTCTGGCGATGATGGTTTGAACTGGAGCCTGATATTGGAGGAGCCTGTCACTGTACTGGAAGCCGACCGGCCCGGCCATTTGATTGCCGTCTTGCGGGATGGAAGTGTGTTGAGGTCGAGTGACCGCGGCGATTCCTGGGAGCGTGCGACGACGACTCTTTCTTCAGGCAGTCATATCCAAAACTCAGTAGGGGCGGGTGGACACATCGTGCTATTGAACAGCGCCAGCGCCCGCAAATTGTGGCACAGCAGCGACAGGGGCATCAGCTGGCGGATGCGCTATCTCCCGGATTCGCTGGGCGTGCAAAAATTCATTGCCATCGCGGATGACCAGCTGATCCTGATCGGTGAAACCGGTGCTTACTATCGTTCCGACGACTTCGGCGCTCATTGGCAGAAGCAAAATACTGAAGGTCCGCAGCCGGCTGTTGAAAGTCTGCTTCTTCAGCAGGGCGATCTGTTTTGCGGAACAGAAGACGACGGCGTATACCGTCTGCTCAATGGGACAAATGAATGGCAGGATTATGCTACCGGTATCCCGGCCGGCATTGTATCAGAGCTTGCTTATGGTCCGCAAGGCCAGCTATATGCCGTCACGCGCCGGCGTGTTTTTGTCAGCCTCGACAGGGGCAGCAGCTGGCAGAATATCTGGCGTGCCGATGGGAAGAATTTTATTAACACCATCTTTGTCAGCGCTGCCGGAACACTCTTGCTGGGAACCAACGAGGCCTTATTCACAAGTCACGATGAAGGCCAAAGCTGGCGGGCGAGCGGCGAGAATTTCGAGGCTGTTCGCGTAACGAAATTTGCCCTCAACAGCGAAGGGCTGCTTTTTGCGGCGGCGGGCCAAGAGTTGCTGCACAGCAGTGACGAAGGTCGTAGCTGGGAACTTGTCTTGTCCGGTTTGCCCTACTACAGCACCTGCCAGCTCGGTCTCAATGACCGCGGACACATTTACGTCGGTACCTGCCCACATAACTCGCGCGTAATACTACCGATGCGATTTACTACAAACAAGGGCCAGAGATGGGAACGATGGCTTGGCGAAGAGAATATGTTTCTCTTCAGCCGGAAGGGCGAGATCATTATGTCTACAGGAGGAAGCGGTCTTCTTCACAGCTCCGACTGGGGGCTGAGTATGAGGCAGTTAAACTACGCAGCCCAGGACGACTTCGACTTCATCACGAGTTTTGCACTGGATAGCCGGGAGGAGAATGCGGTGCTGGCAACACGATCGGGTACGGTCCTTAGCTTTACACTTGCCGATCAGAAATTTTTAGCATTGGGCGCTTTGACATTGCCGGGCTGGGTCAGCTCGATCATCTATGGCGGCGAAGGCCGCATGTACGCAGCTACCGGGCAATCGGGCGTGTATCGCTACGATCCGGCAGGGCCCTTGAGTTCGGTGGAGCCCGGCGACAACAGCGCCGACACGGGCGCGGCATTCGAAATGCGCGTCGGTCCGCAGCCGCTTGTGGATCACGTTGAATTACAGCTTACGCTCAGGCAAAGCGGCCACATGCGCGTGACCCTCTACGATGCGCTTGGCCGACCGGTCGCGACCTTGCTGGATGCCGACTTAGCATCCGGCCGGAGTATTCATACACAGGCACTGCCGGCGATCGCCCCCGGTGCATATTTTATACGGGGAAGGAGTGCCGACGCGCTGCGGACGAGTGCTGTTGTCGTACGCCGCTGAAGGCTGCCCGCATCAGGAACCGCCGCCCCGGGATCAGCACATTGTAACCAAGTCGCAGGCCTGATTGTTGTGGCTGAACGGTCGCTAATCGAGCTCATGTGTTTTTGGCCGAAGAGGCGACTGCGTTGTACTGCCAGCCAAGAAGCCAGGGTTATATCTTGCGATCTACAGTTGTTGTCCTTTGCAGCTTTATACTGCTTCGAATTGCTCCTGCCCAGGCGCTGGAAGACTGGCAGCGCAGCAATGGTCCATTCGGCGGCGAAGTTCTCGATCTCTGCGTTGACAGCCGTGACGTCATGTACGCCATCACACGATCCGACCTCTATCGTCTGCCGCCGGCCAGCACGCGATGGGAACACTTGTGGGGCGACGCGACAAGTCACCGCATGCTGAAGCTTGCCATTAATTCGAGGGAAGTTTTATGTCTGTTGACGACCGAGGGAGTAATGATTTCCCGCAATCGCGGCGAAACATGGCACAAGACCAGTCGGGATAACTTCACATTCAGCCCCTACGAAATCAATGTAGTCGTAGCGACCACGTCCGGCCATTTTCTGTTGATGCGAGATAGCGGCGGCATTCTGCGATCCACCGATGACGGTCAATCATGGACAAGCAAATTCGAAGCATATAGGTTTGGTGAAGATGGAGCGGGCCGGCTCTTTGCTTATAACAGCCAAGCTAATTCGATCTCGCGTTCTACCGACGAAGGAGAGACCTGGCAGCGTCTGAGCGTCGAGCCGCCGCGCGAGCACTTCCGGCGGGCGGCGGGCGGCGGCGGGACCTTTCTCTTGTTCAGCACTGATTATTTATTGTTAACCACAGACGGCGGAGAAAGCTGGCATGTGCGTGACCTTCCCTCCGGCGCTGCGTTTCGGCCGGCCCTGGGAGTGGATGCCGGAGGCCGCATTTTTATTAACGGGTCTAAGGGGAACTACTTTAGCTCGCGTGATCACGGATTGCGGTGGGAATTCAATGACACCGACAATGCCAGGATTGAAGTTACGAGCTTCCTGTTTTACAAGAACACCATCTACTGCGGCAGTCGCCATAATGGCGTCAACCTGAGCATAGAGCAAAGCAATAGCTGGTTGCGACTTGTTGACGGACTGACGGCAAGCGCGCCGCAATCCATCAGCAGCGGATCGAATGGCGAAATTTATGCTTCCACAACTTTCGGCGCCTTTCGCTCGGACGACCAGGGTGCCAACTGGGAAGAGATCTGGCATGAGCCGAAAAAGGAAGTGTCGCTGCATTCGATCTTCGCTGCTTCTTCCGGCATAGTGTTGCTCGCCAGCAGCAGAGGACCGCTCAGCAGCGAAAATGCCGGCACAAGCTGGCGCAAATCTTACTGCGATATTTTTAACCGGACCTGGGAATTCGCGGAGAATTCGGATGGGAGTATTCTCGCACTGCTCGATGAATTCCTGCTGCATTCAATCGATAATGGACGCCACTGGCGGCGGGTCCCGGGCTGGCTGCCTTTTTTTGCCAATCGACTTGGCGTTAACGACCGTGGCTTCATCTTTATCGGTGCCAATCCTCATGTGACGGATCAGTACGGTCCGCAAATCCGCTATTCGCGCGACGGCGGGCAAAACTGGAATGCTCTGCTGTTTAATCTTGAGCTTTTTGCCGTGGCTAGGGAGAGGCATCTGCTTGCCTCGTCCGATCCCGGTTCCTTTCTGCACAGCGGGGACGGAGGATTGAGCTGGACAGAGCGTTTACTGCCGGTCGAGGAGCAGGAAGAGATGGTCACGAGCTTTGTCTTTAACGCGGCCGAGGACAGTGCTTTTGTTGCCACGGACATAGGAAGGTTTTATCGCATGTCTTTAGCGAATGGCTCGCTCGCTTCCCTTGGCAACACTTCGCTGGGCGTGTCGATATTGAACATGACGCTGGTTGGTGATACGCTTCTTTATGCGGCTACGGAGGGCGCCGGTGTCTATCGCATCCGGGTCGCCCGCGGTGGCGCCGTCGACAGGCCCAATTCGTCCGCCGATACACTGCAGCCATCTGCGCCGCTTGCTCGTGTTTTTCCGAACCCCGTCGACAGGGAAGCGCGAATTTTGCTCGAATCCGAAGTTGAACAATTGTTGCGTCTCGATTTGTATACTGCTACCGGCCGACGGATCGGAAATATGTATCGCGGGCGAATGCCCCCGGGACGCACGAACCTGGCGCTCAACTTTGCTGCGCTTGCCGACGGCATTTATTACCTGCGACTTCAGCGCGGCCGCGATCACTCGGCATTTGTCGTAGTTGTTGCCCATTAACAAACAAAAACTGCGTCAGCTGATCTCTTCGATGCGAAACAGGTGCTTCGAATGATTCGCTATTTCGAAATAGATATCGTCGCCTTCGCGGAAGCGGTGGTAGATAAGCTTGCGGACCGGAAAACGCAGTTGCTCGCCATTTAGCTCGAATTGAAAGAAGTGTCGGTTATTCCCACGATGCCGTCGGCTTTCTCCAGCTGATTTAGCGGCAATCGTAATTTTGCCGATAGTTTTGGTTTGCTCCCGGAGGTCTTTGTTGTAAGGACGCAAAGCGATAATGTAAGGTAAGATAATCAGAAGAGTGCTGATCAACAGACCCAGGCCAAAACCTTCCAGGTAGTCAATGAGATCGGAGACGGCATAATCGACCACTACCGCGTGAATGATGAATGTACCGCCCAACAGCAGGCCGAGATAGCGGCGGTCGATCTTACGGGCCTCCGCCGCCAGGATTACGCGATCCTTCTGCGTCAGCGGCGCGAATGAAATCTCGGTTTTCGTACTCATACCGAAGCAAACTGAAGCGAATCGATTCCTCGATACAACTTAATAGCATAGGGGGAAATTCAAAAGGACGGCTTTCGGCTCCGCTCAATCCGCGGTTATCGAGGTTGCGGCTTTCGGCTCCGCTCAATCCGCGGTAATCGAGACGGCGGCTTTCGGCTTCGCTCAATCCGCGGTTTTCGAGATAGCGGCTTTCGGCTCCGCTCAATCCGCAGAGATTGAATTTGATAAGTTTGCTGTTATCGAAAATGCGTTTTTCGGCTCCGCTCAATCCGCAGAAAATGAAATTGTTCCGTTTGCGGTTTTCGAGTTAGAACATTTCGCAGCATTCGAGGCGGCTCAACTGGTTCCGGCATAAGCTTCCCGCTGAGGCGGGTTTGCGCGCCAGAGATGTCTCGTAAAGCGTAGAAATTGCTCATTCTAATTGCTGCCCAACGAATTGTGTGATATTTTTGGCCCTGGAAAACCCGCGTCTGCTTGCAAACAGCAGGCGGAACGTGAAGGCGAATGCTGGCAGGGAGGGCGACGTGTCGATTCAATCCGCACAGGAGCTGGCGGGAATGCAGCGCATAGGAAGCATTGTGGCGCGGACGCTGCGCATCATGAAGACGAGTGCCCGGCCGGGAATGACGACTGCTGAACTGGACGTAATCGGTCGGCGCTACCTTGAGAGCTTCGGCGCTCGGCCGGCCCCTGAGCTGGTCTATGATTTTCCCGGTGCTACTTGTATCAGTGTCAATGACGAGGTGGCGCACGGCATCCCCGGTGCGCGACTGCTGAAGGCCGGCGATCTGGTGAACATTGATGTCTCTGCGGAGCTGGATGGCTTTTTCGCCGATTGCGGCGCTTCGCTGGTGCTGGCGCCCGCTTCAGCGGTGATTCGTCGCCTTTGTGCATGCTCACAGATGGCCTTGCAACAGGCACTGGCCGCCGTCAGGGCCGGGCGTCGGATCAATCGGGTCGGCAAGGCCATCGAGGGTACCGCGTTGCGCCATGGCTTTCGGGTCATCGAAAATCTGGCCGGCCACGGCGTAGGACGTCATCTGCACGAGGAGCCGCGCGAAATTGCCAATTTTTGCGACTCCGGCAATCGCATGCGTTTCAGCGCGGGCATGGTCGTCGCTATCGAAACATTTGTCTCAACGGGCGCTCATTATGTTGTGCAACAACGCGATGGCTGGACACTAAAAACGCCTGATCGCAGCCTTGTCGCGCAATATGAACATACGCTGATCGTGACGGATGGGCAACCGCTCGTTCTGACGGAAGCCTGGCAGTCTGGCCGCTTCGCCGCCTGATTAACAAGCAGCAGCAACAAAGCTAACAGTCATAAATCTGGGAAGAATTAGTGGATATTTTTCGTCCGATTCGCATCGTCGTCCTTACGGCGTTTTTGTTTTCCCTGCTTCTCTCCTGCAACAAAGCCGATGATGACGGTCCAAGTGCGAAAGACCAGGCTGGGGCGCCAAGCAGCACTACAAAAGATGAAGTTGTTTACCGTAGCAACGATGGTCGGGAACTGAGCAAAGCGGAGATTCGCGCGATGCAACCCCGGACTATCCGCGACTTTCTTCTCCTCGATCGCGCCACACCCGAGGCTGATTCTCTGTTGCGCGAAGCGCGGCAGTTGGGTAACGCCAATGACTTGCAGGCCTGCCTTAAACTCATCAGCGACGCAGCCGCGCTCGCGCCCGAATGGCCGCAGCCCTTTTACGATGCCGCCTACACCTACCTCGTGAACGGCGATTGGGAATCGGCCTTGTTCTATTACGAGAAGGTAGATAAATTGGCGCCCGACGGCTACCTTTCCACCAAAGCGGCCGCCCATACGCTGAAGAAGGAATTGGACAGCAAACTACCGGAAGGTTTTTATCGCGATTTCATTTCGATCGAACAGCAACGCGATCCCAAACAGCAAGAGCAGGAAGTCCGCGATCTGACAGGGCTGGTGCCGAACTTCGGCCCCGCCTGGCGTCTGCTCGCCTCGCTGCTACCTGACCCTCAGGCACGTATCGCTGTCATCGAGCGCGGCGTCACCGCTGATTGCGACCCTGAAACACTCGGTCTTTTGAGAGTCAATAAAGCTGTCGCTCTCGGACAACTGGGGCGCGAAGAAGACGCAATTCAGCTTCTTGGCGACATCATGTTCGACGAGGCGACAACCGGCCTTACCTATGCTATGGCCTCCTCTACGCTCAAGCAGGCCGTGCAATAGACTGCCGCCAGACGACGCACAACGGACAGAGTCTTTTTTGGCTACCGACCGGACCCCGAAGGCATGCTGTTGCCAGTATAGCATGCAAAAGGATAATAAACTTTCGATAAAAAGTTTCATCGCGGGAACTCTTCTGTTTAGCATTGTGTTGGGCGTCGATACAGGAAAAAACCCAATCGGTTGAAGGTACAGAAATAACCGTCAATACAGAACTTGCCCTGCTTGCGAATCAGTCGGAAATTATTGACGGATCCCAGCTTCGGCGCACATCGAATCACTGACGTATCATTAGCAATCTCACTGCCGTTGACCTGTGTATGGTGTATTCCTACGTAGTGTGGGGGTCGGTGCCTGTCGTTTAAAGCAGAGTGAATGTTATCCTGCCCGCTCTGTCGTTAAGCTATTCAACCTGATTGATGCTTGGGCGTATTGCAGGCGCAGCGGCGCAGAATGCCAGCCTTTAAAGCTTCAATGATCCGCAAAAACGTCCATTCTGATATCTGTCGGACGCTTCCTTGCATGGTAGATAGCAAGCACTCTCATTTTGTATCCTATGTTACACTCGCTGTGATAGGGAAGCAGCGCTGTACTGTTAATCATTGTCTGCCCTCGATTGTAAAGGCGATCGGGCTTGCCGCTGGTGCGCCTCTTAGTCTATACTACGCATGGTCGAAACTTCCGAACATGCGAGGTGGCTGGGAGCAGATACTGCCGGCATGACTATGTGCGGCATGAACATGTGATTGCGGAAGTCGAGCCGCGTCAGTCGCGACAAAGGACTCATGCGCGCCCTTTACGCAATCAATAATCAGAAAAGAAAGTGACCGCCAGTGTAAAGCCCGGCGGAGACCATAACCTTGAAGGCCTTTAACTCTGTTGTTGCAATTATTTGCAGGCAGGGAAGAACATCCCTGCAGTTGACTTAACACTTCTGAAGGTCTATTCTTTTTAACAAAGTGGAGAACCTCATGAATTCAAAACCTACCTCGCTTGTTAAGCCCTTGTCGTGCCTGCTCTCGGCGCTGATGTTGCTGGGCGCTTTCATCGGCGCAACAGAGACGGCAGAGGGGCAGTTCCATTTTTATCATCGTTTTAAAGGTTTCCTGTACTCGCCCTATGGCGGCGCATACACCTTACTCGGACAAAAATACTTGCAGGTTAACGTACCGGACAATTTAATCGGCGATTGGTACGGCGTTCGCTGGGCTACGGATCAGACACCGGGATTCGAAGCGATTTATCATCCCTTCGAATTGCAGGAAGGCAACAAAATCGATACGCGAGTTACCGGTATGTTTGCCGGCGAAGAGCAGGAAGTAGCCAGCGCCCAGATAGAATTGCTGCCTGATAACGAGGCGGAATTCACGGCCAACTACCTTGCCGAAATGGGTGTGAGCGAAGCCAACCTGGTGTTAACCGGCGCTGATGGCGAAGTCTTGCTCGATGCCATTGTGCCGGCCGCTGCGCCGATCAGACTGCACAACTATTACTGGCCGTTTTGCTCCTGGCGTTGGCGCTGCGATCTGAATCCATGGGGCGGCGGCTTCGGCAAGTTCTGGAATCACTTTCGATTCTATACACACTTTAATGTCTTCTGGAACGGGATCTGGTATCCGAAAGTCTGGAATTTTTTCTACATCGCCCGGACGAACATTTTACCCAACTACCTGAGTTTCATTGACTATCGCGCCTGGTACAACTGTGCCGGCTGGCGTTTCAAATGCGCCAAAACGCAGTGGTATGAAAACGGTCCCTACATCCGCAATGTCGGTTATGCTTACCTGACGCCGATTCGGCCCTATTTAACAATCGGTAATCTTGTGGGACCCTATTGGGGCGGGGCGCGAATCTGTCTGCGCGATTACGGCTATCCCGGCGTCGGTTATGCCCGGGTGCTGTTCCGTGGTCCGGCCGGTGCTGTTCCGCCCAACACACGCCAGGTCTTCGGTCCGGTCGGAACGCTCGGCAACGATCCCCATACTCAGGTTGCGGCCGCGACGCTGTCGACATTCAGTCCCGATGGCACAAGCATCGAACTGACGGGTGATTTTGCGCCGGTTGGCGCCAATACCTTTACGGTGGAAGTGTGGGACAACGGCATACCCGTCATTACAGTGCCCGGGCAGTCCGGTTTGTTCGCGCAGGTGCAGGAAGGCTGCCGTGCTATCGAAGTCGACAAAGCCGGCGATTTCGGCACACCGTCAATAGCTTCAGACTGGGATGACCCCCAGACGATCTTCCTGCCGGGGACCGGCCAGACCTTCAATGGCGATCGCATTGTGATTCATGCCGAAAATCCGACCGAAGTGCTCAACGAAGTTAACGAACTGGAAATCCAGGGTCTTGACTCGCCGGACATCGAATTGGAAGGCGTTGAGACTTCGGGTATCGTGATTTCGAGTGTCGATGACGATTCGCCTGACTTCACCAGCCCTGCGACGCCGGTGAAGAGCGAACCCGGCCTCTTTACCTTCCATCCCAATCAGCCGAATCCCTTTAGCAACAGCACCACGATTCGCTTTGATCTGGATCAATCCGCTTTTGTGGGGCTTGGCATTTACAATAACAAGGGCGAACGGGTCGCAACCTTGAAATACAATGCGCTCAATGCCGGCGAACACAGTGTAAGCTGGGACGGCACCGACGATGCGGGCGCACAGCTTGTTAACGGTGTGTATTTCTGCCGCCTTGAAGTGATGCCGCTCACCGACGAGGGCGATACTTCTACTTCCTACGAAATGCAAAAGCTTGTACTCGAACGCTAAGTTGTTATTTCAAGCGCCATGGGACGCTGAATATGGTTGTCGCTTATGCCTTGGTCGCCTTCCTCGCGAAGGCGGCCATTTTTTTATCCGCCGACATCCGATCGTTCGCAAATGTGAATACGGGACGGCCGAAACGTAAAAATGACAACTTTCCGGTTTGTCCGCTTTGCCGGTTAGCCATATCATCGTAGCCGATGCCCGTACCAACATGCACTAATTGTTTCAACGATCGGTCGATGTAATGAAAGCGAATACCTTGAGCCTGATCTGGCTTCTGCTTGTCTGCTGTTGTTATCCACATATGAAAGCTTCGGCGCAAGCGCCTGCCCGCGAAGCCGACTCCCTGGCCCTTGTCGAGCTGTATACGGCAATGGGCGGCAACTCCTGGCTCCATCGACAAAACTGGCTCAGCGCGCAAGCAATTCACAGCTGGGAGGGCGTCATGACGGTCGAAGTGCAGGACGGCGATAAGACACTGAGTGTTGTCTGGCGCCTGATTCTGCGCGGACTGCCCGGCGACGGCCCTGGCAAGTTGCGCGGCGTGTTGCCTGATTTGAATCTTCCCAATCTCGAGCTTCTGGACCTACGCGACAATGCAATTATTGACATCGCCGGTCTTGAAGGCATTCCGCCTGACGCATTTCTTATGCTCAGCGGCAATAAACTAAGCTTCGAAGTCTTAGAGCGTCTTGAGGGCAAACGGTATCTGGCACTGGCGCAGGATACACTGCTTCCGCTACAGAGGGCTCAAGAGGGTGAGGGGCTGCGCTTGAGCGTCATCGCCGGCGGCAGCGCCAATCGTTATCAGTGGATGCGCAATGATGAAATCGTGGCGGACGCAAGCAGCCAAAGCCATTTCATCGAGACGAATGGAAGATATTCCTGCATCATCGAGAATGAAAAAGTTAAAAATGTGAGTCTAAACTCCGAGCTTCTCATAATCGCGGACTTCGATGAGCCGGTGGCCAGGGAGCGCGATTCGCTGGCACTGGTCTTGCTCTACCAAGACTGTAACGGCCCGACCTGGCACCGTCGAAAGGGCTGGCTGACGGAGCTTC
>JANQRB010000162.1 GCA_028284775.1 Candidatus Kapaibacterium sp. | reverse complement strand
CGCGATGAATTGTTTATTGCCGGCGATTTCAGCAGCATTTGCGAAAAGCCCGTCCGTCGCATCGCCAAAATGTGCAGCCGCTCGAAGTGCAGCCGGCTGAGCGGCAAGCTCTTTGTGGATCTCGACGGCAACTGTCGGCAGGATAAGGACGAGGAGGGCCTCGCCCATACGGCGCTCAGAATCGATCCGGGCCCGAGCTTCCTAATGAGCGACAACAGCGGCGTCTATGAGGCCTGGCTGCTGCCGGGCGACTACACGGTGACGCTGCTGCCGCGGGAAGTCTGGCGACAGAACTGTCCGCCGGGCGGCGCTCACTCGATTGCCATCAGCGAGGCCGGCACGAGCATCGACGGTGTGGATTTCGGCCTGCAGGCGCGCTCCGATGTCGCCGAGCTCGAGCTGAGTCTTGGCGTCTCGCGCGCGCGACCGGGGCGAGCGGTCGAATACGTCATTCACTATCACAATGTCGGCACGCTGCCCTTTAACGGCGCTATCAGCTTCAGCTATGACCCCTTGTTAACATTTGAACACAGCGAGCCGGCGGTCAATAGCGTGGATGCGGAAAAATTGGTATGGCGTCTGCCGGAAATCGCGATCGGCGCCACGGGCAGGATAATTATCGTACTGACACTGCCGGCGGACCCCGCGCTGACGGGTGAAGAGCTTTGCGCCGACGTGCAGTCCAGGCCCGATAAGATTGAAAACGAACAGCTGTTAAGCGCGGAGGACGAAATTTGTGTAGAGATTACGAATTCATTCGATCCTAACGATATCAGCGTCAATCCCGCCGGCGCAATCGCTTCTAAGGATCAATGGCTCAGCGTTCAGATTCGATTTCAAAACAGCGGCAACGATACGGCTTTCAAAGTCGTCGTCGTCAATCCGCTCTCCGCGATGTTCGACCTCAGTACCCTGCGTCTGGGCGCCGCCAGCCACGACTACAGCTTCGAGTTCAACGATGACGGCGCCGCGCAGTGGACCTTTCACGACATCCACCTGCCGGCCAAAGCAAATGATGAAGCGGCAAGCCAGGGATTTCTGAAATACCGTGTCCGCCTGCATGAGAATTTCAGCGTGGAAGACCAGGCCGCGAATTTCGCCGATATCTTCTTCGACTTTAACAAGGCCATTCGCACCAATACCGTCTACACCTGGCTGGAAAAAGAAGCGACGGATGTCGATGTGGACGAAGCCATGTCAGCGGCGCTCCGCCTGTCCCCGAACCCGGCTTCGTCGAGTCTGCTGCTGCGTTCCAGTCAACTGCGGCCGGGCCGAATAGATCTGCTCAACATCGTGGGACAGAACATCGCGAACTTCAGCCTGCGAGATGAAAAAACCATTCGCCTGGACATTTCACAGTTTCCGGCCGGTGTTTACTTTCTCTCCATCCCAACGCGCGAGGGTACAGTCCTGCGGCGTCTGATAATACAGCGCTGATCGTCAGACTGATCGCCAGACATCCCGGATCTTAAAGATCTGGGATGTCTATCGCAGGGAGCAGCGGCGCCTGCTTATCCTGGTGCCGCTGCATACTGATCAGGATCCGATCGAGCATTTTGATGGCGCTGACGATATGAGGTCCTTTGTTAAGCATAACGCAATCGGCCCGCTGCGCCATGGCGGCATCGGTGATTTCGGCCCGCGAGGGGATGCCCTTCTTTGCCAGGTTTTCCAGCACCTGCGTCGCCCAGATGTCGGGGGCGTGTGCCGCGCCGCAGAGACGCAGGATTTCCTCCTGGATCCAGGCCATGTCGTCCCAGCCGCATTCTACCGCCAGGTCGCCGCGGGCAATCATAACGCCAAGAGGGTAATTGTGCATCGCCGCCAGTAATATTTCCGGCAGATTGGCGAAGCCCGCCCGCGTTTCGATTTTCAGGATTACTCCCAGGCGACCGGCGACACCCAGCGTTTCCAGCTCCGCCAGCAGCTCGCGCACATCATCGGCGCTGTTAACGAATGACATGTTAACAACATCGGCGTTGCTTGCGACAAAACGCAGGTCGGCGCGGTCTTTGGCGGTTAAACCCGCGATCTGCAATCGACTCTGCGGAAAGTTGATCCCCTTGTCGGCTTTTAGTTTGCTGCCGTCGCCCTTGGCATGGGTGATTTCCAGCAGCAGCTCGTCGTCCCGCGCCTCGCGAACGACGCTTCCGATTTTGCCGTCATCAAACAAGACTGTTTCGCCGGGCTGCACATAGCGGAACACCTCGGCCGAGGTGCAGGCTATATGCGCCGGCGCCGACAGTTCGCCGTCTTCATTGTACCGGGCGTTTTCGCCGGCCTCGCTCCCGTGATGCAGGCGCAGTACATCGCCCATTTGCAGGCTTATGCTCTGGTCGAGCGGCGGCAGCGCTCCCACGCGCAGCTCCCGACCGGCTCCGGGCGCCGTTGTTAAGGGAACTCCCGGCTGCAGAAAGACAGTCCGATCGCATTCGAGCCAGACGCCGTCGGCTTCCCTGTCACTGATTCGCAGACTGCGGCTACGGCCGCGAATATCATTGAAAAAGAGCTGTGTGGCGCTCCCCAGCTCTTCCAGCTCGACGGCGCTGACGGGGATATGCGGCGTGGCGGATTCGGGATGCGGCTCCGGTGCCAGCCAGACGCGGGCAGGTGCCAGGATCGCGCCCGTCACATCCTGTTTCGGACTGAATCGCAGCACAGGCGGGCCGGGCTTAATCGGCCCCGTCCGAATTTTCGGGCCTGCGAGGTCCATACAGATTTTGCAGTTGCGGCCTAGCTCCTGTGTGGCGCGGCGGACGTTGTCGATCATCTGCTGCCAGGCGCCTGCATCATCGTGCGCACAGTTGATTCGCGCACTGTTCATACCGGCACCGAGCAAATCGCGCACCATGCTGTAATCAGTGGCAGCCTCGCCCGGCAGCGTAACCATAATACGCGTGTCGCGCCCCCTGGAACGATAGCCGAGCAGAGCCCTCGCATTGCTGCGGAGCATTTTATGAGCGCGTTTGATGGTAAGCTGCGTACGCCGCGGGCTGATACGGCGAGGCTCAAGGAAGGACTCAAGAATGTTTGCGGCAGCTTCCAGACTGGCCAGGACATGGCTTTGCGCCTTGGCAAGACGCGAAAGACCCAGATTGCCAAGCCGCCGCTGCAGGCTGCGAATGTCATGTTGCCGCAGTGAACGGTAATGCACAAGATTCCGCGCACTGTCGGCAAAGGAGGGATGCACCGCCGCCAGAGCTTCCGCATGCTCGGTCTCGGCCTGTCGCATATCTGCAATCAGGGCAACTATCTCTGCCTGGATTTCCGCTATTCTCTTCGTTTTCATCCTTGATGTATCTCTGCCGCAAATCGTTCATGAGAGTAAATAAAAAATATACGAATTTGCCTCGTCGGCTCGTGTAATGAATCTGTTAAAAGCGTCGCGGTCCCCCACAATCCAGCGGCTTCTCGTTTTTACGCTCCACTGCTCCGGGATCAATGGCGTGACGCCCTGAGTCGTCGTTCAAAGCTGCCTTCCAAGATGAACTCCCGACTGTCCGTCGAAAAAACAAGTGAAGGCGGAGTCAGATGAAGGCCACTTTCTGAACAAGGCGCTGACTGCTCTCGAAGCGGATAATCACGCGCATTCGCAGCCGGACACTTCAAGCCTGTTAGATCTGCATGCCTGGTGAAATTCCTATATTTGCGCCTGTTTGTTCCATAGGGCTTGCTCAAAGCAACGGGCTCATAACAAAGGATTAAAGCTATGTCTACCGAACAGATTCCCGCAAGGCCGGGCACAATCAGTGGTAAAGTGAGTCTACCGAATGGCGAGCCTTTGCCTGGAGTCTTGATAACAACAGTTTCTACAACCCACGGAAGTCCGCATACCCTCGTCTCCGATGCCGGCGGGCGATTCAGGTTCCCTGGTCTGCAGCCGGGGCAGTACCAGCTTCGCGCGCAACTCACAGGCTTTACAAGCTATAATAACAATGACGTACAAGTCTCGAGCGGCGAAAGCACCGTGATCGACTTTGAGCTTCAGCCCGCAAGAGCGTCACGGTAGTACCGATCTCGAAGCCTTGTTAAGTGCGTCAGTCAACGGGCGACTACTGTCGGAACTTTCTTGGTCAAAGGTCACAAGGCGCTGCAAAACGATTCAGCAGCCCGCTGAATTTTTCTATATTGGAGAGCTTAAAACGCTACTGCAGCAAATTCCTTAAGCTTAACACAGGGAGAAACGACCATGAGTGATGGACAAAATCAAAGAGAAGAAGGCGCGATCTACGGTACGGTTGTCGACGCATCGGGCGCCTCACTGCCCGGGGTTATGATAAGCATCGTCGATTCGGCGACTCAGCGAGAGAAAGTGGAAATAAGCGACGCCCGTGGACAGTTCAGAGCCCTGTCACTGTCGCCCGGCAGCTATACGGTTAAGGCGCAGCTGGAAGGCTTTCAGACCTACGTGAAATCTGATGTGCAGGTAGCGGTGGGTGGCGATATCCCCCTGCGGATTACAATGAATCTTGCCGACATTGAGGACTAGCTTTGCCGGAACGCGAGTTGATCAGCGATTTCGAAACAGCCCTACTGTGTTGTTTAATCAGATTTAGCGCTGTCGCGCTCCCCGACAAATGCCACAAGTTCGCAAGGACTCTAAGTGCTGTATACAATGTACGTGGCCATAATCAACAATCATTGCGCCGCCACGTTTACCCGACGTGACAGTTACTCTGAATAGATTCCGAAGGCTCTGTAATAGTGAAGTGCCGGGTACACTTAGTAAACAGATCGAGTTGCCATGGCAGGCAATTGCTCAGCCATGATTTCACTGTTCTTCCAGGTTGCACTTCGTGATGACACTGTCGGCTATTTGAAGATTCGGTTCTAATTTCAGAGCCATTCTGATATCATTACACCCTTCAGACTCCTGGTTCATGTTGAAGTAACAGTGCGCCCGACTGTACAAGGCATCAAGGTTCGACGAGTCGAGACCGATAACCCTCGAATATGTCATAGCGCTGCTGTCGAAGTGGCCTAGCTGATAGTATGTAACGGCGATGTTCAATAGGTTAGGGACACTCCTCTCATCGAGGCGCTCGGCAATTTTGAAGAACTTCAACGCTCGTTCTCGGTTCTCTTGCACAAAGAAGTATAATCCCAGGTACTGACATAATAAATCGTCTGTGCTGTATTCTTCGATCAGTGTGTTGATTTTTTCCTCGGCAAGCAGTTCCATTCCATTGGCTCTGTTTATTGCAGCTCTGGCCAGAATCACGAAAGGGTTGGTCTCGTCGTCGGCGTCAATTTGCGCCAACCATTCATCTGCAGCCGCGATATTATTGTCGTTCGCACTATAAAAAGCATTGACTGCCTTCCTGATAAGCACGTACTCAGCGATTGACTTTTTCTTAAAGCGGTTAATTAACTTCAGATCAAAATTGAAAGTTGTCGCATTAAAGGAGGAAAAAATGAAAACCTTTGTTTCTTCAACACGCTGTAGTATCAAAAGAGAAAACTTCGGTCCTAAAGAGTTTAACAGTTCTCTGCCGATCTGTACCGCATAGTAGTCGATGCTGTCGCGATTGTCGTTCAGTCGCTTTGAATTTGTGACTTTAACTGTATAGCTATCCCCATCCGCGGAGCCGCTCCACTCGCCGCCGAACTCAGCGCTCAATTTCAACATGAAAGAAAGCTGTTCGCCAACCTGGTAGGTGAAATCGCATGAGTTGAGCGTTAATACCAAAGCCAGGATGCCGATTACTACTTTATTCATCGTGAGTGTTCCGATTCTTAAGTTTCAGCGGCATTGATGAATGATGCGACCGGTATGCATTGTTATGTCCGATTTTTTCGTCGCTGCGATAGAAACTCTTCAAATCCCCTTCTTCCCAGCAGCCCCGGCGACACCCTCCGCTGTGCAAAGAAGCCGCCGCTCCAGCAAAATAGCAAAATTGGCTTGATGCCGGCAGCGAAGTACCGGACCTTGCTCCAGTCCGCAGGCATTGGCACCCGAATCAATTCGGCCGAATCCGCGCCGGGGAGGAAGAAAAATTTTGCGGCAATCATGTTCGTCGTAAATTCCTCGCTCATTTGAGAACTATATCTCGTGCAATTCTATGCCCCTCAGGCAATTCCATAGCGCTGTCGCCGGCTGGTTCGAATCGGCCTTCGATGGGCCGACCGAGATACAGGCGCGGGCCTGGCCGGCTATCCGTGAAGGTCGCACGACGCTGATTGCCGCCCCGACGGGCTCCGGCAAAACGCTGGCGGCCTTTATGGCGGCCATCGATGATCTGGTGCGGCAAGGCCTCGCGGGTTCCTTGCCCGAGGGGACGCAGGTAGTGTATGTCTCGCCGCTGAAAGCGCTCAGCAATGATATCGAACGCAATCTGCGCGCTCCGCTGCAGGGCATCAAAGCCGCGCTGAAGGCTGCGGGCCTGAGGGCGCCGGACATCAGGGCCGCCGTCCGCACGGGCGATACGCCGCCCTCGCAGCGCGCCGCCATGATCAAGAAGCCGCCGCAGATACTCGTTTCCACGCCCGAATCACTCTATATTATGCTCACCAGCGAAAGCGGACGCAAGATGCTCGCCGGCGTCCGTACCGTCATCGTCGATGAAATCCATGCGCTGCTGGGCAGCAAACGCGGCTCGCACCTGGCGTTGACCCTGGAACGACTTGAGGCGCTTACCAAACAGCGGCTGGTACGAATCGGCCTTTCCGCCACGCAGAAGCCGATCGAGGCCGTGGCGCAGTTTCTGACGGGTGTTCATCGGGAAGATGACGAGAGCGATCGCTGTACGATTATCGATGCCGGTCATCGCCGCCGGATGGAGCTTCGTATGGAAGTGCCGGGCTCGCCGCTCACCGCCGTTATGCCCAACGAAGTGTGGGAAGAAGTTTACGAACGCATCGTCGAGTTGATCAACGAGCACACGACTACTCTGATCTTCGTCAACACGCGCCGTCTGGCGGAACGAATGGCGCATCACCTGACGGAACGGATGGGCAAGGGCGCCGTGATGGCGCACCACGGCAGTATGGCCCGGGATCGCCGCCTCGACGCCGAACAGCGCCTCAAGAACGGACAGCTCAAAGCCCTGGTGGCCACTTCCTCGCTGGAGCTGGGCATCGATATCGGTTCGGTAGATCTGGTCTGTCAGATCGGCGCGCCGCGAACGATCGCAGCGCTGTTGCAGCGGGTCGGTCGCTCCGGCCATACGGTGCAGGGCACACCCAAAGGCGTAATTTTTCCGCTGACCCGCGACGAACTGGTGGACTGCAGCGCTGCCCTGGATGCTATCCGCCGCGGCGAGCTGGATCGCATTATTATCCCGAATAAACCGCTCGATATTCTGGCGCAGCAGATAGTGGCGGAAGTAGCCAGCCGCGAATGGGATGAAGAGGGGCTGTTTCGCACGCTGCGTCAGGCCTGGCCCTATCGCGAGCTGCAGCGCAGCGAGTTCGATGAAATAGTCGCGATGCTGGCCGAAGGCTACGTGAGCCGTCAGGGACGCCGCGGCGCCTACCTCTATCACGATGCCGTCAATGGACGGCTGCGCGGCCGACGCGGTGCGCGGCTGACGGCACTCACGGCCGGCGGCTCAATCCCTGACAACTTCGATTTTGACGTAGTTCTCGATCCGCAGGGCGTGAAAGTAGGCAGCATCAACGAAGATTTCGCCATCGAGAGTCTGCCCGGCGACATCTTCAACCTCGGCAACAATGCCTGGAAGATCAACAAAGTGGAAAACGGCCGCGTACGGGTCGAAGACGCCAAAGGACAATCGCCCAGCATCCCCTTCTGGCTGGGTGAAGCGCCCGCGCGATCGGCCGAGCTTTCGGTAGCGGTGTCGCGCCTGCGCGGGGAAGTTGTCCAACGCCTTGGCGCCTTGCCGTCGCCGGAAGAAAACGCCGATCAGGTGGAAGACTGCGACTGGATGGCAGCGATGCCCGACGATAGCTGGAAAGGCAGCGCGCCGGCATGGCTGCAGCAGGAGCTGGGGCTGAATGCGGCAGCGGCCGATCAGCTCGTCAGCTATCTGGCAACGGTTCAGGCGGCTCTCGGTACGATGCCGGCCCAGGACACAATCGTTATGGAGCGTTTTTTCGACGAAGCCGGCGACATGCATGTCGTGATTCATTCGCCTTACGGCAGCCGTCTCAACCGGGCCTGGGGACTGGCGCTGCGCAAGCGCTTCTGTCGCAAGTTTAATTTCGAGCTGCAGGCCGCCGCCAATGAAGACGCCATCATCATGTCCCTGGGGTCGACGCACAGCTTTCCGCTGGAAGAAGTGTTCGCCTACCTGAATCCGCAGACGGTGCGTCAGGTGCTCGTGCAGGCTCTGCTCGATGCGCCGATGTTCGAAGTGCGCTGGCGCTGGAACGCCTCGCGCGCGCTGGCAGTCCTCCGCATTCGCGCCGGCAAAAAGGTTCCGCCCCAGATTCAGCGTATGAATGCCGAGGATCTGATAGCGCTGGTGTTCCCCGACCAGCTCGCCTGCCTTGAAAATATCAGCGGCGCGCGCGAAGTACCGCAGCATCCCCTCGTCGCGCAGACGATCCATGACTGCCTGACCGAAGCGATGGACATTGACCGGCTGGAAGAGTTGCTGGCGGACATGAAGGACGGCAAGGTGAAAATGCTGGCGCGCGACCTGCGCGAGCCCTCGCCCCTGGCACAGGAAATTATCAATGCCCGTCCCTACGCTTTCCTCGATGACGCCGGCCTGGAAGAACGTCGCACGCGCGCTATCGCCAACCGTCGCTGGCTGGATCCCGCCGAGGCTGCCGACCTGGGGCGTCTCGATCCGCGGGTGATAGAAATTGTGCAGCATGAAGCCTGGCCGCAGGCACGCGATGCCGATGAGCTACATGATGCCCTGCTCATCGCCGGCTACATGACATCGGATGAGGGCAGCGATGGCAACCGTCGGGCGCCGGATGCGGATGCGGCGCCGGGTGATGATCCGGATCCGGAGAACGATGCAGATTATGGCAACAAGGGCTGGCATGCACTTTTCAAAACGCTGGTCGAGGATGGACGAGCGACGCTCTTGTTGACCGGCGACGGCGCGGCGCCCTTTTGGGTAGCCAGCGAACGTCTGCCGCAACTGCGCGTTCTCTTTCCCTCGGCAGCGGAAGTCCCGCAGGTGCGGCTTAGCGAGCGCCTGGCGGCGAAAGAGTGGTCGCCCGAGCAGGCGCTGGTCGAGCTCATTCGCGGCCGGCTGGAATGCCTGGGGCCCGTACTGCCTGCGGAGCTGGCTGCATCGCTGGGCTTGGCGCAGGTCAGGATTGAAGCGGCGCTGCTCGCTCTTGAAAATGAAGGCTTTGCGATGCGCGGCCATTACCGCTTTAACGAGGGACCGCTGGAATGGTGCGAGCGGCGTCTGCTCGCGCGGATCAGCCGTTATACTCTGCAAAAGCTGCGCCGCGAAATCGAACCTCAGCCGCCGGCGGTATTCATGCGCTTTCTCTTTGCCTGGCACGGTATGTCGGGTGAGGAACGCCCGACGGGACCGGGCGCGCTGAGCCAGGCCCTGGAGCTGCTGGAAGGCTATGAAGCGACGGCGGCAGCCTGGGAAAGCGAGCTGCTGCCCGCCCGGGTAGCCGACTACGACTTCACATGGCTGGATATGCAGTGTCTGGCCGGCCATATCGTCTGGGGGCGGATGCGCCCGCCCAAAGGCGGCTCGAAAAACGGCAGCCCGATCAAGACAACACCGATCAGCCTGGTCTCGCGCGACAACCTGCCCTACCTGTTAGCGCCCGTCGCATCGGACGATGCGCCCGAACTTTCCGCCCATGCAGTCCTTGTGCTCCGCCACCTGCAACAGGGCGGCGCTTCTTTCCTCGATCAGATTCAGCGCGCCAGCGCCTCGCTGCCCTGCCAGGTGGAAAACGCCGTCGCCGAACTCGTGGCGCAGGGCCTGGCCAACT
>JANQRB010000153.1 GCA_028284775.1 Candidatus Kapaibacterium sp. | reverse complement strand
GAACTGCCTATGGCATCGCGATCCATTCTGGCGGGTATCAAAATATCAGCTGTCATCAACGTCGGCACGGCGACGCTGGGTGCCTTGATCGGTGCCGGTGGTTATGGGCAGCCCATTCTGACGGGCATCCGACTCGACGATGTCGGCCTGATACTCTCGGGCGCTATTCCGGCGGCTGGACTCGCGCTTGTCGCTCAGGGGCTTTTTGAAATTGCGGAACGGCTTCTTGTGCCCCGCGGCCTGCGATTGTCCGCTCAATAAAAGCAGAATCATCAATACAATAGTGCTGCAGACTAACACGGCCTTTCTGTCGCCAAAATGGCAAAACGACTTTCGGAGAAGCACTATCAGAGGCTTTAAAGCGAACAAGCCCGGCAACCGCTCAATTTTGCCGGGCTTGCGGCGTGCCGGGGTAGCACAGCCGATCCCCGAAGGGATCTTTCACTTTTCAATGTTTAAGTAATTCAAAACTCTTCATCTTGCTGTCTCTGAGTACCCTACGATCTCCCTCCCGTGCGAGGAAGAGGGAGATCACAGGGATTTGAGAGGCTGAACAACAACATTTTCAATTGCCGAAAGCGTTGACGGTACAAACGCTACTGGCCGGCAGCAATCAATGTCCAAAAACCGTGCCATTTAAATTCACTTAAACAATTTGTAAACTTAACAAAACAATAAGGGGCAAATGCCGACTACAGCCTTGTCCGGCTGCCAGCTTCCACGCTCTGGTAGCTTTTCGATTAGTTTACATCAGGCGGGCGTTTAACCCTGGTGTTCTATCCAGCCGATACTGTTGAGATATCGCTGCTCCAAATACGTCGCTTCTTTCTGTCCGTTTGCTACTGATGCAATTATAAGTTCTGCGTCGTCGCTGGTCCGATCGACCGTCAAAGCCATGCAGCAGTCGGCGCTGTGACCGGCAATGAAGCATTAGACTCTGAACTCGTGAAAAAGGTTACATAAATGCCGATTGAATTGAGACCCTGACCTGAGTAATCTCGGGTCACAAGACCGCGGCCGGAGCTTGCCTTATGGTCGAGGCGCATTGCGCCCGTGCGCGCCTACGCGACATGATGGTGAAAGTTGCAGACTCAAGAAGAAAAAACTGTTTTAGTGCCGGATCAATCCGTCTTCCAGCAGCACAAGACGCCGGCCATACGAGGCATTCTTTTCGGAATGTGTTACTTGCACGATCGTGCAGCCTTCCTTATTCAGTAATGAAAACAGCTCCATAATTTCCTTTCCTTGTTGCGAGTTAAGATTACCGGTCGGTTCATCGGCGAGGAGCAGGCGCGGTCGGGTAATGGTCGCGCGCGCCACTGCCACCAGTTGCTGTTGACCGCCGGAAAGCTGACTGGGAAAGAGGTCGCGCTTGGCCACGATGTTAAAGCGGTCCAGGGCATCGGCGATCAGCCCCTTGCGTTCTTTGTTCTTGATGCCTTTGTACATGAGAGGTGTCTCGAGGTTTTCGTAGACGGTCAGCTCGTCCAGCAGGTGGTAACTCTGAAAGACAAAACCGATATGCTGCCGATGCATCTCGCTGCGCTGTCCTTCCTTCATCAGGTGGACCGCCCGGTCGCAGAAGTAATATTCGCCGTCCGATATGCTGTCGAGCATTCCCAGAATATGCAGCAGCGTTGTTTTGCCGGCGCCGGAGGGTCCCATGATGGAAACGAAATCTCCCTCGGCGATTTCAAGAGCGATATTACGGAGAACGTACTGATTGCCGAAGGCCGCCTTATAGTATCTATCGACATTGTGAAGAGTGATCACGTTAGGAATTGCCTCTTGATGAGCGGAGCTGCAGTTCGCGAATTATTCTTCATGAAATCAAGCGGCGTGCCAGAGCGCTGCGTCAAAGATTCCGCCCCTGGTCTCTCCGCGTCCAGGTGTTCGCAATTGATACAGTATTTGTCCGCAGGCGTGCACCCCTTTTTCGTTTTATGCACCGCAGATTCTTACTAGTTTTGCGCTTCCTTTCAGACTATCAACGCAGCCAGAGTAGATACAACAACAATGACCACAACAGCGAAGAACAGCATTCAGGCATATGGCGTCCGCGTGCTGCTTTCCAATCATCCCGATGTCCGGCGGCTTAAACGTCGCTACGCACCATCTGTTCACGGCAATAAATTCTGGACCTCTTCCTGGCTGATAATGGATTATCTCCGGGAAGAGGGCTTGGCAAAGGGCAGCTCGGTATTGGAAATCGGTTGCGGCTGGGGATTGGCCAGCGTGTACTGCGCCAAGAACCATCAGGCCGATGTTACCGGCATGGATATCGACCCTGAGGTCTTTCCCTACCTGGATATCCACGCCGAGGTCAA
This sequence comes from Candidatus Kapaibacterium sp., assembly GCA_028284775.1. Classification (GTDB taxonomy): domain Bacteria; phylum Bacteroidota; class Ignavibacteria; order Kapaibacteriales; family UBA7675; genus JANQRB01. Next base: position 88,483 of record JANQRB010000153.1, on the reverse strand, counting down.
TAAGGTTAACATCGGAGTGATGGAAAGCGACTTCGACGGCGTAAAAGCGCCCGCGCTCAAAAGCTATAACCTGATGATCGGCGCCGATATCTGTTTTTGGGAAGAAATGGTCGACCCCCTGCACCGCCTTATCAAACGCGGATTGCGGGCCGGCGTCGACAAAGTACTGATAGCCGATCCCGGCCGCAGCACTTTTGAAAACCTGGCCGACAAATTCATCAAGTCCGGCCGCGGCCACGTAGCCGATCGCAGCGTCAGACAACCGCGGGCCATCAACGGGCGTTTGCTTGTTGTTTCCTGAACTTTGCTTTGCCGCGAAAGTTCCAGGGATTATGCTGATGGAGCATTGTACATATTTGCGCCTGCTCCGGCCGGAATATTCACGGCGGGCAATACCGATGTCGTGGTGTCGATCACGATCAACGGTCAGACGGTCGCCACCGGCAATTCCGGCAGCATTACACTGCCATCGGGCGAATCGTTTACGCTGACCGTCGGTTCCAATTGACTGTGATCTTCCGATAGCAAAATTGAAGCTTTGTGATTCTCGGCTGTGGCAGGCTGGATAATCCGCACAAGCCGGGCGAATCATGTAGATTCTAATGCTGTTATTGCAATTGAATTTCCATAAAGTATGGTCGAATCAATTACATTCAATGGCTAGACGAGGGATGCCGGAGTCTCGAGTACAGTGACGATTCCTTCCGGCGCTGAGATTGAGTTGTTGCGGAACACCGATGGAGGCAAAGCGCCTAGAGCCTTTGAGATAAAGCCTGCCGGAATATTTCCCGGCAGGCATTTCGCATATTTCCGCAGACCTGTATTTTCAATTGCTTTACCATCCGGAAGCCGAAACTCAGATTGCAACTCTGGCTTTGTCGGGAAACCGGGTACCTACACGAAAGCCAGCAAGCGCCATTAGCTCCACATAAGCGAAAAATATGTGCTGTTTCCATTGTCATTATCAGTAATTTCTGAATCTGTGCTAGCGATACGGGCTACAACGTGTATTTTTGCAGCGCATGTGTTCGCATGCGTACAGTATTCTTCACACAGCCAAAGCGCCGGAACGACTTGCCAATGCCCGAAATGCTGGAACTACTGGAACAGGAATTCGCCGCGGCCAAACAAGCCACGAAAGAACTTGAGATTTTGGAAAAAATGCTGCCGCTCGATCCCGGCCGTGCGCTGGAATTGGGGCGGAAAGTTCTTGATATCTCGCGCGAAATAAAGGATGAGCAGAATATTGGATTTGCACTATTGTTTTTGAGCCGCTGTTTCTTGAGTCTTACGAAACACAATGAAGCACACGCAGCCCTTGAAGAAGCTGAAAGTATATTCGCCAGGACCAAAGAAGAAATCGGATTGGCGCGGGTCTGGAGGATGTATTCGGAGATATTCCTAAAGTCAAGTAGATACTCTGACGCGCTCGAGTTGCTTCTGAAAGCCTTAAATATTTTCGAAAATCACCAGATCAAGGAAAAAGTAGTTGCTTCCCTGAATTCCATCGCCAATGTCTACGAGCGGCTGGGGAACTACGAGACAGCTTTGGAATTTTATCTGCGCTGTTTAAGGGAAAGTCGTGACGTATTGAGTGAATCCGAGGAAGCAGTTCTGCTGAATAATTTGGGCATCATTTATATGAATCTGCGAGACTTCGAGAAAGCGCAATCATATTTCGATCGAAGTCTCTCTATCATGACTAGGAATGATAATACGTCTGGCAAGGCATTTATTCTAAGTAACTTAGGTAAACTACATGAACTAAAAAACGAATTGGATCTGGCACTTAACTATCAGCAAAAGGCCTTACGATTGCAGCAGGAATTGGGTAATAGGCACGGCGAGGCTTTTTCATTACAGTACGTTGGCGCGATCTACGAAGTACAATCTGATTTTGACAAAGCACAGTCTTTTTTCATTCAGTCACTAAGAATTGGTGAATCAATCAATTCGAATGAAATCTGCTCTGCGGCATTGATGTACATTGGGAGAGTGAAGAATGCAACCGGTGACTACGGCAATGCCGTTGTATTCCTCAATCAGGCGTTAGAATACTTGAGTCGAATAGATTACAAACTTTCCCTAGTGAAAGTCCATTCTCTTCTTTCTAATGCCTATGAACAATCAAGTGAATTCCAACTGGCACTCAAACACCACAAGTTGTTTGCGGAAATCAAGGACGAAATCTTAAGTCAGGAAAAACAGCGAGCAATTGCCGAACGACAGGCGAGTTTTGAGATCGAAAAGGCACAAAAAGAGAAGGAGATATACCGGCTTCGAGCAGCTCAGGCAGAGCGGGAAATGGAGTATAAGAATAAAGAACTGACTATCATGGCAATGAACCTCGTTCAAAAAAATGAATTTCTCAATAAATTGAGGGAGGAAGTCCAGGCAGGCTCGAATACTTCAAACAGCAGTCAGAACTCATTTACCTCGACATTATTGCGGAAGTTGGAACAGGGAATCGATTCTGAGAGTGATTGGAAAATTTTCGAACAGCAGTTCCTTAATGTACACCAGGACTTCAATGCGAAACTGTCGCAACAGTTTCCAGCTTTAACCCCGACCGAATTGAAAGTTTGTTCGCTGATCAAAATCGGCCTGTCTTCGAAGGAAATTGCAAACCTGCTGTTTATTACCCATCGCACTGTTGAATTGCACCGTACGCGTATTCGGAAAAAACTTGTCCTGGAGCACTCCACCAACCTTACCTCTTATCTATCATCGCTTTAGATTTTGTTCTTTAGTTGAAACTGGTGATTCGTTGGCGTGGCCAACTTATTGACAGGTAACGATTTATATTGTTTCATCTGATGTTTTTTGAATTTGGCAAAATTGAAGCCGTGCCAATGATACAAGAGAAATCTGGTTGTTGTCGGCATAACTCTCTAGCTAGATTGCCAACAGTTTAGGTATGATTCAAATGGAAGAACTAGCGTTTCGGTCAATGACAAACGAAGCTTATTACCAGGTTTTTTTCTTTCGTTCGACGGCATTGCTCAAGAATGTATGAGCTTTGTATGTGGTAATATTGTCTCGAGAATTCGCTAACATTAATATGTCGAATCATGATTTGCTTGTTAGGCTGTTCGTAGGTAACTTATTCAGTTGGAATGTGTTGTAATTGATTGTATTTCGGTATGATCTTGGCGATAGCAAAGGACTGAGTTCGAAACCGAATTTTTCAATACTCAAGGCGGAGTGCCTTATGAAAGCGATAATTTCATCTCTGATAGTTTTGATGATTTGTGGAGGGCTCGCAAATGCACAGAGGGCGGCCTCCACGATTGAAAGTTCGGTATCGCAAGAGTACCAAATAACCGCGGTACACCAACCAGTCATCCAAGCCTTGGGGCTTACCAATAGTAATAACTTCGATGCTCAAGTCGAGTTGCGTATTGATTTCGAAAAATCCACTATTCCAGACGATTGGTCAATCAGGCTGGAAACACAGGAGGTCACGGTTCCGGCAAGCACTGCACTCCTTGTTAATATAGTTACTACGCCCGGCTCAATAGGCCAGGCCAAAATTGTTGTCACCTCGAACTTGAAAAATTCGCAACTGAAGTCTCAGAATGTTTTGAGCGTTATTACCCATGATTTGACCTTTGTACTGTACGGCACTCTTCATCACGACGACGCCGTCAACCAGATAGAAAATGCTATGGCCAGCATCGGCCCCCACGCCACCATCGATTGGGATAACCAAAAAGAAGTTAACCAGTTAGCCTCAGAATTTGAAGTAGCGATTTTTCCGATCGGCGGCGATAGACGCGGCATCCTCGGCAGCGCAAACTTTGCCGGCGGCGTCAGCCCGCTGCCGCTGATCAAGCGCCTGATCGCAGAAGGCAAGAAGGTTTTGATTATGTCGGAAGAAGATGCCTCAATGGCCTTTTCCGAGCTGGGAGCGCCGGACGCGCGTGACTTTTTCGCCAATGACCTGGGTGTGACGGCCGAAGTAGGCGCTCAGGTACGGGTCGACATAATCGATGACAAAACCGAGCCCTTGCCCTTTACGCTCGTTGGAAACGGTCTTGGGCCTAACTTGGGGCAGATTTCGATTGACATCAACCGCGGCACGGTGCTTGATCCCATGCCGGTCGTGCAGAAGACAGATGTCTTGAATATTCGCGAAGGCAGCGGCGCGCTACCGCTCTTCTTTTATGGGGACGTCACCGATGGCGTCGGTGGCACGCGCATCGAAATCGAGGATGCCCGCGTGGTTTATCTCGGCTTTGGTCTCGAAGCGATTCCGAGTGAGAAAGAACGCGCGTTGGTGCTGAAAGGCATTCTTGACTGGCTCAAGTACGGCAACCCGACGACGTCGGTGGATAACAGCGAAGCAAACGCCTCTTTGAGCATAAAGGTCGGTCCGAATCCTGTCAATGGTCAGGCCCTTGTCGAAGTGCGGGCTGATGCCGCCAGCGAGAGCACCGAAGTTTACCTGCTCGACATCCTGGGACGCAAAGTGGCGCAGCTCCACTCCGGTGCATTGACGCCCGGCACTCACACATTCAGACTCGATGCTGCGGGGCTCGTCAATGGCAACTATCAGGCGGTTGTTATGCTCGACGGTCGTTCACAAGCCGCGGCGGTTGTCGTGCGGCGCTGAGCGAAAATCTGAATCTGACAAGCTACAAAAGGCCGGGAGTTCATTACTCCCGGCCTTTTTGCATAGGAATACTTTTGGGCTGCTAATCAGCACCGATAGCGGCTCTTGAAGACTTCACCTTCCCAATGCAAAGGCAATGAATCTTTAAATTTTCCCCTAGCGGCATACCTGGGTATATGTACTGTGCAAATCGACTAAATTGCCGATTTTTGGGAAAAATGAATGATTGTTGTCCGGATGCTGCTAATAGCGGGAGGAGTATATGTGGTTATTATGTGGTGCGCTCTTGTGCTATCCGATGTATATTGCCAGTGTTGAAAAACGGAAACGGATGACCCCCGATAAAAGGTCAGAAAAAGTGTATATGGAGTGTTGTAGCCCCTGTCATTGCCTCCGCGCGCAGTAATGCGCTTGGGGGCGATGGCTTTTTAAAGCTATTGGGGAAAGAACGACCACGTTTCGGAAGCCACCCGATTCGAAGACGCAAACTTAGGTAATTTCGCCGCCGTGGGAAAAGGGATAAATCCAGTACATCAATATTTAATCGGAACGAAACAATGCGATAAGATCACAGGATCACTGCTTTGCCTTGCCGAGCGTCGACACATGCTCAGGCGGGTATTGCGCAAAGCAGGATTGTGTAGAGCCGCCGTGACTGCTAAGAGACTTACAAAAGGAAATTTCCTCGAAGGCTGCACATACCAGATTGATGTCGAGTGTGACTGAGTTATCCGGTTTTTCGATCTGGACCAGGCTCTGCCCCGGGAGCGAAGTTGAAAAGAAGAGGCGGGAGCCCCTCCATCTTCCTCATTAGTTGCTGTAAGCCCTTGTTTGAGTATCAGGCAAGCTCGTTTCAATAAATTATCAAAGAGCTGAGAATCGCCTCCCGACTTTATCGGCTGATCAGAACGCGATAGTAGAAGCGTTCCGTCGGAGTCTCCAGAATGCAAAAATAGCTTCCGGACGATAAGCGGCCGGCATTGTAATCAATGGTATACAGACCTTTTTCGAGCTCTTGTTCGAAAATTGTCTGTACGGGTCGGCCCAGATTGTCGGCCAGGGACAGGCGGGTCAGACCGCGCTCGATGACTTGCAGATGGAACTGCGTCTGTCCGAAAAATGGATTGGGGCTGGCGCGAATGAAGACAGCCTGTCCGCCCGCAAGAAAATAGCGCCGCGGACCGCTGCACTGGTTCTCGAGATAAAAGCTGCCCGATTCTACTGTCGGCGTACCGGCGCAGTCCGCATCATCCCAGCGGAAGTTCAGTTCTATGGGCGTGGATGCAGCATTGCCAAGGGCGGAACGTAAGAAGATAGTTGCAAGCAGGCCGTTGCGCAGGCCCGCTGGCCGCATTCCGCTGAAAGTATAAACACAGTCGTCATTCTCGATGCTGCTGCATCCGGCAGAGGGCTCGAGCGGATGAAGGAGGCTGGCATTGAAACGCAGACTAGCCGTGTAGGCGCGTGGCCCCAGATCGGAATGTGAAGCAGGGATCTCGAAGTAGAGAGGTAATCTCAGCACTTCACCAACTTCATGTGCAACGATCTCCGTCGGCAGCCAGACGCGACCCGAAATGCTGTCGGATACTTCCACTACGACGCTGTCTTGGCCACGACAGCCCGCCTCGTTTGTTACCGTCAGCCTGTAGACCGTCGTTCGAAGCGGGCGGGCGCGGGGTTGGGCGAGCAGCGAGTCGTCGAGTCCGTCCGCCGGCGTCCATTCGTAGCGCAGGCCGGCCCGGCCTTCCGTACCGATCAGCAGGGCTTCGCGACAGATTTCACGATCCGGTCCGGCATCCGCCAATATTGTCTCACCGACCAAAACCTGCCGTTCGAAGACATCGCGATAGCCGCAGGAATCGACAATTTCAAGGCGCAGCGTATGTCGGCCCGCAGTTGTAAAGTGCAAAGGCGGCGGGTTAGGGCCGTCAAATTCCTTCAGGTTCGCCTGTGCGCCGAAAGTCCAATAAAAACGGGCCGCGCTGAAGACCTCGGAGCGGTTGCGGATAATCAATGAATTTGCAGTCGAACACAGAAGGCTGTCTGAAATCTCGAAGCGCGCCCGTGGCGGCTCGATGCCGTTGTCACAGCAAGGGCTGCGAGTGATTTCCACTTCGTCCGTGATTTCACAACCGTCGGGCCCGTTGACTGTGACCGAATAAACTGTCTTGGTGTCCGGCAGCGCCATTGGTCGCGGGGCGGTGGGATCGTCGAGACCATCGGCCGGATGCCAGAGGAAACTGAGACCGTCGCGTCGCTCATTGGCGGGGCTGCCCAGGCGGACCGCTTCGTCACAGACTGATTGATCGGGCCCGGCGCCCATTAGCCGCATTCCCAAAGGATTCACCTCTATGCTTGCGCTGCTGCTACAGCCGCTGTTAGGATCGCGTACCTCCAGGGTGTAGCGGCGCGGCCGCTCGACGGTTGCCAGGGGATTGGCAATGCGCGGATTTGAGAGACCGAGGGCGGGCGTCCATTGGTATTCAAAGCCGGGTCTGGGGTCAGCTCCGAGCTGTATGCGGATCGTATCCGCCATACAGTCACTACTGTCGCGGCCCGCGTAGGCAGACGGCGAGGCCCCGACCAGGATGCTCATGGTCGCGCTGCTGCTCATACCGCAGCCATTCCTCGCGATCAGTTCGATGGTATATCTGCCTGCGCGCCTATAACTAATATTTCCGGGGTCGGCGCCGCTGAATTCTGCGGGATTGACATCCGGACCGGAGCCGAAGCGCCATTCGAATGTGCTGGCGTTGATGGACAAATTGGTGATGAGCAGATCGCCGCTGTCGCAGAGGACGGTGTCCGACGCGGCGAAAGCGGCGCGCGGCGGCGTAATTTCATCGGCACAGCAAGGATCGACAGAAACGCGGACGCTGTCGTGAATACTGCATCCTTCATCGCTGCTGATCCTAAGGTGATAGGTCGTGCTTTGATTCGGAAAGGCCATGGGCCTGGCTGCCGTGGGATCACTGAGGCCGTCCGGCGGCGACCATCGGAATTGCAGGTCGCCGCGCGCGGTATTGGCCAATGCGCCCAGTTGAAGAGAATCGCGGCAGACTGTGCTGTCCTGACCGGCATCCAAATTGCTGAAATCGATCCCGACAATATCCAGCTCGGCCGTACTACTGCAGCCGCTGAGAAGGTCGGTTACTGTCAGGCTGTAGCGGGCGGGTCCATCAATCGTGGCGATGGGATTAGCGCTGCGCGGGTCGGACAACCCGCTCTCCGGGTCCCAACGATACTCATAGTTTGCTATCGCCGATTCGCCGAGTTCTACCTGCATGCTGCCCGTCGTGCAGTAGACGATATCATTGCCGGTTATGGCACGTGGCGCAGGCAGGACAAATATCGTCTGGCTGGTGGAAGTCGAATTTCCGCAACTATCGAGTACGCTGAGACTACACTCATAGGAGCCGGGCTGACTAAAGAGGATTCCCCTGGGATTGCGATCATTGGAGCGCGGCGGGATGGCGTCACCTCCATCCCCAAAGGTCCAGGAAAAGGAAGCCGCGCCGGGCGGCGTGAGATTGGAGAAGGAAAGCGTGTCATCGGGGCAGACGACAAGTTTCGACGCCTGAAAGTCAGGACGAATCGGCGCGGCGCCATTGCAACAGTTTTCAAGTACCGAAATCGCAACTCTGCGTTCCAGCTCACAGCCCTCTTCGCTGCGGATGCGCACGGTATATTCACGGCTGGCGTTCGCCTTCAGGACAGGTTCGGGGCAGTCCGTGCAGGAAAGGTCCTCCGCGGGACTCCATTGATAAGCCACGCCGCCGCGGGCAAAAAGCTTGAGTTCAGTTCCTTTGCATAGTTCCTGTGATGGTGAGACCTCTACCGCCGGTTCCGCGGCGACGTGAACTAAGACGCTCGCCGCGCGCCGGCAGTCATCCTTTCCGGAAATCAGCGTTACCCGGTGTTCACCGACTTCTTCGAAGGCAAGCGTCGCCCTGGCCCCGTCGCTGTGCTTAATGCCATCCACCCACCATTCGAGCGCCGAGCCGTCCGGCCGGCCCACATCCAATTGAATTCGTTTGCCCGGACAGACCCGTGTTTCCGAGACGATGGGAATTGGTCGCGAATCACAACAGAAATTAAAAGCTGTTAGTTGGGAGCCTGCGGCTGTTTGTCTATCCGGCTGCGTCTCGCGCATGCTCGGGGCAGTGTCGACGCTATGGACGAAAGGCTGGTCGAGCCAGGCAGGTCCGGCTTGATGCGCCAACTCGCTGTTGGTCGGCAGGCAGGAGGACAAATGGGGATTGAAGCGGGCGAGAAAAGCGTCGTCATCGCCGGCGCCGCGGGAATCACCACTAATCCCGTACACATAGATATTCGGCCGGGCATAGTCGAGGGCATAAATCCATCCGTCGACAAAGTCCAATTGACGCATGGCTCTGCCACTGCCGTCAAACTGCAGGATGCTGATCTGGCGCTCGCCGTCGGCATAGATGCCATTGCCGCCCAGATAGAGATTCCCCTCATGATCTTCGGACAGGCTGGAATTAAAGCTGCCGTTGCGCCAGGCAAATTCACTGCTCCACCGGACAGGGCCATTTGCTTCGATCGAAACCATGAAACCGATATCGCTTTGCCAGTAATAACCGCCCACAATCAAGGCGCCGTTGCTCGCCCTGATGATCGATGTGGCATAAGCGAAGTTGCGGCCTTCAGCGCGGTATTCGCGCACCCAGCCCACCCGGCCGGCGGCATCGACTTCGCCGACGAACATCTGCCAGCCGCCGCTGCCACCGCCTGACGACCCGCAAAAGTATGCGCCGCCGCCCGGAGCCTCGGCCAATGCATAGTATTGATCGTCGCCGAAAAGGGAAAGCGAGCTGGTCCAGAGGCGGTTGCCGTCCGCGGTAAAACGAGAGAGCAGAACATTGTCGCCGCTGCCTCCGGAGGCTGTCCAGGAGGCGATTATCATGGAGTTGTCGAGAGAAGGAACGGCGCGGACAAGCATCTCGCGACCTGAAGTGCCATAGGTGTTGAGCCAGAGCAGGCGTCCACTGGCATCTGTACGAGCCGCGAATACATCCCTGGAATGCTCGTAGTTGCGATCGGTATCGCCCGCCAGCAGCAAGCTGCCGTCGCTGAGGGGAACAAGGTCAAAGGGGCGGAAACCTGTCGGCAGTCGCAGGCTTCGCTGGATATCGCCGCCGGCGCCGAGATGATGCACCGCGCCGATCTGATTGCTAAGGCCAACGGCAAACGAACCCGGTGCAAAGGGATCCGGACTGCCTCCGTAGGCGATGTCCCTTGCTGCAGTACCCGCCAGCTGCACAAAATTATCAGCGGCTTCGATCACCAATATGTCGGCGCCGGCGCTGGCGTCGCCTTTACAATCGGCATCGCTGACGGCTTCAAGGCTGATAAAGGTCGACCGCGGCGGATTGACCTCGATGACAAAGGGCGACTCGAGAATTCCGCTGACGCTGACGCGATTGCCGCCGAGATTGTAGCTGAGGCTCCAGGGCGGTCTGCCGCTCAGATCAACTTTCAGTCCCACGCCGATGCCGGCAATGCTCAGATACGTTGCTGCGCGCAGGGTTGCCTTCGGAACCGAAACTTCGACCACGGCTTCCCGACGTAATGTTTGTTCGCCGAAGCGGTTGCCGACTGTCAATTCGACGGCAAATTCACCTGCGCGATCGTAGCGCACCAGGGGTGCGGGATCGCGCGATACCGAAGGCCGGGCACCCTCAAATCGCCATTCCCAGGACTGGATGTCCGGGCCGCCGCTTTCATCCTGAAACTGGATTGTGCCGCCCGGACAGATTTGCAGGGGATCGGCGGAGAAGTCCGGTTCCGGGGCTCGCTGCAGACAGGCAATGGCGCTCAGCGCATCGAGGCGTCCGGCGCCGAGCGCGCCCCTGTAGGCTTCATTACCGGAGTCGATATCGATACTTGACTGCTTCAAACACAGCTCGACTTCATCGGGGCTGAGACTCGGATCGAAAGAAAGCATCAGGGCGCACATCCCCGAGACCATTGCGGCGGCCATCGACGTGCCGCTCAGCACTTCGTAGCTATCGTCATCGCGCGCGCCGGCGCTGTAGATATTCACTCCCGGTGCTGTCAGATCGATGCTGCTGCCGTAATTCGAAAAGTCGGCTTTGCGGTCGAGCTGGTCAGTGGCGGCGACGCTGATCACGTGCTGGTCGGCGGAGGGATACATTGCGATGGCGCTGTTATTATTGCCGGCCGCCGCTACCAGGATGATGCCATCGGCGTGCGCGCGCTGCATCAGCAGGGCGGCTGTCCGTGAAAATTGAGGGCTGCCCCAGGGCATAAAAATAATGTCGGCGCCTGCCTGGATTGCATATTCGACGCCCTGCAGAGCATGCGGCAACCTGCGCTCCGCCTGGGCATCCGAACGGCACTTCAGTGCCATAATCCGCGCCGTGAAGGCGAGCGACGCAATTCCTCGTCCATTGTCACTCGCCGCCGCGGCGATTCCCGCGCAATGCGTTCCATGGCCGAAGTTATGCCGGGGCGCTGCCGCCGGCGGGTTGGGATCGTTATCGGCGTCGGCAAAATCCCAGCCGACGATATCATCAACGAAGCCATTTCCGTCATCATCGAGGCCGTTGCCGGCAATTTCGGCCGGATTTTGCCAAAGCACGGTCCGCAGGTCTTCATGCGTCGTACGGACTGCGTCATCGACTATGGCTATAACCACGCTGCCGTCGCCACGCTCCAGGTCCCAGGCTGCCTCGGCCCTGACATGCGGCAGATGCCACTGGGCGCCGTCCACATCATCCGGCGTATAAAAAGGATGATATATCGGAACGGGCTCGGCGAAGTCAACTTCGTTAAGTAGTGACAATTCACGAATGCAGGCCGCCGCACGGTCGCGCTGCGCTATGCAGACGCGATAAATCTGCCCGAGACCACTACCCTTTTCTTGAAATTCCTTGTTGATCGACTGCAGTCCATAGGCTTCCAGCGTAGCCAGGACGGCCGCCAAAGATTGACCTTCATCAAGGCCTGTTCCCTCCCTGTCGCCGGAATGTTGCCGCTGCGCCAGCTTTACATAGATTTCTGCTCCGTCAAACGAATCGCCCGCCGCCAGGATGGCAGGGAACACGACGAAAATGAAACTGTGTACCAGCAGCCTGAGATAGCCTTTACACCCATTGTAGCCCGGAACTTGCATCTCAATACCTCTCTGGTGCTCGCCGCCGCGTCAGGCGGTTCGTTGTAGAATCGGCAGAGGAAGCCTGTTTGACGATCGTTGAGTGCAGCGGAGATACCTGAATTGCGATTTTGTATGATGTCCACGATCGACGCTTGTCTATCCGAGCAAACTACTCAGTGGCTTCAATCGACGGTCGGAGTTGCAAAGCGTGAATCATGGAAGTTTTGCAACCGCAAATCCGGCGCAGCGACAGGTTGGCAGTCGCTGCATACATTCCCGGCAGAAATTGCCGGATTGTGCGCATCGAACGAATTTCAAGACACCAGCGCTTAACAGATGTCACATGCCTGCAGAGGCAAAGTCCCGACGTTCCATTCAGTTACATGCCCGTCCGCCCTCACGACGCGGATCTTCCCTTGTTGTAAAGATTCCCCCGATTCTTTAGATTACCTGCCATTTTTCCGGAAAATGAAGTCCAGGCGCGAGATTCGGTAGATATAAATTGAAGCCATTTAGCGGCGAACAGTAAATTCTGCCATAGAGTATGCGGGGCGTGGTCAGTCCCACGGCAAACTTAACGTGCAAGCACGTGTAGATTTTTCAGTGCGTGTAAGGGAGCATAGCAGCGCCAGCAGTGTTTTGGACGGAGATCAATGCAGTTGTTCCGGAATGAGTTAAGGCCGACCGGTCGGACGCGCTGACCGGCTTCCCGTATCACGATTCTTGTCAATCCTGCACAGAGATCACGGCACAGTGCGACCTAGACTACAATTCGGATAGCTGCAATGAATCTGCTTCTGTACCGCCGAGTATTCAGTTGCTTCAACGGCCTGTTTGTATTTTGGCTCTCGACAGCATTGTATTGTCAGACCGAATATAAAGTCGAGCGTATCACCATCGACGACGGCCTGGCGCATGACTTTGTCTACTGCCTGATGCAGGACTCGAAAGGCTGTATGTGGTTCGGCACTGCCGACGGGCTCAACAAATACGGCGGAGGCACGCTGCGCAGTTATCGCCACGATCCCTCCGACAGCGCCAGCCTGTCATTCAGTGCCGTCACGTCGATCGCGGAAGACAGCGCGGGCAATATCTGGGCCGGTTCAAACTACGGTATGAACAGGTTGAATCGCTACAGCGGCAAAGTGCGCCGTGTATTCGTGCGCTCGGAACTGCTTAGAACGCGGGGCAAGGCGCCCGGGCCGATACTCCTTGTGCATACGTCCGGCGCTGTCTGGCTTGCCACGTTGGACAGCCTGTATCGCTATCGTGCCGGTCGGGATATCTTCGAAGCGGTCATTCCGATCGAGCATTTTGAGGCAGAGCGGTCATACCGGGGCACCCTCCTGTTTACGGAGGCGGCCGACGGCGCTCTCTGGATCGGTACCGAAGAAAGTCTTGTGCGTTATCACCCCGAATCGAATAGTTGCGAGCGTATCAAGGCGACTCAGGTGATCGATGACTTTGGTTTTTTGCAAGCGACGATCGGCGTCGAATCGTGCAGGGAGGCTGTTTGGCCGCTGCCGTCGCCATTTCTCAACTATGTGATTTACCTTGAAAAGCTGAAAGGTCGGTCGGGGCTTTCGGCTTTACTGCCTGCTGCGGAGTGGCGCCTAGCGCATCAGTTAACATGTCGATTTTTGGACGCGGGCGAGGAAGACAGTCACTGGCTGATTGTGGAGGAGCAGCAGGGCACATTCAGCGGCGTGTACCGTCTCAGGCAACAGAACGATGCTCCGCAGGCCGCGCCAGAGCAGATTTTGGCAGGCAGCGTTCATTCCTGGCATATCACGCGGGATTCGATTTTGTGGCTTGGCAGCGAAGAGGGCGTCTATAGCATTAAACGGGTCCTGAAGCCTTTTCGCAACTTTCGCCACCACATCGATGACCCGCATAGCCTGAGCCATTCCCGCATTCGCTGCATTCATAAAGACCGCCGCGACAATATCTGGGTCGGAACGGACCGCGGCCTGAACCGGCTTGACGACGCCAGCGGACGTTGGCATCAGTACTTTCCAGGGCCGATTCTCAATGATTCCTGCGCTCCGAGTATTGTGAATACCATTTTCGAGGATAGTAACGGCCGCCTTCTCTTGGGGACATGCTGCGGTATCCGTCATTACCGCCCTGAGCTTGACCGTTTTGACTATGGATTCGGTCAGGGGGAACCGGAGGAATTTCCGAATCGCGTCTGGGCCATCGCGCGCGACAGCGACAACAATCTGTGGGTCGGCTCCGATCACAATGGCTTATGGCGCTACGGGGCAGACGGAGGTCCCGTGCAGCGCTTTTATCAAGGGAAGGACGACAGCCTGAGAATATGCAACGACCGCGTATGGACCTTGTTCGCCGACAGCCGGAACAATTTTTGGATCGGCACACACAATGGTCTGAATCGCTGGCTGCCCAATAAGGGACATTTTAAACAATACCGCCATGATAAAGCCGATTCTTCCAGTATCTGCGGTAATGATATCTGGTGGATTTCCGAAGATGATGCGGGGCGTCTGTGGATAGCGGCTTACGGCTTTGGATTGAGCGAGTACGACTACGACAGCGACACATTCAGAAATTTTACCGTTGCCAATGGCCTTCAAAGCAACGGTGTGTTTGGCGCTCTCGGCGATTCCCGCGCTTTGCTATGGATTCCCTCGAATGTCGGCCTGAGCCTCTTTGATCCCGCCCGGGGCCGTACGCTGGACACCTATGATCACCGCGACGGTCTGCCGGGGCGGGTTTTCGCTTACAAAGCAATGCACAGGGCTGCGGACGGCGAGTTGTTTTTCGGCGGTCTGCGTGGACTGACGCGCTTCCACCCGGAACGAATACGCAGAAACAGCCGTCCGCCCGCCGTGCTACTCGCTTCCTTCAGCATCTTTGATAGTACCGCCAGACACGAACTGAAGGACGGCGAGCGCATCAGATTGCTGTACCAACAGAATTCGCTCGCATTCGAGTTTGCGATTCTCGACTATGACAATGCCGACAAAACGAGCTGCGCTTATATGCTGCAGGGCCTGGATAAATCATGGATCTATCCGCGTGAGGCGCGCACGGCCAGCTATACCAATCTGAAACCGGGATCTTATACCCTGCGGGTGCGCGGCGCCAACGGCGACGGCATCTGGAATCTGCGCGGCGCGACCGTGTACATCGACATCATCCCGCCCTTCTGGCAAACCCTGTGGTTCCGCACTTTTTCTTTTGTCATCATTGTGCTTCTGCTCGGCAGCGCTGTTTGGCTGCGCACGCGGCGCATCAGACGGACACATAGTCTGGAACGTCAGGCACTCGAGGCCGAGCTACAAGCCCTTCGAGCGCAGTTGAATCCGCACTTTATTTTTAACTCGCTCACTTCGCTGCAGAACCTGATTCAGAATGACTCGCCCGCCTCAGCAACAGCCTATCTGGGCGGCGTCGCCACACTGTTCCGACGCGTACTCGAGTATTCTCGCTTTCCAGTGATACGGCTGGAAGAAGAGCTGAACTTCCTCGAACACTATTTGTCGCTTGAAGCCTCGCGTTTCGGCCGCCGGGTCGGCTATCAAATCGACTATGATCCCGGGCTCGATATCAGCTCGGTGATGATTCCTCCTATGCTGTTGCAGCCTTATGTGGAAAACGCGATTTTACACGGTCTGCTGCCGAAGCCCGAGGGCGGCATCATAAGCATACACTTCAGTCGGAATCAAAAGAGCCTCTGCTGCAGGATTGAAGATAATGGGGTCGGACGCCGTACGGCGGAGGCAGTTGACAGGGCGGGCAAAACGCATCGACCGATGGGGACAGATCTGGGGCGGCGACATCTTGCGATCCTTGCCCGCCAGGGCGACGATAAATCCAGCGTTGAGTACACCGATCTGTTGGATGATAATGGCAATGCCGTCGGAACACGGGTTGTGCTTAACATCCGGCTGCAGGAAGGTGTTTCAAAAGTATAATCGGCAGGGTATTTTTGACTTCAATCCGGAGAGAGCACCATGCAGAGTTGTATAATTGTTGACGATGAAGAGCAATGTCGAACGGCACTGGCCGCACTACTCGCGCAATGGTGTCCCGATGTCGTGATTGCCGCGCAGACCGGCAGTCTGTCGTCCGCGATGGCGGCAATCCGAAGGCATTCGCCCGATATCGTTTTCCTGGATATCGAGCTGTCGGGCGCTTCCGGCTTCGATTTGCTGGAGGCGCTTCACGAACCGGACTTCGGTGTCATCTTTACGACCGGCCATAACGAATATGCCGTGCGTGCCTTTCGCCATGCCGCGCTGGATTATTTGCTGAAACCGATACAGCCCCCGGAACTCATTCAAGCCGTTCAACGCTCTTCTGAGCGTGGTGAATCATCGGCCGCCGCCCTGCGCCAATTGCAGCGTCAGCTGCTTTCCGATACGCCGCAGCGACTGGCCCTGCCTACTAGCCAGGGCTTCACTTTTGTCGCCATTCCCGACATTTTGCGCTGCGAAGCGGAGGACAATTATACTCGCTTCCATTTTCATTCCGCCGAAAGCCTGATAGCCTCTCGCAACATCGGCGAATACGACAAGACGCTTACCGAACATAATTTTATGCGAGTCCATAAGTCCCATCTGGTTAATCTGGATTGCGTCCGCCACTACATCAAGGGCCGCGGCGGATCGCTGATTCTTTCCGACGGCAGCACGGTCGATGTCTCCGTCCGCAAACGTGACGAATTTCTCCGTCGCTTTATGAGCTGAGCCAATCGCGTCGGTCATTGTCCCACAGCAATACTCCGATCTCGCTCGCTGTCTCCATGCGGCAAGGAGATAGCCGGCTGTTGGAATCGGTTAATTAACAATCGACGTCCGAAAAATCTCGAAAATGTCACATGCTGCCGCTCGAACAGTCTGTTAAGCCCTGGTGACCAGATTGTATGCCCTTGTGTCACTCTGAATGATATTGTTTAATTTTACACCGAGTTGAGAGGCAACCGCCCGCTGGATTCTGCGCCGAACGCGGCGCAGGAAGCCTGCATGAAAAATTCTTCGATTCCCGGCCGCTGATATGTGAAGTACCCTGGCGAATGGAGGCATTGACATCTGTCCGAACTGCCGGCTGCGAAAGTGATCCAAAGAATTTTGGCCTCGCCAGTGCCAACTGAGAGCGGCCTGATGATGCGGCATGAAGAAATTCTATGATTTTGAAGAGTGTCGCGAGTCACGCAACCCGACAAAATTTCGACTCCCTATCATTGCACACCGAAAAACTGCCGTATTTTGTACGAAAGAGCCGCTTTTTGATTGTTATCGTGTACAAAGTGTAGTGCATCCAATAGTAATTATGCAACTCTGTATAGTACTTCACCTCTCCTGCAACGGAAGATCTGGTATCTCTGTGGGATTATGCCAGGCAATTGAAACCCGAAAAATTGGCGCTTATCGCCGCTATCAGATCAATACCCCTGGCGCTCTGCTTTAACCGATTCTTATGTTCTCCTGGAAAACTCTGCTTTTGTCTATATTCGTTTTTGGGCAAAGAAATTTTCAATTTTTATTGGATCAGTAAACCAACCTCATGTAAGCCAACTTGATTTATTCAGTCGTTGTAATGCCTTAAGGACAAAATGGAATGAGTAGATTATTTTTCACATCAGACCATCATTTCGGTCATTCAAACATCATAGAATTCTGTAAGAGACCTTTTAAGGATGTTGAAGAAATGAATGAAACTCTAATAGAAAGGTGGAATGAAAAAGTCAGTCCTGAAGATGAAGTATATCATGTTGGAGATTTTGCAAAGATAAAAGACAATGAATCGGTAGCAAAAATTTTAGATAGACTAAATGGAACTAAGTACTTAATTGTCGGCAATCACGAAGGTCCTGCCTTAAATAATCGAAAAAAATTCAAGTGGATTAAGGAATACTTTGAATTAAAGGTAAAAGATTCTGAATGTAAGAATGGCGTTCAAAGAATAATTTTGTTTCATTATGCGATGCGAGTCTGGAGAGGTGATTTTAGGGGAACCTGGCATCTTTATGGGCATAGCCACGGAAATCTACCTGATAAAGAGGATAGACTGGCATTTGACATTGGTGTGGATTGCCATAATTTTTATCCATTATCGTATGAGGAAATTAAAGCAATTATGAATACAAAAAAATGGGCGCCACCTTTTGATAGTTTTGAATTATAGGCATTACGTAAAGCTGGCCTGGCTTATTCTGATCTAATCGAAGACCGCAATTACCACTTAGAGAATGACTCCTTATGCAATGGATGCAAATAACGCTTGCATTTGGGTGTAGTATTTAGAAGGCATGTATATAAAAATGCCCTGTGTTTAAACTACTTAGTCGATCCTTACAAACCCAATCTATAAGGCATAGAAGTCACGAAATTCAAACCTTTGTATGTCGTAAATAGGAGCAACATCGTTCTTTGCAAAATGACGAAAAGAAACTCGGTTTGCACTTTCAACCAAATGCTCATATTAAAGGCGGTGGCTGCCAGCAAGGCGTTGATCCGGTCTCCGGAACCACCTTTGAGATAGTTCCTCAGCAAGCGGTCGTCTTATTTCAGATGGCCAATCAGCGGTTCGATGGCCGCAACCACGGCTGCGACATCGTCTGCGATAGCGACGTTGCTCAGCCATACTGAGTGATTTGCTGGCGTTCGGGCTAATGATATCTGTGTCACCGACCTGCTTTTTACCGCGATAGCCGCGGTCAACCACCGCAATTGAAAAACTACGGCCTGTCGCCTTTGCGACCTGATCAAGCGTCGGCTCCAGCGTCTGACCATCGTGCGGATTGCACAGGAAACATTGAATGCCAACGCTGAAGTTCGATCCGGGGAGACTGGCACCGACAGCTTTGAGCCAAATTCATATTATTTATGCGCCTTGCCTTGGGCTATACAGGCTACCTCAGGTTCGTGAAGACTATACACCTAGTTGTTGCTGTTCGGCTCTTGAGCCAGAACGTGTTCAAATAGTTCCAGTTTCGAGCGTAAACGCTTGAAGGCCTCTGCGCTTACCTTGCGGCCAAGATCGCGCAGCTGACGACCTGCAAGCGGTTTGAGCTTGCCTCTGGCTCGTAGTGCCGCTTTGCGCCGTTTGGGATGATAAATGAAAGGATAATTAACGCTTGCATTGCTGTGGGCACATATGTTAGGCACCTGACTTGCCGAACAGAATCCCTTGAAAGTCAAAAAGCAGGGCTACGCTGCGTATAGCGCCTTTCGGCGAGGGCACGACCAGTTACGGTCCGTGCTGTTGAATCTACACCTCGTGCAAAATCGTCGAGAGTTCAAACGAAGCTGAACCATTTTTGTCAGGTAGCATGGTCGCGAGTACAATTTGCTCATGGACCGAAAGTTTGTGAATAGTGATCCGAAGTAAAAGCAGTATTTTCGTGATCTAAGTGTCGCAATTGGTGAACTGACTTAATAAACACTTCCCGGCTGTGTCGGTAGACCGCCGTCAAAGGCCGAATTTACTCAATCCAAAATAGTGATGGACTTATGGAATACAAACTCGAAGCAATGATTTTGGCAGCGACTAAAGTGAGTCAAATGGTGGACTTCTATACAAATGTATTCGATATTCAGTTTGAAGAACAGCAATTTGAAGACGGCAAGCTGTATGAAGGCAAGTGGGCGGGCTTTGACTTTACTATAGTGCCCTCTGAACTCAGCAATTTTAACGCCGGTCAGAACCCCATGCACTATGATATCTTTGTGCCGGATATACAAGCGGTCATCGAGCTGGCTACCAAGCATGGCGGTAGAACCAATGGCAAAATAGGAGAAGATGAGGAAATTCGCGCCATCGGAATTTATGATCCCGATGAGAATTTCATGGTCTTTAAACAACGAAAGTAGTGTTTTGCTCAACTCCCCAAATTGCCGCTGAGTACTACTCTTGATCCTCGCTGCCGGTATCGGCGATCGACGCGTCGCGATTTAGTCCCGATTTGCGTACATTCCCAAAAAATTTGTCAGAAGACAGGAGCCTGATTAACAGCAAATGCGAGAGAGCTGCCCCCCAGAAACTGCCGCGCCCGGCAACGCCGGGATCAAGCTTTTGTTGAAAGAGGCCGATACACTTGTTCATCGCGATACCACGAAGGCGCGCAGCGTTGCCGGAAAGGCACTTGACCTGACCACGGCGGCACTGTGGCGGCACAATCTGGACATTACAACAATTGACAAAACTCGTCTTGCCGCCGCTTTGCCGGAAGCCCGCGAACTTGTGGCTTGCTGCGCCGATATTCTCCTCGTACTCGCAAAAAGTGATTTGATTCAAGACAAATGGCGCTCGTCGCAGGAATTCTCAGCCGAATCGGCGCGACTCTTCGAACTGCTGCAGCGTGATGATGTCGTGGTCAGAGCGCTCCTGACGCAGGCCATAGCTAGCCGAAACCTTCGCGAGCTTGATGCCGCCGCCGCTTTGTTTCAACGAAGTCTCCAGCTGTCGCGCGCTCTTGACGATCAGACCGGTATTGTGAAGGCTCTCGTCGGGCGGGCCTACATACTGGACAAGCAACATCGAAGCGAAGAAGCAAAACAACTGTACGATGAAGCCGAACAAATCGCATGCGCATCGAAAACGGGAGAATTACAAATTCACATTGTTAATTATCGAATAGACAGGGAGTCAAAACAGGGCAGACTGGATACCGCATTGAAAACTGCCGAAATGGCGATCACTCATTATCGTTCTAGCGGAGATTATTGGGGATTGGGCAACGCGCTCAACCAGGCGGGACTGGTGCTTGCCAATATGGGACGCAATGGCGAGGCTGTGGAGCACCACAACGAAGCCGTTCTGCTGGCGCGACGCCTGGCAAGTAGATCGAGCGAGGCCAATCGTCTGCACTGCAAGGGACTGGCGCTGATTAACATAGGCCGCTACGACGAGGCTCTGGAGCTTTTCACCAGTGCTGCCGCTATGCACGCGGATCTTAACGAGCGTGATGATGAAGCCCGGAGCTATAATAATATCGCCAATGCGCTCCATTCACTGGGACAGTACGGACGATCGCTGCATTTTGCCCGGCTTAGTATGGCGATGCATGAGACCTTAAAGATAGGTCCCGGGACGGCTATTGCTCATACGCACATCGCCAATGCTCTCGGTCGCCTGGGACGTCATGATCAGGCCCTGGAACATCATTCGCGGGCCTTGAAAATTCATCGTCATTATCGCGAAGAACTCAAGGAAGCATTCACGCTCAGCCATATTGCCAATCTCTACCGGGATCTGAATGACATTGAAAAAGCCGCAGACTACGCCGCGCGGATACTGTCCATCGCGCGGTCCATCGGCTCTCGAAATCTGGAATCATGGAGTCGCGTTTGTCTCGGCGCCTGTTGCGAAAGTCGGAAAGACCTTGAAGGTGCCGAGGAACACTTTCAGGCCGGACTGCTGATCGCCCGCTCATGCGACGACCTGCGCTGCGAATCGTCCTGCCTGCAGGCCCAGGCGCGACTGCGGTACTTGCGCGGCCAGTACCCTGAAGCGCTGGCTTTGTTTGATCAGGCTCTGGCGCTCTTCGACACAATGAATGACCAGGCGCAGAAGACCAGAGCGCTGATTGAAAAAGCACGCGTTCATCGCTCGCTCGGGGCGGCAACACGGGCACTGGCAATCTTGCAACAGGCTTTGCTGGACGCCGGCCGCGCCGATTTCGAACAAATAATACCCGACATTCACAAAGAACAGTCGGCCATCTATGAGGAAAGGGGGGAGATTGAGCCTGCCCTGCGGCACTACAAGCTCTTTCACGAAACACAGCAAAAGCAGATGGACAGGGAAGCCCGCGAACGCCTTCATAATCTGCGAGTGGCCGAGGAGCTGGAACAGGTCCGCCGCGACGCGGATTTGGAGCAGAGTCGTCGGACAACTCTTGAACGCGAACTGGACGCGCGCCAGCGGGAGCTTATGTCCTTAACACTGCTCAGCGCCAAAAATGGCGATGCGCTGCGCAATGTGTATCGGCAGATTAAGGCGCTGGGCCGGGAGGCGCCCGCCTCCTTGCAGGCACAAGTGACAAGGCTTAGCGATACCCTGCGGGACACCCTGGAATCGTCTCGGGATTGGGGGGCCTTCGAGCAGCGCTTCACCCGCGTTCATTCCAATTTTCTGCCCGCGCTGCACCAGCGCTTTCCGGATTTGTCACCAGTCGAAACAAAGGTTTGTTCTCTGGTGAAGCTGAATTTAAGTGTGAAGGAAATGTCCGGATTGTTGGGCGTCGGGCAGGACACGATCAAAAAACACCGCTACAATATTCGCCGCAAACTCAAGCTGCGGCAGGGCGAGAATTTAACGCGCTTTCTCGCTGGATTCTGAGAGTTAACGATCGAGAAGCTGTCGCATCGCAGCTGATCGACAGCTTCGCAATCGAATGGCTCCGATTGGCGATTGTCACAAGCCTGACCGCCGGATACCTTCTCGTATCAAATTTGTTGAAACGTTCGCTTCATAGCCGGGTCGCCTGTTGAAAAAGTATCCTATGCGAGGACTTCGCAACAGACTCACTTAACATTTACAGATCCTCGCCTCGGCCGCGTCGCTGCGGAGCAGGTCCTGAACGCACATTCGCACTTACCATCCTCAGACCGACATTTCACAGCCGGCGCGGCGCTCTCGCTTACAAACAGAGCGCCGTTATGAGCGCCGCAGCCGCCAGCAGCGCCGCAGCCGTTCGCAGGTGATTCCATTTCGTCCAGCCGGCGAGGTAATCGGCCCATAACTCCGGGGCATCCGTGCCTGCCGCCTCGACGCGATCCAATGACTCGTTCATCGGCACATTGAATACTATTGTTACCAGGAAGGTGCCGAGGAGATAGAGCAGGCTGCCCGCGAGCAGGAAGGCCGCACCGGCAGAATGCCAATTCCACAGTGCTGACAAAGCCAAAAGCAGGCAGGCTGCGGCCGTCCCAATGAAGACAGTCAGAAACCAGGCAGTGATAACCGCACGGTTAATCGATTGCATTGCTGCGATCCCTTGTCCGGCAGGCAGCCGAGCAAGGGCGGGCATCACAAAGGTCGAAAAAGCGAAGAAGACGCCGGCCATCAGAGCGCATCCCAGAGCCGAGCCCATGGTCAGGGCAAAGAGAAGATTGTGCATAGTTTCCTCCTATTGACACCAGGCCCCGGCGGCGGCGGCATCGCTCGCGAAAGTGCTGAAATCCCGCGCCCGGCGGCCTAACGCGCGTTGAACTCCATCGTTGAGCCTGGAATTGCGCCCGTCGAGGACTTCGCTGAAAAGGTAGCTTAACAGCGAAATGAAGTGGCTGGGAACACCCTGTTCTGCCATTGTCGCAATAAAAGACTCCGATGAAACCGATTGGTAGGCAATTTCCCGACCCGTTGCCCTGGCAATCTCCCCGACGGCTTCAGCAAAGCTCAGCAGTCTCGGCCCCGTCAATTCATAGAGCTTTCCGGAGTGTCCCGGCTCGGTCAGCGCCGCGACCGCCACGTCGGCAATATCATTCGCGTCGACGAAGGGTTCCCGTACACGGCCGACAGGCAGGGCGACCACTCCGCTCAGAATCATTTCCCGCAGAAAGGCCTCGCTGAAATTCTGGCTGAACCAGCTCGCCCGCAGGATCGTCCAATCAAGACCGGATTCCTGCACGATGTGCTCGCAGCGCTGTGCTTCTTCTTCGCCGCGGCCGGACAAGAGAAGCAGCCGACGGACGCCGCATTGCGTGGCACGGTCCACAAATGCGCGGATCGTCGCCGTCGCGCCGGGAAGGGCCAGGTCCGGGTAAAACGCAATGTAGACAGAGGTCACGTTATCCAGTATCGGGGTCCAGGTCTTTGAATCTTGCCAGTCGAATGGCGGAGTGGCCGTGCGCGAGGCAATCCTCACTTGCAGGTTGCGCTTCCGTAAACGTTCCACTACCCGGCGTCCCGTCTTGCCGGTGCCGCCAAGCACCAGAGTAAGATTTGTTTCTTTCTTGCCTGTGTACATCATGTTGTTCTCGCCAGATTTTGTGTTTTGAATAGTTTTTAATTATTTGCTCGAGATCCAAATTAGAACTTAGAATGAAGAGTATCGATGCCCAATACTCTCTGAATTTTGCTCATTCGTCTGAATTAATCGGAGTGGAAGTCTTTGGAGTGAATAGGCTGGAATCGACTGCAGGTTTTGGCCAACATCAGGAGTCATTTGTATGAACGATCAATGGGTCAGCGTAGACCCCCTGGGGGAAGCGCTGCACTATTTGCGCCTGAACGGTGTGTTTTACACCCGATCCGAATTCAGCGAACCCTGGGCGCTTGCCTTACCCGCGATGCCGGACTGCCTGATGTTTCACGTTGTTACGTCGGGGCGCTGCTGGCTGGAGGACGAAGAGGCGGGACCGCGTTTGCTGGAACCGGGCGTGTTTGCCCTCGTGCCCCATGGCGAAGGACACCGGCTGTCGAGCGCGCCCGAAGTTAGGGCGGCGGCCTTGTTTGATCTCCCTCGCGAGCAGGTCAGCGAGCGCTACGAAATACTCCGCCACGGCAGCGGGGGAGCGGTCACGCACATGGTCTGCGGCGCTGTGCGCTTCGACCATCCGGCCGCACGTCAGCTCGCGGCCCACCTGCCGCGGCGTATCGTCATCGAAGCCTGGAGTTCGCCTCAGATGGACTGGATCCGGAGCACGCTTCGCCTGATGGCGGACGAAGCCGCTCAACTCCGGCCCGGCGGCGAGACGCTCGTCACGCGCCTGGCCGACATCCTCGTGATTCAGGCAATTCGATCCTGGATTGCCGACGCTCCCGAAGCTCGGGCAGGTTGGCTCGGCGCGCTGCGGGATAAGCAGATCGGCCGCGCCTTGCTGCTGATCCATCGCAATCCGGCGCGGACCTGGACGGTGGTTTCCCTGGCGGCCGAAGTTGCGATGTCGCGCGCGGCCTTCGCGGCTCGATTCGCGGAACTCGTCGGCGAGTCCCCGATGCGCTACCTTGCCAAATGGAGAATGCATCTTGCCCGGATGTGGCTCAGGCAGGAAAATGTGCCGCTGAGCGATCTGGCCGGCCGCCTGGGCTATCAATCCGAAGCGGCGTTCAATCGCGCGTTTAAACGCTTCATGGGAGTAACGCCCGGGCAGGTCCGGCGACAGGCCGAGGCCTCGGCCCCGCAAGAGCCTTAAAGATTGTGTGTTCGATTCGAAACGTGTCATTTCACGAATTTGTTGATGCGCAACTGCAAATATGCAGATCGAATGCAGCCTGTTGCCGAAAGTGCTGAGGTATCCTTTTCTCATCTTGACGACAGTATAAGAAGAATACATTTGTGAAATGATTGGGCAGAGCTGAAGCAGAAACTTAGCCTGGCGTCCTGCCAAATCAGCGTTCCAGGCCTTAGAATTTTAAACTCGGCATCGACAAGGAACTATGAAAGAAAAGTCAATACGATTCAGGGCTGCCGCACTCTTTTTGTTTAAGGGAAAAGTGCTGGTGCATAAAATACTAAACCGAAGCAGCGGCGAGCTATGGTTCATTCCCCCCGGAGGCGGCGTCGAATATGGCGAATCGAGCATTGACGCCTTAAAGAGAGAGATACAAGAAGAGTTGGGTTGGGAAACGAAAGAACACCGATTCATCAATTCATTCGAGAGTTTTCACCTTATCAATGGAATAGAAGAACATGAAATATCTTTCATGTATTTCGCCACCCCCGTGGATGAGTCTGTGTATGAAATTGATGAATTCCTTGTTGTTGAGGCAAATGGCAGTAAACAACGATTTCGCTGGCAAACGATGGAATCGCTGGCTAAGCCAGGATCATTATTGTATCCTGAAGGATTGCTGGAAACAATCTACCCGACATAATTGCTGCCGATCGTTCATGCACAAAATCAGGAACGCCATTAATCTTATTTGTTATGGAGCAATACATCAGTTTCAGATGTAGATTGCTGGTTTGCGTCAGAAAATGTACAAATCTGTCGAGCTGCCTGAAACTAAATCAGCAGGAGACAATACCGAAACCAATTCGAACTCCATTCCGATCAGTTAACAAAGATGAGCGAAAGGAGAATTTCTGCTGATAATCCTACCCTGAAGGCCGAAACTTCGGGATTTTTGGCTAACTTTGAAATTTGCCGCCCTCTGGCGATGGTGAGTGTAATGGCTGAAATTCGACGACCTGGCGTGCGGGAGAAAATCTCCGAAAGGGTCGTTGAGCCGATTCATGATCTCATTCGCTACTGGCGAGATGTCTCCGGCATCGTCGCCGGCCAATTGAGTTGTCCAAAATCAAATATATGGGGCTACAATGTCAAATTCCATTAGTATCAATTACTTTCAGAAAGCTTCCGAGAAGCGGAAAGCCGAAATCCGAACGTTTTACGGCGATATCTTAGGCTGGAGAATGCAGGAAGTTAATTCCGGTATGGACATCTTTTCCTTTGACGAGAAATCAACCTATGGCATCCAATATGTGAATGCCGACGATGAATGGCTGGACGACAAAGAATTTACGAAGAGCACCTGGATGTCAATCAAGTCTGACGATCGAGACAGCTTAATTAGCAAGATGAAAGAGTTTGGCGTGACGGAAATGCCGGAGATTTCCGATGCAAACAATTTCTTTTTTCAAGCGCCGGGCGGGCAGGTCTATGTAGTTTGATAACCGGACCGGCGCTCACTTTAACAATTCATTCGAACAATAGCTTGCTTTAGTGTTCGACGCTTAATCATGATTGCCATAAAGTAAAGGTCTTCTCTGAATGATAACACTCGGTTTACCGGGTAAGTAAATTACAAAGGTACTTTGCGTCAAGTGAACATAGATGTTTCTCTTGTAAGCCGCCTGATCTCCGGGCAGTTTCCTCAATGGGTCGATCTCTCTATTGAGCCGGTTAAGTTTGGTGGGTGGGACAACCGAACCTTTCGTCTTGGTGAAAGTATGTCCGTGAGACTGCCCAGCGCTGAAGCTTATTCCGGGCAGGTTTTGAAAGAGCAACGGTGGCTGCCATTGATGGCCGGGTACCTGCCACTAGCCATACCAATCCCGCTGGCACTTGGTAATCCCGCTGATGGATATCCCTGGCACTGGTCCATCTACAAGTGGCTCGAAGGTGAGAACGCAAGGGTTGAATGCATAGCTGATTTGCCCCGATTTGCGAGGAATTTGGCCCGGTTCCTCGCTGCACTACAACAGGTCGATCCTGAAGGCGGCCCGCCACCCGGACCGCACAACTTTTTCCGCGGCGGACCGCTGACGACCTATAACACAGAGACACGCGAGGCGATTGCCGCTTTACAGGGCAGGCTTGATTCCCGGGCTGTGACCGCAGTATGGGAAACAGCCCTCAAGGCAACATGCTGCGACCAGGCTGTCTGGCTTCACGGAGACCTTAGTGCAGACAACCTGCTTGTAAACAAAGGACGTTTAAGTGCGGTCATCGACTTCGGCTGTTCAGGTATCGGCGATCCCGCATGCGATTTGACGATTGCCTGGACGCTCTTTTCCGGCGAAAGTCGGGCAGCGTTCCGCGCGACTCTTCCAGTCGATGACGCAAGCTGGGCACGCGGACGTGGCTGGGCGCTTTGGAAGGGCCTGATTACTTATGCCGAACACATAGACAGAAATCCATTGGAAGCGCAGAAGGCCAAGCTCGTAATTGATGAAGTGCTTGCCGACTACAGGCTCGCTCCATAATGCCCTCCGCCGTAGTCACTTTTATGTCGCTTCCGCGTTTCTGATTAAGTCTGGAGCCGGAGGGTATATCAAATTTTATTGTCGATATTGAATCTGAACAGCCCGACATGAAGCATTTGTCGTTCCTTCCTGGCGCCCGGATCGCCTCGTATGGCGGCCGATAAACGTGATCTTATTGAAATGCGAGTAATACTATGAACTTGAAAATAAGTGGTCCGCTTGTCATGTTGAATGTACCTGATGTTCCTGAGGCGGTAGCCTGGTATGAAAACATTGGCTTCGAAACGCAGCGCACTAATCAACAGTGGGAGCCCGACGATGAAATTAACTGGGCCTTTATCAGCTGCGGAAATGCCGAGCTGATGTTGAATGCTCGCGCATCGGACGCCGTAGCCAACTCGGCGGTGACACTTTACTTCAACGTAGAAGATTGCGATAAATTCTTCGACTATCTCAAGGACAGGGTTGAAGTTTTGTATGAACCGTCGAGTCAATTCTATGGCATGCGAGATTTCGAAATTAGAGACTTAAACGGGAACAGTTTGATTTTCGGACAAAACCTAGACGTCCCTGTCTGATAGTAAACCACTCAATCTTGGTTCTGTCTGTGACGAGACCGGGTCTGGCTCCAGCCCATTCTCTTCGCTGGTAGCGCGGGGTGTGCCCTCACAGTGGCCTTCCGCTGGAAACAGTCATTTGAATTCAGGGAGGGGAACGGTCGCAGAGGACCGTTCCCGTCTGGCGATTACTGTGAAACCGATGGCAGACCGGTGGGCTAGCGCGCTATCGTCAATCGTCGAGATTGCGATGTACTCCCGGCGTCCATACGCAGGATGTAAACTCCGTTGGCGAGACTTTTGAGATTAATCTCGAAGCTGTGTTCACCGGTATTGTACCCTTGCTTGTCGGCAATCAACAGTACCCGCGTGCCGATGATATCATAGAGTGTTAAGCTGAGCGTCTCGGCCTGTTGCATCGAGAGTGTAAACCTCGCTTTGTCGTTTGCCGGGTTGGGGAAAATGTCGCCCAACGTAATCGAGCTTTCCTTGATAAAGTCACCGACATCGGCTGCAATCTGAAGCGGCATCTGTCCAACGCCGTAGTACACCCGGTTGTGCACCGCATCCTGAATCTCGAAGAAATACATAATCATCGGTGCGCTGCCGGAATTGGTGGTGGAGCCGATAAACAACTGGCATTTGTCTTCATCGAACTCGTCCGATTGCCGCTCAAGGCCGAGAACATCCCAGGATGTACCGTAGTCAAGCGAATACCAGAAGTTTGCTCCCAGAGGCGTTGTTGTCGCATCAGTTGCCGTGACAGCGATATCCAGCGTTCCCGCCGTAATGTTTTTGATAATTTCATAGGTCTTCACGACGGGCGGTTTGGTGTCGTGAATGATCGGCGCAAAGTATTCGAAAATCGATGCGCCGGTAACCGAGCCGATGTCCGGCTCATGGACAATCACGGCCGCCGTGGCGTGCTCGCCCTCCATCAGGATGCCCGAGCCTTTGCTGATAATCAAGCTGCCATACTGGGGGTTTTCCATGCCCGCTTCAATAACGAAGGTCGATGAGGTAGCGGGTGCTACGTCAAAGAGAGCCGCGGCGTGGGCAGGTCCCTCGACTACCAGGCTCGTCTGCGCATCGACATTGGAATTCGTGTAGGGCGACATAGTGTGAATATCCCAGAGAGGGATCGGAACCGTGTATGAATTGGGCACGGGGGAGGGGACATTTGTCGGCAGTTCGCTGACACTGACGGGGAAGTTGCTGGGAACGCCGGGGCCGTCATCAAAGTGACGATGTTCCGGCGGCGCGGCCCAATCCGCTGCGCCGAGAGCCTGATAGGCGATGTAGGGATCGTCGAAGGGCAAGAGCTGTACGCCCCAGATACCCGACAGTGCCGGGCTTGCGCCCGCCGGTACGTAATAGCCATTGGCTGCCTTGCCGCAGTTATCGCAGGAAGCGGCGCCGTAGGTCCAGCCGTTCGGTACCTTCAGATAATCTGCGTAGGATACTTCGAATTCGTTTGCCCGCCTGCCAATAAAGGCCGGGTTTTTGCCCGAACCGAAATCGACTTTCAACTCTTGAAAAGGCAGGAGCGTGACGCGCTTGCAGCCAAAGTGAAATCCCTGTTGTCCGGCGGGAAAACTTCCTTTGTTCACACATTTGATTTTTTGCTTCGACGATTTGTAGATCACATTGCAGCGCGGCCCGGTCTGACCGTTGCCGGAAGAGCCGCTCAGCTCGATCATGTAACAAAAGACAAAGTCCTGCGTCGTAGCCTCGCGGTTCTTGAATTTCACTTTCAGGGAAACCTTGCCGTTTTTGGCTTTTACCTCCAGGATATGTTTAAGCTTGATCTTGGGCAGCGTCACTCGGGGAAATCTCCTCGGACGATTGCGGTCGGAAAAGTCAAGTTTGATCCATTTAGATTTGGCCTTGGTCGTACCCTTGGCCGAAGCATCAGGGAGGGATGCCAAACTGTCCGATAGCAGCAGAGCGGCCGCGAGCAGCAACATCCGGGTCAACTGAGAAAATTTCGTGCCGGTTACAGACATGATGGATACTCTCCAAACATTTTGTGGAATTAACTAATTAGTCGATGAATTACAATCAGATACGCACGGTTAAAATTCGCGTTAAATCAGCAGCGTCTGGTCCTGGCCACGTTCGTCTGCGACAATCCTCATTGTCGGATTAGTGCCTGGATATTCCTGTTCAAACAATGGTGAGAGATAATAAAAAAAATTCCGCCCGATACCCAGTGGGAGAGGGTAGTATTTAGGAAGTATAGCGACGCTCAGCGTGCTTAGTTTTGCTCCGATTCTCAGAAGGGACGTGCGTTTTTTCGGCGACGATCGATATGATGGTGGGCTCCTGCGTCTGCTGACTTCCTGATTGCGTGGGTCTGCGTAAGTGGACGAGTTCACTGCACATCGTTAGTCGAAACTGTGGTTCGAATTTTCCGAGCTGGGTTTTGGCCGCCGTCATCCGCAGCTATGGGGTCAGCTGTCGACGGGGACCGCATTTTGTGTCGACAGGGACCGTATATAGCGGTCCCTGTCGAGCTAAGCAGAGCCAATTGACCGCGAGTACGTAGGCACAAACTTTGCCTACGCGTTCGGCACTGACTGTCTAAATCAGATCTTAGCGTGTAAGCAGCATTTTGTGCGTTTCGATGGTATTGCCGTCGACAACCAGACTATACTGAAAAGAGCCTGGGGACAGGGTCCCGGCATTAAGCTCCACTTTGCCGGAGCCGCGTTGCTGTAAAGGCAGGCGCAGCACTTCGCGACCAATCTCATCATGGAAAATTATCTTGGCAGCTGACATTCCCGGCGGGAGGTAGTATTCGATGTATGTAACTTCATCAAAGGGATTCGGCGCATTTTGAAAGAGCCTCGGTTGTTCGCTTGTTTCCTGGTCAACCGGCCGGTCCGGCTGTTTCAGGCCGCCGCCGGCTGCGCAGCACCGGGACTGAATTTCAGCCACCACCATGCGCAGCTCCGCGATTGATCTCTGCAGTTCTTCGTTTTCCCGGCGCAGACTTTCCGCATTGGCCAGACGGAGGTCGAGTTCCTTAACGGCGTTAATCGTCATATAAGTTAGCGCGTTGCCGTCAAAGCTTAACATCTCGCTTGCCTTTGCGTCCGAATCACGCAGTTTCATTGTTGAAGTTCCGACGGTATATGGAGCGATCTCGCGCATTTCCTGAGCGATAATTCCCACATAGCTCTCATCAGTTGGCAGATCGCCCAGTCCGTTATAGCGGAACCAGACCGGTTCGATCCGGCGTAGCATATCCAGCCCGTCGGTGTAGGGCGATATATCGGTTTTAAGGCGCGCGTCGCTGCACGCAGCAAAGGGGCCGCCGCCGGGTTTGCAGGCCGTGCCATTCACACTCAGAGTGTGCGTGGGAGCCGTGGTACCGATGCCCACATTACCGCTGCCGCCCTGGATAAAGAGACGCGTTGTGCCGCTGACGGCTTCGCGGATGTGGAAGTCGGAACCGCCCAGGAGATCATAAGCGCCAAGCGGATCCTCGAGACGGAGCTGAAAGACGCCCGGACCGGTATCGATGTGCAACTTCCGCGTCGGCGCTTGCGTCCCGATGCCGATATTACCCGTCGTGGCGACATACAAACGTTCCGTTCCCTGCGTGCGAATCGAGAGTGGCGAGTTGTCGGACGTGCCGAGATAATTCGCAATCGGATTTGTTCCGGCATTGCCGTTCAGCTTCCAGAAACAATCGTCGGGACAGGGATCGTTCGTATCGCAGGTGTCGGGGATGACGAATGAGCCGGCGCAGATCGAGGAATCCTGCAAAATTGATTCGAAGGTCAGTACGATTGACGTCGATGTTTTGTACAGGCTGCGTACGACTTCCACCAGGCTGGCGTTTGTGTTGGTGCCGATCGTGGGCGTCACGCATTCGGAGCACGAAGTAGCGCCGCTCAGGCTGTCGGTTCGCATTGCATACATCTGTGGCGCAGGCGCCCTTTCGTTAAATCCGAAAATCCAGTATCCACCCTCGCTGTTTGTAGGGGGGCTGGCGTGCCGTCGGGCCCTGGTTATGCATCGTCCGATGGTCTTCCGGTCAAGGGGAGCATAGAGACGTGCCCAAAGCGGTGCGCCAAGCCCGGCATCGACTTCCATCGCTACGATTCGTTGCGTCCCGGGCATTGCATTTGAATCGCTAGCCGAGCCGGTCAGGACAAAGTTGCCGTCCACCCAACTCGGCGTAATGGACCACAGGCCGTCGGTATCACCGTGGAAGTCGTAGGTCGTTGCGCTTATGAGCCCGCCATCGGCCTGATTCACCCGCGCTATGAAAGCATCAGCGGCGGCAGGCTGATCGATGGACAATCCGCAGGCATAGTAGTCGCCGTTCGCAGCGATTTCAACTCCGGCAAAGCCGCTTTGTACGTCCGCGCCATAGTGCCCGGCCCATTGTTCGATACCACCGGCATTGGTTTTCATCACAAAACCGGCACGGCAGGTATTTGGATCGCTTGGATCGCACAGCGTTTCGCCGGCAAGGACAAGATTGCCGACGGGGTCCTGGCGTACACAACGGCCGATGTCCGTCGTCAGATCGTCATAGCTGAAGCCCCAGACCAGCATACCGGCGGAATTGAGTTTAAAGAGCACGAAGTCGCAATTGTTGTTAACACTCGGATTGCAACTGGTTCCGCTTACAACAAAGCCGTCGGAAACTTCGATCACCGAGGAGCCGAAGTCGTCGCGCTCCGCCGCGCCGTAGCTTGTTGTCCAGATGGGATTTCCCAGTTGGTCGCAGCGACCGACAATAATGTCGCGCGTCGAAATCGAGTTATAATTAACACTTGTTGTCCAGATATACTGCTGATCCTCGGTGACCTTAATTGAAAATTCGTTCAGATCAAAAACTGCGTCATTTGCCCAGGCCGAATAGGTTCGCGTCCAGACGATTGCGCCGTGTGGATCGAAACGAACAATCGAAATCTGCTGCCCCAGGCTGTGATCGGCCGAGCCGATGGCGACGGCACCGCCGTCAAAGGTCCCGGCGATCGAGTAACCACGTTCGATAAAATGCTCCCTGCCGATTTCGAATTCGATATTCCAGGATTGTGCCGCGGCCGGAATAACGGCAAGCAGAAGGCCGGCAAGTAGGGCCATTGAATGCCGGACTGCCTGTAAGTAAGATGTTTTTTGCAAGCTATGAAATGAAGTGTCCATAAATAGTCTCCACATGCTAATTGTGCGCCGGACGAGATAAGCACGCAGGGATGGATGGCGGCTCAGCCGCGGCCGACGAAGTTTGGGAATTCAGACTTAAGAGCAAGCCTCTGCAGAGACAAGTGCTTCCGGACGCAGGCGGCGTCAGTGGCCGCAGTTAAGCGAATGATCTCTGCTGCGCCGGAGTTTTAACCATACTACGACAAATCACGCTTGCGCGCCAGCAGTATTTAGCAGGCGCGTACGTAACTGGTATAAGTGCGTCGGCCGGCGAACAAGTGCGCGGGGAATCACAGAGAACCGTATTCAATGTGTAAATTGTTGTAAGAAGCTTTCTTTGCGGCGCTGCGCGACGTCGATCTCAGCGCCGTCGCTCATGACGATGACGCCTCCGCGGCCCTTTCGATACTTTCGAACGTGATTAAGGTTAACAATACAGGAATGGTGGATTCGCGCAAAACTGCGTCCCTCGAGAATTTCCTCATATTCTCCCAGACTGCGGGGAGTCAGTATCTCGCGTCCGCCGCGCATGAAGATTCGGGTGTAATTGCTTTCAGCCTTGCAGCGCAGGACGTCCTGAATTTTCACAAACTCAAAGCCATCGATGGTGGGCAAAGCCAGGCTCTGCGACTCGCCGCGCAATTCCTCACCGAGCAGGCGCAGTCGACGTGGGCTATTGCGAGCAACCGTGGCGCGGTGAATAGCACGCCCCACGGCTTCCCTGATGTCCGCCGCGGAGACCGGTTTCAACAAGTAGTCAAGTGCGGCGCAGCGAAAGGCCCGCAATGCGTACTGTTCGTGCGCGGTGACAAACACCAGCTCAAAATTCACTTCTTCGATGTCCTCCAGTAGTGAAAAACCGTCGGCACCCGGCATTTCCACATCCAGGAATACCAGGTCGGGCTGCAGCGCGATAATCTCGCGGCGCGCGTTAAACGCCGAATCTGCAATTCCGAGAATTTTCAGTTCAGGAATATGTTTGCGAATTGTTTTGGCCAGTGCGTTAGCGCTTTTGGCTTCGTCATCAACTATAAGGCAATGGATAGTCATGACTGAATGACACCTCTGCTGCTGGTAAAGCGCAAATTATTAATCGGCTGCGGCCTGGACGGCAATGCTGAGCCTTACGCGTGTGCCGCAGGCCAGGCCGTGGACATCGCTTAAATCTTCTATTTTGAGTTCGGCGTCAATGTGCTGCTTGTTAAGAATCCGCATTCGTTCGTGATTGACCGCCAATCCCAATGGCCGCTTGCGGTCTTTTGGCCTGAGTAGCTGGTCCGCGCGCTTGCGACCTATGCCGTCATCTTCAACGATACAGATCAGCTTTGCACCGCTCAGCCGAAAGGCAAGGCGCAACTCCCCACCAACGGATTTAGGGAGCAGGCCGTGATGAATTGCATTCTCAACCAGAGGCTGAATCATCATCGGCGGTAAAGAAAGATCAGCGGCTTGAATGGCTTCGTCGACATCCACGCTGTACCGAATGCGCCCCTGAAAACGTGTTGCCTCAAGCTTCAGATACAAGTCGAGAAAGTGAAGTTCTTCACGCAAACTGATGAAGGCGCGTCGCGAATACTCAAGAGTCATTCTCGTCAGACGCGCGAAATTCGTGAGGTAGTCGGAGGCCGTTTCATGCTCCTCGTCCAGCAAAAGACTGTGGATCGATGTCAGAGAGTTAAAGATAAAGTGCGGATTCATTTGTGCGCGCAAGGCCTGCAACTGCGCTTCAAGGGCCTGACGCTCCAGCGAATGCCGCCGCCGCAATTCTCGCAGTCGGAACCAATATCCGCCGAGCAGCAGTCCGGTGACCATGGCGAACGCGGTCATACGAAACCATATCGCTTGCCAGTAAGGCGGTTCGATCGAGATTCTTACCGAACTGTCGTGCTCGCTCCACACATTGTCGCTGTTTGCGCCCCGCACGCGAAAGTCATATTCCCCCGGCGACAGATTAGGGTAGGAGGCGAAGCGCCTGCCCGGTCCGGTTTGCCAGGTCTCGTCCTGGCCTTCCAACATGAATTCGCATGTGTTCCTGGCAGAGTTGGTATAAGAAAGAGCAGCGAATTCAAATGCCAGATCGTTCTGATCATAGTTCAATTTGAAATGGGACCCATCAGCGACTTCGTGCAGCGCCACGGAATCATTGATGCTAAATGAAGAGAGTAAGACAGCAGGAGGCTTTAGGTTGCGTCCGATTTGCTCCGGAAAAAATCGCGAAAGACCATTGTGTCCCCCAAAAAACAACTCGCCGTCTGGAGCTTTGAAATATGCCTTGTAGCTAAACTGGCCTTTCTGCAATCCGTCCACGCCGTCATAAGTATACAGGAGACTATCCATACCCGGATCGTAAAGACTCAAGCCGGCATTGGATGCTATCCACATGTTGCCCGCCTTATCGGATAACACGGCGTATACCCCCTCGCTGGGCAGAGGGTCACCGTAGACAAGCGAGGTGAAACTGTCGCTTCCCGACAGCATCCGACTGACACCGGATCCGTCGGCCGCAAACCATAGACTCGCGTCAGCGCTCTTATGGATCGCCCAGATATTATTGCCGCACAGACTGCCGGGATCGCCCGCGCGACTCACATAGCGTTTGAATCGCTCCTCATCGGGCAGCCAGCGGCTCAGACCATTCTCCGTACCGGCCCACACGCTTCCGTCGCTGTCGGTGTGCAGACACCAGACGTGGTCGTCACTCAGGCTGCTGCTGTCGCCGGGAATCTGGCGAAGGCGCCGTCGGAGTACATTATTGCTGTCGTAGAGCCAGATTCCATTATGGTGGCTTCCCACCCAAAGATTGCCGGAACTGTCACGGCAGATCGACCACACCAGCAAGGGGCCGCCTTCATACGGCCGGCCGAAGTCCATTGAAAAGGCGTCCTTGTCGCGATCGTAAACATTCAGTCCGTAATTGCTTCCGAAGAGCAATGTGCCGTCTTTTTCCTCAAATATCTCATTTACCGTGCTGTTGGAAATTCCGCGAACATTACGCGGATCGTGAACGTAGTGCCGCCACTCTTTTGTTCCGGCAACAAGACGATTAAGACCATAATCTGCACCGACCCACAGCTCACCGCGGCTGTCGGCAAGGATGCTGCGGATACGCGGGTGACTCAGGCTCGTTGTGTCGTCCGGATCATGAGTATAGGTAGTAAAGTGTTTATTAACAGGCGTCGCCTTATAAACACCGCGCTCACCGCCAATCCAGCATATACCATGACTGTCGCGTAAAAAAGTATGAACATAGTCGCGGGCTACAAGCTCGGGCTGTTCCTGGCTTTGCTCCCGAACATAGTAGATTCCGTTCATTCGGCTGTTAAGCATTAGAACGATAATCCAGTATTCCTCGCCCTGCGGCATTTCGGCATACTGATACAACAGCCCTTTTTCGCGAAAGAACTTTTCGCCGGGCATTTCAGGTCGATCAATTTCGAATCCGAAATAGCCTTCGCACCAGAGGATGGTATTCAAAATGCCCAGGCAGCTAAGAGCATCACGGCGCCTGTGCTCGAGTGAGTCCGCGAGCAGCGAGATGATGTCGGGAGAGTCGCCAAAAGTACCGGGCAGACAATACTTCTCAAACGAGCCGTCTTCCGGCGAAAATCGAATTATCACATCACTGGCGTTTGTCAGCCAGAAGTCTCCACTGCTGCTCTGACCTATGAAATCGATGCTGTCTTTCTGCAAACCCTGAGGATCGTCGGGTCGATGTCCGACCCTTTCAAATTCTTCTGTCGCGGGATCGTAGCGGTTAAGACCCCGGTCGGTTCCAACCCAAAGCTTACCTTGCGCGTCTACATACAGGCTGCGGATGCTGTTGTGTGATATGCTTCGCGGATCATCGGGATCGTGGAAGAAACGCCGCGACTTGCCCGTAAAACGGTTTAAGCGATTCAATCCGTGGTTGCCGCAGCCGACCCAGATATAGCCGGCATGATCTTCCGCCAGGACTTTGACGGTGTGATGACTGAGTGAGTTTGTGTCACG
The DNA here is from genome assembly GCA_028284775.1 of Candidatus Kapaibacterium sp. GTDB lineage: Bacteria > Bacteroidota > Ignavibacteria > Kapaibacteriales > UBA7675 > JANQRB01. The sequence goes on along the minus strand of JANQRB010000153.1, from coordinate 51,389 downwards.
CGGCAGGCGGCGATAGCTGCGGAACCGGAGACCGTCGTATTTACCGAGGCCGTCGTGCGTTCCGAACCACATACAGCCTTTTGAATCCTCGAGGATAGTATAGACAAAACCATGTCCGAGACCGTCGGCGCTGGTTATGTGTGAAATCTTGTATTCTTTGAGCGCCGCCGACAGCACGACAGGAAACTGACAGCTCCCAGTTAAGACAATCACCATGAGACTCGCTATGTGGGCAATTCTCAACAAGGAGTTTTAAGCGTAGACATTGCAGCGTTTCAAGTACAACATAGGTCGCAAACTGGCTCGTAATTGTTGCGACGCGCATTCGGATGCGCGCCAAGTGAACGACATTGCAAGCAGGTTTCCTAACAGGACTAATTCTCGACACGGTGTTTATGAATACCATTCAATAAATGATGTTTCACATCAGACTACTGAACAGTGGGGTGGTCGGGGGTATCTAAGGTCGACAATTTACAGCATTTGCGTCTGTGAGTCAAGAGGCAGCAGGGGATTGGACATTTGCTTCATCGAGAGCGGATGGGCTTGGCTAATCACCACCGATCGGCAGAATAGTCACGTACCTGGGGTGAACAATACTTCAGAAGCGTTGAAAAACATCGGATGAATTACGTTTGTTCGGTCGGAATTATCAGGTGCGGCATGCAGAACTGGCAGACAGGATTTGTTGATTTTCTTGTTTCGCGATGCTTGCATCGAATCTCTTATCATCCGTATCCCGGCGCTGCATAAATAATTGTTAATGAAAGAGGACAATTTCAGTGCCGCGGAAGTTTTCCTGGCGGCATGCAGGGAAGCCGATAAGGTCAGGCTGCTTGGCGTTCCCGGCGGTGACGGCAGCGGTTTTGTGAAACCGGAGTATCTGAATATCTTCGGTTTGCTTTATCAACAATCGCAAATGGCTTCGTTGCAGCCTGTCGATCGCTTGTATGATGGAAATTGCGTTTTCCCCGATGTGGAAGTTGTGTCAACCCTGGAGGATTATTTGGAAGAACGGGATTGTTTGCCGGAACGAGCGCTGGACTTCTTTGCGGTTTTGATCGAAGAATTGTTGATTGAATTAAGGAAGTCAGAACTACACTGCGGTTGTAAATGTCAGACTTCCTCAGTTGTCATTCCAGATGTCGGCTGATAAGAATGAACTGACAGGATCGCCGACGGCAAACTATTGCGTGGGACTCAGTTTTCAATCGACAGTCGATTCCCATTGTCTCGTCTCATCATGATTTGATTGCAGGATGCCGTTACCGCCTTCGCATGTAGTATTTTTTTCATGTTTTGCGGCCCCGGCAATTGCCTGACGGCAGGTACGGGTGAATGTTCCGCTATCGTTTGGGACGTGCCGAGCGATAGTACTCCATCCGGTCGCCTCGCTCTTCCGATAGCTTGGTCTGACAGCCAAAAAACGCTGACCATCCGCCGACTCACCGACTTGTGTTCGCGTCCAAATTAGTGTATCTTAGCGCGCTACCAGCGAAGTCGGAGACCCTGGTTCTCAAATGCTTTCTGCCGTAGGCAGCCCGCAATCGGCCGAGTGCCTGCGTCACTGACATCACTGTGGCGAACACCTTTAATACCTTGTTGATGTACGCTTTGGGTTTGTCGACAGAAACACGAAGAATTGGTTGAAGGTATTCGCGAGTTTTTTTACTCATCATTGAAGAGCCGATTGTTTCCAAAGCGGTCAATCTTGTCTTTGAGAGTGTTGTCTCCACTTAACGTCTTGATAATGTGAACACACGTGATCCGCACTGGCAGCCCGCGATGCGACGTATCGGTTTGATTGTAACATTCTAGTTGCAATCGTATTGCGGAAGAGCTCAAGGTGCCGGAGCTCAAATCACGTCTGACCGAAATCGAGCGCCGTTTGAGCATAAGAATACTGCACCTAAGTTAATCAATCACATTCGGAGTCCCCTTATGTCCTTGCCTACAGCAAAGCGTCTGTTTCCGTTACTCCTTTTTTTGATGATATTTTCGGTCTGCGGCCAATCTTCCCTGGCTGCCACACGCCTGGTCACCAAAACAGTCGATGACGGCAGCGCCGGTACGCTGCGTCAGGAAATCGCGCTGGCCGCCCCGGGCGATATCGTGGCGATCACAACCTCAGCCGTGATAATGGTAACCAATGGCCAAATCTCTTTCGACAAAAATCTAACTATAAGCGTGCAGGGTATCAGCAAAGCCACGATCAGCGCCGCCAGTAACTCGAATATATTTGTCGTTTCGGGCGGTAGCGTAACGCTGGCGGATCTGATTCTGGATGAGGGCCTTGATTCACAGGGCGGTTTGGTCCTGCTCCTGAACGCCGATCTGACGATCACCAGTTGCACCCTGCGTCGTGGGGAAGCCAGCGATGGCGGCGGCCTGTTTGTTAATGACGGCGACCTGCGTGTGAATGCCAGTCTCTTCGAGCACAATCTGGCCGGCAATGGCCATTTCGGCGGCGGCATCTATTTGAACGGTGGTACCATTATCGTTGAAAACAGCACTTTTGCCAATAATCAGGCAGATGATGACGGCGGTGGTATTTACATCAGTAACGGCACGGCGACTATTGCTTCATGTAGTTTTATCAGCAATGACGCTATATTTCGCGGCGGCGCTTTGTATCAGAGTTTAAGTACGGTTGCGATCATAGATTGTAGTTTTGACGACAACGAAGCCGATTTCGGCGGCGGCCTCTACCTTTTCACCGGCACGCTGGATATCAGCACCAGTACGATTAGCAACAATCGGGCGGCATTCGGCACCGAGGGCGGCGGCCTGTATATCAGGAATGGCGAACTGATACTCCGAAACTCGACCGTCGCCAACAATAGCGCCAGTTCCTCAGGTGGTGGGATCTTTATGAACGATGGCGCGGTGACCGCAGCATTTTGCAGTATTCACTCGAATACTTCCGGGTCCGCCGGCGGCGGCATTTATATGTCGGTAGGTCTGCTGGACTTTGACGATACGATCATAATGTCCAACGCCAGTACCTCTGGTCCCGGTGGCGGTATCTACATCAGTGGTTCCCATACGGCTGCGGTAAGTTTTACAGACTGCATCATCACTACCAACGGCAGCGCCGATAGGGGCGGTGCTTTAAATGTGGGTTCCGGTGGCGGGGTATCACTAACGCTCGAGCGTACACTACTGGAAGATAACGCCTCCGGCAGCGAAGGCGGCGCAGTCCATTTTTCTGACGGCATCCTCAATGTAAGCTCCTGTACCTTTACGAATAATCGTGCCGCCAGCGGCACCAACGGCGGCGGTATTTTATTCTCCAGCGGGCTTATGTCCATTGCCGGCACAACTTTTGCCAACAACAGGGCGAATGAGAACGGCGGTGCTATTATGCAGAACGGCGGTACGATAACGGTTGCCACCTGTTCTTTTGACGGCAACCGGGCGCTGTCATCGCGTGGCGGGGCCATTATGCACCAGGGTGGAGTTATCCTTGTCACGAACAGTACCTTTTCCGCTAACATCTCCGGAACCGACGGTGGCGGCTTCGCAGCCACAGCCAGCTTCGCGGACATATTCAACAGCACTTTTTCGGCCAATGAAGCCGACAACCGCGGCGGCGGAATCTACTCCTCAGCGCCAAACCTCGATCTGGCGGGCAACACGATAAGCGCCAATATCGCCGACGCCGATAATAACGGCAGCGGCGACGGCGGCGGCGTCTGGGCGGCGACCGATGTCTTCCTGTCCAACCTCATTGCCGGTAACACCGACCGCGGAGGCGAATGTCCCGATGTCGGCGCCGTCACAGGTTCGGATGGTTTTAACCTCATCGGTACGGTTGGGCAGTATAATTTCAGCTCCAATACTACCGGCGACCGGTACGGCGATCCCAACGGCACCACGACGCCCAATCCCGGCGCCTTGGAGTCGGCAACGGCCATCGATCCGAAGCTCGATGTACTGGCAGACAATGGCGGTTTCGGTCAAACACATCGCCTGCTGGCAGAGAGCCCTGCAATCAATGCCAGTACGACTGCCGGCACCTCGGTCCTGGATCAACGCGGCGTTGCGCGATTTGGTGTGCCGGACATCGGCGCTTTTGAGTTAGTTCCCGTTTTGACAATTGCCGGGTCCACAACGCCCTGCCTTCAGGTTCCTGAAGTATACAGCATAAGCTTTTTTCCGGGCGCAAGTTATGTCTGGCAGGCCTCCGGCGGTACAATAAGCGCCGGCCAGGGAACGACGATTGCAACGGTAGTATGGACGGGGACGACGGCTTCTCTTTCCGTGAGTATCGCCTTTGGTGGCCCTCCCACCGTAACGGCTCTCTCGATTTCACCCTCTCTGGGCCTGCCATTATTGGACCATGCCGTCACCGAAGAACAAATGCCCGTGACGCTCAATGTCCTGAGCAATGATTTGGGCAGCGGCCTGCAGCTTACGACAGTTGCGACACCAACAAATGGCGCCGTGAGTTTTGCCAGTTCCGGAAGCCTGACTTACACACCGAATGCCGGCTTTGTCGGTCTGGAAGTTTTCCACTACACTCTTCGGAATTCGACCGGCTGTCAGGTCACCGGAAGTGTCGTTATCGCGGTGCAGCCGCGAGTGATGGATGCCGCCAACCTGGAATTTATCGAGCGGCGTAAAGATCGCGTTGACGCAGTGCGCGGTTTGCGGCGTCCCAGTGATGTCGTCGTCAGCCCGGATGGCCGGCATCTCTATGCGGCAGGGCAACTCGATCATTCGATTGCCATATTCAGCCGCGCAAGCACGACAGGCAGCCTGACCTACCTGGGGCGTATTCGCCACGGACGGGGCGGCGTTACCGGCCTGCGTAATCTCAGCGCGCTGGCAATCAGTCCGGACGGCAAACATCTCTATGCCGCCGGCTATCGCGATAATTCCGTCGTTGTATTCCTGCGCGCCGGCACCACGGGCAGCCTGACCTTTGTCGAACGATTGCGCCAGGGCGTCGGCGGTGTCGATGGCATCAAGCGGCCGAAGGACCTGGCCGTGAGTATCGACGGTCAAACGCTGTATGTTGCCGGCTTCGCGAGTAATGCCGTCGCAGTGTTTCGTCGCGATCAGCTGACGGGGCGACTGAGCTACCTGGAATGTCACAAAGACGGCGCCGATGGCGTCGACGGTCTGCGGCGAGCGCATAGCGTGCATGCGAGTCCCGACGGTACAAGTGTATACCTCGCCGGCAACGGTGACCATGCTGTTGCGGTGTTCACCCGCAGTCTGGTCGACGGCCGTTTAACATTTTTGGAGCGATTGCGCGATGGTGTCGGCGGCGTTGACGGTTTAAATAAAGCGACAGCCGTTTTCGTCAGCCCGGACGCCGCCCACCTTTATGCTACCGGTCTGGGCGACCGCGCTCTGGCCGTCTTCAGCCGCAGCGCCAGCACCGGCAGCCTGAGCTTTGTTGAGCGCCATCGCGACGGGACTGCGGGCGTCGATGGCTTACACGGTGCGTTCGATGTCGCGGTGAGTCCGGATGGCGCCAATGTGTATGTGGCCGGCGATCGCGATCATGCCCTGGCTTTGTTTAAGCGCAATCTTTCCGATGGCGAATTGAAGTTTGAAGAACGTCAGCGCGACGGAGTCGACGGTGTTGACGGACTTCGCAATGCCCGCAGCGTCATTGTCAGTCCGGGTAGCGAACACCTGTATGCCGGCGGCGTGGGTGACAACGCCGTCGCGGTTTTTTTCCGCAACCGCGCGCCGCGCGCACTGGGCGACCTTGAATCCACGCCGAGCAACAGCAGTACAGCCTTTACTGTTCTGGACAATGACAGCGATCCCGACGGTCACAGCTTTACGATCATCGGCAAAACCGACGGCACCCAGGGAACGGTGTCGATTACAGGCGGCGGAACGACGGTCACCTACAGCCTGGGCCCCGCACCCGACGGACAAGACAGTTTTAGCTACACGATCGACGATGGACACGGCGGCAGCTCAACGGCTACGGTGGATGTTAATATTGTTAACCTGAAAGCGGGAGCGGGCGATTTCCTGTATCAGGGCGATCAGGGAGACGTACCCGGGGGCTGCGCAATATGCGACCTTCACATTACGCCGAATCCCTTCGACAAAGAAACCCGCATCACATTCACGCTGCAGCAGGACTCCGACCTGCGCATTCGCGTGCTGAGCCCGACGGGACAGCTTATCGCCGATTTGATTGATATGCCCTTGGCAGGTGGTCGGCATTCAATTGGCTGGGACGGCCAATCTACCAATTGCGCGTCGCTGTCCTCGGGCAGTTATCAGATCATTATCGATGCTCGCACGGCAAACGGCGCGCTCTATCGCGTGGCGCAGACAGTTGTTTTATATAAGTAATCCGGGTGAGACCTCGCCGGAGTCTCAAGCCGGCGGGGTCATGCGCTTTGCAACGAAGCCGACAGAGGCGGAAGCCCGCTCGAATCAATGCTCCTGTCGCTGCAACATCCGGAATCATTATCTGCGACAGCCTTTTGAGAGCACAAAAATCGCGCATCCCCCATGCCGCTGGTGACGGGAGATTCGCGGTTGACCTAAGAAGAGCAAAAGACTCGTTCGCGCTGGCGGATTTGCATTAACAATTCTCATCCTCAGCGCGCCGCCCTCAATCGGGAAAAAAAGGGAAGCCGGGAGGGGGCTGAGATTTCATCACCTCCCGGGCTTCCCTTGGTCGTCTCTTCTAAGGTAAAGAGTTGAGAATTGCAGCGATGACCATTCACTGCCTTCCGGCGGCAAAGCGTCCTGATCGGCTGGTTAACTCAAATGCTTAAGGCATAAACTGAGCCAAACCTGGTTCCAATGTCTCCGTGTCAGCGCACTGTTGAATCATTTACCGACTATCAGGAGTTTTTCGACAAGTATCGGAATGCCGTCGAGGCTGATACGACAGTGATAGACGCCGGATGCAGTCACCTTCGGAATAAAGTCGACATGGTAGGTATCCGATGCCTGCTGGCCGTTCACGAGTGTCCGGACGAGATGTCCCTGGTTATCGAATATCTGAATTCGTACATGACCAGCCTTGCGTAAAGTGTAGCTAAGCTGTGTCCTGTGCCGAACCGGGACCGGCCCGATGTAGTTGAGTGAGAACCATTGCGATTTGTCGATTTGCGCGTCCACGGATGTAGCCAGGCTAACGTGCATCTCGCGGCTGTAAAGAGTCAGGACTTGCTGCGGAACCAGGGTGTTGATGATGCGGCAGTGATATGTCCCCAGATCTGCAGCGGTGGATGACGGGAGAATGAGCTCTGTCGCCATTGCTCCGGGAACGGCGCTGCCATCCTTAAACCATTGGTAAAGATTGTTCTCACCGCCGACATCAACCGACAGGCTTAAGAATTCGCCGACAGTCGGTGTAAGATGTAGTTCCTGTCCGATGCTGTCCTGTTCGTCGTAGCTGAAATTAGCAACGTTGAGGTAGGGCTCCACATCGCCAAAATCCATGCGATTGTTACTGATGTTCAGTGTAGTAAGTCTTGACAGGCGTTGAATGTCACCGATACCGTGCAGGCTGTTGCGGCTGATATCCAGAATCTCCAGATTCTGCAGATTGCCAAATTGAGTCGGGATCGGTCCCGACAGCTTGTTTTGCCATAGGGTCAGAGCCTGTAAGCCGCCAAGCGATCCCATCTCGGGCGGAATCCGACCCTCGAGTTGATTCTGACTGAGGGAGATGGCAATGGCATTGCTCAGCCTGCCCAACTCGGCGGGTATGGCACCGTTCAATTGGTTGTCCGCCAGCAAGAGAAGCTGCGCATTTGCCAGATTGCCCAGTGTCGGGGGGATTTCGCCGCTCAGCAGGTTGTGTTCCAAATCCAGGCGGACGATGTTGCCCAGCTGCCCCAGCTCAGAGGGTATCGAACCGCTTAACTGATTCTCAAACAAATCCAGCTGCACGAGTTGCGCCAGATTCCCCAGGGACGCGGGAATAGAGCCGCTTAACTGATTCTGGTTCAATGTTAACATTTCCAGCTGGGCGAGCGATCCCAGTTCGGGCGGTATGGAACCCGACAGATTATTATCGTGCATAAACAGGCGACTAAGTTGTACAATGTTTCCAAGTTCGACGGGAATCGTTCCGCTTAAACGATTGCTATACAATCCCAGTTGTTGCAGGCTCGTCAACCCGCCGATGGCGGCCGGAATCGTGCCGCTGAGCTGATTAAGGTGCAAGCCCAGAATCTGCAGACTTTCCAACTCAGCCAGTTTGGCGGGAATCGTTCCGGACAATTCATTGCCCTGAAGATGCAGCACCGTTAGTTCGGATAGCTGACCCAGGGCCGGCGGAATCGTGCCGCTCAGCCTGTTGTCGGCAAGAAAGAGAAACTGAAGCTGTGACAAATTGCCGAGCTCGCCGGGAATGCCGCCGCTAAGCCCGCAGTTATTGGCTCGCAGGTTAGTCAGAGCGCCGAGTGCACCCAATTCAGGCGGGATAGAGCCGCTGAGATTGTTGTTGGAAAGCAGGAGGGTGCCCAGTTGGCCAAGCTGTCCGAGCTCAGGCGGAATGCTGCCGAAAAACTGATTGTCGTCGAGCAAGAGAATGGAAAGTGAGCTGAGCGATCCAAGGCCGGGCGGAATCATGCCGCTCAGCCGGTTGTCGCTGAGCACAAGAACTGTCAATTTATCGAGATCCATCAATCCGGCGGGAATGGCGCCGATCAGGTCGTTGTTCGCAAGCACAAGCTCGCTCAGTTGACTCAAACGACCGATTTCCTGAGGAATTGTGCCGTTAAACTGATTGTTGCCCAGCACCAGCGAGCGAAGATTCGTCAAGGACGTAATCTCCGTCGGGATGGGACCGCTGAGTTGATTGTTGGCAAAACTCAGTATTTCCAGATTTTGCAGCTTGGCTATGGCCGGCGGGAGCGTGCCCACGAAATTATTGGTGGCCAGCGTCAGGCCGCGCAGTTGGTCCAGGTCCCACAGGGCCGCCGGGATGGGACCGGAGAGCTGATTAAATCTCAGCGTGAGGTTGGACAAGTTCGGCAGATTGATTGTCTCGGGCAGGGAGCCGGTCAATTGGTTCTGCTCGAGCGCGAACTGCCACAAGTTTTGTAGCTCAAAGAGCCCCGGGGGAATAGTGCCGCTTAGTTGGTTAACGACGAGGTTGAGATTTTCAAGACTTGAGATTTCGGCCAGCTCAGCCGGAATCGGGCCTACGAGCTGGTTGTTCGCCAGCACCAGTTCCCGCAGTGCGGTCAGGCGACCCAGTACCGCCGGCAGCGATCCGGTTAGATTATTGGAAGTCAATTGTAATTCGGTGACGCGGTCGTCTTCAACACTAACTCCGAACCAGGTATTGAGCGGCTCTTCACTCAGCCAGTTGGTGTTGTCCGCCCACTCCGTTCCACCCGTCGTTTCATAGAATTGAACCAGGACTAGGGAATCATTCTCCTGAGCATGGCCCGAAATGCTCGCAAAAGCCAGCATCAACAATAAATATCGCGATTTCATACGGCAAGGATTTTGATATGTTAGTAACTCTTTTCTTTGTGTACGGAAGTATTGCCGATCCGCTCTCAGCCCCAGGTATCGTTGTTCCCATCTTTGTACACCGCGAATCTAGGCGGCGCCTTGACCACATTCTACTTCAATATTGACTTATTGCTATTGGAGGCGTATTTCCGGTCCGCCGCAGCTAACAGGAAAAATTCGGTCCGCAGCAAGAAACTCCGGATCGATCTTTGCGTAAGCCGCTCCGGGCATACAGCTGGCACAGGCACTATTGGTGGAATTGAGGATGATTGATGAAGGCGTGCACTTGCGCGGATTCAGAAGTGGAGAACTCGTTGAGCGCGGGAGTTGTAAACCATTTCACTCAGACGGATTGCCTCCCGAAGCGCGCCCCAGTCTGGCGATTAACACGAAGTTAAACAACATCGGTCACTCGGGTCTGGCGGGCGCGCTGTCGATTAAGTGCGCGGTTCGCGGCCAGGAAAGCTATGTAGTCAACGGGCGCAAACTGCGTGTCGACGGGCAAACGTATCTGATACTCAATCACGGACAGGAATACGACTCCATCATTCAGTCGGAAGATATCGTCGAGTCCTTCATTGTGTTTTTCGCTCCCGATCTTGTTGATGCCGTATACCGATGTGTAACCACATCGGCCGATCTCAAGCTCGATTATCCCCACGATGACTGCAAACAGCCGCTGCAGTTTGCGGAGCATTTGCATCGTCACGATAGTCGGATTTCACCCCTGTTAACGACACTGCGTCAATCCGTTCTGAATGGGTCACGCAGCGTGTTGGGCCTGCAGGAGCAGTTTTTTACCCTGTTGGAAACTGTGATTGCCAGGCACCGGAATGCGGATCCGGCATTAAGCGATCATTCACATAAGGTAGGGCAATCCGTCAAGGCTGAGATGCGTCGGCGTCTGGCGATTGCGCGCGATTACATGGAGAGCAATTTCGAGCGTCGCTTGTCACTACAGGAAATCGCCAATGTCGCTTATTACAACCCTCACCACTTCCTGCGGATGTTCAGGCAGACATTTGGCGTTACGCCCTATCGCTACATCAGCAACAAAAGGATCGCCCGCGCACGTGAATTGTTGGAGCACAGCGGCCTGAGTACGGCGCAAATCTGTTATGCCGTCGGATTTGAAAGCGTCGGTTCCTTCGGATCTCTGTTTCGCAGTAAGACGGGGATGTCGCCGGGAAGATATCGCAGCTTCGTCAGCAGTAAAACTCTCTGGCAGGGTTTCGGCAGCATGGGAGGGCAGGATGGCCGAGCGGAATAAAGCGGAGCGCCATCCGCTTCGAAGATCTTAGACGGCTGTGAAATCTGTCGGCCTGATTATCCGCATATAATAACGCCTGGCAGGGGAGTTAATCCTGCCTTTGTCGCCAATATGGCCCTTGTGTTCTCGACTGCAATAGTTGGCGGATTTTTTGAAGTGGCCTAATTTCCGTGTTGAAAATCGGAAATCGTCGAGTTAAAAGAGAGTCCTGCGCGTCGCGTAAGAGCAACACGGCGCGCAGGACGCCAGCTGACGAATTATCGAATCAGTTGCATTTGTCGACTGAAAACCTGTCCCTTAACTTCCAACCGGCAAAAATAGCTGCCGCTTGGAAGTGCCCCGGCATCGAGTTCGATTTCATGCGCGCCTGCCGAACGCCGACCCTGCTCCAACACTCTGATCACATTGCCAAGGGCAGATGTCAGGACAAGTCGCACGTGACCGGATTCTGCCAGTATGTACCTGATGCGGGTCTTGTCGTTGAAGGGGTTTGGGCTGATCATTGTCAGTGCCGCGGGACTGCCGGTAAGCGCTATGAAAGGCTCTGTTGTACCGTCCGGCGCAGGCGATCGCTTAGTAGGAATGCTTCCTGATTCTATCCGCATATCGTTCCAGACCTGCGTCTGATAGGCGACCATCAGTTGTTCGTAAGTATCCCCGTGATCGACATCGGCCGTGCTGGCCTGGATGTACTGAACGCGCCATTTGGCCGGCAGAAAAACATCAGCCCTCGTGTAGTTTGTCAAAATCTCATTATAAGCGCTGATGGCTGCCGTTGTTTCATTCAGCTCTTCATGAACCTGCCCTTTCAGGTAGATTGCCAGCGCTTTCTCGCCGACCGTTGCGCCGGTTGAAAGCGTAACATTCGTGTAGTCGGTTTTGAGGGGGCCATAGGCTCCGCCATTGACATCGAGCAGCGAAGCGGCTTGAAAGGCATCGTACATTTTGGTCTTGCGGCAACTGGCTGCCTCTTGCGTATCAAACATTTTCGTGCGCGCGTTGGCATAAGCGAAGGCGAGATGTCTAACACCGGCCGAACCGAGATGCGGCCATTCACCGATATTGACAAATTCGTCCTCATCGCAACCGCCGTGATGGGCGGAACCGGTATTTTCGCAGAGGAGATTGGCAATATTGGGATCGTCAGGTTTGAGATCGCAGGAGGGCGTAACTGATTCTTCGGTGTTAATCGGCAGACCGTCGTGTTGTACCTTGTTATTGGCGTCGAAACGAATAAACGGAGATCCGGGATGACTCCATAGATTGTTTCTGACATTGAACAGAGCAATCGGTGTATTGACGGGATCGTCGAGGGCGCTTTGATTAAACAAATGAAAACGGCTGTATAGCGACATCATATTGTAGCCGCACTCGAAGATATTCTCGGTCGAAGCGCCTTGTTCGAATTGAAAGTCATAAGCCATATTTTCCCGCTGCGTCACCACGCCATTTGATTCTTCTGTGACGGTTAGAAATTCAGCGTTAACGGCATCATCGGAGGAAAAGAAGAAATTGTTGAAACCGTTGATGATTTTGCCGTCCGGGTCGGCGTTTTTGGTCATGCTTACGACACCTGATTTGGCATAAATTGCGGCGGCGAATTCACTGAAATTGTTTTGCCGCACATTCAGCAGCGGCGAATCGAGGTTGTAAAGGCCGCCGCGGCCGCAGATGTTGTAGTTGTTTTCATGGATCGAACTGGGTCGCGAAGTTTGAAACGCACTGCCGAATTGTACGCGCTCCAGTTGATTCTGGCAGAAATTGACGGCTGAAGAATGATCAAAAAGACCAAAGCTACAAGTGTTGAAAAAGTTTGAATTGACATCGAGCGACATTACTCTGTCAGAAGAAATACTCGTATTCAGATACTCGAAGATGTTGGACTTGATATTCACCCAGAGCATTCTCACTATCAAGACGCCGCCAATCTTGTATTGATCGTCTTCACGCATGGAGTTTTCGTCGCGATCGCCAAAGCTGTCGCTGAAAGTACAGCCTGTGATATCGACATTCCCTACGTGAACACCCTGCGGCTGAATGACGAGAATCTTATCCAGTCTATCGTTGAACCAAACGCGCAGTAAAGCGGGCACGAGAAAGCCCTTGTTTTCCGCCTTATCGCCATTGAGCTGAAAGCTGCAATTTGAAATCGGCTCGATGGGAACATTGACAGCTTCGACTACGACGTTGCGAAAATCGGTATAGCGAATGTCAAGCAGATTGATGAGCGGATCATTAAACACGGTTTTTGGCTGTCCTACGAACAAGCGGGCAAAATCAACAGCAGACCCGCAGGCTGTCGCCCCGCTTATAGTCACTCTGTCGGCATTCTGGTCGGGCACGTCAGTTATGAGGCGCCCGAGGCAGTGATAGCTTTTGCGTTCGTTGAGAATCAGATGCGACCCCGGCTTGCAGATGAAATCGGCGCTTTGATCGACAAAAAAATGATTGAAGCGCGCTATGGCATTGTCTTCCAGTACAAGATCACCTTCAACACGCAGCTCTGGAACAAGAATGTCGGTACTGCTGTATCGTCCCTGGGCGAGAATGGAGCCCGGCCCATTAATCATTAAGGTGCCGCCGCTCTCTATTTCAATACTGCTTCCGGGATCGCCGCTGATGGCGGCGTTGAACTCTATTTGCAGTGTTGCGCCATTCTTTATAATGATGTCGAATGAATTGCATTCGATCGACGCCCCGGGCTTTACGATGCTTGTTCCGGAGCTAATCACCAAATCCTGGCTTAGCTCTGTTGTGCCGAAGAACTCAGAAGCGTTGTTAAAAACCGAAGCATCGTCGATATCGACCCTTGCGAGTTTGGCTGGATCAAAGCTGATAGTAGCGCCGGGCTGCTTTGTGATGCCGTCGAAGCGCACAAAGGCGTAATCGTCGATCTGAAGCTCGCCGCCGCTTTGAATCTCAAGTTCGCACAATATTTCACTTTGCCAGACATCGTCGCTCGAAGGCTTGCGCCGAATCACGATTTTGCCGCCGCTTTCGATAAGGACCTTGCGGCCGCTCTCGGCACTAATACGCGAAGGATACTCCATTAAGAGAGTCGCACCGTTCTGCACGATGAGGTCTTTATTGCCGCCCATGTGAATAGCTCCGCCGGCTTCCAATGTCATAGTTCCATTGTCAAGCTTAACCTCACCATCTTCCTCAAGGCTGATGCTGCCGAATACATTCGAAGATCCGCCGCCCAGACTAAGGCGTCCTTTAGGAGTTCCGGCGCTCAGGTCCGCATGAATCCTCAGGTCGCCGATCTCGGTGTTGCCTTTCAGCTCAACATTCTCAAGATAACCGGCCATGAGGATTTTCCCGCTGCCCTGCGTTTCGATCTTGTTGCTGCCAAGACTGGGGCCGCTTTGCCGAACAATGCCATCGATAGTTAGTATCGTATTCGTCGGCACTGTTAAAACGGTCGACGATCCGTTAATAACGGTTTCGCCGTGGTTGTTAGCGTACGCGGGACCGCCAGGCAGCGTTGTACCGCCGTGTTCAAGCACACTGCCCGCAGAGCCGTTAACATTGCGAAATGCGCCAGCGTGAACAAGATAATTGCCGTTTTCGTTAAGGGAATTAGCATCGGTTGCCAGAATTTGACTGGTCTGATATTGCCACTCCGCTTTTTTGATAATAGCGTGCGCCACAGCCCGATAGCTATCGAGCAGACCATAGCCAAAGCGTTTCGACCAGGCGCGCTGGAGCGGGTCATGAGGAGAGATGCTGTATGCGAAATCAGCGGGTTGGGTGGCAATGACATCTGCAAGAGGATAGTCGGACGGTAAATCGGTGAATTTGCCGGCATCCCAGCAGGAATGGCCGGGCAGAAGTGCATAGGTCGGCGGACTGGTCTCGTAGTTGGTGTATTGGTGCATGCCGCTTATTCCCGCATCGACGATTTTTTGTGCGGTAAATGTCAAAATGTTGTAGGCACGGCGGTGTACGTCGTCCTTGTCGCTCGGTTCGCTGCCGTCGCTGCTGAGCCATTTGTTGACCGAACGCATCAGCGCTACCGTACCGCTCACCTGCGGCGCCGCATGCGAGTTGCCGCCCCTGCCGAATCCATACTGATCCGAGATTGCCGGCTCGACGCCCGGCTCATAGGTCGCAGTCACCTGATTGCCATAGGTTACGATATCCACACAGGCGTATTCACGCAGCGCTTCGCGATCCTGTACCGAGGCTGCAGGAAATTTGTCCTTCCCGGGGGAATATTGATGATTTTTCGGATACACGGGATCTTCATCACTCCAATAGGCGCAAGGTGAATTCGGATTGACAACGCTGCCCGGATTAACAGAAGCAACGGCAATGACTTTGATATCTTTCGTTACATCAACCACACCTCCGTTGTCGATATCCCAGGCATGCGCTGCCGGATAAGATACCTTGGGCGCCACGTAAAGGTGTTCCAAATCTTGGGGCGCGGCGGAGCACGCAACTGCTGGAAACTGTTCGGAACGATGTCCAAATTCTTGTAACGAATTGCCTATGGCGGCAACAATGACAACTCCCTTTCTGATAGACTCGCGCAGTGCCGCCGAGCCAGCGGATTCGGAAACGACGACGGACAGACTAAGGACATCCACCAACTGATAGCCCGGTGTTACAGGATCTACATCGATATTGGTGTAATCGTACAACAGCACCGGGGTTGCGATACCGCTGCAATCGGGCGCGACACCAACTATCCCGACATCGTCTCTTTGCGCCAGCGCCACAGAAAAGATGCCATATCCATGACCATTACCACCATAAAGCAAGCTCGTGCCTCCATCACTGGTGAATTTGGAGGGAAGAGGATACTCGCCATAGGGCTGCGTCGCAACATCAGTGAATTCATAAAACTTGTCGTTGGCAATCCAGATGAAATTTCCGACTGAGCTACCCTTAAGTCGCCAGGGGGTGTCAGGGTTGTCATAGTCCTCGAATATTTGGGACATTTGATATATAATGTCCGCTTCCTGCCAATGTGCCTCGTAGTTAACTTGACTGAAGTCGTCATCGATGTCGACAATGATCGACGGAATACCCTGTGTAATGCTCCAGGCCATCGGCACATTTTGCTCGAAAAGAAAATACTGCCAGCCAAGCCGATAGTAATCATCGCGAAGGGCATTCTCGTGATTCGCAAGCCTGTCTGCTGTTTCCGGGATGTCAATCAATGACATACCGGGTTGCATCCCCGGATCATACTTAAGCTGCGCGACTGCAGGTAAACACACAGCGAGGCACAGCAAGGCTAATACAGCGAAACGAAATTTCACTTTCATAGGAATTTTCCTGATCCAAATTTGATAAAAAATCAGAATCAAGACAGCGTCAGGCAGAAACTTCCGCCTGAGCTTCCGGTTCGCTACCATTGGCCTTACTGACAAGTGCAAGAAGATCACTCGGATAGCCGACGTGTTCGGTAAATCGTTGGCGCTCCTTTCAGGATTGAAAGCAGTGTTCACTGAGATTCGAACAAGACGTCAGGATCTCTTTACAACCTGCACCTTCATCTGGCAGGTAGTTAACCGCATTGATTCTGTGGGAAACAAAAGACTGTTTCCGCGGGTCGTGGAAAATGGAAAGTGATAAATGGATGGCTTGATACCGGTTGACTAATATAAGCTGAATCAGTTGTTGATCAAAGCAAGATGTGCAATCGTCGAAAAGTTAATCCTCGTTTTTCGAAGCTTTAATCCGGTCGGCAGAGCTGCTTGAGCGTGCCGGTCAGTCATTCAATCAGTCGCTCCCCGAAAAAGTTGAATGTTCTGCCATCCCGTTCTTACCGCAGCAGCATTGGCAGGGATTGTACATCGTTACCGACCTCCAGAACGCAGAAGTACAGCCCGCGCGGCAAGCCGTCTGCCGACCAGTCGATGCTGTAGCTGCCCGCCGCCCGCCAATCCGACAAAAGGACCTCAATTTCGGTACCGGGAGCGGCGTAGATCGTGAGCTTAAGGTCAGCCGCCTGGGATAGCTGGAATCGGATACGGGTGTTCGATTGCAGGGGATTGGGTGCGATGGCCTCCAGGATGGCTGTTGTGCCCGGATCGCGCGGTTCGGTCTTCAGCGATGTTATGATTTTGTTCGATCGGTATACGCCGCGAAACCAGGATCCGGCGAACAGAGTGCCTTCGTCATCGACGGCAATCGATTCAATCTTTGGATTCTCAAGGTCGCTCGGCAGTGAGATCCAGCCCTGGCCCTGATCCGATGAATAAGATACACCGAAATCACTGGCGGCGAAGATGCCGCCGTCCGCAGCGATGCTTAAGTCAATGACGGATTTTTCTCGATCATCGAAAACGCGTCCGGCAAGTTCCCAGCCCGATCCGAAATCAGCCACGCGGTAGACGGCTCCGCCAAGTGTGCCGGCATAGACAAAGCTGCGGTCGGCAGCCAATGAATGAACTTTGTACTCCAGGGGCAATCCGCTTTCGGCAGCGCTCCATGTCTGGCCTTCATCGCTTGATCGAAGCATGCCGTTTTCCGTGCTGGCATACAAGGTACCCTCGGCGCTGACGGCGATCGCATAAACTTCAGTGCGGCGCAAACTGTCGATGAGCGTCCAGCTTGCGCCGTCGTCGCTTGATGTGGCCAGTCCGCGAAACAACATCCTGGCATAGATCGGCCCATCTGCAGACTGAATCATTTCAACAAACTCGTGCTCGATGTCTCTACTGCGCTCAACCCTTTGCCAGGTACTACCCCTGTCGGTCGAGCGTTTGACGCTGCCGAAGCTCCGTGCGCCAATTACACTGCCGGCCCGTGTTATAAACACTGTTTCAAGGCCAACGGGGAGCCGATCCGGGTCGCGATGCATCCAGGTCTGGCCTTTGTCCGTGGAGAGGTAGGCGCCCCATTCCGTTGCCGTCCATAGATCGCCGTGCCGTCCCACCGCGACGTCGTTGACCATTATGTTGACGGGACCATTGCCGGTTTTACGCCAGGACTCGCCGCGATCGTCGGATCGAAAGACTCCTTCGTGTCCCCAGAGGATCGGATCGCCCGCCTTATCCACCGCAATCGTTTTCACGTGCCGGCGAAGTGAACTCTTCCAGGTTCTGCCTTCGTCATTTGAGTACATAAGCGAATCGTTGGTAGCCAGATAAATGTCGCCGTCAGGCGAGGCGTCAATTGCCCATATCGAATTCGGATTCCAACCTTCGGGATAAAATTGAGTCCAGGTGATGCCAAAGTCTGTTGAGAGGAAGCTTGATCTTCTGTTAAGAGCCGGATAGGCAAAAATGTGACCCTGCGATGTGATTGCCACCATTACCATTGTAGAATCCGCGTTCGGACCCACAACTCTGTTCCAGCTATCACCGCCATCGCTGGAACGCTGCAATTTGTTGTAGCGCAGCACATAAATTGTACCATCCGCCGAAACTACGAGCGATTTAAACAACAAACTCTGGGGCAGCTGGTTGCTTTGCTCCCAGGTGGCGCCGTCGTCTGCACTCCGAAAGAAACAACCACAGGAGCGGCCCTCGGGAATGGCGTAAACCGTGTCGCCCTGACCGAGGGCAATCGCTTCGATATCCCACCCCTCGAAATTGTTTTCCCAGCTTGCGCCCTTGTCTGTGGAGCGGGCGAGTCCATAGGATCCCCCGATAAGGATCGTACCATTATCGCTGATGGCCACGCTCGAGAACCTGCGCCGCTCCAAAACGTCACTCACTGACCGCCAGCTACGCCCCTTGTCCGTGGACCGCCACAGACCACGCTGCATAGCGGCCAGGATATCGCCGGCCGGCCCAAAGGCAAAGTCATTGATGATCCCGCCCGGCCCATTGGTCGGATGGAGTGAGTGTTCGGCAAAGCTGCTGGAAACAGTAAACAGACTGGCGGCAACGACAAGACCAATGAGGAAGCGCATAACTAACTCCAATTTCCCTGTGCGATGACAATGATTCACGATGGAATTGGAAACTGAGTGCGGAAGTGTCTGCAACACGTCAGATAACTTTTGGTTACCATTGATGCAAATTCATATGCGAGGGATGACTTAGTCAGTCATATTCGCGGTATTCTTTACGATTATCCAAAGGATGTAACTCGGCCGGAAGTAGAATAGCCGCTCTTGCTGTTATCAGGAAACATCGAAACTCTTGTCTGTGCAAGAGCTCCGGAGGCATACCGGCCCTGCATTCGTTCTTGCCAATTTGAGTTCCTTATTCTACCGGTGGGAACTGGCGTCCAGTTCAGCACTTTGCCAAAATTCGCTATGTGTGGCTCTTTGCTTTCGGCACAAGGGGGCAGCATTTGTGAGTTACCCGGCCAATGCAGTATGGATGGAGCATGCTGCGATTCAACCGCTGTCACTAGTGGAAAAGATTATGAGCCTCTGACGGGCTTTGTAAACGGGCCCGGCTGCGCGGCCGATCCTCCAATCGAGGCGCTGCAGAGGCATCCGCTCTGGTCCAGCGTTTCGTGCAGAGTGATTTAACAATTAACATGCTTGGGCGCAGGGCGGAAGCTCGACGAGGGATTCAGTTTCATGACCGGAAGCTGTTAATACTTTGGAAGAATGCAGCGGCATTCGCACGGCTATGAGAATCGCTGCATTCAGTGGAGATCCGACCTGATCGTATGATAGGGAATGTCGGTTGAGACTATCAGAGTGTGTTAAGAATCGCGATTCCTGTTTGTGATATTCCCAACAAGCCAGGGATACAGTGTCTAGATGAGGGTGATCAGGAGCCTGCTGTTGAGTAGAGCTGCCAGCAATTTCATTTCCGCTTGACAAACCATGCAGGGTATTCAAAGCAACACTCTAACGGGAAGATTGAACGGCGACAAGCGTTTAAGTTGATCCGAGTTAAGCGATCGAGCTGTGCGACGGTATCAAATGCTTGTACTCATCACAATCGAATCAATTCGTATGTAACGGAATCCTCATCGTCCGGGGATAGAAGATGTGGACGGAATATTCTTCTGCCCACGAGTGTCAGATTGCGCTTCCTGCTGAACTCAGCGGAAATTACTTGAAAATCAGTTGTTTGCGTGATTACTGCCAGGAGAGTACTGCCCGGCAATTGTGAATAAAGGGCAAAAGTGTAAATTTGTTCGCTTGAAGTCTATAGAGTTGCTGCGCTAAAACGCCGCAAAAAGCGAATTGCTTCTTCGCGCGCGAACTGAAGACTTCGTCGCTTTTGACAGTGTAAACTGTGGTAGACTTCCTGCTTCAAACTGATTTGCAATCGCAGGTCCGGAAGCCCTGCGGCCTAAACAACTACCTTCGAATTCAATATTTGCCAGAGGCAGACAGTAATGGATACAGCGAATTCTAACAAAGCACTGGTGCTCAAATACTTTAATTCCTGGCAGGTACAAGACTTCGCAGCGCTGCGGGAATCACTCGATGACAATGTCGAGTTCGATATGAACGGCAGTATCATCAAGGGCGCTGATATGTTTGTCGAAATTTGTAAGAACGGCATCAACTGGGAAAAAGTCGATCTGCTGGATTCGATATTCACGGACGACAAGTCCGCCCTGATTTACGATGGCCTGACGGCAAAGGGTGAAAAGGTCAGAGTAGGTGAAATTGTCAGTGTTGCGAATGGAAAAATAGTGAAGGCGGTGGCCGCAATTGTGGGGAATGCTTGAGCCGGCTGAAATCGGGCCCGGTCAATTCCTAGCTATACAGGCCGAGAAAAGCATAGCCTACGAACCAGGGCCGATTGCCGGGCAGCTACAAGTAGGCGAAGAGAGGCAAAAAGGAAAGCCGCCGGTCCTCGCATAGCTTGCATGATTTGCTGAATCACATGTCCTTGCGCTGAATTCCGGCCGGAACAGTTTCCAGGATTCCTTCGGCCATGATTCGAATAGTCGCGATGTCGCGGCTAAACTCCGTGAACCCCGGCGCAGCTGCGGCATACTGTTCGAGTGCAGTAGTCCGGTCAGTGAATATGCGACCGGATTTATGTGCCGAACTGATGCGAGCTGGACAAAATGCACTTGATGAAATACTATCGCAATGCGGTTGTACTCCCGGCAATCTTCATCGTTGCTTTTTATCTCCTCTACATTGCAGCCGACGGCATTTTTGCTGAAGAATACGAAAGCGAATGGATGACAAAAGCAGGTATCAACCTTACACTGCTAGGTATTGTTTTCCTGAACTCGCTTTTCATTTGCATACTTGCCACGGCGCTCTTCTGCAATGCAAGGCAGGGTGTGAAAAACAACATCATTCTGAGTTCCCTTGCCTGGTTTTTCCTGCCGATGCTCTGGATTGCTTACTTGTGGTTCTCGCATCTCTTTCATCTTGTATCTGATCACAAGAGCCCCGACGCAAACAGCTTGTTCATTTTCTCGAACACTCTACCTCAGCTGGTCGGACTCATTGTGACGTTTCGACAGTTTCGGCAGCGAATGCCGGAGAATTCCATCCGCTTGACCGAAGGATGATTTGTGACATTCATTCTGGATGTCCGTTCTGTGGCTTTCGCACAACCCTGCGATCGGCCTTCGCGCCTAATTGCCATTTGATAAGACGGCGGCCGGCCTTTTGAAGATCGGCTATTTCGCGGAGAGTCGAGCCTGAGGAAGCGTTACCTTTTGGCCATGATTGCTATCAAAACGTCGACTGGGCTTTTAGCTTTTTTTAGGGTACATTAGCAGAGCCAGGTTAACTGCGATTGCAGCTGAGTCTGCATTCTGTCCGAAACGGACCGTGCGCAGCAGGAGAGGATAGATTGCAGCTGTTGTTTTACCTTTTTACCTGCCCCGGTCTTATCGATGAACTGTTCAAAAATTTCTTATGCCTAAGCCGGACAATTTCGCGATAGCAGCACTTGGCCTTGTTGCTGGCCTTTTTTTGCTTAGTACCGAGTCGATGCAGGCGAGGAAATTCGATTCCTTTGCGATCTTCGAAACATCGGTTTACGGCAACGGCGAAGACATTAACGATTTCAAAATCAGCATTCAGTATGTGGATGCCCATCCGGGTCATCAATGGTACTTTAATGTCGTGGATCTGCAGATTCATAACGGCCTGTACAGCGAAGGCGTGAACAACAGTGATAACTATGCCATTGTGCTCCCGACGGTGGCGCTTACATTTCTTGCATTTTTTCCACCGGGCAAACAGGCAAGCGACATGACCGGTTTAGGCTTCGCGCTTGTCGCCGGCCTGCTTACGGCGCCGCACTGGCTGCCGAATGCCGGCATCGCTTTTACCCTGAAAGACAACAGCGGCTTTATGGGACGGAATACTGAGAGGCTTTCCTTGTTTATCGGTCAGGAGATGAACTACTACTTCATCAATTATTGCGGCATTAGTTACGGCCTTAAGACTTCGCTCCGTTATCGAAAGGACAATTTCCTGGTCGCGGCCGGCGTCCGCAAATTTCTTCATGATACGTTTGGCAATTATGCCTGGAATCCCACATTGAGTTTGGGTTTTAAGCTGTAAGTTCAGCATGCAGACGGCGCTAGTCGTCCATTCGGATGTTTAAGTTCAATTGGCGGATTTTTCACTACTACCTTGCAAGCGCTCCGATGGGCGGGCAAGCGCGGTAATCGATGAAAGGCGTGGAAAATTAACTCACTTTTTGTGCCCCGGGCGTTACTCGTGCCGCAAAGCTTTAACAGGATTCGCCATGGCTATCTTTATTGCCCGGACACTGACCGTCGCCAGCGCGATCAGCAGCGCGCCAAAGGCTGCGAGCGGAAAGAGATACCAGTCGATCGCGCTGCGATAGGCGAAGTTTTGCAGCCAGGCGTCGGCGCCGTACCAGGCGATCGGCCAGGCCAGTAGGTTGGCGACGAC
The DNA here is from genome assembly GCA_028284775.1 of Candidatus Kapaibacterium sp. Lineage (GTDB taxonomy): Bacteria > Bacteroidota > Ignavibacteria > Kapaibacteriales > UBA7675 > JANQRB01. The sequence goes on along the minus strand of JANQRB010000153.1, from coordinate 28,878 downwards.
CACGAGGATGATGAATTCCCTGGATAGCAAATAGGAGAGGCTACCGGTGCTGGCGCCGAGAATTTTGCGGATGCCGATTTCACGGGTCCGTTGTTCGGCCGCAAAGGCCGAGAGTCCGAACAGGCCCAGACAGGCGATGCCGATCGCCAACAAAGTGAAAACACTGAAGATCTGGCCCAGGCTGCGTTCTTTCTGGTAGAGGCGCTCATAGGTCTCGTCGAGAAAGAAGTGCTCGAAGGGAAGGCCGGGCAGCAAGTCCTGCCAGATGTCATCGAGCTGCGCCAGAGTCGATTGAATATCGCCTCTTGCCAGGCGCAGCGAGAGCACGCGATAATGGGCCGGCCAGATATGCATTACCAGCGGTTCAACCGCCTGATGCAGCGAGGCATAATGGAAATCCTTCACCACGCCGATGACACTGCCTGATTTCGGGCTGTCGAGGCGAAAGTCGTATTCGTAGCTTTTGCCGAGCGGCTCCTCCCAGCCGACAGCGCGCGCGAAAGCTTCGTTAACGATAAAGGCGGCGCTCGAATCGCTGCCGACGGCAGCGTCGAAGTTTCGTCCGGCGACGAGCTGCAGGCCCATCGCCGGGAGGAAGTCCGCATCGACGGCAAGCGTCCGCCATGAGATAGAAGTCTCTTCGGACTGTCCTTCGAAGCGTCCGCCAAGGTAGGGCAGGCGCTTGCCCGGCACTTCAAAGGATGCCGTGGCTGCATTCACGGCGCTGTGCTGCAACAGTCGCTCCTTCAGCAGCGGCAGCTTTTGCCGACTCTCGATGGATGACAGAGGCAAGACGAGAACCTGTTCCTTATTGTATCCCAGGTTTTTGCTTTGCATGAAATTAAGCTGTCGCAGCAACACCGCCGTGCCGATAATCAACACGATCGAGATGACGAATTGTCCGACGACCAGCGAACGACGCAAAAGCAGTGAAAATCGTGAACTGTTGTTAAGTCTAACTGAAGAACCCTTTAACACGGCCGCAGGCCTGAACACCGAAAGAAAAAACGCCGGATAACTGCCCGCCAGCAATCCCGTCCCGAGCGCAATGCCGAACAGAAGAGCCAATTGCTCGATCTGCAGCATATCGGCAAAGCTGAAGCTCGTACCGGCCAGTTCGTTAAACTCCGGCAACACAAGGCTCAGGATCAGCAGAGCCAGCAGCGCGGCCATGAGAGCAAGCAGCAGCGACTCACCGAGAAACTGCTGGATGAGCTGCGTACGGCGTGCGCCCATCACCTTGCGTATGCCTACCTCGCGGGCGCGCCGCACCGCCCGGGCCGTGGAGAGATTCATATAGTTGAAGCAGGCGATGATTAACAGAAAAGCGGCGATCACGCCCAGAATATAGATATAGGCCACATTGCCGTTCGGACGGAATTCTTTCTCGATATGGCTGTACAGGTGAATGTCCAGAAGAGGCCGCAGCCTGATACTGTATTCACTTCTGTTGGCCTGACCTTCAAACAATCCTTCGACCAGCGCCGGGATGCGTTCCTCGATGGCCGTAACCTGCTCGGGCGCCTGCAAGCGAATATAAGTGTAGTAGTCGCTGATCGACCAGTTGATCCATCCTTCCGGCAGCAGTTGCGTTGAACCGAGGCATGTGAAGTGAAAATGCGACTGGCGGGGCAGGTCCCGCATCACGCCGGTAATTTTGAAGGACGCGCCGTTGACGGAGGTCAGCGTTTTGCCAAGCACATCGACGCCGCCGAAAAACTTACGAGCCGTCGTCTCGTCGACAACCAATGCCGCGGGATCGTTAAGCGCTGTGGCCGGATCGCCGTGAATCAGGGGGAGAGTGAAGACATCGAAGATGCTGGAATCGGCAAAGACCAGCCCCGTTTCGGTGAAACTCTGATCTTCATAGCGCAGGATGACGGGGTTGAGATTGCGTTGAATGCGAACGCCGGCGACTACTTCAGGCGATTGCTCCTGCACATAGGGCAGCATCGCCGACTGTACTGCTGCCCAACGCCGCTCCTGCCCGTCGGCTACGTACCTGCTTTCAAGTCGGTAGATCGATTCGGCGTGCTCGTTCTGCCGATCGTAGCTGAGCTCATCGTTAATAAACAACACGATCAACAGACAGGAACAGAGTCCGACGCTCAGCCCAATCACGTTGATCGATGAAAATACTTTATTACGCGCGAAATTGCGAAGCGCTACAAGAAGGTAGTTGCTGAACAAAACTCCTGCCCCATTCTGATATTGAAGTTTTGGCTTCGATCCGCTGATTGCGTACAACGCGACCAATACACACTCCCGTGCTCGGCCCATCCTCGCAATCACGGTCGCATGCTGTTTACTTCAACTGCGAGACCGTAATGCCCCAGTGTGCGGGATCAAAGGGCGGTGCATCGTTCCAATCGGAAAAGGAGTGTGAATCATCGGATTTGTAAAACACTTCATACTGGCCGGCTTTGAGCATGATGCTGCCGCTATAAGAACGATTCTTGCGGGCGCCGCCGGCGTGCCGGGTCATGCGGTAGGTCATCTCCCAAACCACGGTACCGGAGCCGACCTCTTCAATCCAGGCATAGTCGTACATATCGCCGTTAAAACCCTCGCCCAGCGCATAGATATGCACCTCACGCGCCTGATCGAGTGTGAAGCGTTTTTCAAAGTGGCCGTCGTCCGTGACGCGAATCAGCTGAGCCAGCACCGAGCGATCTTCCTCGGGGTTGTAGTCTTTTACGGCGCCGGCGTCATAATTTTCGCCGCCAATGATTGTCAGGCCCCAGCGCTCCGGCTCGAAGGGCTGCGCGGCATTCCAGTCGTCGTAGGCATGCGAATCGTCGGTAACGAAGTAGGCCATATAGCTGCCGGCGGGCAAATCGATCGTTTTCTGCACCATCCGGTTCTTGTCATTGCCACCGGCGTGTTCCGTCCGGCTGTACTTCATTTCCCATACACGTTCGCCGGTCCGCGAGTTCACGAGCCAGCCGTAATCCGCCAGATGACCCCAGAGTCCTTCGCCGAGAGCAAAGATGCGGACCTGCATAGGCTTTTTGAGCGTGAAGCCTTTTTCCTCGAAGCTGTCGTCCCGCAACCTGCTCAGGTCGACAATGACATTTTGCGACCACATGTCCTTGTAGTTGAAAGTGCTGGCCAATGAACGCTGCGCCGGGTTGGCCGCAAAGACGGCCAGACCCCAAAAAAGAGGATCATGCGGGGGCGTGGCGTTCCAGCTGCGTTTGTAATGCGAGTCGTCACTGGCAAAGTGCGCTACATACGAACCTTTGGGCAGAGAGATTATATCGTCTACCATCCGATTCTTGGCTGCGCCGCCGGCATGGCGGGAATTCTGATGGCTCATATCCCAAACTTTTACGCCGGTCTCGGCATTCTGGATCCAGCCGTAGTCGAATTCATCTTTATGATACAGCTCGCCGATCGAGTACACACGCAGCTCCATATCCTCGGCAAGCGTAAAGCCGCGCCGTTCGAGTTGATTCGGCTGATCGCCTTCAATAGCCACAATGGCATTGGCGATCAGCGATTTATGGATCGTATTGACTACGTCGGGACTGAGGAGCGTGCCATTGCCGCGCAGTTCGATTTTGATATCGCGAAAGAAATCGCTGACTTCATCGGCGAAATCGGCCACGTCTTCATGGGAGTCGTAATCGAAAATCCCCATGACCGAGACATTTTTGGTGAAGTAGCGAGGATAAACATACACTTCGAATTTTCCGGCGCCCAGCGCAATTTCATCGCGCAACACTACCGTGTTTTCATCTTCCAGTACTTTGACCGTCCCGTTTTCAAGTTCCCAGACCAGCTCGCGGGTATCCGAGTTGAGGATCCAGGCCGAGAGGGTCACGGAATAGTCACGCTTGATAATCGCTTCACCGATCTTTTTCATGAAACTCTTTTGAATCGGAGCGCCTGTCGCTTCAATGACCATCGTCTGATCGGCGTCGGTGGTAAAGGCGCGAGCCTTGATACGGCGCTGGTCGATGCCGTTGAATTCAACCAGCACATTCTGCGCCTCCAGCATCCCGCTGCCCGCCACAAAGGCTACTAAAAGTACGGCGCTCAGATACTTGCCGCGGATGATCGTGCGGAAGGTCGACAGCCGGGAACAAGGGAGGGAATCCATAATGGCCTCTTTCGGAATTGGGATATGGTACAGTCGCAGTCTACGCTACAAATACGCCTGCATACTCCGATATGGGCTTAAGGATTCAAAAAAATGACGAAAATTTTTCATTCCACTTGCTCGACGAGTCCATCAGCGGAGCCATGGACGAACCTCACTCATATTTCAACGACTCGACCGGGTTTGCGACGGCTGCTTTGACCGCCTGATAGGCAACGGTCGTCAGAGCTATTGCAACAGCGATGATGCCGGCCACCACAAAGGGCAGCGCGTTGACGTCCACGCGATAGGCGAAATTCTGCAGCCAGGTATTCATATAGAAGTAGGCCAGCAGCCAGGCGGGACCGATGGCGATCAGAACCAGTCGCAGAAAGTCGCGTGAGAGCAACAACACGATGTCGCCGATGGAAGCGCCGATCACCTTGCGAATGCCGATCTCTTTGGTTCGCTGCTCGGAGGTAAAGGACGACAGACCGAATAGACCCAGACAGGCGATGAGAATCGTCAATATCGTAAATGAGAGAAATATCGTCGCCCGCTGCTCTTCGGCCTGGTATTGACGGTTAAAATATTCATCCATAAAGAAGTAATCCGGTGGCCGTCCCTGGTCGAATTGCTTCCATGTGTCTTCCACATGTCCCACTGCGGCCTGGATATCATCCGTTTCGATGCGAACGAAAAAATAGCCGGTAGGAAATGGGCGCAGGATTATGGCAAGCGGCTCCACGGGATTGTGCAGCGAAAGAACATTGAAATCTTTCACGACGCCGATTACTTTACCATCGCGGGCGGCGCTGCCGTCCACATCCAGACCCCACTGAATTCGCTTGCCGAGCGCTTCGTCCCAGCCGTAGTGGCGCACCAGGGCCTCGTTCACGAGGAAAGACTCCCGCGAGTCAGTTCTGATCTCGCGATCGAAATTGCGTCCCTGCGCCAGCTCCAGGCCCATAACGTCGAGATAATCGTAATCCACGAAAAAGAGATTCATTACCGATTCGATCAGGTTGCTGTCTTTCTCGATTTTGCACAGCTGTTTAATGGGGTCGCGCCCCGGAATACTGGTACTGACGGACGTGTTCAGAATACCGTTGTGGCTGCGCATGGTGCTGTGGACCGCATCCATCTGATTGCGCAGCGTCGTATCGGACGGAATCTCTACGACCAGCAGTTGATCCGCCTTGAAACCGAGCTCTTTCTGTTTAAGATAATTTAATTGACTGTTAACAATTATCGCACCGATGATCATTGCGATCGAAATGGTAAACTGCAGGATCACCAGCCCTTTGCGAAGGAGCGAGCCGCCCGAGCGCTGCGCCAGGATGCCTTTCAGCACGGCGATGGGTCGAAAGGACGACAAAAAGAGCGCGGGATAAATGCCGGCCAGCAGGCCCACGAGCAGCGCCATGCCGAGAACACTCAGCATAAATTCGGGATCGGAGGTATACTCGATCACATAGGCTTTGTCCGCCAGATGGTTAAACAGCGGCAATGCCGCCTCGGCCAGCATAAAGGCCAGCACCAGCGCCACGGCCGTCACAAACAGCGATTCGAGCAGAAATTGTTTCATGAGTTGTCCGCGGACGGCGCCGAGAACTTTGCGGATGCCGATTTCGCGGGCGCGACCGGCGGAACGCGCCGTTGCCAGGTTCATGTAATTGATGCTGGCGATCAGCAGGATGAAAACGGCGACGGCCAGGAATATGTAAACATTCATCACATTGCCGACCGGCGATGGCTCCCAGACAAAATCCGAGTTGAGATGGATATCATTGATCGGCATGATCTCGAATTGCCAATCGGTGTTGAACTGACGCGCGATTTCCTCGATGTAATTCGTGTAAAGATCGGGTAGCTTGCTGCGCAGTTGATCGGGATCGGCGCCGTCGCGCAGCCTGAAGTAGGTGTAGTTGGTAACAGCCAGCCAGTTCTCCCGGGAGCGCTTGGAAATGATGGTGTCCAGGGTCGACATCGAAACCAGCGAGTTCCACTTCAGGTGCGTGTTGTCGGGATGATCGCGCACCACGCCCGTGACTTGACCGGGGCTTGCATTGTCGAACATCAGCAATTTGCCGATCGGATCGTCCGAACCGAATATTTTGTCGGCAACGCTGGCGGTAATGACAATGGAATTGGGCTCCTGCAGCGCCGTCCTGGAGTCGCCGAACACAAAATCATAGTTGAACAGATCCAGAATGGTGGAGTCGGCGAAGAAACTCTGTTCAATGATGTATTGCTGGTCTTCATGTTTCACCGAGGCGCGGTCGGCCTGTTTCATGAAGCGTCCCGCCTGCTCCACTTCGGGAAAGTCCTTCAGCAAGGTCTTGGCCACCGGAAAGGGCACCAGCGCTGCGCGATCGACTTTGCCGGAAATCGTAATCTCGTTTGTAATGCGATAGGTTCTGTCGGCGTTCGCATAGTGCGAGTCATAGCTCGTTTCACCATCGATATAGAGCATCAGCAGGATTGCGCAGGCCATCCCGATTGCCAGCCCGAGAATGTTGATCACCGAATAAATCTTAAAACGAAGCAGGTTGCGCAGCGCCGACTTGAGATAATTCTTAAACATGGAAGCCGCCCTTGAAATTTTCCGTTACGATGTGACCGTCGAATAGATTAATTGTGCGATGCGCGTATTCAGCATAGGCCGGCGAGTGCGTAACCATAATGATCGACGTACCGGCTTCGTTCAGGTCGGTCAGGATTTTCATCACCTCGTCGCCATGGGTAGAATCCAGGTTCCCGGTCGGCTCGTCGGCCAGAATCAGGTGGGGTTTGGCGATGACGGCTCTGGCAACGGCCACGCGCTGCTGCTGGCCGCCCGAGAGCTGCTGGGGAAAGTGATTCTTGCGATGGGTAATCTGCATCTGCTCCAGGGCCGCATTGACGCGCTCTTTGCGTTCGGAGGAAGAAACGCTCAGATACAGCAGGGGCAGCTCCACATTCTCAAAAACGGTCAGCTCATCGATCAGGTTAAAGCTCTGAAAGACGAAGCCGATGTTTTGCTTGCGCAGGTCGGCCCGTTTGCGTTCCGAATAGCCGGAGACTTCATGATCCAGGAAATGGTACTCCCCCGAACTTGGGTTGTCCAGCAGACCCAGTATATTGAGCAGCGTGGATTTCCCGCAGCCGGAAGGCCCCATTATCGCGACAAACTCGCCTTCTTTGATTTCGAGGTTAACATTGTTAAGCGCCGTCGTTTCGACTTCATCGGTACGATATACTTTGTTAAGATCCTTGGCTTTGATCATGAGAAGCGTTCCTGTATCCGCATTGATTATTGTTGTTTAAGAACCAGTTTGTCGATGTCGCCATAGTTTTCATAGGACGAGACGATGACGGTTTCACCGGGCTCAAGTCCTTCCAGTACTTCGTAGTGCTGCGTATTCTGGCGCCCCAGGCGGATCGGGCGTTTCACCGCGACTTCGCCGCCGGCCTGCAGCACAAAGATCCATTTGCCGCCGGTTTGTTGAAAAAAGCCGCCGCGGGGAATGAGCAGCGCCTCCACCAGCCGACCGAGGGCCAGCTTGATGTGAAAAGTCTGTCCTCGCCGAATGTCCTCGGGAACCAGATCGCTGAACATCAGATCGACTTCGAAGCTGCCGTTGAGAACCTCGGGGTACACTTTGTGAACGACCAGGCGGAAGGAGTCGCCGGAAAGTTCGAACTCGCCTTCCTGGCCGGGAAAGACGCGCCGGATATAGTGCTCGTCAATCGAAGCGCGTACTTTATAACGGTCGAGTTTGTCGATCTGACCGAGGCGCTGCCCCTGTGTTTTCAACTCGCCGATTTCCATCGTCAGCGAGGTCAACTGGCCGGCTATCGGCGCGCGCACGACAAGATCTTCCAGTCGCTGCTGCACCACCTCCATCGTCGCTTCCATCCGGCTCAGCGAACCCTCCAGCTGGCGTATCTGCTGGGTGCGAAAGATCGAGTCCTGCCGATAAGACTGCACGGCCAGGTGTTTGCGCCGCGTCAGATAATCGAGGCGGTAACGGATCCTTTCGAATTCTTCCTCGGCAATGACCTTGTGGTCGGCGAGCTGCTGATTGCGGTCGAACAGGTCGCGCTGCTCCTGCAGTTGATAGTCGATTTCCAGCAGTTGTTCTTCCAGGCTGATGCGCTTTTCTTCCATGGCCAGCTTGGTATTGCGCAGGTTATTGACCTGCTCGAAGAGCTGGGTTTCCTGCTGGAGGATACTCAGAAGCAGACCGGTGTTGCCCAGACGCAGCAGCGTGTCGCCGGCTTCAACATTCTGACCTTCCTCGGCGTAGATCCGTTCCACCACGCCGCCTTCCACGGCATCGAGGAAAACCGTTTCGATCGGCAGAACGTTGCCGGTAATCGGGATAAATTCCTGGAAATCATCGCGAATAACTTTGGCTGTGCTGATACGCGCGCTTTCGACGTTGAGCTTAGTGCTGAAGTCGCCCCACAACAACTTGTAAAGGACGAGGCTCACGAAAACGATCCCCAGACCAAGCGCTGTCAGCCGACCGGCCGTCCATGTTTTCTTCTTGACAATTTTGTCCATTCCACTCATTCGCAAACCCATTGTGTATGTTCTCGCAGATGGGCCGCGAAAAGTATGCCAAAAAGAGCGGCGTGTTTGATCCGCCGTCAATTGATGAGCATTGCTTCGGAGCTGTAGTGACCATTCTTTGGAGCGAATAATCGGAATGCAGGAGAGCTGGCTTATCGCATCGAGGGGGGAATCCCGGTGTTCGTGCCGGATACAGCCGGTGTACGATATCGAACAGTTTTGAAGCGGATCTGTCCGCCGCTCAGTCCCGGTCGGGAACCCTGCGCGCGCCAATCGTGTAACTGAATGTCGCCTGCGTCGGTCAATGGCCTGTCGTCCTCTCAGGGAGTCATGAAGCACTTGAGCCTGAACGCGACACTTTGTAAATTCGGCGCGAATCTCGTACAGAGCAAGGACTCGCGCGAGTCACCTGTTAACTTTTTGCCTTTCGGTCAGCAAGTACAACGCAATGGTGAGATAGTAGAATGAAAAACCTCGTCTGGTGGATACTCGGCATCTTTCTCGTCTGCAGCAGTGGAGCGCATGGCAATTCCGATGAAGCTCTCGCGCTGCATCCGGTTCTTGACAATGACAAGCTGGGTTTTATCGATAGCGAAGGACGTCTTCAGGTCGAGCCCGCCTATCTGGCGGAAACCGAAAAAATCAGAATGCCCGTCAGTGCGAGCCACAGCCTTACCTTCAGCGAGCTCAGCGCCAGCAGCTACTACAGCGACGGCCTGGCCAGGGTCCTGATACCACGCGTGTGGTTTGTCTTCACTACCGGCTACGATCTGGGTTACATCGATCGCCAGGGTCAGCTTGTCTTCCAGGCCGACTATGAATGGGTCGGCGACTTTTCCGAAGGCCTCGCCGCCTTCGAGGCTACCGTCGGCGAAAAGACAATCGAAAAACGCAATTTCTTCGGCTATCTCGACCGGGAGGGCGCAGTCGTTGTCGGCCCCAAATTCGAATGGTGCGGTCGCTTTGTCGAAGGCCTGGCCCTTGCGCGTGAAGGTGAATTGTTCGGCTACCTGCACCGCAATTTCGGCCCCGACGCCCAACGCAGCCGCCAGGTCAGTTTTGAAAGCGTCGCTCCCTTAAACCCGACGGTATGGAAGATAGCGCCGCGCTTTCGGGTGGCCTACAATTTCGCCGGCGATCTGGCACCCGCCAGTGAAGACGGCCGTCGCTTCGGTTATATCGACCGCAGCGGCGCCTGGGTCATCGAACCGCGTTTCGATCATGCTTTTCCTTTCACCGAAGGCCTGGCGCGAGTGATGGTCGACAGCCTTTACGGCTATATCGACCGCTCGGGAGAGCTGGTCATCCCCAACCGTTACCGCAATGCCGGTCAGTTCGCCGAGGGCCTCGCTCGTGTCGGCATTAACGCCGGCTTTGGTTTTATCGATCGCGAAGGCCGCGTCGTTATCGATCCCATTTATGCGGATGCCGGCTCCTTTTCCGAAGGTCTGGCGCCCGTGCGCCTGGATTATGAATGGGGTTTCGTCAACACGAAAGGACTGCTTGTCATTTCAACGCGCTTCAGTCATGCTCACAAGTTTCGCAACGGCATCGCACAGGTGCGCGATGGCAAAGACCTCGGCTACATCAATACCTACGGTGATTTTGTCTGGGATCCGACGCGCTGAACGCCTCCGTGAGAGCAGCGCTGAGTGTTCTTATTCCGGCTGCGCGGCGCTTGCGGGATCGGGGCCGACGTACTGCGCCTGGGGACGAATCAGGCGGTTATCCGCGCGTTGTTCCAGAAAATGGGCCAGATAACCGTAGACGCGCCCGATAGCGAACATCGAGGTAAAGAAGTCGCTCGGAATACCGAGCGCGTTCATAACAGCTCCCTTGTAGAATTCGACATTGGCGTGAATTTTTCTGCCGCGCTGCGCCATTGCCTGCTGTACCGCCTCTTCGACAGCCACGAGCGTTTTGAAAAGCGTCTCGTGCGTACTGCCGCTGCACAGTCGCTCCGCCATCGGCTTGAGGATCCGGGCACGCGGATCGACCGTTTTGTACTCGCGATGTCCCATTCCCATAATCCGCCGTTTTTGCGCCAGACACTGCCGGACATAGTCCGCGGCGTTGGCGGGCGCGCCGATCTCCAGTGCCATTTGCAACGCTGCCTCGTCGGCTCCGCCGTGCAGCGGACCGGACAATGTGCCGATTGCCGCGGAGAGCACGGCCTGCACGGGAGCCAGCGTACTTGTCGCAACGCGAGCGGCAAAGGTCGAGGCATTGAAACCGTGTTCCATCTGAAGAATCTGTGTTACCTGCAGCGTGGCAAGAGCCTGCACGGTGGGCCGACGGCCGCTAAAGAGCAGCAGAAAATTCGCCTGAAAGCCGAGAGTCCTGTCGGGAACCGGCAGAGATTCGCCATGACGCAGGTGTTGCCAGGCCGCCAGGATTCCGGCCAGGCGCGCCGCAATGACGAGCCCCTCCGCAAGCTCCGTCGATTCCACGGGCAAGGCCGGCGCATCGGCAAAGCGGCGGTCGATGAGGGGTGTCAGGCCCTGCAGAATTTCCATCGGATGTTTGCTCCGTGGCAGTGCTGCGAGTATCCGCTGCTCGCTGTCGGTGGGGGCCATAGAACGCACGAGAAAGTCGTCCAGCGCCCGTGCCTGCTCCGTCGACGGCAGGCTGCCGAAGAGGACCAGCCAGACGCAGTCAACAAAGCTGTGAGCGGCCGTCAACTCTTTGATATCGATACCGCGATAACTCAGGCGGCCGATGGCGCCTTCGACCTTGGCGATTGCCGTCCGATCGACGATAATACCCTCAAGACCCTTGTGAATTGTTGTCTGCTGCGCGTTCATAGCAAATCCCCTTGACTCTGGATGGAAAAGACTGTTTTCTGAACGAAGCTTCCGGGCTTAGCTTTGTGCCGGTAAAAATACAGTTTGGGATTGCATAAGGAAAATTAATAATATTGATCTTTTTATAAGTAGAATTGATGGCTATGGAAGCGCGCGAACTACGAATATTTGCGGCGGTTGCCGCTGAACGCGGATTCGCTAAAGCCGCCGAGCGTCTCTTTCTGACACAATCGGCGGTCAGCCAGTCGGTGGCGAACCTGGAACGCAAGCTGGGCACAAAGCTGATCATTCGGGCGGTACCGCCCGAGCTGACCGAAGCCGGAAGGCGGGTTTTGCGCTACGCCCGCTTGCTGGAACGGGAAGAGACGACGCTGCTTGAGGAAATCGATAACATGCGGCGGGGAATGTTCAGCACTCTCTCTATCGCCATCAACTCGTTCATTGCATCACATTATAGTGTCGATCTGTTGCGTGAGTTTACCCGGCGCATGCCGATGAGCCGGGTTGCCCTGGATGTACTGCCGAGCCGCGAAATAATCTATGCCGTCGAGTCCGAACGTTTCGAGCTGGGCTTCGGCCCCTTTCAATCGAGCATGGTCCATTTCGAAACCCTGCCACTGTTTGAAGAGCGGCGCATCCTTGTTGTCGCTGGCGAGCATCCGTCCATCGCATTGCTGGTGGAGCGTCCACAGGAGTTTCTCCGGCAATTGACACTTATTACGTCGTATCTCGACCGGGCGGAGCTGCGGCCCGCGCATCGCAAGTTGCGTGACCGCTTTCGCGCGGTGTGGGAGATCAATCATACGCCGCTGCGCCTGGCCCTGGTAGCCGCGGGATTAGGCGCCGCATACGTAGAGGAAGAAGAGCTTGACGATAATCCGCTTTGCCGTACATTCAGGCGCCTGACCGAATTCAGCTTCGGACGCATTGAACGCCGCATTGGAGTGTATCATAAAAAAGGACGCTATCTTTCGGACGCCGGCAATACTATGATCAGACTTTGCCGGGAATGCTGGCCGGCGGGCAATACCTGAAATCAGGCTCTGTTCCGTGTCTCTGCCGACCTTGTACACTTTCGGACAGTCCCGCGTCAAAAGTAAGGCAAGGTGAACGCTTTTGTGACAGCCGATGTACGCTATCGTACATTGCATTTTTTTGCAGCCTTTGTGGTCTCACCGGAGTCTAAGCATGTAGATAAGAGCAGAGCACGACCCGAGCCGGCAGCGGAGCGCAATTTTGGCGCGGAATTTGAGATGAGGGCCATAGCGCCCAATGGGCTGCAACAAGAGCCTTTCGCCGAAAAAATGCCTCGGAAAACCATGACAAAACGATTTGGCAACATACTGGTTATCGACGACGATGAAGACGTCCTGCTGGCAGCGCGTTTGTTGTTGAAACCGCACGCCGCCCTCGTGCACTGCGAGCAAAATCCGGAATCAATTCCGACGCTGCTCAAGAATGAAAACTACGATCTGATTCTGCTGGACATGAATTTCACCAAGGATGTCAGCACCGGAACCGAAGGATTCTACTGGCTCAACGAGATATTGCGTCTCGATCCCGCGGCAGTAGTGGTATTGATTACGGCCTATGGCGACATCTCGATGGCGGTGCGCTCTATCAAGGAGGGTGCGACGGATTTTGTCGTCAAGCCCTGGCACAATGAAAAGCTGCTAGCCACCCTGGCGGCGGCTATGAAACTGCGGCGTTCGCAACTGGAAGTGGACCGGCTGCGTTCGCAGCAACAGCAGCTCAGCGCGGACCTCGATCAGGACTTCCAGGATATCATCGGCGCAAGCCCGGCGATGCAGCGCGTCTTCAGCTCGATTGCCAAAGTTGCCGCTACCGACGCGAGTATATTGCTGCTGGGTGAAAACGGAACGGGCAAAGAAATGGCTGCCCGAGCCCTGCACCGCCAGTCGTCCCGCGCCGACAAAGTTTTTTTGTCGGTCGATATGGGCGCTATCAGCGAGACCCTGTTCGAGAGCGAGCTGTTCGGACATGTGAAAGGGGCCTTCACCGACGCGCGTGAAGATCGGGCCGGACGTTTCGAGCTGGCCGACGGCGGTACCATTTTCCTGGATGAAATCGGCAACCTACCGCTGGCCCTGCAGGCGAAGCTGCTTACCGTGCTGCAAAATCGCGTCGTAACGCGTCTAGGCTCGCATAAGGCGCGCGACATAGATATTCGTCTGATCTGCGCCACCAACATGCCTATCTATGAAATGGTGGCGGAAAAAACCTTTCGGCAGGATCTGTTGTACCGGATCAATACGGTGGAGATCAATCTGCCGCCGCTGCGAGAACGCGCGGACGATACCGAGCTGCTGGTTAACCACTTTCTGGCGATCTTCAGCCGGAAGTATGCCAAAGTCGGATTGCGGCTGGGCCTGGGGGCGCTGAAAAAACTTCAGCAATACGCCTGGCCGGGCAATGTGCGCGAACTGATGCACGCCGTCGAACGCGCCGTAATAATGAGCGAATCGCTGGTGCTGCAGCCCTCGGATTTCTTTCTCAGCGCGCCCGATGTCCGGGATGACGGACTAGTATTCGACTCCTTCAATCTCGAAGAGGTGGAAAAAACCGTCATTCGCCGGGCGATCAGTAAAAACGGCGGCAATATCTCCCATGCCGCCAAAGAGCTTGGGCTCACCCGCACGTCGCTCTACCGGAGACTGGAAAAGTATGGTCTTTAAGCGTTTTCGCCTGGCCTGCATCACGCGCGTACTGTTGATCGCCGCTACGCTGCTCGTTCTGTTTTATCTTTATTTCAATACGGTCAAATATGCCACGATTCTGATCCTCGGCGGCCTGCTTGTCTATCAGATTGTGGATCTTATCAACTTCGTAGAGAAGACCAACCGCGATCTGACGCGATTCCTGCTCGCCATTCGCCATTCGGATTTTTCGCAGTCGTTTTCTCTGGCGCCGCGCGGCGGCTCCTATACCGAGCTGAGCAGCGCCTTTGCCGAAGTGATGGATGAATTCAAGCGCCAGCGCGCTGAAAAAGAAGAGCACGTCAATTATCTGCAAACCGTCGTGCGTCACGTAGGGATCGGCCTGATCGCCTTTGACGGCGACGGCGCCATACAGTTGATCAATAACGCGGCCAAGAAGCTGTTTAAGCTGCCGCGTGCCGGCCATCTTGAAGCCCTGTCCTCCTTCAGCGTTACGATGGTCGAACGGATGCAGGCCCTGCGCTCGGGGGAAAGAGCCTTGATCAAGGTGGAGGCGGAGGGCAATGTTTTTCAGCTGGTGATGTATGCCGTTGAATTCAAGATGCGCGGCAGTCATTATACGCTTGTATCGATCCAGAACATCCAGAGCGAGCTGGAAGAAAAAGAACTCGAAGCCTGGCAGAACCTGATCCGCGTGCTGACGCACGAGATAATGAACTCCGTGACACCGATTTCTTCGCTGGCCGCCACCGCCACATCTCTGCTGTCCGACGCGACGGCGGCAGAGAGCGACCGCAGCCTGCCGACGGACGAACGGATTCAGGATACGATGAGCGCATTGCGAACCATCGAGAAGCGCAGTCAGGCACTGATCGGCTTTGTGGACGCCTATCGCAACATCATGCGCGTGCCGCAGCCCGAGTTTCGCCTGTTTCCCGTGGCTGAGTTGTTCGATCACCTGCAGAATCTGCTGCAGGCCCACATCGATAAACACGAAGTCGAAATGAGCATCGAGATTGATCCGCTCAGCCTGGAGCTCACTGCGGACCGCGACCTGATTGAACAGGTCCTGATCAATCTGATCCTGAACGCCGTCGATGCTATCCGCGGGCAGCATCCCGGTCAACTATGGTTGCATGCCTGGCTCGACAGTCGGGGACGGCCGGTTATCCAGGTGAGGGACAATGGGCCGGGAATTGTGAAGGAGGCGCTCGACCGCATTTTCATCCCATTTTATACGACCAAGGACGACGGCTCGGGCATCGGCCTCAGCCTGTCGCGTCAGATTATGCGCGCTCATGGCGGGACCATAACTGCGGCGAGCGAAGCGGGCAGGGAGACGAGCTTTACGCTGCGCTTTTGAGTGCGGCGCCACGCAGAGAGGAAAGAATGAACAAATCCCGCTTTCCTACGTACCTGCCTTCGTTTGCGTCCCTCGCGGCTTCGGTATAAGTTTGAAAGTTTAAACGCACGGAAATTGCCTGTGCCGGGGTTTGAGAGAGCGATGACACCCACAGGCGGCAAAGAGGAGCCTTTCAGTGCCGGATCTGGCCTATTTCGACCGTCATCCGAATCTATTTCGCGGCCTGTTCAGCGTGCCTGCTGTGCTGCTGCTGACCCTTGCCGTGCTCAACCTCTACCAAAACGCCGCGCTGGTCACCGATGAAAACTTCTACGCCAATCCGCCTTCGCTGATTTACATCGTCGAAAACATTCCCGGCGTCAAAATCGCCGACCTGCCCAGAGAGCAATGGGGCGGCCAGGACGGCGAAGAAGTCCGCAGCTCGCCCCGCGTAGGCGATCTTTTGCTGACGGTCAACGGCAACCGTCCGGACAGCGTCCGCGGCGTTCATGACTTCATTCGCGCATCGCAGTCGGACTCGGTGGATATCGGCTTTTATCGCAGCGGAGAGCAGCGTGGGGCCGTCTTCCGGGTTCATAAAGCGCACCTGACCGAAGATTTCGTGTACACGCTGCCGCCGGTGGCCAATGTAATCGATGTGCTGGAGGGCGGCGCTTCCGACCGGGCCGGGATGCGCCGCGGCGACCTTATCATTCGCATCAATAAACTCAATTTCAACGATGTCAACGAAGCCGACAAGATTTTGCGTCAAGCCAAGGTCGGCAGCGTTATTACCTACGACATATTGCGCGCCAACCGAGTGATGACCCTGCAGGTCGAGGTCGCCTCTTTCGGCCTCAGCTTCACGATGTTGAGCATATTTCTGACGGGCAGCCTGTGGATGGCCCTGGGTATTTTCATTGCCCTGATGCGCGCCCATATCCACAGCGCGCGTCTGACGGGGCCGGCTTTGCTGCTGCTCGGCTTCTTCATCGCCACCTTTTTTAATCGCTCGCCTTTTATCACCTCGTCCTCCTTCGGCGTGCTGCGTGATTTTGGCTTTACCGCCGCCATCATGCTGGGGCTGCCCCTGTGGTTTCACAGTCTGCTGTATTTTCCGCGCGAGCATTTTCGGCTGCCGACCCTGCGCTGGCGGATCCTGATACCGTACCTGCTGGGCGCGGTCACCCTGGTTGCCGCGATCTTCTTCGAAAACTATTTCAGCGAAACGATTGCGCCGGTCGCATTCCCGGCGGTTATCGTTCTGCTCTTTCTGTTTCATTTTGCCAATGAATGCGCCGATTTCTTTCGGCGTAAGGAAAGTTTCAGCGTCGAAGAACGGCTGCTGCGCAATTTCGTTTATGGCGCCGTTTTGCTGACCGCCATCAGCTCGGTCTTCGTCATCAGCAACGATCGCGGCGATCTCTTCGGTTATACAATTGCGCTCCTGGCCGCTATACCGATTATCTATTTTTATCTGATAAGCCGTTTTCGTCTGCTCGGCTTCAGGTTTCGTCTGCGACGCAACACTCAGTATACCCTGGTTACCTGGCTGTGGGGACTGAGCGTCGCGCTGCTCATCATCGCCGGCATTGCCTATATCGCATCCTTCAACCTGGACCTGCCCAACCTGCGCTTTACCGGCGTATCGGTGGAAGTCGTCCGTGAGCCGCTCGGACTGGAAGAGCGCGTGTACCTGGAAACAATCTGTAAAATGTCCCTGGCGCTCATTCTGTTGGCGATTGTCTGGTATCTGCGGCGCGGCGTCCAGCAGGTGATCGATCAGAAGTTCCATCGCAGCCGGCGCGATTTCAGCAGCGCGAGCACGGAGCTGACCGAACTGCTGTTTAGCAAAGTCAGCACCTCCGACCTGGCGCGTGAGCTTGTCATTCGTCTGGCCCAGATTCTTCACATCAAACGTATGGCGGTCATGCTGCTG
This sequence comes from Candidatus Kapaibacterium sp., assembly GCA_028284775.1. Lineage (GTDB taxonomy): Bacteria > Bacteroidota > Ignavibacteria > Kapaibacteriales > UBA7675 > JANQRB01. The sequence continues at coordinate 11,470 of JANQRB010000153.1, read as the reverse complement.
CGCGACCGGCGTATCCACGGCCAAAGCGCCACCGGTCTGGATATGCAAGAATGGGAGAGTATTTGCCTGACGCATGCCGCTGCCATCGTCGAGGCGATACCGAAATTCAAGTCGGAGTTCAATGTCGACTATCTGCCGGACGGGGTGAAGAATGCCCTTCGCCACTACGACTTCCAATACATCATACCAATGCGCTCCGACGAATTGACCGTGGGAGCTTTGTTCGTCGGCGAAAAGCTGTCTGAAACCGCCCTGAGTTGGGAGGACCTTTCCTTTCTGACGACGGCGGCGGCTCAGGCTTCCGTGACCATCGAAAATGCCTTTCTCTACGAAGATCTGGCCGAGCAGGAGCGCATGAAACACGAGCTGTCCATCGCACGCCGGATTCAGCTTGAGTCGCTGCCGCAAAAGACACCCTTGCTGCCGGGCCTGGATATTGCCGGTATCTCGATTCCGGCCCTCGAAGTCGGCGGCGATTTTTTCGAGTATCTCGACCCGGGCGACAGTCAGGAAGAGCTGACGGTCGTAATCGGCGACGTGAGCGGCAAAGGCACATCGGCCGCCCTTTATATGTCCAAGGTGCAGGGTATCTTGCGTTCTTTGCATCCCTTCTGTCAGGGGCCCAAAGATATCTTAACGCGGACCAATGGTCTGCTGGCCAAAGACCTGTCGAAAGAGTCCTTCGTGACCGCCCTGGCCGTGTCCTTCGATACCGGGGCGGCCAGAGCGACCATTGCGCGGGCGGGACACGGGCCGATGCTGCATTACATTCCATCTTCGGACACTTTACAGTCCTACATTCCGCGCGGTATCGGTCTGGGCCTGGTCGCCTCGGATATTTTCGGCGCGCGGACGGAAGAATTGAAAGTCGACTATCAGAGTGGCGACATTTTCGTATTTTTTACGGACGGCATTACTGAAGCCAAGGGCGGGAACGGACCGGAGTTCGGCGAAGAGGATTTGCATCGCCTGCTCGAATCGGTCGCCGAGAGTAATGCGCACTATATCAGGGACAAAATTATTACTACCGTGCAAAAGTACGCTGAAGATTTCGAGCAACATGACGATCAAACCCTGGTAGTGGTGAAAATAACGGATGTCCTTTCCGAGCAACGACAAGAGGAAGTCGAGAACCCCGATGAAAAAACCTGATCTGCTTTTACTCCATGGCGCTCTTGGATCTCAGGAGCAATGGCAGCCCTTCGAGCCGCTGCTCCGGGAACATTTCAGTCTGCACCTGCTTGATTTCGAAGGGCATGGGGAGCGGAGCCTGGGACCCGAAGGATTTCGGCTCGACACTTTCGTGCAGAATGTCTGCGAATTGCAGGATGAACGACAGCTTGGCCCCCTGAACATATTCGGCTACAGCATGGGCGGTTACGTGGCGATGGTGTTGGCCCTGCTGGAAGCCGAAAGGGTAAGGCGTATTTGTACCCTGGGTACGAAATTGCAGTGGTCGCCCGAGATTGCGGCGCGTGAAATCCGCGGCCTCGACCCGGATAAAATACAGGCCAAGGTGCCGCGTTTCGCCGAACAGCTCCAGTCCCGCCACACCGCGCATGGCTGGCGCAATGTACTCTCGGGCACCGCGGCCCTGATGACAGATCTCGGGCGGGACGACCGTCTTCATCCCGACCGCTGCAGCTCGATCGGCCAGCCGCTGCGCCTTGGATTGGGCGATCGGGATACGATGGTGACGATGGAAGAAACACTCGCCGTCTACCGGGCGGTCCCCGGGGCCGAAATGCAGGTGTTCCCGGCTACGCCGCATCCGCTGGAGGGCCTGGCGCCCGCGCGACTGAGTTTCGCTTTACGCGATTTTTTCCTGCACGAGAACGTATGAGCAGCCAGTGGTTTAACGAATCGACAAGCGGCGCCAATCTCAACCTCTCCGAGATACTCGTGCTTGCCGTTTCGTCACGCGCATTGTTCGACCTCTCGGAAGAGAACCGGATTTTTGAAGAGCGCGGCGAAGACGCCTATGCCGAGTACCAGGCGGCGCACGAAGAGGAAGTACTCATGCCCGGCGTGGGCCTGCCGCTTATCAAGTCGATTCTGCGTTTGAATGAGCTGGCCGGAGCCCGCAAAGCCGAAGTCATCATCGTCTCGCGCAACAACGCCGATGCCGGTATCAGAATCTTCAATTCCATCGACCATTATGGTCTGGATATTACACGCGCGGCCTTTACCAGCGGCGAGTCGATCGCCAAGTATCTGCAGGCCTACCATGTTGATCTTTTCCTCTCGGCCTACGAGGAAGATGTGCAGAAAGCCGTGGAATCGGGCATCGCCGCCGGACTGGTCTACGATTCGACCGCCGACCCCAATCAATCGCTCGACCAGATACGAATCGCATTCGACGGCGACTCGGTCTTGTTTTCGGAGGAATCGGATCTTATCTACCGACAGCACGGCCTGGACGCATTTCAGGAGCACGAGAAGGCCCACGCCAGCGAACCGTTGCCCGAAGGCCCCTTCGCCAAGTTTCTCAAGACGATTTCTTATCTGCAGCGCGGCGTAGCTCAGATACCCTCGCCGATCCGAACGGCATTGGTCACTGCGCGCAACAGTCCGGCGCATGAACGTGTGATTCGAACGCTGCGGACCTGGAATGTTCGGATCGATGAAGTGTTTTTCCTGGGCGGACTGGCCAAAGACCGCGTGCTGGATGCCTTCAGCCCGCATATCTTTTTCGATGACCAGGAATTTCATTGTCGCGCCGCCGCGCGCGCCGTGCCGACAGCGCGGGTTCCGCTCAAAACGGAATCACCGCCGGCTTCGGCCTCCGAATCAACATAATCGACTACAATCCGCTGGAATACAAATTGACCGCCACGAACTTCGCATTTCTGATCCCGGCTGCAGCATGGCCTCGCCGTGTTCGCCATTTCGGCACAGAAGCAGAGATCGCGCTCTCAGGCAGCACAGCTCTCCTGCTGCGCTGTTGTTTATTCTGCTGCCTCGCGCTGGCAGAGGGACCCGCGGCCGGCGCAGAAACCCTGCTCTCCTCGCAGGCCAACATCTCTTTGTTAACAGTTATGCCGGGCGACGAATTGTATGCTGTTTTCGGTCATAGCGCCCTGGCAGTGCAGGATCCTGCCCGCAATATCGACCGCGTGTACAACTTCGGCACCTTCGACTTCGACCAGCCGGGATTTTATACCAAGTTCGTGCGCCGCGAGCTTGATTATATGTTGTCCGTCTCGACGAAAGCCGGCATGGTCAATCACTACCGACGAGTCGGCCGGCCCGTTATCGAGCAGGTGCTCAATCTGAGTGCGGAAGAAAAAGAAAAACTCTATCTCTTGCTGGAAGAGAATTACCTGCCTGAAAATCGCTCGTATCGCTACGACTTTTTTTTCGACAATTGCTCAACGCGCTTGCGTGATGTCCTGGAGCGGACGCTCGGCTCGCGTCTGTCATTTGATCCGAGCGTGGCGCCTGCGAAGTCATTTCGCGAGATTCTGGATCAGCATGTAATTGAACGGCCTTTCATCGATATGGGCTTCGATGTGACGCTCGGCCTGACGACCGACAGAATGATGACCCACCGCGAAATCATGTTTCTGCCGATTTATCTGATGGAAGGCTTCGATCATGCATCCATGGTGACCGCAGGGGACACAATACCACTCGTACTTCACAAGGAGCGCCTGTTCTGGTATGCGCAGGAGCCTTCAGCTCCGGCCGACCGAGATCTGCATGTGTGGATTGCCTGGCTGCTGGCGGCTCTCCTGACCTTTGTCAGCATCCGTCAGATTCGAATGGGTCCGCCTGAAGGCGAGCGCCGGCGCATTCTCGATGCTATCTTGTTTGCCTTTATCGGCCTGCTTGGAGCGCTCGTCTTTTTTCTCTGGTTTGCTACGGAGCACAGCGTTGCCCACCACAACCTGAATATTCTGTGGACCTGGCCAAGTCACCTGCTTGCTTCCATTGTCCTGCTACGCAAAAAGCGTTCTCTCTTCTGGTCGCGCTACTTTCTCTGTTGCGCTGTTACGATGCTGCTGCTGTTGGCGGCGTTGCCCCTGCTGCCGCAAAATTTTCACGCAGCATCGGTTGCCGTCATTCTGATCCTCGCGGCACGCAGCGTATGGCTCGCCTATGCTTTGCGCCCCGTAGAGCGCGAGCTGCGCTTTGCCTGATGTTCTGCAATTTTTAGTATCTTCACGGCTTCATTATTCGTGGTTCTGCTCTGCGCTTCGATTGAGCCGGGGGCGGCAGGCGCATTGCGACGGCGCTATTGCGGAGAGTTTACAAACTCAAAACGATTCAGGCATTAATGATGAAAAACGGCGAATATACAACAAGCCTTTTATTCGTGGCATTGATCTTTGTCGCTGCTCTTTGCGCCGCCTGTGACTCCGACGGCGACCGTGCCTCAGATGATGTTCCCGCTGCCGAAGATACGACAATGATTCCGCGGGCTCAGTTTGTCGGAATGCAGACCTGCGCCGAATGCCACCACGACATGGTTAACGATTACCGGCATACCTCGCATTTTCTGAGCTCGGCGCTCGCCGACTCGATACACGTTAAAGGACACTTCGACGAAGGACGCAATGAGTTTCCCGCCGGCGAAAAACGCAAGTTCGTGATGGAACGCGCCCACGACGGCAGATATTTTCAGACGCTCAAAGTTAAACAACGCGATTATTGGCTTAACCAGGAGTCACATTCATTCGGCATCGTAATCGGCTCGGGAAAAAAGGGGCAGACTTACCTGTACTGGGATGGGCCGGCGCTCTTTCAGTTACCGATTTCCTACAACGTCGCGGCGGACGACTGGATCAAAAGCCCCGGTTACACAGATCAAAACCTTAACTTCAACCGGCAGGTAGGACCGCGCTGTATCGAATGTCATGGCAGTTACATCGAGCAGGTAGAGAACAAATACCAGATGAATAACTTTTTTAATCGCGACAATGTCGAGTTGGGCATTACCTGTGAACGCTGTCATGGTCCGGGAGCGGAGCACGTAGCCTTTCACCGCTTGAATCCCGGCAAAACCGAAGGACAGCATATTGTTAACCCGTCCTCTCTCCACATTGATCGCAGCCTCGATATCTGCGCTCTTTGTCACGCCGGTCACCATTCGCGTATTAAACCCTACTTCACCTATCAGGCCGGCGATGTGCTGGATTCCACACACAAGGTGGAGCCATTTGATCCTGATGCCGAACTTGACGTTCACGGCAACCAGGTCGGTTTGTTCAAACAAAGCCAGTGCTTTCAGCAGAGCGATAACATGACCTGTGCGGCCTGTCACGATATGCACCGTGACGAGGTCGGCCAGACGAAGCTGTTTTCACAGCGCTGCATGAGCTGCCATTCCCAGGAAGTGTGTAACATGGCGCCCACGATGGGTGCGGCTATCGCTGATAATTGTATCGACTGTCATATGCCCAACCGCAAATCGCAGGTTCTGCTGATGCAGGTCGGGAAGGATCTGGAACCACTGGTGGTCCGCTCGCACCTTATCAAAGTTTATCCCGAAGAGAGTGCCGCCTTTCTGAAGGCGCACGGCCACACCGTTAACGAATGATGATTGATTGTGCATCTGCTCGATTGGCTGCCGGCGAAGCTTCGGTTAAAAGATCCCGTGTAATGTCTTTAAGGGAGCTGCAGCCGCAGAGGGCCATGGCCTGATCCAGCTCTCCCCGGAGAATCCTGAGCACATTCTGAACGCCGTCGGCGCCGTCGGCGGCGAGCCCCCAGAGAATCGGGCGTCCCAGCAAGACCGCCCGAGCGCCGAGCGCCAGCGCTTTGATGACGTCCGTACCGCGTCGTATGCCGCCGTCGACATAGATTTCGGCGCTGTCCGCCACGGCGTCGACAATCGCCGGGAGGGCATCCAGGGCCGTCGCCGCCGTATCAAGCTGGCGGCCGCCGTGATTGGAAACTACAATGGCCTGCACGCCGGCGCGAATCGCTCGTTTGGCATCGTCGGCTCGCAGAACTCCCTTAAGCACCACCGGAATGCCGGCAATACTCTGCAGCCATTCCAGGTCACGCCAGCTCAATGCGGGGTCAAGCATCTGCGCTACGTATGCTTCCAGCTCGGAACCGCTGATCTCGCTGCCCTGTGCAGACACAGGCGACTTCACCATCATAGAATCCGGCAGATGAAAGCGGTTGCGTATGTCGCGCTCGCGTCGGCCGATAACCGGCGCGTCAACCGTCAGAACAAGGGCCCTGGCTCCCGCGGCGACAGCGCGTTCCACTATCGACTTGGTTATTTCCCGATCGCGATACACATAGAGCTGAAACCAGAACCTTCCTTCGAGCCGGGAGGCAACGTATTCGATTTCGCTTGTTGAAAAAGTTGAAAGGATCATCAATGTTTCGAGTGCCTGCGCCGCGCGCGCGGTAGCAATTTCGCCTTCCGGGTGCGCCAGACTCTGGAATGCGGTGGGGGCAATAAGCAGCGGCATCGATACCGGGGTGCCGAGCACTGAAGTAGCAGCGCTGCGCCGGCTGACGTCCACCAGGACCCGCGGCAGCAGCGCAAGGCGCTTGAATGATTCCCGGTTGCGGCTCAGCGTGAACTCGTCCGCCGCGCCGCCGCTGAAATAGTCGTATACCATCGTCGAGAGCCTGGCGCGGGCTTCGGCATCGTAATCGGCCAGTGTATGCAATTCATTATTCATAGCAGGGGATTCTTGTTTAGTTCAACAGTCGAACTTCTAAGATACTGCGCTGATTCGACATTCGCTACCTGACTATTCTGTTTTGCAGGCCTGTGATGTGTGCCCTTTGTACGTCGCAAACCAATAACAGACGGCTCTCATGTGCTGAGCGAGCATTGAATTGGACGCCAAAGCGAGAATCCACGAAAGAAACCTGCCGTTGATTATCTGGAGACACGACCGGCTCAGCAGAACGAATAAGTTCAATCGGGTTTTGTTAATGACAGTGCGTCCGCCTGATGAGTTCAATTCAGGAAGGTCGGATTGTTGGGTGTTTCTACTGTTTAAGTGACGGCGATAAGCCAAACTGTTCGGCAGCCAGTTCAAGTGATGCTTCAATTAGCGTCGCTAATCATCTGTTCGGATACTGAGAACCTGACTGAGGCCAGGAAGTGGATTAGGCTCATAAGAACTTTTCCCTATGCCCGCCGAATCAATTCTTTAACCTCGGAACCATACCTTGCTGCTGCAAAAATCTGTTTTTAAAATGAAATCGTATTTGACGGGTGAACTATTGAATTGAGACTCTATCGGCAGTGATGCTGATGTAAGTTTCTGCATTCAGGCAAGTGTGTCCGTTGAGCTGAAAAATGTGCAAATTAGTTGGTGATATTTGTGGTTGAGGCGTGGGAAATTTAGCTGAATTACTTGGAGTTGTCGAGCATTTGTGCGAAATTGTCGAAAAATCGCTGATTTGAATTAAGGTTAATGGAAGTAATATGCTGACGTAGTGTGTGGAAAAGTAAAATACTGTAGGATAAGAGCTGTAGTTTAATTGTGAGTATTTGCATGAATAGAGCCGCGAAAAAAATATTTAGGGTGCCGATAAAGGTACTTGCATTACGCTGGATATCGATTATATTTGCACTCGTTGAATCGCTTAGTTGTATTAACGCTGAGCATTCGCTTACAACTGATGAAGCTGTGTTCCGGAAGCAAAGAGATCGCAAGCTTAGATCTTGCTTCGGACACTGACGACCGACAAAAAAGCAATTCCTACCCATTTATACTTGCTTTGGTCGCACGACAGAATTGTCGTGTAGTGTATTTCAATTACTTATCACAATCGTTTAATACAGGTGAGCTGATAACCACGGGTTCCCCGGCGTTATAGCGTTTGCCTAAACAGTCCCGACCGAAATCCGTTTGTGCTTCCCGCAGCTCTCAGGCTGATGGGCCAGGGCATGATCGCGATAATCCGTGTTGTAATCGAATCAAACTGAAACCAGGATCATGCAATGAACAATCTTTGTTCTGATTCCGGATGGCAAAGATCTGCCTTGCTGATAGTTATTAGCATAATAGTCAATAGTATAATAGTAATCCTACCGGGACTGGCTGCCGATAGTTCATCGCTCTCGACTAATGCACTTAAGTTTATTGAGAATAAAGGGCAATGGACATCGGCAGTGCGTTTTATGGCGAAAGGGCCGGGTGTGGATGTGTGGATAAGTGACAGCGAGCTTGTCTACGATTTTTATCGCGTTGAATCATTGAATGACGATAGGGCGAAGGATCTGATAGCAGTCGAAGATCCGAATGAATTGACAAACCCGGACTCACTGCGGCGCTCCGGCCATGTCCTGCGGATGCGTTTCGAAAATTCGGGCCGCGACCGCATGCACAAGAAACGGCAGAAGAAAGTTACGCGCGCCAGTGGTCGCTATCGCGCGCATTGTTACCATAACTATATCCGCGCAGGCAAGCGGAATGCCAGGTATAGTCATGTTCCTCTCTATCAGGAAGCGATATTGGAAAATGTTTATGCGGGCATCGATGCACGGCTCTATTTCGACCAGGCGAACATTCGCTACGATCTGATAGTGCATCCCGGTGCGAATCCACGGGACATAAAGATAAAACTCGACGCTGCCGAAGGACTGAAGCTTAACAAAAAAGGTGAAATCGAAATTGAAACGCGTCTCGGGAAAATCTATCAGCGGAAACTCTTTGCTTTTCAGAAGCGCAACGGCAAGCGGGAAGAAGTAGTTTCACGTTTTTACCTGGACAGCGCGAACACGATTCGATTCGATATTGCGGCCTATGACAGCAGCAAAACACTCATTATCGATCCGCTCTTTTTCTCGACCTTTGTCGGCGGCTCGAATGCCGACAGCCACAACGACATCGAAGTTGATTACTCAGGGCATCCCTTTATTTGCGGCTATACGACATCGAGTAACTTCCCGGCCACGATCGGCGCCTACGATCAAAGCCTTTCGGGCAGCAGTGACCTGTTTGTCGGCAAGCTGTCGCCCACCGGTGACGATCTCCTGTTTGCAAGCTATATCGGCGGCGGCGATGACGATCGGGCTTATGGTCTGGCGGTGGACTTCGACAGCGATGTTTACCTGACCGGCTATACCAAGTCCAGCGACTTTCCAACAACGGTCAGTGCTTTCGACCGATCTTACAATGGCGGCGCTTACGATGCTTTTGCGCTCAAACTGAGTGCCGACGGCAGCAGTTTGATTTATTCGACGCTGCTGGGCGGTGCCGCTCACGAGCTGGGCTGGGAAGTTGTGGTCGACAACGCTGAAAATGCTTACATAGGCGGGGTCACCGCGTCGTCGGCCTACCCAACGACCACGGGCGCATTTGATGAATCCTATAACGGCGATAACGAAGTCTTTGTCACTAAAGTCAATCCGCAGGGAAGCGCTCTGGTTTATTCCACGTTTATCGGCGGCAGCGGCAAAGATCGTGGGTATCAATTACAAATCGATGCAAGCTCTGAAGTCACGATCACCGGCTTTACGGAGTCCAATGACTACCCGACAACGACGGGCGCCTATGACGAGTCCCATAATGGCGGCAAGGACGGCTTTGCCAGCAAACTAAACTTTTTGGGTAACGGGCTTGTCTACTCAACATTTTTTGGCGGCAGCGGCGATGACAGGGGATATGGCATTTCTTTCGGAACGGGCTCGGCGCCCTTCATTACCGGCTACACTTCATCGGTGGATTTCCCGGTAAGTACGAATGCGCTGATCACCACCAATCAGGGCAACGGCGATGCACATATCATAAGTTTTGACTTTCACGGTACGACGGCCAACTATGCCACCTATGTCGGCGACAGCGCTGAGGAATCCGGCTGGGATATAGCTGTTAACAGCGACGGGCAGGCAACCATTACCGGCTATACCTTTTCCGGAAATTTCCCGACTTCGGTCAATGCCTTCGATGACACGCACAATGGTAACTCCGACGCTTTTCTGTTTAAGACCAATTCTCTGGGCAGTACGATGCTGTACTCCAGTTTTATTGGCGGCGCCAACGACGATACCGGCAACGGCGTGATACTGGACATCTACTTCGGCAAATTGATCGTCGCCGGAACAACGGAATCGTCGGATTATCCGACGACACAGGGCGCTTACGATCGACAGTTGAATTAATTCTTAATCTCCGATGCCAGGCCAGACTATGAATTTCTCTGTTAAGCTATTGACTTTCGCGACCGTGTTGCTCGCACTCGTCTTGTCCCTCGGCTCGATGGAGGCAGGCGAACTCGATACACTTCGGCCATACAACTCGATCAGCCCGCGTGTGTATTTTAACGACCCGGCGATCGATATGCAGGTGATGCGCATCGACCTGCCGGCTCCGGCAACGCTGAACGAACTCATCCTCTGTTTCGGCGGAGCGATTGATCGGGGGCAGGCTACAGTCAGGGTATTCGGTCACGAAGGCGGCGCCCCGTATCCAATATTGCAGCAGAATCTCGTTGAGCCGATCCGGATACACAAGTCGCAACAGGGCGAGGAATGGATTCATATCCGTTTCAGTAAGCCGCCGGCCATTACGAATAATCAATTTTTCGTGGCGGTGACCGACTGCAGCGCCGGGATGTTTCTGCTATCGGACAGCGAAGAACACCGGCCGGCCTGCGAGGACCGGCATGGACGTCGCTTTCACGCGCAGTATCTGCGAAGCGTTGATAATGAATGGCACTACTACGGTCATGCATTTCTCATCGATGCCCTTGTCAGCTTCGATGCGCCTGAAGACCAAGGCTACTTGCGCGACGTGACTCTTGCTGCCGGCATCCACGATTCACTTGCAGGCACCTACGTTCTCATGCAGGATCTCAATCGTGATCGCTGGCCCGACCTGTTGACGGGTGGGCGGCTTTATCGTAATGTCGGCGGTCATTTTGAGGACATGAGCGAATCCGTCGGTCTTGACGAACAATCACCCTTGTATTGTTTTATCGACATTAACAATGACGGCCTGAGCGACATTCTGGGCCTCGGGGCTTCTGCAGATCCGGTAGACAGTGCTTCGCTGTATCTCAACAAGGGCGGCTTCGCTTTTCATAGGCAGACAATCGCCCTGCCGCGCGTCGGCATTGCGACTAGCTTCAGCATCGCCGATGTTAACGGCGATTTCTTGCCGGATTTGTTCATCGGTCAGTACGGGCGTGAGGATGGGAATATTCGAACCCATTTGTTGCTGCTCAATGACGCTCAAAACGGCTTCATCGACTGCAGTGACTCGCTCGGCTTGCCGAATGCTTTGACGGGGCCAGGTCCGGCAGGCGCCATCTTCGTCGACCATGACATGGATGGCGATCCCGACCTGTTTACGGCTGCCGGCGGAGGCGACGATTACCGCCTCTGGGCCAACGAAGGAACGGTAGGTGATCGCTGGCGGATGCAGCGACGGGACATCGCCAACATCGACCGGGCAGCGGGGATCTCGATTGGCGGCGACTGGGGAGATTTCGATAATGACGGCGATCTCGACTTGTTGCTGGGCCGGAAGCGGGATGCGGCACT
>JANQRB010000049.1 GCA_028284775.1 Candidatus Kapaibacterium sp. | reverse complement strand
GCCGGAAGCGGGATGCGGCACTGGGGGGCAATGGCGCGTCACTTAACAGCGTGCAGCTCCATGTCAGCGATTTGGGAGGCGACTCAGAGCATTCGCCAGCAGACCGAGGGAGCCGGATTGCGCCGGAGTTGTTTCATAGCGCAGGTGTCTGGGGCGACGTTAACAATGACGGCCTGCTCGATTTTTTTCTCGCTACCCGGAACGCTTGCAGTTACAGTGAACTATATGAACAATTAACGCCCGGCAGTTTTAGCTCTGCCACGGCCGAATACGGCCTGTGGCGACTAGCCGACAGCCGCGACGCTATCCTGCTTGATTTTAACCTTGATGGCCGTCTGGACCTTGCCACTCGTCACAAGGGACTGTTTCGGCTGTATGTCAATGAAGGACCGACGAACAACAACTTCAGTCAAATTGTCCTGGAAGGTAAGGCCTGTAACAAGAGAGCGATCGGCGCGACAGTAGAGCTGCATTGCGGAGACAAAAGCTTCCTGCGCAGTCTGAGCTCGGGCCGGGGACTGCTTGTCCAGGGACCGTCCGTGCTGCACTTCGGCCTTGGCGACGCCGACGAAATCGATTCCGTGTCGGTGTTGTGGCCGAACCAGAATGTGGAAGTGTTTCACTCCGTGCCTGTCAACAGTCTGATTTCATTAACAGAAGGCAGCTCGCCGCGCGGCGTGGAGCGGGCCGCCACGACCCTGCGCTTACATGCATTTCCCAATCCGCTTAAAGAGGAATCGCGGCTCGAGTTTTGGCTGCCGGACGCTTCCGATGTTAGCATCGGAGTTTATACGCTCCGGAACAAACTCGTCACCCGGCTACTTGACGATTATCGCGAAGCGGGTTGGCATTCGCTGCGTTGGCGGGCCGTCCATGACTACACGGGTGCTAAACTTGCACCGGGAATCTACCTGCTAGTATTGCGCAGCGCAGCCGGTGAGGCCGCTGTTCGAGTCATGGTAGGCGAATAATGAGCGACGCTGCAAATGAATCGAAGCACCCGTCTGCGACACAGGGAGTTATGGAGATCAATGCGAGGGTTGAAAAATGTGAGGGTACTGAATTTGAGGAAAATACTGTCCTGCGTTCACTTTAACAGACCGCGAAACATATGAAGACAATGTTTGTTTGCACGACAAAAAATAATGAGCTGCGGGTTAGGCAAAGTCTGAGCATGGCTGCTCTCCTTGCCGCCCTGCTTTGCAGCCTGACAACTCAGTCCTTCGCCCAGTCGGATGCTTTCGTTACAGCATTTACCGTCGACCTTGAAGCGACAACGACCGGAAACACCTGCAACATCTATTGTGATGAACAATTCAGCGCGCTAAAGCATCTGGAGGTGCAGGTTGCCGGTAAAGGCAACTTTTACCTGAGCTATCGCGATCGCGTATCCTGCGCCTTTCAATTCGATATTAAGATCGAACGAATTATAGCGCTCAACTCGAATGGAGCCGATCCGTACTTCATCTGGACCTTAAGCTGCATGTTTGACGATGTCATAACGGAAATGCTGCGATCAAATCCCTTCGGCTGGGCAAACCAACCGACGCAGCCGCGTTGTCAGGTAATGGTTCGCGTGGTAAAACCCAGCTGCTGGAGTAGACTTAACATTGGTCTTGCCGAGTGTCCCATAGCTTATGAGCCCTGCGCTGACAACGAATGTTGTGTGGATTTTTACTGTGTCACATTCAGCGCGCCCTCGGTAGTCGGCGATGTTATCAAGGGCGCGAGCAGTAGTGAAGTCTGTGACGAAAATACAGCGCCCTTGCCGCCGCCCAACGGACAGCCCTGTGAAAATGTTTGCGAACCCTGTTCGCTAAGCCAGGAGTTATAGCCCGGGGAAAATAGTACAATCATTGTGAGCACAATGCAGAATACATACTTCAGTTTCGATTCAAGGCTATCACGGGTGCTGATTGTGAGCCTGCTGCTCATAGCCGGCGCCGGCGAATTGTGTGACGGCAGCCAGCTCGAGGCCGCGCCGCAACAGTCCTACGTGGAAACGGATCCCTGCTATCCGGATTGCGAGCAGTCGCCCTGGGGGCCGCCGCAGCTTGTGGAAATTACGATTCCACCTTACGGCAAATTCTGGATTAAGTACCGCACGCGCTACGCCTGTGAGACCTACTACGATGTGTACATCGATTGGTTTATGGTGATGGACGCGGCGGGGCAAAGCGCGACGGCGAGCCTGGCAATGAACCTCCTGTTGGAAATCGTTACCTGGCATCTGTTGGTACAGAATCCGATGCAGTTTCCGCCCTTTCCGGATGGCTCGCAGCAAGCGAACTGCCATCCGAACTGGCGCGTGGTTAAGGGCCAGTGTTGGTCACGTGTCGACTTCGGTGACCCGGATTGTCCTATTCAGTACGTGGCCTGCGAAGAGAAAGACTGCTGTCTGGAACGTTATGAAGTCTGTATCAATCCGGCGACCAATGAACGCGTGCTTACAAAGACCTCCGCCGGAACGATTACCGTATGTACAAACTATGTACAACCTCAGGGCGGCGCTGCTTGCCAGCCTGCATGCGGCTATCCCATCGCGACGCCTGAAGAGCCGCAGTTATAAGAATAAACAAATTGCCCAAAACTATTGAACGGTGAAGTAATGCCGCTTCGGAATAGACAGGAAATTGAGCAATCGCTGCAAAGTGAACTGCGAAGCTTACGACGCCTGGCAATGAGCGCAATATTTCTAAGTATTGTTACACTGGTCGTCTTCGTGACCTTTGCTATGGCGGGTATCGGTGAAAAGAAAATCGGTTTCGTGAGATCGGCCGACCTGATATTAAACAATCAGGCGATGGAAGAAACGCTCGAACGATTCAACAATAAGAAAGAAGCCTGGCAGCAGAGTATTGCCAGTCTGGAGCAGCAGTTGCAGACAACGATTGAAAACTACGAAACGGAACAGTCGACGCTCGATGAGCGGCAACTGCTGCAGCGCCGGGAGGAACTGAGCGAGCAGCGCCGGAGTCTGCTTGAGTACGTGCACACAGTCAGCCGGAAATCGCAGGAAGAAGAAGCGTCTATGGTTAAGAATGTACTCGAACGTATCAATGACTTTGCCAAGCGTTATGGCGAAGAGCAGCGCTTTGATCTCATTATGGGAACGACCACGGAAGGCAATATTCTCTATGGTGTCGATGCGATTGACCTGACCGACGAATTTCTGACGGCCCTGGATCATGATTATGTTGGTGGAGAATAACATGCGCCGATTCATAATTTTTGCTTTGTCTACCATGATCCTGGCGACGACATTCATCGCCTGGCGGGCCTGGGACAGTACAGTCGACAATGTTAACGACTATCTCGCCTGGGTCAATCATCCGGACAATCAAGTCATTCGACAGCGCAGTGCCCGCGGCATTCGCATCAGTGTAAAGTATCTGGCACCGGAATTTCTCGCTTATCGGGAAATGAGAAATCGCGATCGCTTCGAACGCTCATTTTGCGACAGTCTATTGGCAATGTACGAGCACAGTCTGGCCTTTCTGATGACCTTCGAGCCGGAGCGCTCAATGGCCAAAGGTGATGTTGTCTACAAGGATGTGCAAGGTTACGATGACTATGCGGCGCGGATGAAAAAGATGAACTTCGGCATGGAACAATTGCTGGAATTGCGACTGGGTGCGCAGACTCTCACCCCGCGACTGGCACTGCTCGAAAACGTCTATAGTCTGAAAGACTCCCGCAATGTATTGCTGTTGTTTACGCCCGCTGAAGGCGCAGCCTTCCTGCGAGAGACGTCGAAACTGGACCTGTGCTTTTTTGATGAAATTTTCGATACCGGCATTCATCATTTTGTCTTTTCGAAGAACGATATCAATGCTCTCCCGGACTTTCCCTTTCAGTCCTTAGCGCTGAATTGATAGTAGTAATCTGGATTAATCAAGGCATAGACGGTAATTATGAAAAAGATGCTGGCCCAATCGTATTTCAAGACTTCGGCGATTCTCCTGATGATAAGCTTAATCGCCGAACTGGCAATGCCGCTGACCGTATTGGCATTGACGGGCGGTCCCACGCAACCCGAGTTCACCGACTTCGAACCCGTCGCCACAACAAACCTCGTTAATGAGTTCAGCGGCTCATTCACATACAATCTACCGGTGATAAATATCCCCGGCGCAAATGGTGGCGGTTATGCAATGTCTCTGGCATACCACAGCGGCCTTTCGCCATCGAGTGAAGCCTCCTGGGTGGGCTATGGCTGGACGCTGAATCCCGGCGCCATTATGCGAAATACGCGCGGCTTTCCGGACGATTACAAAACCGAAACCAACGAGGAAGTTAAATACTACAACAAAACCCGGAAAAACTGGACAATCAGCATGGGGCTGGCAGCCGGATTCGAAGCCTTTTCGGCGGATCTCTTCGGCGAAAGCAGCAGGATTGATTTTGATGTCAACCTGTCGGCGCACTACTCGCTGCGTGTCAACAGCCATAAAGGATTCGGCTATGTAGCGGGCTTCGGCTTGAATGTGGCCGGCATCGCCAACTATGGTTACAATGTTTCGGATGGCGAGGGGACACACTCCTTTGCGTTGACGCCGGGCAAGTTTCTCAACCGGCTTTACAGTGAACTGGCTCATGGCAAATCGGACAAAGCAGTGAAGGAAGAGATTCTGAATTATACCATGCTCAGCAGTGAAGAACGCGCGGCGTATGACAATAAACAGTTGGAGAGCATGCCCGGCCGCATGTGGCTCGGCGGCGGCGTCAGCTCCGCAGCCGGCCAGATTGACAGAGCTGTTAATTTTGTGATGAACAACAATGCCACGAGCCCGCGCGCCTTCACGCCATCCAGTCTGGGCGGCCTTGCCTTTAACTTTTCATCCGGATTCCAGGTGACAAATCCGCCGCCGTTTCAAGGTTTTCAGCCCTTACTGACGGCCAATTACAATCAGCGCACGGCGCCCGATAAGGCCACGCCGCGCAAGGTGCTTGGCTATATGTATTCGGGAGAGGCATATAGCGGAGCCGCCGAGAATACCGTGATGGACTATTATCTGGAAAAGAGCGAGCCCTATACATTGCGCGACAAATTTATGGCGATCCCATTCAGCAATGCGGATAACTTCGGCCTGACGGGCGAGGGCCTGACCGGCGGGTTCCGGCTGCATCATTCGAAGAGCGGCCACTTCCGACCGGCATTATCTGCCAATGACCAAATGGTGATCGTTAATCTCGGGGCTGAGGGCGGCGGTGTCGGCAGGTCCGGCGAGACCAAGAGCTTTAGTGTCGGCGCCGATCTCGGTGTCGGCTTTCAGAATGATGAGACGCGACAGTGGCTGGGTCCGATCGCCGCGAATGACAGGCACAAGTTTAAGTCGATGCCGGAAGCCTCCAGGTGTGAGCGCGTCGATGAACCCTACTTTTTCCGTTTTAACAACGATCTGGGCGGTCGTGTTGAGTTTGATTCCGATGACAAGGCGATTATCCTCGATGGCAGCCAGCACCTGCCGCACTCGGCGCGTCACGTGATGAACGACGGGCTGCGCAGCGGCCGCTCTTCCTACATAGGGTATCGGACGAATGAAGAGCTGCTGAGCGGAATCGGCGGCCATTCTGTGCTTTCGTCTACTGCCAATGTGCATGCACGCCAGATGGCGCCGGAGGGAATTGGCGAGTTCTGCATCTACACCGAAAACAATGCCCGCTATGTCTATGGACTCCCGGTTTACAACGCCAACGACCAGAGCCTGCAATATATCACGAATGTGCTGAATCAGAATCCGCAAATCGAACGCGACGAAAACCTGCGTCTGGCAACGATTTCCAACGGGATGAGCATCAAGACGCCCGACGACGGCGCGGCCTTTCCGGACGACGAGACGCTGGTGGTCGGAGAAATTCGCCCTAAACCTTATGCCTCGATGTTTCTCCTGTCCGAAATTACCAACCCCGATTATCACGATCTGCGAAACGACGGTCCGAGCGATGACGACCTCGGCGGCTGGGTGAAGTTCAGCTACAATGCGCTGCACGGGACTACGGCGAATATCGGCGCAGACTGGTACAAGTGGCGGACACCCTATTCCGGCCTGCACTATGGCATCGGTGAAGTGTCCGAACCCGACGACGATGTAGGTGCGGTCAGCGCGGGCTTTAAACAAGTGATGTATCTCGAAGAGATCGAGACAAAGACACATATCGCAAAGTTTATCACGTCGGAGCGGCTGGATGGCCTCTCAGCCAGCGCCAGCGAAAATGCGGCGCTGGCCACGACGTCGGCAACAGGCACGCAGCGTCTTCACAAACTGGATGCCATCGAGCTCTATGCCAAGGGGCTCGACGGAAACAACGAATTGCTGCGAACGGTTCATTTTGAATATGACTATCACCTGATGCCCGGCATTCCGAACTCGGACGGCGGACCGGGCTCGGACGGCCGCTTGACGCTGCGCAGTGTCTGGATCGAATACGAAGGCATCATTAACACGCGCATTACGCCTTATCAATTCGGTTACGAATACCGCAGCAGCGCCGACTACAACAGTATTCTCTCCGCCGACCTGCAGGCCCTGCACAGCGAAGTCATCAGCTATGGTGACCAGTTTGTGCCCACCGGTAGTTACAATGAGCAAAACCCGCGCTACAGCCCGGCACACGCGGACGCCTGGGGATTCTATCAGCGCAATGGCAAGCAACAATCGCGTCGCGTGCGAAGCTGGCCCGATCAGAATACGCCCGCCGGTTTCGATCCGGCTGCCTGGCACCTGAAGTGGGTTCGCCTGCCCTCGGGCGGTGAAATTCATGTGCAATATGAGCAGCATGACTATCACTTTGTGCAGGATCGGCGCGCGCATGTTATGGTTTCGCTGGACAATAGCTTTAACGCGGAAACCGACGACAATCTGACCAAATTCTATCTGGACGTCAATGGCAGCCTGGGCAGCGCGCTCAGCAACGAGGAGCTGGAGACGATAGCTGACGCAATCGAATCACAGTACATCCTGGGCGGGGATGAAATGTACTTTAAGATCCTCTATGACTTCGGCGGCCCGGAAGACGCCTTTGATTTGGCGCCGATTCCGCAGCCGCACTCCGCCGAGCTGGAAGCCGAATATGTAACAGGCTATGCAAAGGTTAAAAATGTCGGGGTGGATAATGCTAAAAGCCGCTTGTGGGTGCAGTTGGAAAAGGCGCCGCGCGAAGCCTGCCTTGACATGGTGGAAACCAGCAAGGCCGGGCGCGGCGAACTCGAAACAATGCGCGAGCTGCTTGAAGTCGACGGCCTGGGGCATCTGGCGGCCTTCGCTTATTTCGAAGCGCAATTTCTGGGCAGCTTTCTCTCTGACATCGCAACGTTTGGTCTGTTTAATGACATTAACCGCTGCAGGCGTTTCAGCTATGACAATTCTTACCTCCGGATTCCGACGACCATCCTGGCCAAGAAGGGCGGCGGCGTCCGCGTTAAACGCCTCCTGATGCTCGATTCCGGCCTGGACGATGTCGCCGGTCGCGGCAAGTTGCTCGGCAGCGAATATGTCTACGAGCGAAGCGATCCCGACTTCAATACAACGATCAGCTCGGGTGTCGCAACCACCGAGCCGAATGGCATGCGCGAAGAAAATGTCCTGGTCAGCAGTTATAAGCGGCGCAACGACCAGACTTTTTACGAGCGGCTGACGGCGGGAAAAGATAAAGTGCAGTTCGAGGGTCCGTTCGGTGAAAGTCTGCTGCCGGCGCCCAGCGTCGCGTATTCGCGAGTTATTGTTAAAAACATCTACGACAAGAGCAACGGCGCCGGCTTTGTCGTGCACGAGTTCGCGACCGTGCAGGAATTTCCCTTCGATATGAAATACGAGCAGCTCGGCGTCGACGGGGCGGCCTGGACCGATCCGGAATGGGAAAACGAGTCGGAAATCCTGCCCTTCATCCTTTTCCAGAAAACGAGCGAAGAAATAGTCGGCCGGCAGGGCTATACCTTTATCATTAACAACATGCACGGCCAGCCGAAGCGCATCGCCAGCTATGGCGGCGTCTATGAATTGCCGGAGACCTGGGTTAAGAGCGCGGAGCAGGAGTTCAGTTACTTTAAGCCGGGGGAGCCGGTGCCCATGTTCTATGGTCTGGATCGCCCTTTTCGCTATGAACAGCCAGGAAAGGAAATGGAAGTTTTTTTCGACAGCCGGCACAACGAAGAGACAATCAACGACTTTGCCGTCGAAATCGATGTTACCATTTTCATTTCGCCGCCGCCCACACCTCCTTTTTTTGTGCCGACTTTCTTTCCGAGTTGGCGGCAGAGCTTCCATGACTCGCGTTTTCACGTGAGCTCCAAGGTGGTGCGCTATCCAAGCATTGTGAAGAGTGTTAAGAGTTTTAAGGACGACATTTATCAGACTTCCGAAAACGTCGCCTTCGATCCGGCCACCGGCCAGCCGGTCATTAGGCGTACGACTGACGGCTTCGACGGCCTGACTATTAAAAACGAGGAGCACAACGGCGTTTATCACTCTTATACTATTCCCGCCCACCTGCATTATCGCGAAATGGGGCAAATGGCCGCCAATGCGCGGAAAGTGCTCTATACGGACGACGGCGACGCCGATACGAAGATAGTGGCATCGCTGCTAAACAACGCAGGCGACTATCAGCTGCAGCTAAGCTCCAATGATCAGGGCTATGTGGACTACGCCTTGCAAGAGGCGCTTGTACCCGGCGATATCGTCGAAATGCAGGAGGCTGGCGGTGTCGCAACAGCGCGGATGCAGATCGGTGAGTTTCTGGCCGGCGGGAGTCCGGCGCTCGTCAGGGTGTATCCCTTGCGGCCCGCCACGCCTTCTTTCACAGGCGCTATCGAAAAGATTACGATCATCCGCAGCGCTTACGCCAACAACCCGGCCGCAGTAACGGGATCGATCGCAAGTTACGGCGAAGACAAAACGGCGGCCCTTCAATGGGCGGGAGAGCTCCTGCGACGTCAAGCACTGGCGGACAGATTAAACGATCGGCTGCTCGCGGACGAAAACGCCGACATTCAACATTTCAATTTGCCGACCGGCTGGCCGCCACTGGAAGTCGATTGGTCGGGATTCTCTGACAGCACGGTAAAACGTACAATGGATCCGGAGTATGGTCTGGCATTTTATCAGAAGTGTGAAAGCGATGTCATTCGTATCCGGCCGCGTCGCCTGGCCTGTAATGATGAAACGACGATTCACCCTTTCATCGATCGACTGAACGGTTTGTTAAACGAGGCCTGGGCCGCCAATATCGAGACGACGGCCAGCGTGATCTCGTCGGCCTGCGACAATATCAGCCTGAACTACAACGAGCACGATCCGGTCGTGACGAATGCGGAAGCCTCCTTCCTGCAAGCACTTACAGACCATGTGGTGACTGCTGCCGATGCCTGTATGCTCTACCAGACGGGCGAGCTGGTCAACCTGAAGGCAGGAATGGTGCCTCGCAATATCGCGCCGCTCTATACAAGCACGGAGGCAACACTCCTTCTAAAAAGCAATACCAGCAATGACAAACAACTGGCCTCGCTGAGTCTGACTTATAACTCGCATGTCCTGCTGCAGCTCTATGCTTTTGCTACGAACGGCACCTGCGACTTGAACTGGGGCTTTCTACCCGATACGAAGCAAAATGTGGAGGGGCAGGGACTCTCATTTAGCGACTTCTCGGGTGTCATGCCCGGTGGCTTTAACACCTTGATGGAAGACGGCGGCGACCCGCAGTACTTCACCAATCAGCTTGGGTACTTCGGACAAAACAACCAGGGCTACCTCTACTTTCACTGCAGACTGACCGACAAACGCTATATCTTTTATAAACTGCACTTCCACAAAGATACCTTCGATAGCTCGGCGCCAATCTCGGCGGCCGTGCAGACTATGAAGCGTTCGGCCAGCGGTCCCGGACACTATGCGATTGACGATGACGGACAACTGGTTTATTATCCCAGCGACAATATCAATCCCATCCGTATCCAGGCATTGACGCTTTCAGCGGACGGACTCGAGCGTGTCAATGCCGGACCTGCGCCGACGACGGTGATCGCCGCGGGGGCGGTGGGCTGGAGCGACGTCTGGGATTATGACGAAAGCGACTACGATATTCCGGCCGGACTCAATCCTTATGCCAAAGGCGCGCGCGGCGAGTGGCGGACGCGGGATTCCTACACATTCCGAACCGAGATCGAAGACGTTGAAAGCGCAGACGCCCGTGTTTACACCATGGCTACCTTTGCCAACTTCTCCTTTTTCGATCATGCCAACACAAGCGCAAGCGTTAACAATGGCTGGCTGCGCGTAAATCACGTCTCGGCATACTCACCGAACGGCGAGGCGCTGCAGGAGAAAAATATTCTGGGGATTCCCAGTGCCGCGCGCTTCGGCTACCGTTGCATGCTGCCGGTGCTTGTAGCCCGAAATGCCGAATACGAGGCCGTGGCATTCACAAGCTTCGAGGATGAAGCCATCAGCCTGGGACCCGGTCAGGGCATCAAAGATAGCTACGCGCACGCCGGAGAGCACGCCTACTTCATGGCCGGAGCCGATGTTGTCACGATTGCGACTTTGACGATTTCCTCCCGTGTACAAAGCTCAGGTCTGCTGTGTAAGTTCTGGCTACGAACTCATGACTTCGGCAGACTGGGCGCGAACTTCAAAGTCCGTCTGGTGAACGGCTCGGGGACACTTAACTTCGATGCTCCACAGGAAGTAGCGCGCTCAGGCGAATGGGCTCTGTACGAGGCCTTTGTCTCGGGAACGGCAATCGCCGGCAGTAGCCTGGGGCTGGGTGCAGTCGACTGCGAGCTTGTCAACGATGTCAATGAGGTCTACGTCGACGACATCCGCATTCAGCCGCTTGACGCCGAGATGACAACCTACGTCTACGACGATGCCAGTTTCCGTTTACTGGCGTCAATGGACGATCAGCACTTTGCACTCTACTATCAATACAACGCCGAAGGTCAGTTGATCCGCAATTTGCGCGAGACCGAGCGCGGTGTGTTAACAGTGCAGGAGGCACAGTATAATATGCCTAAGATCGACCGCAATCTGGTGGAAGCCGCAGCCGCCTCGAACGTTAACCCGCATTGGAACAATAAAGTGCTGCGCGGCATTAATGGCGCTGATGTACTGCAGAAAGCCGGTCCCTTGCGCAATCTCCTGCAAGGCGCAGATGGCGGCAAGGGCGGGCAGTTGAACCTGCAGAAGAAGCTGGAGCTGCCGGAGGCGGATTCGAGGTAGTGAGGTAGTCTGGTAGTCTGGTAGGCTGGTGGTCTGGTAGACATCCCAGGTCTGCCAGACCTGGGATGTCTGAGGTGTTAAGTCTATGAGGTATTATGGTGAACTATAGATATGCGGCGAGCGGAGTGCTCTGCATCATACTGAGCGTTATCGTGTCGACGATGGCGGCGCAGAGCACAGAGGCTACTAGGGACGAATCTTCCTGTGTGGATCTGATACGGGAATTGTATAGCACGACAGATCGGATGGACCCAGAACGCGGTTATTCGATGCGATATGCTGCTGTTGTCAGACGACGAAGCAGGCAGGGTCTTCGCTCGGATACATTGAATGCCGCCATCAGTATGTTTCGCGATCGAATGAGCATGATCACTGATGAGATCGAGATTTATCACGATGCTCGGGTTTCGATCAGTATCGCCCGTAAGCAGCGGCAGATTATGATTACGGATGCCCTTGCGCAGCGGGACGGGGCAGCGGCGCAGATGCCGCAGCCGATGCATCCCGATACGCTGCTCCGCTACTTTCAGGTGCTGGACTGTCAACCGGTTTCGTCGGGTGAAGCAGAACTGCGCAGCGTCACGATGGCGCTGCACGATAAATTCCGCGAAAAATACCAACAGCTTTTGCCGATCGATTCGCTGGTGTTGGTGTTTAATCCCGTCGCGATGGAGCTGCGTTCCTATACGACCTATTACGCGGCGGCTCATCGTTTTGAATCCGTTCGTTATATCATTCATGCAATCAATGCCGACGATCGGGAAGCGCGCAATCAGCCCTCCGCTCGCAGTCGCGTCTTTGGCGCCGATGGCGCTGTACGCGCCAGTTACAAGAACTTTAAGATAGCGGATGTCCGTAAGCAACAACATTAAACAAGATTTCGGCAGACTATTATGAAATCCATCTATACGGCTATCGTATGGCTTCTTTGCAGCAGCTTTCTATTGTGTCAAACGAGCGAGAAGCAAGCCGGGGGCGATTTGATTCAATCTTATCCCACGCCGCAGCCCGCATCCATACTTGTGCTGGATCACGATGACCTGATGATCGCTTCGACCACGCCGACACAGACGCTGCACGGCAAAGTATTGGCGGGCGTGGTCGGAATCCCGCCGGTCACCTGCGGAATCGAAGAATACACCCGCGCCGACCTCGTGGTACAGATGGATTTCGGCGACGAATACCGGCTCGGGAAAAACATGGCCAGTCAGGCTCAGCTCACAATTCGGATCGAACTGGTGGTTCAATACGGCATCGGATCATTCAGCCCGCCCATCACCAACGCCACCTGCATGTTAACGATCGACGCGACAACGCCTACGCAAAAATGTGTAAGCGATCTGATGGCGCACAGCGGCAGTTTCAGTCCGCAGTCGGCTCTTTTCGCGCGGATCTTTGTTGAAAGCTACTCGAGCAGCGGCACGGCCAGAGTCGACAATGCCGTCCGTGTGCAGGTAAGCCTGCCGAATGAGAAAATTGTCAGCGGGCGCAGCTACGGCGATCAGCTCTACCCGAGTACGAGTGCCGGTGTTAACATTGAACGCATGAGCCCGATGGCGAGCACCGTCAACGACAACCCGGTCACCCTGACATGGCATGCGCCAGTTTGTCTGGCTAATTACCCGTTCTATCAGCTACAGATACTGCGCCTCTACAATGAAGATCCCGCCTACAAAAACGATGAAAGCAAGGTTCTGGCCGAAGTCGACTGGCGTCGGGCCTTAATGTTGGAAACAGCCAGTACGCAATTGACATTGACGCTTGCCGAGGGCGAGGGCTATTACCTCTGGCGCGTCCGGCCCGTCGGCAATTATTATTCGGGCGCGGCGGCCCAGCCGCTCAACTGGGGCATGTGGACGCCGACACCGACCTTAACAAACGGAATGCTGCGAGTGGACGCCGGCGCCGATCCCGCGCAGGGACTGTTTTTCTATCAGCAATTCGACAATGATCGTAACTGGGCTTTTCAGCGCTCATTCAGCGAAGGTGCTAAAATGAGCGAGCGTATCGACTATGCATCGGAATTGCTGGAGGTGGAGCAGAGTCAACAGCGTCTGCAGTCGCAGTCGACAAAAGTCATTAGCCAGACTCTGCATGACTATTCCGGGCGAACGGCGCTTGTGAGTCTGCCGGTGCCCGTCACGGAAAGCGGCGCTTCGGCCGCTAATGCCTTATTGTATCGATCGCGATCGACGGTGATGACAACCGACGGCCTTCCGTATGCAGCCGAACATTTCGACAAAGTCGATGAACTTACGCCCGCCAATTCGACCTACGAAGATCCCGCACAGGTTGACGGCGGCGACTTATACAATTTCTATTCGAACATTGGCCCGGAGTTAATTCCGAACGCCGAAGGCTATCCCTTCAGCCGCACGCAGTTTAATGCCGACGGTACGGGAACGGTGAAAGAAGCGGGCGGCGCCGGCGCGGCGCATCGAATCGGCGCCGGGCATACCGTACGAGTTCTTTATGGCTCGTCAGGCGATGAAGAGCTGATCCGCCTCTTCGGAGACGAAGCGCCTTCGGGCGCCAGCGTGCGCAAAGTCGTCAATTACGATCAGAATACGACGGGAACGGTGCGCTACATTGCGAAAGATGGTCGGGTGCTGGCAACCGGCCTGATCGTCAACGAAGAAAACTCGGCCCTCGGCAATCTCGACGAGACGACGCTTTTTGATTATTCCGGCGCTACAACGACGACGACGATCAGGATTCTCGATGAGCAACACCGCGACAATACGCCGATTGATCCGAATGGCTGGACTGCCGGCCGCAATGTGGTCATTACGGCGCGCGGACCGGTCACGCTTAACTATGAAATCGACCGGCGCTCTTTTTACCATCAATGTCTGCAACTCTGCAGCGAATGCGATTACCATATCGAGTTTAAGATATTTAACCTGGACGACTTCAATGAAGTGTACAGTCACACGCTAATTCTTGAGCCCGATGACTTAACATTCGGCGTAACGCAAGAGACTTGCAACGATCCCGGCCTGCTTACGACGAGCGCAACCGTTATCCTGGACCCCGGCGCTTATCGAATCGAACGCCGCATATTCAGCAATACCTTTCGCGCCGCCACCACTCCCACGACGGCAACGGCGCGCCCGCACCTAAGGTGGACCAGAGAGGTAGCCAAAAAACGCATCCTGGCACAGTTCGATGATCCCGCCGGCGACGGCTCTGCACCCGGTCTCCAGGATTTGTTCGATGACTACCTGGGCTCCACGAGCGCCAACAGCCTGCAGGATATGTACGACCACCTGATCAGTTCCAATGGTAGCTACACGATTTCCGCCGCCTGTGGAACGATAAACCTCCCATTTTTCGAGTGCCCGAAAAGCAAGTGCGAACAGGGTGATCTGGATTTCGAGGCTTATCTGAAAGAACGCATTCCGAATGTCGACGACCGCTTCAAGAAGCTGGGGCATTATTTTGGCCGCTATGTTGACCATAATAACTACAAAAATCCGGTACGCGGCTATGAAGGCATTGAAACCTGGAATGATGGCGCGTTTAACGCCGTTGCGCAGTCCATGATCGATAATGCCGCTTACAACTGCGACGACATCTGGGATTGCTGGACCGCAGCCGTAGACACGCGCCGGATGATGGAAAACAGTCCCGACAATTTTGCACGCGACGAAGAAACCGGCATTGATGAGCTCGATGATCGCAATTTCAACCTGCTGGAAGTCTTCTTGGATTGCACCGGTCGTAAACTCGAAGGTATAACGGCTTCGACAACGGCGGCCCTGGCCGAGCCCTGGAAATATTTTCACTTCAGCGGCAGCGACAATGATTTCGACAATTGCGTAGACCTGGCCGATGACCCCTTAAACAATTTTTCGGTTGCCGAGAAATGGGAGTTTGTGTACAAATGCTGGACCGGCAGCAAGGTTGTGAAAGCGCATGACGAATTCAGCGAGAATGATCTGTCCAACGATTGTCTGACGACCTGTGCCGAGCGCGAGGCACATTACCGGGAAGCGGTGATCGCGGCCTACCGCCGTTTTGCTCCCGGCCTCGCCATCGGCGATATTCCGCTGGATTGCATCGTCGACACCTTGCTGGCGAAATGTGTTCAGGGCTGCGCCGACCTGCAAGATATCAGCACGCTCGATCAGGTGGCAATGGAACAGATTGCCGACTTTCTCTATGCCCCGATGTACGCGCAGGTGGCGGAACCGCAGGTTGCCTGTCCCAATGCTTTCACGCGCTATGGAAGCGTTACGACTCAAAGCGTCAGCTGGGCATTTATCCGCGACGATGTGCAAACTAAGCTAGGCCACTTAAACGAATTACTCTTAGAGCTGCAGACGGAGATTTGGGCCGCCCGTACGACCGGCAGTGCCGATCTTTTCGCGCAACTGGGAGACTCGCTCAGCACCTGTCTTGCTAAACTTGTCGGCGCAGCCTGTTCGCCGACGGCCGACGGCACACCGGCATATTTTGTGTTTACACAGAAAATTCTGGCGCGCATCAAGTCTCTGCTGGAACAGGGCAAACTGGAAAACGAGCGCATTCAGCTCACAGCCGATGACTGTGAACTGGTTATGCGTACGGCAACCTATATTCCCCTGACCTGCAATTCAGAAATATTGGACTATATCCTTGATTTTCCTGAGCTGGATCCGGATCTCGGAGACCTGCCATGCGCCTATGAATTGCCGCTGGCCCCTGGCGCGGAAGTGCTCTGTACCAATATTTGTTTATCGGTTAGCGGCTGCGCAATCTGTGTGAAGTGGCTCGATGAAGAAGATGCTGTCCGGATAACCGAAAATCAGATTGAAGTGCAGAAATACCGGCCGCTGACCTGTAAAGAGAAATTCGTGCCCTATATCCGCGCCGCCATCGCCAAACAACTGGATGCGATTATCCGCGCCGAACTGGATGCAATCGAGGAGACTTATTATACGGAGTGCGCGGCGCCGGAAAACATCCGGGAGGACTTCACAATCGATTATCGAATCAACTATTATCATTTCACGCTTTATTACTACGATCGCGCCGGCAATCTTGTTCGCACCGTGCCGCCGGCGGGAGTGGATAATACAAGCCCCGACCGCAATACCGAGCCCGCGCATACTTATGTCACGAGCTACCGCTTTAACTCGCTCCGGGAATTGACGGCGCGGCAGACGCCGGATGCAGGACGGACGGAGTTTGTGTACAATGATGCCGGGCAGCTACGCTTCAGTCAGAACGCCGAGCAGGCGGCGCAAGGCAATAAGTATTCCTACACGAAGTATGATCCGCTGGCCCGCATAATTGAGGTTGGTCAATCCTCGGCTTTTGCCGCCGCCAAACTGCCCGTAAATATTGCCGACGCAAGCTATCCCTCCGCCAACACAGAGGAAGTAACCAAAACAACTTACTCACAGGTCTTCCTGTCGCACAGTTATCAAGGACAGTACCAGCGCTATGTTCGAAACAGGATATCCTGCGTGATCGTCAATGCTACGGATGCTCTGCGGGAAGTAAAAACTCTCTATTCCTATGATCCGCATGGTAATGTCGAGTGGGTGATGAATCACCTGGGGCTGGCAGGACCCAAGTTTGTGGCCTATGACTACGACCTGATTTCCGGCAACGTACTTAAACTCTCCTACAATGCGCCCTATGCCGATCACTTTTTCCATCGCTACTGTTACGATGAAGACAATCGGCTGACGGAAGTCTGGACCTCGGATGACGACTGCATCTGGGATCGCGATGCGCTCTACGAATTTTATGAGCACGGTCCGCTGCGCCGGGTAACGATCGGCGAAGACCAGGTACAGGGAGTGGACCTTGTTTATACGCTCCAGGGCTGGTTAAAGGGTATAAACCATCCCGACTTCAACTTAACGGATGATCCTGGACAAGACGGCGCCAACGGTCAGCCCAACGCCAATGTCGCCAGAGATGCATTTGGCATGATGCTCGGTTATTACAAAGGTGATTTCAAGCGCAGCGGCTCCGCCTTCAATAGCGACGGCGCGGATTACCTGTGGGACGGCGGATTGCACAAAGACGGCGCCCTCTACAATGGTAACATCGCCTCCTGGGCATCGCGGCACAGCGATGTCGGCGGCCTAAGCTACGGCGACCGTCCTACGGGCTACACTTTTGCCTACGATCAACTCAACCGACTCAAGGCTTCGACCTTCAGTACGAATTCAGGCGGAAGCTGGTCACAACCCGCCGGAAGTGACTTTAATACTGCTTATAGTTATGACGGCAATGGCAATATCACGAGTCTGCTGCGCTACGGCGACGCCGGGACGCCGAACATCAAGATGGATGACTTAAGCTATGAATATTACGGCTCGCCGTCCGCGCCCAGCAACAAGCTGCGCCGCGTCACTGACCAGGTGCCGGCTTCGCGCTATACGGATATCGACATCGACAACCAGACGAGCACTAATAACTATATCTACGACGGCGCCGGCAATTTGACGCGTGACCTTGCCGAAGGAATTACAATCGACTGGACCGTTTACGGCAAAGTCGCCAAAGTGACACATGACAACGGCAAAGTAATTGACTTTGTCTATGACGGCGCCGGCAATCGCGTCAAGAAAGTCGTCACCGGCAGCGCAGCCAACAAGACGACGTACTATATCCGCGACGCTCGCGGCAGCGTGATGGCGACCTATCAGTTTGACAATCCGACCGACGAAACGACTTATGTCGCCACGACCGGCAATATCAATGTTGAATTCAATCTGTACGGCAGCGAGCGTATGGGGCTTTACCGACGCAATTACGAAGTCACAAGCGCTAACGTGCTGGGCATTGTCGATGATACGGAGGGACCGGTCTTTCGTCGACGGGCCGGCAGGAAAGCTTACGAACTCAAGGATCATCTCGGCAACGTGAGGGTAATTGTCTGTGATGTTAAGAATCCGACGGTGACTCTGGGCGAAGCGCCATTTGCCGCCGATGTTTTGGCGGTCAACAACTATTATCCCTTCGGGATGCTTCAGCCGGAGCGGAGCTTTCAGTCAGAGAATTACAGGTATGGGTTTAACGATGTGGAGAAAGATGATGAAATCAAGGGCAGCGGCAAATCTTACAATTTCGGAGCTAGGCTGTATGATCCACGGGCCGCAAGCTGGCTGAGCGTCGATCCGCTCTTTGAAGAGTTTCCCTCGGAATCGCCCTATTCTTTTGCCGGCAACAATCCGGTCTACTATATCGACAGCGCCGGAATGAGTAGAGGTCGTCCGCTGCGTAATACTCCTTATTATCATAATCGAAACAGGCCTGGCGACATCAGTCAACCTTTCGTACGGACAATTAAAGTAACTCAGATACGGCTCAACTTACTGGTGTCATACCGCCATCTTCACTGGGTCGGCAGGATTCGCGAACAGCCGGACAATAGTCCGAAACCCGTCGCCAGAAATTCGAAGCCCGAGGCAGCAGCTTTGCGAGCATACAACAATACCGTTCCGCCTGATAAGTATCATGATGACGGGGCCAAAGGACTCGCCAGAGCTATCTTCAGAATTGCCATTGATGTGAAGAAAGTCGGCGAAAAGACGACTCAAATTGCCTCTACAATTTCGGGAGGTCTCACCCTGACAAAGCCTGACATTGGCGAGCCGCGGCTGGTGTTCCACGATCCGAAGGAAGCCCGCCTCTTTGGCGAATTCGAGGCTATCTATAGAGAACAGGAGACAGCCTTTGTGGCAAACTATCTGAAGGAGTTTGGTCACTATTATGAAAACTCGCCTAATAGCAATCCGATAGAACATGCAAGAGTGTTGTTTCGCTTGAAAGCGGGATTGTCGCCGATTGAACAATTGATAATCTATCTGGAAACCAATGCCGAGAAGAACCCGAATATTGAGGTCACGACAAGACCTCAGTCCGTAGTATCACCGGCTCCGCCCAGACCGAGCGCAATAAACTGAGCCAGTGTCAATTATCGGCCTAAGACTGATAATGCAGGACCGGCAGCTCTGGCGAAATTCGCTAGAAATCTCAGACCTGAATTGGCGCGGCGATTGTGTTACCTGTTGCAGATTTTGAATGCTCCGGGGACTCATCAAGTACAGCATTACGATCCAGACAAAAAATCCACAGAGTGAGTGGTTGTTCCTTGAGGGCTGAATTGTTTTGCGTCAACGACATTTGTCACGTAGATTCATACCGGAATCCGGAAGCAGCTGGAGAGCGCGAATCTGCTATTGTTCCGTGAATGCCCGGGCGGAGACAGGCTTTCAGGTGCGTCTGTGCCGAGAGTGTTGTGACGTTACGCTAAAAGAAGTGGCCAAAAGGAGCATCTATTGTGACGACATCCAACAAAAGCTTGAAGGGGAAGGCCCTTGTCTGGCTACCAGCGATTGCCGTGATGCTGCTCTGCCAGTCCTGGACACAAAACCCGGATAGCAGCATCGTCGTTTACAAGAATGGACAAAGGGCACAAACGGTTCGTCAGGACAACGGACTAAGTTTCTATTTCACGCGCCTGGATAAGACTGATACGGTTCGGGTTGAAATGCCGGTCACTTTTTTTGAATCCCTGCCGGACACAGTGAGCTATTACTTCAGTGATGTTTCCGACAGCATCCTCCATCGCGGAACAGTCTATGTCGATAGTAAGGGGAAATTCGATCTACGAGATATCGACTATATCGGTTTGTTGGATTATTCATTTGCATTACGGCTTTATCTGAGGGGACGGCATTTGCAGTATATACCTTTTATCATTCCCAAGTGATTCGTATTCGAGAGTTTTCCGGACAGACAGTTACTTCAAACTTAACATCGGTATTTTGTAATCTTGACTAAACGAGATGTCGTAAGTGATGCTCCGGCCTGAATCGCGGCGTCTCATCAACAATGCCGAAAAATTTCCGGTTGGTGATTGCGGCACAAGCTTTAATAACGCAGCAGTCAAGCAACGAGCGCCAGGGATTCTTCGGAAATGAACCGCTGGCGCTCGCGCCATCATCTTCAAAGCCGGTCGTTCAATTCACCGGCGATGTGTCGAAAGCCATTTAGCGCAATTCCCAGGTATTAGGCGTTGCTGTCAGGCAAAGAAAGCCCGGACAAAACGCCAGTCCCTGAATGTTAACGCAGAAGGCGAATTGCGGCTGCGCTACCGTAACACCGTTGGCCGTGATAGTGCTCGCGCATTCGGTTACAGAGGCGAAGGGAAACACGACCGTAGTATTGCCCGCCACAAAACGCGGACCGTAGGTGATCCCGGCGGTCGATACAATCGTCACATTCGTGCCGCAGTTAGTTGTGTTGACTATCGTTGCCGAACCGCCGGATGCTTCCGCAGTACTTGTCATTCCAAAGCCAATAACGGCAATCATGGCAAAGAGGAGGGAGAGGTGTTGTTTCCAGCTCATAAAAAACTCCAAAAATGTTAGTGAGATAAATGGATCGGGACCCCTGTGAAGGGGCCTGTTTGTTAAAGGCAGTGAGATGATGTGTGTGCTGCCTGATATTGTCTCGCACCTTGATGGATTCGAAATTAACACTGTGACATCATGCGTCTATTGCGGAATGGGAGGGCATTCCACGGCTGACTGCGCGAAGAGAGTCAGGCGCAACTACGCGAGCGGATGCCCAGCAGTCCCTGACCATCAAAGCGACATTCCAGGATGCCGTAGTGATTGACTGGCAATGAAGACGCGCTTTTAATACGGCAGTGTTTCAGTCCGGACGCTAAAGGCTGGTATTGTCCAAACGGCAAAAATGACAGTGCTTAACATACAAAATTAGAACTGTGAAGTCAACGCGATTGACTACAATCCGCTGAAATAATTTCCGCGCGACCATCGATATTTTGTTTGCCGAATTCAATCTACGAGTATTTGTATTGCCATTCGGCAGTCTGAAAGGATTGGGTCCCGACTGACATTCTCGCTATTGCCTCTTTTTTGACTATCGGACGACTGCGTCGAAATTCCTGAATTAATGATATGTAATAAAACTGTACTGGTAACCTGGCAGTCCGCTCCGCTGATGTTCGCTCTTTTCGGATTTCAGTCAATTTCAGCGTAGATTTGAGAGCTTTACATTCCTGAGCAATCAGCCCGAGAACAAAGCCGATGCGCCTGATACTTTTGCTGTGCTGTTGTATCCTCCTGCTGTCATGCAGCCGTGAGCAGTCCGAGACCTTCGCCGATATCGTTCTACTGGACGCCAAAATCGTCACGATGGATAGTCTGCAACCGCGCGCGGAGGCTATAGCGCTGCTTGGAGGACTTATAGCGGCGGTCGGCGGCAATGATGAAATCAGCGCTTTGATCGGCGACTCCACCACAGTCCTGCATCTGGACGGCAAACTCGTCATTCCCGGCTTTATCGAAAGTCATGGCCATTTTATGAGTCTCGGGCGCAGTAAGATGCGGCTGGAGCTGCAAGGGGTCTCGACCTGGGAAGAAATTGTCGGAATGGTGCGCGCGGCGGCGGCGCGGGCCGATTCCGGCGAATGGATCAGCGGCCGCGGCTGGCACCAGGAGAAATGGCTGCAAGCTCCGGTACCGCAGGTTGAGGGCCTGCCGATTAATACTG
>JANQRB010000038.1 GCA_028284775.1 Candidatus Kapaibacterium sp. | reverse complement strand
CCGCTGCCAGGCTCGATATACCCACGACATGAACATCGTTATCGACGGCTTCGCGGGCGGCTTCCTGCGGCGTTTGAAAAAGGGGACCTACGTCGACATCGAAGCCGAGATCGGCAAATGCCGAAGCGATGATGCGCGCCCCGCGGTCGTGTCCGTCCTGTCCCAGCTTGGTAACCAGAATGCGCGGACGCCGGCCATGGCGCGCTGCGAATCCCGTGATGTCGCTTTGCAAGGCCGCGAACTCGTTATTGTGTTCAAACTCCCGGCCGTAGACGCCGGTCACCGTCGTTGGTCGTGCTTCGTAGCGCGTAAAAACTTTTTCCATCGCCGCGCTGATTTCGCCGACGGTAGCACGTCGCGCGGCGGCCTCGATGGCCACGGCCAGCAAATTTTCATTGGCGCCAGCCGCCGCTGTAACCGCTTCTAGCGCCGTCTGAACGTCCTGCGGGTTACGTTCGGCGCGCAGGGCTGTCAGGCGTTCGATTTGTTCACGTCGCACCAGACTGTTGTCGACTTCGCGAACCTCGATCTCCTCACTGTCCGTGGGTTGATACCTGTTAACACCCACGATCGTTTCTTTGCCCTGTTCGATCAGCGCCTGCCGCCGGGCGGCTGATTCTTCGATTTTTTGCTTCGGCATGCCGGCCTCAATCGCTTTGGTCATGCCGCCGAGTTCTTCCACATCGCGCATCAGGCGACGTGCGTGCTCCGCTAAAGAATGCGTGAGGGACTCGACGTAATACGAGCCGGCCAGCGGGTCGATCACCGTACTCACCTTGCTTTCTTCGGCCAGCAACAGCTGGGTATTACGGGCGATACGCGCCGAAAAATCGGTCGGCAGCGCAATCGCTTCATCGAAAGAGTTCGTGTGCAGCGACTGCGTGCCGCCCAGAACGGCGGCCAGAGCCTCTATCGTGGTTCGAACGATGTTGTTGTAAGGATCCTGCTCGGTCAGGCTCCAGCCGGATGTTTGACAATGCGTGCGCAGCATCAGCGAACGGGGATTGTCGGGAGTGAACTGCTGCATCGTCTCGGCCCACAACAATCGCGCCGCACGCAGCTTGGCGATCTCCATAAAAAAGTTCATGCCTATGCCGAAAAAGAAGGATAAGCGGGGAGCAAAGTGATCGACCGGCAGGCCGCGCGCCAGAGCCGCACGCGTATATTCCAGCCCATCGGCTAGCGTAAAGGCCAGCTCCTGGACGGCATTGGCGCCCGCCTCGTGCATATGATAGCCGCTGATGCTGATACTGTTGAAGCGCGGCATATTGTCGCTGCAGTAGGCGATAATATCGCCAACGATTCGCATCGAAGGAGCAGGTGGGTAGATGTAGGTATTGCGGACCATGAATTCTTTCAGAATATCGTTCTGAATTGTGCCGCTCAATTGCTCATCTCGGCAGCCTTGCTCCCGCGCCGCCACAATGAACATAGCCAGAGTCGGGATGACGGCGCCGTTCATGGTCATCGACACCGACATCTTATCCAGCGGAATCTGATCGAAGAGGACTTTCATGTCTTCTACGCTGTCGATGGCGACACCTGCTTTACCGACATCGCCAATTACCCGATCATGGTCGGAGTCGTAGCCGCGATGCGTGGCCAGGTCAAATGCCACTGAGAGTCCGCGCTGGCCGGCGGCAAGATTCTTGCGATAAAAAGCGTTTGACTCGCGGGCGGTAGAAAAACCGGCGTATTGACGAATGGTCCACGGGCGGTTGCTGTACATTGTGGCGTAGGGCCCCCGCGTAAAGGGAAAACAACCCGGCATGCTTTCGGTGAAACCGATTTCTTCGAGGTCGGCGCCGGTGTAAAGCGGTTTAATATCAAAGCCTTCCGGCGTCTGTCTGTTGAGCGAATCGAGCGCTTTGTCTTTTAATTCTTGCTGCGCAAGTTGACGCCATTTTTCGATCAGGTAGTTTTTGGAATCGGCCATATTATTTTCAATTCGCTCTTGGGAAATGTATTTGAGCCACTTTAGCACTTGAATATATTGCCCCCCAAATTACGAAATTATTGATTGATTTGCGCGGTGAATGTCCACGATCGCGGAGTCGGAAACTCCTTCCGGCATACCTCCAGCCTCAGATGCTCCGTGATTGGTCTTATGTGAAACGAGTGTTGACTTAAACAGTGGAGAAGAGATGGTCTACTATATGGTGAACAAAGATGCTCTCAATACGATACTGGGCGCCTTGGGTGTGTTAAACAAGGGTGAAGAACTGCTTAAAATAAACAATACGCACCTGGTCGACTCGAAGCAAGATAAAGTCGGCATCGTTGTCGGGACAAATATGGACAATAAACAACGCTGCGCCGCGCCCGCCGATTTAACATTTGCCGAATTACAGAAGTTGCAGGGCGAGTTAATGGAGCTGGAGATGATTCTGTTGAAAGAATACAACCATGTTAAGAATCAGGTCTCTGAAAACTGGAAGGAATTGCGTCGCCGGCGTCTGCGTGAATCCGTTACGGAAAACGGCGTGCCTCATGACGTCGACGACAGGATGAACCGTGCCTTGAATTCGATTCTGTTTACCCCGCGAAGCTGATGTCCTGACGCCGTCACTGCCGAACTATTAGGGCCTTGCACTACCTATTTCAGGCTGTCGATTGCCTGTGAACTTTCCGGTCCGGCGCAGACAAGCCCCAAACAGATATTCCTATTTGAAAGCCGCAGCATCTCACCGGTGGCTGCGCGGGGCTGTTGCTACCTGCTTTGCCTGGTATTTCATTCATCTGTCTGCCGCCGTCAACTACAAGGTGAAATCATCGATCCGGGGCGGACCCGCAGATCTCCCAGGTGATTTCACTGAGGCAGGCTGCGTGGGAAAGGCGAGTTATCGCGACGGATAGCTGCAGCCTAAACTTCGCCACCTGGAATCTCACAGATTATGATACTGTCGGCAATGCCGGTGTCGGAGGCAGGGATGCAGCCCGGATCGACCTTGGTCCATTGGACACCGCTAGCGGAACCGTCCGGCGACAGCGCTTGTTAATGACGCTGCCTTTGACAAACAGCAATGCAGCTAATCTAGCGGACGAGGACCAATGCGTCGAATAACATCCCTTCTGATTTGTGTTTCTTTCGTGTTTCTTCAGCAGTCTTCAGAGTCGCAGCAGCAGCAGCTTGGTATCGCCGGCCATAAGGCCCCCTCCTGGCAGGTCAGCGACTGGCATCAATTACCGGATGCTGTGGCGAAGCTTGATGTCTCCTCCTATCGCGGCAAAGTACTTTATCTGTATTGTTTTCAATCCTGGTGTCCGGGCTGCCACAAAAGCGGATTCCCCACGCTGCAGCAGGTAATCAAGCATTATGCCGACGACGAAGACGTCGCCTTTGTCGCTATTCAGACCAGTTTCGAAGGCTTTAGGACCAACACCTTCGAACAGGCGCGCGAAGTGGCGCGCCAGTACGGGCTCAAGATACCCTTTGGTCAAAGCGGCGGCAGAGACCAACGATCTGCCTTAATGCGGGCGTATCGGACCGGGGGGACGCCGTGGACAATCATCATCGACCGGGACGGCATCGTTCGATTTAACGACTATCACATCAGCGCCGCCAAGGCTGTTCGTCTGATCGACAGGCTGAAACAAGGCTGAGCCGGGCTTTCGCATTTTATTCGGCCTTCGGAACAAGGACAAGCCGGTCGTCGAATGTCGGATGGGGTGCAGCGGCGACCGGTACGCTTAAGAAGCCGCCTGTCAGCCACAGCTGTGTTTGATTGCCATAGTGCGGGCTGAGCGGCTGACCCGAGTTGCCGCCGGGGAGAATCATACGAAGCACCGAATCCTGCATATCGGCGATCATCCGCATTGACGGACCGACAACCGGCTTAAAAGCTTCGAAAAAGCGCCACTCGCTGTTGTTGATCGTCGTGTGGTTGCCGCCGATAGCAAATGGTCCCTGATTGACAAGCAGATCGAGCGGTTTCACCACGCCTAAAGGATGCTCGAGCGTTAAGGAATGCAGAGCGCCCCACTGCCAGGAATGCGAATCGGCCGGTCCGATACTGCGTTCGAGAAATGTCAGCGCTTCCCGAAAACTGCGAAGGATGATACTGTCCAGATTTTCCACTTCCGGGCTGCGCACGTCATCGAACCAGGGCGAACGCGGTCTGGAGGCCAACTCCAGAATTTTGCGCATCGGAATATTCGTCACGAAAGTATACTTCTTGTAAAGCAGCTCGCCTAACTCATCGGCAAAAGTGTTATAGACCATGCGTTCAAGCAGCACGTTAAACACGGCGGCGGCCGTATCACTGAAGAGCATCGAGCAATCCCAGTCCGCAAGCAGCCGATAGGCCAACCGTTCACTGCTGTCAAAGCGCGGGCGGTGCGGCTCGAGAGCATCTAAAATCCGCGGCGTCAGTGCACAGGCATGCGGCGAAACGACGTCGGTCTGCATTATTCCGGCGTCGGCGGCAGTGTATTGATCGAACTGCTGCAGGAGGAAATCGATGCGCTCGGCGCGCGAAGGCGGTTCCCAGAGGGAAGTGATATGGAAGGGAAGGTTGCGGGCTGTCTTGTTGTTAGCGCTGAATACGTAGCCTCGGTCGGGATTGTACAAATGAGGAAGTTCATCCGGCTCGATCATTCCCT
This sequence comes from Candidatus Kapaibacterium sp., assembly GCA_028284775.1. GTDB lineage: Bacteria > Bacteroidota > Ignavibacteria > Kapaibacteriales > UBA7675 > JANQRB01. Next base: position 10,056 of record JANQRB010000038.1, on the reverse strand, counting down.
GCCAGCGATAATCCGCCAACCTTGCCGGACCGGGAATATTGGGATTGCCGCTCTTGCGGAGCGGAATACGTCCCGCTGGCGCTACGCCGACGTTGCCCGCCGTATCGGCATAGCTGAAATTCAGACCGGGAGCGGTAAAAATGCCGACCGCCCGTAAGAAACGCTGCCAGTTGCCGGCTTTTTGCAGGCGATACATCGCCAGAACCTCGTCACTCATTTCCTGGCCGGTCCAGGCGAAGGTGATGGCGAAACGATCATAAAACGAAGCGTCGTCGGCCGAGCTATCCTTTAGAAGCAGCGCCGGATTGCGGAAGAGATGGACGTCGGAGATGACAGCGGACCGGTCCGTATAGCGAAAATCGAATATGGCGGCGCTCGAATCTTTCACCAGGATCGTGTCGCGCTTGATGCGGAAAGCCTTAGGCGTGGTGGCGTCGACGAAGTATTGGCGTTTGTTGTCCGGATCAATTTGTTCGTAATAGAGGTCGCAGTCATCGACCATCATATTCGTGATGCCCCATGCTACGGCATTGTTCCGCCCGGCGATAACAAAGGGCAGTCCCGGGACCGTCAGACCGACGACATTGATATCCGGCGAGCTCAAGTGCGCCTGATACCAGCGCGGCGGTATTGCAAGGGTCAGGTGCGGATCATTGGCGAGGATGGCCCCCTTGCCGCCGCTGCGTGACTTGCGGACCGCCCAGGCATTGCTGCCCAGAGAGCTGCCCCGGGTGCCGGCAAAGGCACGGGCGGCGCTGCCGCTTGCAAAGAGAGCCCGTAGGGATGCCGCGAGTTCGCGCGGCGGCGGCACTGTTCGTCGGCGGGCCGCAGACGTCGCCGGGCGATGTGAACGCCGCTTCGTTTCGACCACAACGGGTGCATCATCGGGATAATCAGGCAGGAGAGACTCAACCAGCTCCGGACCAAATTGCGCGGCAATCTCGCCGAAAGCGGCATCGCTCCAGAATGAAAGACACAGCTCCCAGGCCATCATTCGACCGACGATCAGCGAATGCTCGCCGCGCCACTCGTCAGGCTCGTAACCGAGCGCGTCGAACTCGAAGGGCAGCGCCGTGCTGTTGTCGTGCAGGAATGCGTTAACACCGCGGGCATAAGCGTCGAGCGCCATCCGTGAGTCGTCGCTGATATGACGATACAGTTTGCGCGCAATATCATCTACTCCGAGGCAGCGCAGAAACATATCGTATTCCAGGGTTTCCCGGCCGAAAATTTCCGAAAGACGACCTTGTCCGTAGCGCCGGCTCATATCCATCTGCCACAGCCGATCTTGCGCATGGGCATAGCCGATGCCGAAAAACACGTCCTCATCACTAGTCGCAATTACATGCGGAATACCCGATGGATTGCGATATATCGACAGTGAATCGCGCAGTCCATTCACTTCGTAGGTGCCCGATACGCTTGGGTGCGACTTCGTCGCGATAAAAACAACAAAAAAGGCAGTAGCAACAAGTAGAACGAGTACGCTGATCAGAATCCCGACCGTTGCTTTTACGAATGTTATCATAAGGCTGCTCGCACTTTCAGAGCCACTTGTGCCTTCGGTAAAAATCGATTGTCGAGCGGATGCCCTCTTCAAGCGTTACCTGCTGCCGATAGCCGAAATCACGACGGGCCTTGTCGGTCGAGCAGATCCAGTAATCCTGGATTATATCCCGTCCTTTGTCAAAGTCGAGCACGGGCGGCTTGCCGCTCAATTTGCCGACAAAGCCGGAAATGCCGGCGATACCCATTACTAGTGGATGTGGCAGACGCAGCGTGATGGCTCGTTTACGACCGAGAATTGACGCCGTAAGAGCGCCGATCTGCGGCCAGGTATAGAACTCATCCGACGATATGAAGTAGGTCTCGCCGAGAGTCTTCTCGGAGCGGGCGGCCTCAACTATACCGCGGCTGAGATCTTCAGCATGCACCAGACTGACATATTTCTCATTGAACCCGATCAGCGGCAGCAGGCCCTTGCTGACCGTCTGAAAAAACGAGAGGACGGCCGTATCGCGCGGTCCATAGACCGCCGGCGGGCGAATAATGGTAACGGGCATTTCATTGCTGCGCGCCAGCACTTCTTCCTCTGCTGCCTTTTTGCTGCGTCCATAGGGCGTAATTGGACTACAGGGATCGTCTTCGCTGCGTGGCGAATCCAGTGCCGCAGCCGGTCCGCTGACCGTAAGGCTGCTGAGATGCACAAAGCGCTGCGCCGCCGCGCCTTCCGCCTGTGCCGCGTCCAGGAGATTGCGTGTGCCGTCGCGATTGCCCCGCATGAACTCATCTTCGCTGCGGGCGGCAGTCTGTCCCGCGATATGAAAGATAAAATCCATGCCGCGAACCGCACGCTGCAGCGAGTCGCGATCGCTGAGCGAGCCTTCCGCATACTCGATCGGCAAATCCTTCAACCAGCGGCGATTGCTGGTGGCGCGTACGAGACAGCGAACGCCGATCCCAGCGGCGAGCAACTTTTGCGCAACGTGACTGCCGATAAATCCGGTGGCTCCGGTGATGAGAGCTTGCATACAACCTCTTGGAATAAGATCGATTCAGGGATGAACATGGAGGAAATACGCTGCATCAGCCCGCCGGGGCGACGCAGAGCGCTTTAAACTGACGCGCAAAGATATTGCAGACAGGGGACAAGAAAAAATCTGCGGCCTCGGGAAATGTGCGCCGTATCTGGACGAAAAATGGTATATTTTACATCAGTCTCTCGTGACTTTCGCCGGCGTCGTCAAATCCCTAGCAGTCTCAACGGCCTGAACTGCCGGCCTTGATAAATTCATACCTTTAATCAGCACAAACACGAAGCGGCGAGACATGAACAAAGCGGTGATAATGGCAGGTGGTTTCGGAACTCGATTGCGTCCAATCACCAGTAATCTTCCCAAGCCGATGGTTCCGATGCTCAATGTTCCGATGATGGAGCATATTGTTAACCTCTTGAAAAAACACGACATCGGCAATGTCGTTTCCTTACTGTATTATCAACCCGAGAAGATTACCGGCTACTTCGGTAGTGGCAGCGCTTTTGGTATTTCAATGGACTATATGCAGGCCCAGGCGGACTTCGGCACGGCGGGTGCTGTCCGCTATGCCGCCGAGAAACTGGGTGAACGATTTATCATTATCAGCGGCGATGTGCTGACCGATTTCGACTTAACGGCGGCGCTGCGCTTTCACGAAGAACGTGGGGCAAAGGCGACGATCGTGTTAACAAAAGCGCAGAATCCCCTGCAGTTCGGAATCGTCATGACGGCGGAAGACGGACGCATAACGCGTTTTCTGGAGAAGCCCTCCTGGGGCGAAGTGTTTTCCGATACGATCAACACCGGCATTTATATCCTGGAACCCGAAGTACTGGACCTGATACCCTACGAGAAAGAGTTCGATTTTTCGAAAGACCTCTTTCCTTTGATGCTGCGTGAAGGAATGCCGCTCTTTGGCTTTGTTGCCGAAGGATACTGGGCGGATATCGGCAATCTGAATCAGTATCAGGAAGCCCACAACGACGCCCTGGCCGGAAAAGTCAATGCGGTCATCAAGGGCGAGCTGCGCGGCGACGCGCACATAGCGGCCAGCGCCACGGTACATCCTACCGCCCGACTGGAAGGTAAAGTGCTAATCGGTGACAATGTCGAAATCGGTGCTCACGCCGAGCTCCGTAACTCCGTCATCGGCAGCGGCGTGCAGATCGGGCCCGGCGCCCGGCTGGCGGGCTCCGTTATCTGGGATCGTGTCTCAATCGGAAGCTGCGCCGAGTTAACGGACTGCGTGGTGTGCAACGACAGCCGGATCGGCGGAAATGTCACGATCGCTGAAAATGTTTTTATCGCCGATCATTGTGTGATCGGCGAAGGGGCGGCGCTACGTTCCAATATAAAGCTCTGGCCCAATAAGGAAGTCGAAACGCGGTCGATCGTGAGCCGGAGCATGGTGCACGAAGAGAAATGGCTGCGCGAACTATTTTCCAATGCCCGCGTAACCGGCATTTCCAATGTGGAGATGAATCCCGAGTTCGGCGCCAAATTCGGCGCGGCGCTTGGCAATTTCTTAGGTTCCGGCACGACTGTCCTGGCCTCGCGCGATGCCAATACCGCGTCGCGAATGGTGAAAAGAGCAATCACGACCGGCCTGATGTCGGTTGGCGTTAATGTTTCCGATGTACAGGACATGCCGCTGCCTCTTTCACGCCAGCGACTGGTGAGCGGCAAAGCGGTCGGCGGTATCCATGTACGACACTCGCCAAATTTACGGGACCACATTGATATTATTCTGCTTAACGCCGACGGCCGCGATTTAAGCAGCTCGCAAACGAAAAAGATTGAACGTTTATTCTTCGGTGAAGATATCAAAAGGGCGGCGAGCGCCAATATCGGCGCTATTCAGTATCCCGAACGCACCTACGAAGCCTATTTGCAGCGCTTCCGGCAATCATTAAACACCGAAGCAATCCGGCAGCGCCGATTTAACATCGTCATAGATTATTCCTTTGGCATGGCTGCCATGCTCTTTCCCCGCATCCTTGGTGAATTGGGCTGTCATGCCATCGGGCTGAATTCTTATGTCGATGCGGGGCAGGTCGCGCGCAGCGCAACGGAATTGCAGAGTGCACAGGAGCAACTCAGCGGCGTGATGCAGTCGCTCAAGTACGAGCTTGGATTTATGATCGAACCCAGCATTGAAAAGATAGCGTTGGTCGATCATACCGGCACCTGGTACCCTTCGATTCGTCTCGTCTCCATCATCACCAAGTTGTTTCTTCTGACTCACCGCGATCGCGAACCCTACAAAATCGCCGTCCCTGTTTCGGCAACACAGGAAATTGATCTGATGGCGGCGGATCACGACGTGGAAATTGTTCGTGTTAAAAATTCGCATGCCGCAATGATGGATTCAACGCTGATCGATGGCGTGCTCTATGCCGGCGGCACCCGCGCCGGATTTATCTTCCCCGACTTCTTTTTTGCTGCGGACTCGATGTTCGCCGCCGCCAAGCTGCTGGAGATGCTGGCGCTGGCCAACATGAGTGTCGCTGAGGTGGATGCTTCCATCCCGCGGCGCCGGCAGGTTAAACGCGAAATACCTTGCCCCTGGGAGCGCAAAGGCACAATAATGCGGCATGCGATGGAACACAGTGAAAGCCTGGAACGCCAGCTCATCGACGGTGTCAAAATTTTTGAAGATCAACGCTCGGTGCTTCTACTGCCGGACAGAGAAAAAGCTGTCTTTCACGTTATCGCCGAAGCCGATACTGTCGAAGGCGCGGAGGACTACGCCGACTCGTATGCCCGTCTTGTAGAACAATGGCGCGAACAGTAAACAATGTCGCCGGCCGCAAAAGCAATTTTCACAACAGAAGAGTGGCGGAACGGAGTATATGCGCTTTTCCGATTTACTGTCGAGCGATGTAGTAGATGTGCAATTGGAGTGCAGCAGCAAGGAAGAGATATTACTGCACCTGATCGCTATGCTTTCCAGAAGCGACATTATAGTCGATCGCGAGAAAGTTCAAGAAGTCATCTTTGAACGCGAGCGTATCATGTCGACGGGGGTCGGTCATGGCTTTGCTTGCCCGCACGCTAAAACAGATGCCATCGTTGACACGGCCGCCGCATTAATTACCCTGAAAAATCCGGTCGATTTTCAGTCTCTCGATCAACAGCCGGTTAGCATCGTCGTTATGCTTCTCGGTCCCGCCGGCGCTGTGGGTTTACATCTCCGTTTGCTCTCGCGGGTATCGCGTCTGATGAGTGACGCCGACTTTCGCAGGCAGCTGCTCGCAGCCGGCTCGGCCGGTCAGATTCTCGAGCTGTTAAACGCCGAAGAAGCACAAAAACTCGACGTGTAGCTCATCCGTTTTCAATCGCACAAAGTGATCACAATATTATGGCAATACAGAGTCCTAAAGGAACGCACGATCTTTTGCCGGAAGAATCCTGGCGCTGGCAAAACCTGGAAGATTGTCTGCGCTCGGCATCGCAGGAATTCGGTTTTCAAGAATTACGAACGCCGATTTTCGAGTTTGCGGATTTGTTTATTCGCAGTGTCGGCGAGCAGACAGATGCCGTGGGCAAAGAGATGTACGCCTTTGTGGATAAGGGCGGCGATCACCTGGCGCTGCGCCCGGAGCTGACGGCCTGTGTAGCGCGAGCCGTCAACCAGCACAGTTTACTTGCAAAACACCCCACCTTGCGCCTATGGTATTTGGGGCCAATGTTCCGTCGAGAGCGCCCCGCCAAGGGACGCTATCGTCAGTTTCATCAATATGGCGCCGAGATAATGGGCTCCATGGCGCCCGAGAGCGATGTTGAATGTATAATGCTGGCCAAGCGAATTTGCGATGCCATCGGCCTCAGTGACTATGAGCTGCAAGTTAACTCACTGGGCAATCCGGCTTCGAAACAAAATTACCGCGCTGCGCTTGTTGAATATCTCCAGCCGCATCGGCAGGAGCTCTCCGAAGACAGCAAACGCCGGCTTGACGCCAATCCCCTCCGGATCCTCGATTCAAAGAGCGAAACTGACCAACAGCTGCTGCGGGAGGCGCCCCTGTACCCGGACTTTCTGGATGAGGAGAGCCGTGATTTTTTCGATAATGTCTGTGCGCTGCTGGATGCACTACACATAAGTTATAAAGTTAATCCGCGACTGGTGCGAGGTCTGGATTATTATCGGCACACCGCTTTTGAGTTAACGACAACGCGCCTGGGTGCCCAGGGCCAAATTGCCGGCGGCGGCCGCTATGACGATATCGCTGCGCAATTCGGCGGCAATTCCTTTCCCGGTGTCGGTTTTGCGCTGGGCATCGAACGTGTCCTGATGTTGCTGGAAGAAGAGGGCAAAACTATAGGCGCGCCGCCACGGACAGACCTGTACATTGCAGCGCGCGAGAGGGAAGATCGTCAGGTATCGCTCGTGCTGGCTAATGAGCTGCGCCAGGCGGGTCTCAAGGTCATCACCGACCTGCAGGGACGATCGATGAAAGCCCAGATGCGCGAGGCTAACCGGATGGAAGTACCCTTCACCATTATGATCGGCGAGAGCGAACGCAGCAGCCGGACGGCGCTGCTCAAATCGATGGCTGACGGTGACCAGCAGCAGATTCCCTTAGCGGAGTTGGGACAATATTTGCTTGCCAGAGTTAACTCGGATTAAGCGCCAAGATCCGGCGGAGCTTGTATCTATTTAACATGGAATCGAATAAATTGTCTGAACGCGATTGCGGCTTTGACTTTCGGGTAAAATCTGCAACGAGTTTAGCAATTTGACTGCAGCGGAAGAATGTCTTCACACTCTTTATGAATATTACTGGGGCTTAACTGTGCGATTTTCCGAACTGCAACATCAAAGATGTCCACTACATATCGGCACAAATTATTAAATGCTTGCCTGGGATTTATGCAAATGTCGCCGTCTGTAAGTAAGAGTTCGAATCGCAAAAATCGATACTTCGTTTTGTCCAAGGCTCAAAGTACAGACTATTCCATGATTATCTCCACTTTTTCGCTGCGTATCACAAGATTTGGAACAAGTGGGCTCTGAACCGCACAACGGTAGGTCCCGTTTTGTCTCGCCACATATTCTGGGTCCGGACTGTTGACAACGATCGTCCCATCTTTTGACCAGCTATACCTGATATCGGTTCCCTTCACGTCAACTCGTAAGAGCACACCATCATTACGTGGCGACTGAGTGACGGGGTAAACAGTATCTTGTGGGCTGTATTGAAAGTTGCTTCCCAGCTTTTCACGTATCCACATGTGCTCTTCCAAGGCTGCGAATGACAACTTGTTGCTGCTGATATCGAGGATTTTTAGAGCCTGTAGCGATGACTTTGGCGCCATCGAGGTAAACTTGTTTGAAGAAAATGAAACATCAAGCAGCTCGGGCAAATCGTAATCGGGAATTTCGCCTTTGAAGCAATTTTTGTCGAATGAAATGTACTCCACTTTAGGCAACTCCAGATTCGGCAGTTTACCGTGAAGGTTGTTTTTGTGCATATCAAGACGCTTCAGCCGTGAGAAGCTCAGATCGGGCAGTTTGCCTGTCATTTTTTGGATATAGAGTACCAATTCTTCCACCTGGAAATATGCGTACCCATCATCACTTATCTGCGTTGTACTGTCTAGCTCGGCGATATTGACCCCATCCCACTGCGACAGAGGTCTGTCAGTAAGCCAGCCACTATTACTATCCCAATTCTCTCCATCGGTACTGTTGTAAATTTCCACCAGCAGAAGCGAATCGTTGGGACTGGCGATGACGGGATATCCAGGCGGACGCAGGCCGTCATCACTGCAAGCGGCAATGAGGCAAACCGACACAAGCAAGACTAATGTTTTGTGGTTCATGTGAAATTCCTCTACCGATGTATGATGATTTTGCGGACTACTTTCAGGCCGTCTGCAAAGCGGCATTCGGCTAAATACAACCCATTTGATAGCCGTGCAAGCGGCAGTGTAAACTTCGCGGCGCCATTCGGGGATTGAACGATTCGCTCCTTCCCCACGAGGTCACGTATTGACACATAACTAAGTGCGATGTTTCGCTTCGTGCTCACGTGAAGGACGTGGCGAGCCGGACTTGGCCAGATGCTGAGGTCTGCTATGTGTTCTTGTCCTTTCCCCAGACTCCGGTTCGTTTCTTCTCCCGGCAATATGGCGAAAAAATTGGCTGAAATTCCGTATTGCCCAGTGATATCGGCAGCATCTACACGTAGCCGAAATCGCTCGCCGTTGAGCTGAGTTGGGATAAGCCATTCGTAAGCGCCTTTCCGGGCCGGCAGATCCGAAGCAATCAGGCGGGAATTGCCCTTGGAAGCATCCCAGAGGAGCAGGTCGATTGTGCCGACATCATCCGCCGCGTGCCAGTGAATACTGCAAGTCTCACCGGCCGTGTAGCGCTCACCGCCGATCGGCGCTAATACGACGATTTCTTGAGCTATGACGTCAAAAGACGAAACGCACCCAATACAGAGAGCCAGGATCGTAAGATGCACGCTGGAGCATGTACCAGCGAAGACACACCGCCGGCTTTCACTAGTCCAATTGTACATCAATCGTTACCTCCAGATTTTTAAAAAATCTCTCGTGAACGCGGCAAAAGTCGACAGTTACTCCGTATCCCAGAGCCCGGTAGCCATCCCATAAAAGCAACTGCCGATGGCAGTTGAATCCAAACAAGTCTTTTGCATCAACTATCACGCTTGCGATGCCTATCTGATCGTCTGCATTGTGCCAGAGTTTCCACCAGTCTACAGTGTTAAATTTTGACCAGGCACTGTGCATTGTTTCTTCTTGTACTAACTCATCCATCGGCTCGGGCGTATTCCGGATCAGACTTTCAATCCGACCTAGAATGTCATCGACGTGATCAACGGCGTTGGCACCGTCCCAATCGAACGCGCCTAATGTAAATGCTATTTTCTCGCGGGGGCTGTCGGGCGTAAAGCTAAGTATCTCAAATTCCGGATTCGGACTGCCAGCCGGATGGAACTCGTTGAGTGTGCCTGTGCAGTGATACTGATAGTAATCAGCAAAATACGGCAGGTTTTGCCTGTATTTGTCAAGTTCAGCCCACGAGCCGCCAAACTCATTCTTGCGGCCTGTCAAAGCGTAATGGAATGTGTACATCTCCAACGTGTAATGCGAAAAACTACTTTCGATGTCGGTTTCTTGTTCAATTTCGAGCAGCCTCCAGGTTATCGTCGGCAACTCAGTGGCAATGTTAAATTTACCGGGGTTGTGCAACTCATTCTGATCCGTGTCGACAATCAGGTCATCCAGTTTGATTTCGATCTGATTGAGTTTCTGCAATTGTAATCCACTCGTGGACTCTAGCGTCAATGACAGAGTACGCCCTCCATCCAGCCACTCGTGACCAGGATCACCTTCTTTTGGCAAGTAATTGGTTCTTCCCTCACAATCGATTCTAGTTATCCTATCCCCAGCAAAAACACCTGGCAAATTATTCGTCTGACGAATGAAATAGACCGATGGCTGACTAACCAATTTGTTAAAATAGAAGAACAATCTGCTGGTAGGG
>JANQRB010000023.1 GCA_028284775.1 Candidatus Kapaibacterium sp. | reverse complement strand
CCAGCTCGGTATCATCAATGCTGCCGACCGCGTCACCGTACGCAACGCCAGCGGTAATACCGGCTATCTGCCCGAAGATATCACACTCGACGGCATCGTCACGGCGCCCGACCGTGTGATCGTTCGTAACAACTCCTTCAAAGCCACGCAGGTCCCATAAGACCGTACCGCTCTGAAGTTGAAGATATCCTATGACAAAGGGACCCCGATATATGGGGTCCCTTTTTTATTTTAAGTGTTGTTAAGTGTTGTAATGAGCCAATGATTGCATACCGCCAGCAAGACTCCGCACGTGAATGAGAAACAGGAATTGGCTTAACTTGCAGCGTTTTGGAACCTGGAACCACGGGATCAGTAAGAGCGCTAGTACCGCAATCGAGCGCCGGCTGGCCATTCCTTCGCATCGAAGAACGCGAGCTTAACATCGTGGACCGCAACAAATCGATCTGATGCCAGCTGACATTGTCGATTGACTGGAATTGCAATTCAACAATCACGAAGACAAGCAGGATACGGTACTGCAAACGGCGGCGCTCCTGATCCACAGCGGCCGAGCTGCCGGACTGGACGGGCGGCTGACTCTGGTGTTAACAAATTCACTGTTGGCCGAAGGCTGCTACTACCTGCTGATACGCCATCGCAACCACCTGCCGATGATGTCGCGCAGTCCGGGACGGGTAGGACGCTTTGAAGATTACATCTTCGATTTCACGACCGACGAAATGCAGGCGGAATTCGTCACCGCGGCGGAATCACCCATGGTCAGCTCCGGCAGGATCTGGTCAATAGCTGCCGGCGACATCGATACAAGACCGGGCGGCGACAGTAAAATCAACAGCCCGGAAAGCGCCCTTGCACGCAACAATGGCGCTGCAAGCGGTTAAATTCGCGAAGGTGTATCGCCGGACGGCAATGTGGCTGCCCGCGATTGGGTATTGCTGCGGCGCAAGATGGGCAAGAGGAGTAATGTTAAACAGGTCCGATAAAATCGCCGGCGTGGGCGCCCGCCGCAGAGAGCGTTTAGCGACGCAAGATTCCAGGCTGCGATCCTAAAATGAAAAGAGTGCTGATTCGTGGATAGCAAGCGATTATGCGTATCTCAATCACGAATTTTCACTAGGAAGAATTCCAATGATCAAAGCCAACGATCCCGCTCTGCGCTCCTGGGTCAGCGATGCGAACAAGGGTGATTTTCCCATTCAGAATCTTCCATTCGGCGTATTCTCCGTCGGTGACGCAAGGCCCAGACTAGGCGTCGCAATCGGATCGAAGGTACTTGATCTGCAGGTGCTGCATACTCATGGTTTGCTGGCGGAGCTCAATATCGAACAGGGCGTGTTTGCCAGCCAAAGCATCAATGAGTTGCTTCAACTCGGCAAGCCGGTCTGGCGGGCCTTGCGTCAGCGTATCTCCGACCTGCTCAACGCCGACAACGACCAATTACGCGACAACAGCAGCATACGCGGGGAAGCTTTACACGAGCAGTCCGCCGTTACGATGCATATGCCGGTCAGGGTAGGGGATTATACCGATTTTTATTCCAGCAGAGAACACGCCACGAATGTCGGCACGATGTTTCGCGATCCGGCCAATGCTCTTCTTCCGAACTGGCTCCATCTGCCGGTCGGCTACCATGGCCGGGCATCCTCGATCGTCGTATCCGGCACACCGGTCCGCCGACCCTGCGGGCAAACAAAAGCCGACGACGCTGCTGCGCCCGGCTTTGGCCCCTCGCGGCTGCTGGACTTCGAACTGGAAATGGCCTTCATCACCGGCGACGGCAAACCGCTCGGCGAACGGATCAGTACGGCCGAGGCCGATGACCATATCTTCGGCATGGTATTGTTTAACGACTGGTCGGCCCGCGATATCCAGAAATGGGAATATGTTCCGCTTGGGCCTTTTCTCGCCAAGAGCTTTGCATCGTCGATTTCACCCTGGATCGTGACACTCGATGCGCTGGAACCCTTCCGTACCGCCGGACCGGAGCCGGAACTGCCGATTCTACCCTATCTGCAAACGGAAGGCGACAAAGCGATCGACATCAATCTGGAAGTCTTCATCCAGCCGGAGGGCGGCGCCGAGCATCGCGTCTGCCGATCGAATTTCCGGCACATGTACTGGAGTATCGAGCAGCAATTGGCGCACCACACCGTCAATGGCTGCAACCTGCGCTCGGGCGATATGTGCGCTTCAGGCACCATCAGCGGACCAACTCCCGATTCCTACGGATCGATGCTCGAACTCGCCTGGAAAGGCAGTAAACCGCTTCAAATGCCCGACGGCAGCGAACGCAAGTTCATCCTGGACGGCGATACCGTGATAATGCGTGGCTGGTCGGAGAAGGACGGCGTACGTGTCGGCTTCGGCGAAGTACGCGGCAAGGTCCTGCCCGCAAGCTTGTGATCGATTTCTGCTGCAACTTTTTTGCTTTTTTATCGATCAAGGGGTGAACCTTTTGTACACCCCTGTGTACAGGGGGACAGACAAACGCGAGCAACTATCCCCAAGGCTGGCCGGTTCATGAAGCGAATCAGCAATGCGCAAAGCGAAGCAAGTGACGAACAGTTGATGAGTGCAATCACGCAGGGTGAGCGCCCCGCCTTTGATGAGCTATACAAACGCTATCATCGGCGTCTTTACTATTACTTCTACAAGATGCTCAGCCGGGACGAAGAAAAGGCGCAGGATTTTCTGCAGGAAATTTTTCTTAAGGTTGCCGAGAAACCCCGTTTGTTTAATCCTTCAATGCGCTTTTCCACCTGGATCTTTTCCGTTGCCTTCAACATGTGCAAAAACGAGTATCGACGTTTACATGTACGCCGTATCGAAGAACGCGGTCACGATCCCGAGATGATGCCCTGTCAGGCAGTGAGCTTTGACGGTACGCTTGATACCAAGCGTTTTTTAGAGGCCCTGGAAACAGAGCTCGGCGGCCTCGATGAAGATCATCGAACAACATTCGTGCTGCGATTCAAGGAGAATTTCAGCATCAAAGAAATCGGCAAAACGCTGGCCTGTCCCGAAGGTACGGTAAAATCACGTTTACACTATACTATTAAAAAGCTGGCAGGCAAGCTGCACGCGTTTCAACCTGAATAAGCGGATACGTTCAATGAAATTGATACAAATGGATACGATGTTTGACCTGGAAGAGCTGTTGCTGCGCGGCAACTTCGCATCGCTGAGCCCCGCCGAGCAGGAATACGCCTTACATGAACTTGGCGGAGCGGAGCAATTCGACTGCGCGCGGCTTACCTTGTTGCACGCAGGCGCTGCAATGGCGGATGAAGAAAGTGAACTGCAAATTGCATCCGACATTCTGCCGGTACTCCACCAGCGTTTCGATGCCCGCGTTGCGGCGGAAAATGTGGGTCGCTGGACAAAGTTTGCTAATGTTGTTGCGCGTCTTTCGTCCCCTTCGCGTTTTGCGATTGCCGCTTCGATCGCTGCGACCGCGACCATAGTTATGTTCGGCAGCGATTTGTTTTCGGGCGGTTCGGTGCTTAATCCGGCCGACGGCGAGCAATTCGAAACACAGTCAGCCGCCGTACCGGTCGATTCACTAGAAGAGTCAATTGCCGATAGCGGCGACCGCAATGACATCGACTCCATTATTTCACTGTTTAACAGTGTCCCGGGCGAGGGCTTTGGCGTCACCCAGGTGTTGGTTGCCAACCTGGCCTGGAGTAATGGGATGCAGGATCCGTCCCGGCTCCAATGGCAGTCTTCCTCAGATCAGAATTCGCCCGGCATTAACAAATCGCAGGCGGATTGCTGTATTGCGACACCCGCGGGCAGCGAATCGGCGGCACGCTTCGTACAGCGAGTCGCGCGCATCGGTCGCAGCGCCGTCGCGAGCCGCGGACGAATCAGTTTGCGCGGTGATCCCGACAATCGAAGTTTATCCGAACGGCGATTATCCTGAATCAAGCTCATTCCACTTCCTACATAAAATTTCTATCCAATGGCTATCACGTGATAGCCATTTTTTTTGCTGTTAGCTTCAGATCGCTCACCTGAGTTCCCGCTCCGTCTGGCAGATCGCCTGATTCCGGTCCTGCGGAGCTCAGATCTTCGAAAGCGATATGAATCCACTTTGCCGGATTGAGGAGTGAAGTCAGCATCGGATCATCGCGGAAGACTATTGCGCCAGATCAGCCTGCGCGGATTATCATGAGCGACCGTTGGGAAGACCAGGCCTACCGTTCGTCCGCCGATACCTACCGTTGGTACATTGAACAGTTTCGCCCAGCGAAATTTGCTGTAGATTTGCATCCCTTTGATGAGCGCGACGCAAACGCGGTTCGTTGCGCCGCGAAAACTTTACATCGCATTCTCATAGCCCGTATTGAGCTAATCTGTTTTCCGGCTTAAGCCGATTGATCCCTCGGCAGGACTAACCTGTTTAACATTTCCTGTTAATTGCTGGAGACAGAAAGATGACAACGGACTTTAGGCCGACGCGGCGTCGGCGGGGATGGCTGTATGTATTACTTCTGGTATGTTGTAACTCCCTCCTTCATTCGCAGCCGTACACAGACATTAGCGGTGTGGTCAATGATTACGCTCGAGTACTGGCCATAGGATTTTCGCCTTGTTGTTCGCAGCTAACGCTTGACGACGCATCGCCATTTATCATCGGCCGACGTGTAATGATAATCCAAATGAACGGTGCTGATGTAGATCTGACCAACGGGCCGGATTACGGCGAGGTGATTGACTATCGCGGCAGCGGCAACTACGAATTCGCGACCATTACGGCCAAGGCGGGTAACCTGTTAACCCTGGATGGCCGGCTGCGGCGTTCTTATGAGACACAATATGTTGTGCAGCTCGTCCAGATTCCCAATTACACCGGCGACGTACGGGTCGTTGCGCCGGGGCTGACGGCAAAGGCCTGGGACGGCAGCACGGGCGGCATACTGGTGCTCGAGTTTAACCACGACTTACTCCTGAACGCCGATATCGACGTCAGTGAAAAGGGCTTTCGCGGCGGCGCCGTTTCGGGCGATGCGCTTTCTAGCTGCTCAGCGGCCGCCATTGTCGACTATTATGCTTTTAACAAGAGTACAGGCTTTGGCACAAGCGCCGCAGGCTTCAAGGGCGAGGGCATCGCCGCTACAACGATCGCGGGCGAATTGCCGGGACAGGAGCTGGGCAGGGGCGCACTGGCGAATAGCGGCGGCGGCGGCAATCATCATAATGCCGGCGGCGGAGGAGGAGGCCATGCCGGTTTCGGCGGTTTCGGCGGCAAAGTTTTCAGCGGATGCCCCGGTCATAACTTCTTGAGCGAGGGCGGCTATAACCTGCCATTCAGCGACGCAGCCCCGACCGGCGCTCCCAACGAAGCCAATCGCCGGCTGTTTATGGGCGGCGGCGGAGGAGGAGGACATGAAGGTCACTTCGAGCCGGGCCATCACGCCACGCCCGGCAAAAACGGCGGGGGCATTATTTTCATCAAGTGTCTGGTTGTGATCGGCAACGGGAACGCCATCCGCAGCAACGGCGGCGCATACACATCGTTACAAGCGGAACGCTCGCTCAAAGACGGCGCGGGCGGCGGCGGGGCGGGCGGCCTGATCTGCCTGTCATGCAACGACTGGTCCGCCCAGGTCCCCGCCTTGAGCCTGGAAGTCAAGGGTGGCGATGGCGGTCATGTCGACAACGCGATAAATGCAACCTGGCAACATGGCGAAGGCGGCGGCGGCGGCCATGGCCTGGTCTGGACGAACTGGGGCGGCACAGTGCCCGGCCACGTTAACCTTGCAACCAGCACCGGACAGCCCGGCAGCAATCATAACCCTTCCGGCAATCACGGCGCGACGGTGGGTGGGATCGGCAGCGCCACCTTGATTTCCTCGTTGACAATTCCCGAAATCGGCCCCTGTTGCGAAGGGCCGACGCAAATCAGTCTGGAGCCCGGAACACCGCCATTGGAGGGCGATAACTGCTGTTTCAACTTAAACATCAGCGCGCCGTCCGAATGCAACATTGATAGTCTCGTGGTTACCTTTTGGCCGAGTCTGAGTTCGCAGACCATCGGATACAGTAACCCCTTTACGCAGCAGATTTGCGTGCCGCCATCGGGGTACAACCAAGAAATCTGGATCGATTTCATTAATGCCAACGGCGATGTGGTCTGCAGCGATACGCTGGCGCTGGACTGTCCAATGGATTGCTGCGCAAATATTTCCGCGCCGACATTAACTGTTCTGCCGAGCAATCCGCCGGATCTGTCATGCTGTGTGCAGCTCGATCAATTTATTCTCGGAAGCTGTCCGATATTCTGTGTCCGGGTGCGTGATGCCGGCGATCCGCAGACTATTCTGAAAGACATTTGCGACTATGACATTAACCTGGAAAGCCACAACCTAGGAGACTCGTTTTGCCTCGAAACAGGAGGTGCCGGCGGCAGCCATCAGTTTATAATCGAGTATATCACTTTTGATGACGAAGTGCTCTGTTCCACTACCGCGAGCGTAGAATGCCCCGATGTCTGCTGTGCAACGCTGGCTCCGGTCATTACGCCGATTGACCCGACGCCGCCGAACCGCGACTGCTGTTTCGACTTCAGCCAGGTGGTGGACGAGGGCTGCGACCTTGCCACGCTTGAAATTGTTGCAACGGCCCCGGCTCAGATTCTCGACCCTGCTGTAGGGCAGGGTGGTCCGCTTGTGCTCTATGCATTCGACGCAGGCACAAATTCCTTTCATGGAAGTTTTTGCCTGCAGACAAACGGCAGCGGGGTAACGCAGTTAATCACCTTCCGCTTTCGCAATGCAGCCAATGAGGTCGTCTGCGAAGTGCAGGAGACAGTTTATTGCGCCTGCGATTGCGGCGGGGAGAGCTATGGACCTGAGCTTATCCCGCAGGACGATGCGCCCGCAGGCCAATGCTGCTGGGACATAGAAATCGATGCTTCGGCGAGCGCCTGTCCGCTCTATGGGCTTGAAATCGAAATGGACGGCGCCGTCGTCTTCACGGACCACAGTTTTAGCGGCGGCCCCAAACTACCGGGCGAATCCCGGACCGTCGGTGAATTTTGCGTCGATGTATTCGTGACGCCGGCGGATGCGCCGCGAAGCGTTGATGTACGCTATTTCGACGAATCCGGTGCTGTGCAGTGCTTCAGCACGGCTGAACTGTTGTGCAAGTGCAAGTGTGAAAATGATATCACTCTCGAGGCGCGCATTGAAAAAGCCTACTCGGCCGATCCGAACGACTGCTGCTGGGATATCTATGTTGAAAACTCAGAGTTATGTCCGATTGCGGGCGAAGGAATCTGGCTGCAGTACGGCACGGCGCAGGACGATGATCCGCCGATCATCGGTATTCAGAACGGCCAATGGAATGGAGCCTTTCTCCCCGGCTATGAACAGGGCGACGACAATACGATCCGTTGGCAGAGCGGCGCGGGTGATAATTGTATTCCCGCCAATGGTGAAATCTATCTGGGGCGCATCTGTGTTGAATCCGACGCCGATCCGATGAATGTTAATCTCAGTGTGATTACACAATTGCATCCAGGCGGTGGCGCCACTTTATGCCCGTTCTTCGATGAGATAATCGACTGCGACATGGAGGCTGCGGATTGCTGCGATGACTATGACATTCAGCTCACACCCGGCTTCGGCAGCCCCTCGGGCGATTGCTGCGGACTCATCAGCGTCGAGCGCTCGCCTGAGGCCGATTGCGACATCTACGGCATCGTGCTGATCGGCGCCAATGGCGGCGGCATTCCCCACGATCCGTCCGCGCCGATCGCCTTCCCGCCGGGTGGCGGCGCGCTGGCAATCGACTCGTACTGTGTGCCGGCACAGACGGCGGGCCTGATTCGCGTTATCCTGCTGGACATTAACGGCAACGCTGTTTGTGAGCGGGTATTCCCGATCGACTGTTTTGACATGCCGCCATACTGCTGTGACAGCCTGGACACCTGGCTGGAATTGACCAGTCTGCCCCCCAATGACTGCTGTGGCATTATCCATGTTAATCAACAGCCGGATCCCTCGTGCAGCATCTACGGCATCGTAATGCGCGGTAATGCAACCGGCGGTATTCCTTATTCGCACGAACGCATCAACCTGCCCCCATATCAAACATCCTTCCCGGTCGGGAATTTCTGTGTGCCCTTTCCTTCCAGCGGATCGGTGATCATCGATTTTCTGGATGTTAACGGGCAGGTAGCCTGCACGCAGGAAATACCGGTCGGCTGTGGCGTACCACGTCAGGGACTGCCGGGCGAGGTCCATCTGCCGGCTGTTAAGGACGATCCGGCGGCGGCGCGTTTGCTGATTGCGCCGAATCCCGCCAATCGGCAGGTGCTGCTGACCTGGGAGCTGAGCGAAGCGGAATCGGTAACGCTCGAGCTCTGGACTGAACGCGGGCAAAAGCTGCGTCTGCTGGCGGAAGGAGCATACAGGGCCGGAATACACAATCTGCCGGTTAACACGGATGCACTGGCGTCCGGAGCCTACATCGTTAAACTGAGTTATCCTTCAGGGCTCGTCACGACATCATTCGTCGTGCGGCATTAACGGTGCTATGAACATTGCGTTCCTGTGATGTTCAGCAATGCCCGCGAGCGTTAATGTTCGCGGGCATTGTGGTTTTTGCTCGATAGTATGACGAGGGCCTTAAGACGCTGCCGTCACCAGGGATTGGTCGCCCAGACGGCCAGTTCGGGAATCATGCCGCGATCATCCATTTCCAGTACCGCTTTGATGGCATGGGCGATTTCCTGCGAACGCAGCTTGTTCGGCGGGGCTTCACGTTCTATGCGCTCCGGATTGGCGAAGGCGGTCGCTACTTCGCTCGGGTTAATCTGCAGCACGCGAATATTGTGCGGGCGTAGTTCGGCCTGCCAGCACTGTGTCATGCTGCGCAGCGCAAACTTGGAAGCCGAGTACACCGAGCCGCGCGCAAAGCCCTTTTCCGCCGCGGTCGAGCCGATATTAATGATGGTGCCGCCGCCTTCCTTCTTAAACAAGGCCGCTGCCTGCTGCGCCATCATTGCCGCGCCGAAGACATTCACGCGAAAGACCTGCTCGAAATCTTCCATCGCGGCATCTTCGAGTGTTGGAAAAACCCCGATGCCGGCATTATTGATCAAGCAGTTAATCGAACCGAATTCGCTCAGGACGGTGTCGTAGGTCCGCTTGATGTCATCCGCATTAGCGACGTCGGCACAAATCGGCAGGGCGCCGATTTCCTCAGCCGTGCTTTGCAGACGGCTTTCATCGCGGCCGGTGATCGCTACCTTTGCGCCCTTGTCAATCAAAAGACTGGCGGTAGCTTTGCCGATGCCCAGGCTGCCGCCTGTAATCAGGATCCTGGCTTTGTTAAGTTCCACGAATGTACCTCATATCGAATAGTGAATGGAATCTGTCCTAAATGTACTTAAGGCCGACTACAGTAATCGTCAATGTAGGCCAGGCAGAGGTCGATCGTCGCTTCAATGCCTTTGCGATGGCTGCGTTCGACACCATGCGATGCCGCAACGCCGGGGCCGATCAGCGCTACCCGGAAATCATTGCCTGCCTGCAGCGCCGCCGAGCCGTCCGAGCCATAGTAGGGATAGACGTCGATTTTGTGCGGGATATCCTGTTTTTCGGCAAGCTGCACCAGGCGGCTGCGCATCCGGTAATCGTAGGGACCGCTGGAATCTTTGGCGCAGATAGAGCAATAGCGTTCGTCGCCCTCACAGTCATCGCCGATGACACCCATGTCGATGACGAGCAGCTCCTCGATCGATGCCGCAAAGCCGCAGGTGCCGCCATGGCCCACTTCTTCGTAATGCGAGAAGAACAACTCCACCGGCAGCCTGCGCTGTTGCTCCGCGAGACGTCGCGCTACTTCAAAGAGCACATAACAGCCTGCCTTGTTGTCCATAAAGCGCGATTTGATGTATCCGCTCGGCAATTCCTGATAGCGGGTATCAAAGCAGACAAAATCGCCGATCCGTATGCCGAGCTCGCGGACCTCGTCTTCGCCGGCGACTTCCTCATCCAGGCGAATGTGCATTTTGTTTAAGCTGCGTTCGGTGCGGACAACATCCTTGTTGGCGTGCGTCGAAGGGTTGTTAAGCAGAAAGGTGCCGGTATACACTTTGCCCTCCATTGTGTACACCCGCAGATATTCGCCTTCGAAACTTGTCAGAACGAGTCCACCCACCGGCGAAAGCTGAAGACTGCCGTTCTTGTTGATGCCTGATACAACGGCGCCCAGGGTATCGGTATGTGCCGCGAGGGCGAGCGTCGGCTTCTCGTGCAGGCTAGCTGCGACTGCTCCCTTGTTGCTGCGCCTGGTGCGCCATTGATAGCGCTGCATCAGTTTCTCGATGTAGTCGTTGGCCCGATCGGTGAATCCCGTCGGCGAATCGATCGCCACCAGTTCTTGAAGTGTTGAATAGGAACTCATTGCGGATGTCTCACAGAGTACAAAAGAAAAGCAAATTAGGCCATCGATCAGTGAATTCCAATATCTCCGCCAGGCCGATTATTTTTGTCCGTCGGCGCGGTGCTGAACAATGGCTTCCTTAAATTGAGCCCTCGGATGGTGTGTGGCCGATAGAAGCTTTCGACTGCGAAGGATCGGTCGCGGCGGTTTATACCATTCAGGTCTCCGGTCGGCGAAGTGCTTCAACAAGCAATGCCGAATTTTTTCTTTATTCTTCAGGCTGATGATTATGACGAACTCCAACACATCTCTCCTCTCCGCCATTTTGCGGACGCTGCTGCTTTCGGTCTTCGTTCTCTGCTCCGCAACAGCGCGTACCACGGCGCAGGACAGCGTCTTTTCGATGCGTGATTCGCTGACTATCGTCAGGCACTACACGCCGATAGCCGAGCGGATTATCGCCGCGGCAGAGCGGGACAGTTCGGCCTGGGAGCGCCTGGCGCTTTTCTGTGATACCTTTGGTCCGCGTCTGAGCGGTACAGCTGCGCTCGAACGCGCCATCGACTGGGTTGCCGAGCGGCTGCGCCGTGAAGGCTATGATACGGTGCGCCTGCAGGATGTGATGGTACCGCATTGGGAACGCGGCATAGAGCGTTGTGATTTAGTGGAACCGATCAAGCGCCGAATGCCTATGCTGGGGCTCGGCGGCAGTGTCGGTACGCCGCCGGAGGGCATTAGCGCCAAGGTTCTGGTTGTCGGGAGTTTTGAAGAGCTCGAGCGTCGCGCGGAAGAAGCACGCGGTAAAATCGTGCTGTTTAACGCTGCCTTCAGCACGTATGGCGCAACGGTGCGCTATCGTTACAGCGGCGCCGTTAAGGCGGCCAAAGCCGGAGCCGTCGCCAGCCTGGTGCGTTCGGTTGGGCCTTTCTCCATGCAGACCCCGCACACAGGCAGCATGGGCTATGAAGATGCAACGCCCAGGATTCCGCATGCGGCAATCACTATGGAAGATGCCTTGCTTTTACAGCGTTTGCAGGATCGCGGACAGACGCCGACGATCCGGTTGCAGATGGGCGCGCGCACTCTTCCCGACGCGCCTTCGCGCAATATCATCGCCCAGATTACCGGCAGGGAGCGGCCGGAAGAAATCATCGTGTTCGGCGGTCATATCGACTCCTGGGATGTCGGTCGCGGCGCAATGGATGATGGCGGCGGTTGTGTGGCGGCCTGGCAGGCCCTGAAGATATTGACAGAGCTGGAGCTGCGGCCGCGGCGCACCATCCGCCTCGTTATGTGGACCAATGAAGAAAATGGCCTGCGCGGCGCCAAAGCCTATGCCGAGGAACATCGTCATGAAAAGCATATTCTTGGATTGGAGTCCGACAGCGGCGTTTTTGCGCCGACGGGCTTTGGCTTCACCGGCAGCCCCTCGCGGCTTAAGATCGTCCGGGCAATCGCTGCGCTGTTACGTCCGATCGGCGCAGACAGCGTCAGCATCGGCGGCGGCGGGGCGGACGTTTCACCACTCAATGCACAGGGAGTGGACGTAATGGGATTGCAGGTGGATATGTCGCGCTACTTCTGGTATCACCATACCGATGCCGATACGCCCGACAAACTGGATCCGCGCGAAGTGAATCACTGTGCGGCTGCGATGGCGGTTATGGTCTATGTTTTCGCGGACTTGCCCTGAACGCGACAGTCTTCAGAAAACAAAACTACAGTTGACTATCGTCGACGGTATCCAGCCAATTTTCGACGGACGCGACGACGGACTGCACGCAGCCTTTGTCAAAAGGGGAGCGCAGATTGGCCAGCGATACCAGTTCCAGGAAGGGTAGCGAGCCGCCGGCATCGCAGAGCCTCAGATAATCGGTCCAGGCCTGCTGCGGTTCTTCGATCGAACGCTGCCAGAATTGAAAGGCGCAGATCTGAGCCAGGGCGTAGTCGATGTAGTAAAATGGTTCGGCAAAAATATGACTTTGCCGCTGCCAGGAGCCGCCCCGCTCCAGAAAGCCAAACTCGTCGTAATCCCGAAAAGGCAGATAGGTTTCTTCGATGGAACGCCAGGCGGCATTGCGGTCGGCCGGGCTCGCGTCGGGATTTGCGTAGACATAATGTTGAAACTCATCCACCGCGACGATATAAGGAATGTAATTGAGGGAAGAGCTCAGGTGCGCAAATTTGTAGCGCTCGGTTGCATCCTTAAAAAAGAGCTTCATCCAGGGCCATGCAAAAAACTCCATACTCATGGAGTGAATTTCGCAGGCCTCATATGTAGGCCAGTAGTAGTCGGGAATTGGAAAGCGAAAGCTGCGATAATTTTGAAAAGCATGGCCCGCCTCGTGTGTCAACACGTCGATATCCGCCGAGGTACCATTGAAATTTGAAAAGATAAAGGGCGCGTCAAAACGCGGAAAACTGATGCAGAAGCCGCCAGGAGCCTTGTTGGCTTTGTTAACAAGATCCATCAAATCATTGTCGCGCAGAAACGTAAAGAACTCGCCGGTTTCCGGCGCCAGTTCGTTGTACATCGTTTGTGCTTGACGAATTATCCACTCCGGCTGTCCCTGCGGCTCCGGATTGCCGTCTTTGTAGTCAAGCAATTCGTCATAATACTTCAACTTGTCGACGCCCAGTCGCTGCGCCTGACGTTCGCGCAAACGCTGAACGGCCGGGACGATGTGTTCACGCACCTGGGCGCGAAACTCGGCGACGCCGCCGGCATCATATTCGGAACGCAACAAACGAGCGTAGGACGTAGTGATGTAATTGTCATGGCCCAGTTTCTTTGCAATTCCACTGCGGACTTTAACCATATCGTCATAGATACGCTCGAAGGCTTTACTGTTGGCTTCGAAGAAGGACCATTTCGCCTCAGCAGCCTTTTTGCGGGTTGCGCGATCAGTCGACACTTCGAAAGGGACCATACCGGCGAGATTGCGTTGCTGACCCTTGAATTCGATTTTAGCGGAAGCGATGAGGCGGGTATGCTCGCTGCGCAGGTGATTCTCGGCAGCCAGGTCGTCAAGAATTTCGGGTTTGAAGGTTGTCAACGAAAGGCGAGCGATTGTGAAAATCTGTTTACCCCAGCGCTGTTCGAGCTCTGTGCGAAACGGTGATTGTATCAACGCCTCGAAGAGCAGATCCTTAAGCTGTGAAAACCGTGGATTGATTTCATCGAAGAAGTTTTGCTCTCCGTCATAAAACTCGTCGCTGGTATCGATCGAATGCCGCACTTCGGCGATGCTGTTCTGGGTGACGAACTCGTCGCGCAGCTCGTTGATACGGGTAAAGATGCGGTCTTGCTCATCGGCGGATGCGGCTGTCCGAAATTCTTCGAGCAAATCCTTGAAGTTCCGTTCCAAGGATTCAAACTGCGGCCGTTCATAATGATAATCAGAAAACTTCATGCTAAACCCCTGAGATTGTTAAGGGTAGGACGCACATCCGCCGCTCCAGCCCGAGCAGATGACATAAAAATATCGAAGATACATAAAAGCCCACTGATTGGATAACAAATTAAGTAAAAGTATGCGCCGGGCGCTAAAACAAAGGACGCCGGACAGATCGATATCTGCCCGGCGTCGTAAGAAAAAATCTGACTTCAGTACGCTGTATCCCTTCGTCGTCACTTTTTACGGATGCTGATCGAACCTTGCTGGGTATGCAGACTGAGTTTGAAGCCGCCGTCATTCAGCACGAAACGGCGTTTACTTTCCGTGCTGAATATTCTTCTCTCGGCACGATTCTTCGTTCCCATCCGGTTATCGGCATCGAAGTCGGAGTAAATTGCCGTGTCGTCATCACTAGCAAAGACGCCGGTAACTGAGGCCGTTATGGTTGCATTGGCATTAGCATCTATCAACAAGTTAATGTCGCCGGCCATTGTTTCGATGCTGCCGCGTCCCGACGCCGGCGGTATGGCGCTGACAGTAATATCGCCGCCCATTGTCGTCACGCTGAAGTCGCCTTTCATATCTTTCAGCTCGATGTTGCCGCCCATACTCGAGATACGCGCATCCTGCTGTGCCCCCTGCAGACGAATGTCGCCGCCCATCACTGTTAAGCGAACCGTTCCCGCGACACTGCCGGCACTGATGTCGCCACCCGCTGTCGAGGCATCCGTATCACCGCCGACGTCGCCGACGTCGATATTACCGCCGGCCGTTTCCGCCTGTAGCGATTTGCCGACGGTTTTGACGCGAATATTACCGCCCGCGGTTTGCAACTGCGCTGCGCCATTCACGGCGCCGACACTTATATCACCACCGGCAGTTACGGCCTCGACATCACCGTCAATGCGCTCCAGACGAATGTTGCCGCCCGCGGTCGTTACATCGATGTTGCCCTTAACATTGGGTATATTGATATCGCCGCCGGCCGTCGTAGCGTTCACGCTTCCCTGCAATTCCTTCTTGAGTACAATGTCGCCGCCCGCCGTTTTCACATCGAGACTGAACATGCGTGGCACACTTATGACAAATCGAACTTCATCATCGTCGCGCGTCTCATCTTCGACATCGAAATCGATCTTGATGACATTATCATCCTTGCTGATGTCGAGTTCTTTGTTCGGTCCTTTAACATTGAACAAATCAAGCTTGACCGATGCCTCATTATGCGTTGTAATTGTGACATTGCCGCAGTCGGCCTCGATAATCAATGTACCGCCTTCTGTAGCCGGAATCGTTTCCTTGTGATTAGTGTCGGCTTGCCCCAACGTTGGCCGGCTGATGCTAAGTATGGACAGCAAGATCACTACTGTCCGAATTGTGCGAACGATATTCATAACTGTATTTCCTTTAAGAGTTCTGCAGCGCGAATACGGATATAGGAATTGTCATCTGAAAGCCCTTTGTTCCGCAGTATGGAAACGGTTGCCGAGTCTGCCGTCGCGCGGCTGTGCCCGAGAGAAGCAAGCGCGTTGATGGCGGCGATCCGCAGACCGGCATTGGCATCATGTTGCAGTACGTGCAGCATACCATTTCTGATGGCGTCGTCGAAGGCCGCTTCGCTGAGCGCATCAAGCGCCCGTTTACGTACACCAGGATTTTCGTCACTGGTCATCGCTGTCAGCAAGACCTGTTTAACATCGTCATCGAGGCCTTCGGCGGCATTGCCGAGTAATGCGGCGGAACGCAGCCGTACGCCCGGGTTTGATTCATTGGCCAGCGCATAGGCCAGCGAGTGCCTGATTGCTCGGTCCTCGAAACTGCCGCGCAGGCGCAGCGTCCGTGTCAACTCCATCTGAACTTCCACGCTGTCGCTGTCAGCTGCGAGTGCGTTGATTGTTACTCCCGCGATCTGAAATTCCGTGGCGCTCTTTGTCGACATGAAAGTGGGAAGGTCGGCGTTGCGTCCCTCGTCGCTCTTCGTGGCGCTCTCAGGTTGGAACACCAGGACGGCGGCAGCTCCCAGCGCGAAGCAGAGCAGCCAAGAAGCTGCCGCTGCCCACGGCCTCAGCCGCCATGCCTTGCGCGATACCGGACCGGAATTCTGCGCCCGGCTGCCAAGGCTGCTGAGAAGCTGCGCCCGCGCGCCAGCAATCATTGAAGTCGAAGGCGCAGGTCCCTTGTCGTCCATGAAGTTGACAAAGGAACGCAAGCTTTCGAGCTCGGCCCGCAACGCCGCAGACTCGCGGAGTCTCTGTTCGAGTTCCCGGCGCTCAGCCTCTTCCAACTCACCCGTCAGGTACAGGAGCAGACGCTCTCCGCTGTCTTCCGGCAACGATTGATTATTCATACAAATGCCTTAATTGAGTGCGTACTCTTTTGGTCGCTTCATAGACGTGTCGTTTAACAGATCCTTCCGAACATTCGAGCAAAGCAGCGATTTCGCGGATGGAGTGACCGTCAAAAAATTTCAAGGCAAAGCACAGCTTTTGTCGGGGCGACAGTGCCGTCACTACCTTACGAACAAGGGTCAGCACATCGGCGGCTTCTGTTATAGTTTCCGTTGTTCGGCCGAGGATATCGCCAGTGGAGCGTTGCACAATCTCTTGCTCCGACATGTCGTCGATCGAAACAACGCCGCGCCGCGCTGCCCGCGATCGATGTGTGAGGCAGACATTCAGCGTCACGCGGTGCAGCCAGGTACTGAAGGCGCTATCGAAGCGAAAGCCCGACAAAGAACGAAACACGCGCAGAAACACTTCCTGGAAAATGTCGCTGGCATCCTCGTCGGAGGCACAGTAGGACATCGCGAGGCGCATCACGCGATTTTCATAGCGAGCCACGAGCGAGGCAAATGCCGTCTGGCTGCCCTGCTGCGCCCGCTGAATTTCCAGGATTTCCTCCTGCGTCATTTGTTGCTCATCGCTCCTTCCGGGATGTTTGCCGCTGTGACAGTTGGACTTCGGATCAACGAATTTGGTTGAGGCGGCGGCAGCAATAAGTTGGCAGCTATGCCCGGCGTTCGTCTTCGGCAGGCCAAAAACAGCGAAATATCGCGCCGCAAGACCGCAGCGATCAGGGGAGACCTTCACACAGTCGCCGGCCGTCAGAGTTCGACTTCTTTCGCCGGCACGGCCCAGGACAGTCCGAGCTCCGATGGCAAGGAATTGCTCGCGAAGCAGCGTTGCAGATCTTCGCGAAGCTGCGGCGCGAATAGCCATTCTTCGCCCTTCGAATAACGACGCTGAAGAAGTTCTGCCGGCAACGCTGCCGCTTTCGGCTGCGAGCGATGTATGGCATCGATACAACGGGTGTGGATCATGGCGTCGGCCAATCCGCAGATCGGGGTCCTGGTTCCGGTCCTGCGAGCCTCGATCGCCTGCCAGAGTTTCGCGAACTCCCCCGATTGAACCGGACCGTAGTTTTGAATTACGCCGTTGTGCAAGCGCCCGTTAAGGTCGCCTTTAATATGCTGCCAGCGAAGCGTAGCGCGGCTATACCTTGCTTCAATAAGCGGTCCTATTTTGGCATCCGTGGCATGAGAAGCGAAGAGCAGCAGCTCCGAATCCTCCGCTGTCCTGATGCGCAAGGCAATGCTGTCGTGGGTTTCGATTGCATGAGCGCGATAGGTTTCAGCCTTCAGGCGCAGCGAACCCGCCGCCGTATCGACGCCGCCAAGGTAAAGCAGCAGGTGTAAGTCGTGGGCGAAAGCATTGTTGGCCGGGCTGTCCAGAACCCAGTGTCCATCAGCCGTTCGCAGCCGGCCGGCCCAATCATTGCGATGATAATAGGATGTCGGCCGGGGCCAGAAGTTAAAGGCCTTAAGGCGCAGCGGTCGCCCCAGCCGGCCAGCCCTGAAGTCATGGTTAACACGCCGAACAGCATCGCTGTAAACCCATTGAAAGCCGACATGAACGCGGGCGTCGCTCTGTGCTTCGGCCGCGATCATTTGCCGCACTTCGGCGGGAGTTGCGGCGGCCGGCTTTTCACAGAGAACATCACTGCCGTTTGCCAGGGCCTGGAGAGTTTGTTCGCAGTGCAGATGAATCGGCGAGGCGATAATCAGCAGATCGGGTCGCTTTTCCCGCCGGTAGAACTCCTCGAGATCGGCGTACACGGCCAGGTCTGGAACTTGATGACGTATCGCCGGGGAGAGCCGATCGGGCTCCGGGTCGATTACAGCAGTAATGCGATAATCGAGTTGAAGCGGATTGGCGATTAACTCGCCCAGGTAAAGAGCGCCATAGCCGCCGAGGCCGCAAAGCGCGATCGTCGGAGCGGATTTCATAACGGACGCTCCATCAGGTCGCATTCCTTAAAGCTGCCGTCGGCCGGACTGAACAACAAAGTTTTGATTTCGAAGGGCCGAAGTGTCAGCTTGATGGATGCGCCGGCAAAAGGCAAGGTCAATGTGCTGCGACGGGAGCGGCCGCTCGGTTCGAACAAGCGAATGATAAGACCATCGCCGTGGTCGGCCTGCTTCAGAGCGCTGATCTGAATCGCCTTGTCACTTATTACCGCCAGCGCGGCTGCCTTGCTGCCGGCGCCCGAGGGGAAAATGTTTCTTATGTACGGCTCTTGTTGTTTAACCAAGGCTTCGCGATCGATGTCGCGCATGCGTTCGCCGACCGGTCCGGCATTCAGCCAGAAGCGAAAACGATGTTCCCCCTGGTCAATTCGTGTCGTGAAGCGATCCTGCGGCAGGATGTGCTGCTGGCCGCGTACCGGATGACCGGCATAGGCCGGCGAGCGCAGGAGCGAAAGCCGCAACTCGTTGTTCTTGAAGTCCGAGCCATAGATGCTGTCGTTAATACAGGTCAGGGCATAGTCGCCGGCCCCTACGGCCAGCCATTGCTGCGCAACAGCTTCGTCGCCTGACATCGGGAGCGGTTTAACGCCGTAGGCATCCTGTCCGAAGAATTGTTCAGCCCGCAAGGAAAGGGGAATTGCCAGCTTTAACATACTGTCTTTTTCGTTCCAAAATACACGCAGCGCCACTTCGATTTCCGTCCCTTGCCGTGGAATGACATAATGTATGCACAGTGATGACGAGCCATAGGCCATCAGCACTTCAACAACCGTTCGTACGGGGCCTTGCTCGATGACGCGCAGCGGCGGCAGGATGTCTTTACTCACCGCGGCAAAGCGGGCCGCCTCGCGGCGATTCATTAAACGAAACATGCCTTTGCGTCTGCGGAAGCCTTTCACCGTCATGCCCCAGGGGTCGGCGTTGTCGTGCATTACGAGCGGACGAAAAGCGCCGGCGGCTACTATTTCGCGGTCGCCGATACGATAACTGTCGAGCAGGCCGCTTCGCCTGTTAATGCCAATGCCCAGCGTGGGCGAATCGATCCACAGCCGTCCGTCAGCATACCGGAAACCAGGCGGATCATCCGTTTCATGTTGCGGCCGCAGGAAAACACTAAAACGCTGCATGCGGCCGGCCGGCAATGTTGCGCGGAAGACCACACGCTTGCGAAAGTCCTGTCGGAGATTGCTTTCCACCCGTTCGGACTGCGCCGCAATGCCTTGTGTGCCGCGCATGACATGGACTTGGAGCGCTTTGCCGCTGCGGTTGGGTTCCGGCGGTTGAAATTCGCAGTCGAGCGTGCTTGTGACGGGAAAGGGATGCGGGTTAAACACCAGCAGAGGAAATTCGCCAGGAGCTGCGGGTCGTTCGCCGTCGCACAGGGCATAAAAAGCACGCATTGCAAGTCGGTCGAGTTGCTGCAATCCATGCCGAGCCAATCCCAGGGCATATTCTTCAACAGGTTGCGTGGAAGTGCCCGGCAGAATATCGTGAAACTGGATCATCAGGAGATCAGCTTCGGCGGCATTCAGCTCCTCAGCGGGCCAGGGCATCAGTTGTTGGAAGGCTGCTGTCGCGGCCATCTTCTCGCTGCGCAGGAGGGAATTTTCAAGCCGGCGGTGCAGGCGTTTAACACGCGCCTGTGACGTATAACAGCCTACGGCCCAGGGGTTGAGGTCCTTTTCGTATGGAGGAAGTGCGTGCCGGTCCGGCGCAAAGGCTTCAAAATAATTCTCAGGTGTTGAATGCCGGATCCCGAGCAGATCCTGTTCTTCGATTCGCGCGGCCAGCTCTCGCAAATCTGTCCGTGAAGGTCCTCCGCCATGATTGCCGACGCCCCACAGCAGCAGCGAGCAGGATTCGTCTCCCCATTGCTCGATGTGGCGATCGAGCTTCGAGCCTGCCTCACCGAGGCGCGAGTTGTAATGGGCGGACGCGCGCGCCGCCAGAATTTCCGATCCATCATATCCGCGCCAGCGAAACGTATGTCCAGGCAAGGGCAGATCGTCCGGCGCGGGCCGGCAGAACAGGTAGGAGTCAAAGCCGCTGCGCGCCAGTATCTGCACGAGTCCGCGCGAATGGCCGAAAGGGTCGAAGTTGATTGCGCTGCGCACTTCAACATCGAAGGCCCGGCTGAAATAGTCACGTCCGGCCTTGAGCTGGCGTACAAAAGATTCACCGGCAGGCATGTTGCAGTCGGGCTGCAGATACCAGCCGCCCATAATATGCCAGCGCCCCCTCCGAACCAGGTCGCGAATTCGCTTAAACAAGGAAGGGTCGTATTCTTCAACCCAGCGATACAAAAGCGCTTCGTTGTGGTTAAAGATGAATCCCTCGAATTCTTCACAAAGATCGGCGGCCGATCGAAAGGTCGCAAGGGTGATTGCCAGGCCTTCCTCCCATTCCCAAAGCCAGACCGGGTCGATGTGCGAATTGCAAATCAGGTGAATCTGAAGTTTAACTGTTTTCCGCTTTTGCATTGCCTGTCGTCAATCGTTCAGAATAAGCGGCGAACTTAGCGAAGCAAAATTTACAATGCATAGCAAGTACGCCATTTTCTGTTAAAGTTGCTGGTTCCCGCAATAATGCGGCCTTTTGCGCAATGAGAGCGCTGTCGCCGAGGAAGGCGCTTCACTATGTTTTTACCTGTTTACTCAGCCGGCAGTACAATGCTGATCTGCTCGCCATCCTTAATTGAAGTCAGGAGTATCCCTTTCGGATCGTAAGGCTGGGGGACATCTCCGATACGAAATTCGCATTCTTCACCCCGGACTGCTTGCCGGCACAGGAGCTGAATACGCTGCCGGCGATACCGGACCTGGGCCTGAATTTCCGGCAGGCCCGGCAGGAGACGCGGTCTGATGCGCAGTCCATCGGCTTCCGGCCGCAGACCCAGAATGTGATGAACGAAGAGAATAATGACTTCCGCCCATGTCCAGCCAACGAAGCCGATTTGCGGACAAGGGGGGATAGGGCGAGGTCCATAGAATTCATGCCATGTGCCGGACGCAGCGCCGGGCAGTGATTTCAGCCAGGCGAGTATGCGTTCCGTTTGAGCCGTCTGACCCGCTTCGAGGTAAGCCCGTGCAACAAAGAGCGAAGCAAAGGGCCAGGGGCCGGGAGAGTCGGGTTCGGAGCTGACATGATAGCGGCCGTAACCGCCGCCCTGCCAGCGCTGATTCCAAAGGCTCTCCAACTGCTCAAGAGTGCTGCGAGCCAGCTCGCCGCCCGGATCGATGAACTCCATTGCGATCGGCAGCGCCGTCGAAGCGTCCGGGTTTAGCCAATGCCGTTCCGCCGCGCTCAGGGGTACACCGGCCGGTATTTTGGGATGCGGCGCGGGACGCAGTTCCTCCTGCAGACTGCCGTTCAGCCGCCGGCGTTTTATGAGCGCGCCATTGGCGATCAGACGATATTGCGGATGTCCGAGCAGTCCATTCTTCAGCTTCTGCGCTTCGTCACGCCAGCGCCGGGCATCGGCGGCGTAACCCAGCGCCTCTGCCAGCGTCGCGGCGCAATCGAGGCCGACGGCGGGATAGAACTGATACATCAATTCGAGTCCGTCTTCAACGCCGTGATAGGCTGAGCGTTCCCAATACTCGCGTTTGTTGTGCAACAGGCCGGAGGCGGCATGGCGAAACACCGGCTGCAGCGGCAGTTCGGCTGTAAGTCGCACTTTGGGCCAATGGCGCCGGGCGAGGTCCAGATCACCGCTCCAACGACAATACATGAAAAGAGCATACAGCAGTTCGCCGTTTTGATCCAGCTCTATTTCCTCCGGACTGCGGTGCCGCCCGGAGTCGATCGTGTCGCCGGCCGGACTGACAAATTCGCGCAGCATTCGGTCCAACAACAATGCCGCGTTTTCGAATTGACCCGAAAGGGTCAGCCCCACCGCCATCATAGACTGGTCCCGAACCCATTCGAGATTATACTGCCAGATACTGGCGTCGGTACGGCCCGAGTGTGCAATGACAGCCTGAATCTGATTGCGGGCCGCCAGATACATGGAGGCGTAGGAGTTGTCCCCGCCGCTAATCTTCGTACTGTGCCGCCAATATTTTCTGGCCGCCTCATCCGGATCGGCATCGGCAAAGCAGAGGCCCGGTTTCCAGCTGCCGTCCTTCGATTGCAACTCATAAAGAATAGCCGTTGCGAGCCTGGCCCCCTGCGACAACAGACAGGATTGTTCTATCTGTTGCTCCGGCAAGCCGGTCGCGAGTTGGAGCGAAAAAGTATCTGAACGACTATTAACCACTTCAATTTCAATGCGGCGAATCAGTCGGGCGGTACTGCGATCCGGGCAAAAGAAGAGCTCCTCAACTTGAAGCGGACCGCCCTGCCATCGTATGGCAACGGCCGGCACATCCTCCACTGTTGTCCATTCACTGCTGAGCGTTGTGCGATCGATCGGAAGGGGATGGCCGTCGACCCTGATCTCAAGTAGGCTGTCTGCCAGGCCGCGCTGCGGGTGGAAACTGAGGGCGTCGGCCTTGCGACCAAACACTTCCGGTCGCATCAGTGCCAGGCCGACGGCTGTAGCCGCGTCGGAGAGCGAAACCTGCAGCGCCGCTTCAATGTAGCCATTGCCCAGGAAGAAATAGTGCGTCGCCGGCAGCACGGTTCGTCCGTCGACCGGACCATTGAATGGATTGTCCGTTGCCATAGTTGCTAAGCAGCCGACACGGGCCGCTGATGTTGTTGAATTTTTCCGATCCGGCGCAGGCTTTTTAACGTGAAATTACGTACATTTGGCTTTTCTGCAATACCGCCGGATCCTGTCGATGAAATGAGGTATACAATGCTAAGGATGTGCGCTCTTCTGCGATTGATTTGTCTGGCCGGATTACTGCTGAGCTTCTTGTGTTTGCCACGCTCGCTTGAAGCCTATCATCTGTCTTTTACGGCGATGGTATTTATGATCGACACCCAAACCGGCGACTCCGCCGATGTTTATATCAATGGGAAGCGGGTCGGCGTTACGCCCTATTTACTTACGCTGGATGACATTCAAAAGCTCCAGTATTGTGAGGTCTCTTCAGCGCAATGGCAGCCTGTCGATAGCGATGCGAGCTTTACGGCTTTTAGCGAGAGCGGCGCGGAAGTACAGACCTATCTGGTCAATGCGGAGCTGCGGGACAGCACCGAGCAAAATACCTTTCTTTTTCGAACGATTGAAGGTGACGATGCTTCGAACTGTACACTCCTGGTTCGCGTCGTCGACCGGCAAGGTAACACAGCTCCTTGTGTGCGCGGTAAACTGAAAACTGAAGGACCTGAATTGATACAAACCTGGTTCTTCGGCACCTGAGATCAAGTTCTACTAAGCGCCAATCGCCATCACGCCTGAGTTAACTGCCTATATATTCACGCTGCTATCGGAATGGATCCAACCCGCACCTTTGCTTTTTATCGGCTGGAATTGGTGGAGGCGCAAGTCATGAGGAACTATTCCCTGGTTGACCGCGAGGCGGAGTCTGCGGCTTCTGTCTGTCGTGTCTTGCCGGTCGGCGGCGGTATTGCCTTTGCCGACGAACGAGAAGAAAAAGTGAACCGCGTCATCGGCCTGGGCTTGGACGTCCCCGTTCGCAGGGCTGAAATTGAGGAAATCCTGGACTTTTATTTTCGTCGGGATGCGACAGTGCGAATTGAACTGTGCACCTGGGCACATCCTTCCCTTATGGCCCAGCTGGAGGCTCACAAGTTTGTGTTGCGGGAATTCCGCAATGTCTGGTGTCGTCCTCTGAGCGCCGATTCTGTCAGCCAGAGTATCAGTGCCGGATTTACAATTCAGAGGATCGGCGACACTGACATCGATCTGTGGAGTAAGGCGCTCGAAGCGGGCATGGGAGGCAATGCTATGCAATTCGGCGCTTCTGCCGATCAATTTCGCGATTGGCACCGGACCGATGGCTGTCAGGTGCTGGGCATATGTCGAAACAGGGAGGAAGCGGGCGGCGGCATCCTGGCGGTGGTCGATCGAACGGCCTTGTTGCTCGGCGCGTGTACGATCCCGGGCTTTCGGCGGCACGGCGCATATAAATCTCTTCTGATCGGCCGTCTATTCGTGGCGGCGGCAATGGGTTGTAATCTTGCCATGCTGCGACTGCCGCCAGGGCATAGAGTCGAACAGTGTATTCAAGGGCTCGGCTTTCGACTGGCTTACACAACGGCAGTAATGGAAAGCCCCTACCTGCCTTCTCCGCTGGATGCAGAATCCAGGCCGG
Organism: Candidatus Kapaibacterium sp.; assembly: GCA_028284775.1. Lineage (GTDB taxonomy): Bacteria > Bacteroidota > Ignavibacteria > Kapaibacteriales > UBA7675 > JANQRB01. The sequence continues at coordinate 13,673 of JANQRB010000023.1, read as the reverse complement.
AAGCGGAGAACGAATGATTCTGTCGAGAGTGGTTCCTTCAAGCGACTTTTGTTCGCTGCATATTATTTCAGAGATCTAAGAAAGGAAGATAAATGAACATGAAACTTCTGCTGTTGTTAGCTGCGATAACTTTGGTTTTGTCTTGCTCAAAGTCCGAGAACGAAGCGACGCCCGACCCGGCGCCTTCAGCAGAACCAAAGAGTCAGGCCGGCCAGCTTGGCGGCGTCATCATCTATGACGTGCCGCAGGGTTGGATACGTGAACAGCCTGGCTCACAATTTCGCACGGATCAGTTTCGACTGCCGGGCGTCGATGGCGCCGGTGATGCCGAACTCGTCGTGAGCCATTTTAATGGCAAGGGAGGCGCGCTGGCGATGAATCTGGAGCGCTGGTATTCGCAGATTAAACAACCGGACGGACGAGCGACGGCGGACGTGGCCGAGCTGGAAACGATGAAGCAGGGAGACGTCACTGTGAATATCATGTATTGCGGCGGCACTTATTTGCGTTCGACCTCACCTATGATGACCGGACCAAAAGAAGAAATGCCGGATTATGCTGTTATTGCCGCAATGGCCGAACCGGGACCCTGGTTCTACAAACTGGTCGGGCCCAGGCAGACCGTTGATCATTGGCGCGACAGCTTTCGAAAATATGTCGAAACGTTTCGGCTGGATTGAGAGTGAATCGCTTTGAGTAACATCTACCGATTGCTATCCGATGTATGCAAGCCTGAATTGCCATCGGCACATTCCTGCAATCCGCAAATCTTCGAAAAGACTCAGCGAATGTCCATTCACACCGCAGTGAGCCTGCTCCGTCTGAGAAACAGGGTAATCTGATTAGTCCCGGCCAGCTCTTTCATTGACTTTACCCGGCACGTCAACCGGACCGCGCATTGCGTTTGGCGGATGGCTCTGCGCCCCACAATCGGCAGTGGCACGCACAAGAGCCGTGCGGGTTTGGCGCCGGCTGATAGTCTGTGAATATTCGGCGATCGGAGTCAACACGATGTATCAGCACGGTCGATTCGACTCCCGCTCCTTTACACCCGAGGACAATCGATTCGGTGTTTTCACAGCGCAACAAATGCGGCTTGCGCTTTGGGATCTTACATCAGCATGTGCAGTCTTTAAGAGAGGGACAAGTCACCACTCGCAAAGCTTCCCTTGAGTGTCCAGAACTACTCCCTGAGTAGTCAAGTCCGTGATCAACGGCATCTCCTTGTCGGTGACGTTAAGTATGGCAGTCCCTGTCACAGGCATTTTTCAGGAGCAGTTGGCTGGGCAGTGCCGATTGTTAATTGTCGGCAAATGAGCCCTTCTATTCATTCTAGGGTGAACTTTTGTTTATTGCCGTCGCTCAAGACGGGTGCCGTATCTCATCGGTCGCTTCATGGAGCAATTAGGGGGAGGCCTTACCTGATCCTGCCCTCTGAAATTGGTCAATTCGAATCCTGTTAAGCAATCTATTTCAACTTTTTTCGCATTGCATCAATTTTTTGCGAGACGTTCTTAAATTTATAGTGTCCATCGCTGGTAACAATGCACAAACTGCGAACCGACGGGCCGATCAGAGATTGCCCGGGAATCAAAAGACAGTCTGGAATTCGCATACATCGCTTCGCAATCAATTCGAAATTCTGTGACAATTAACCAACGGGCTACCAATGGTTTTCCTCCTATACACATTAGCTCTGCGCCCCCTTACCTGCCGATTATCTCAAATTGACTACGACACAGGCTGAATGCCTATGTCGCATTTAGATTGATAAACGGTAAACATCCGTAACCGGACCAGGCTCTGCTACACGTCTCTGCTGATGAATCTGTAATTTGTACTCGAGTCTCCTTGTCGGAATTCCTCTGCTTGCCTTGGCTGTTGTTAACAAGCTCAGCACAAGCTGATTTGACGAGGATGGCAACACTTTTTGTACAAATCGCCTAAGTACTTCTGTCGTCAGATTGGCGAATACTGAACGGCGGACTCCATTAAATGTGCTTTGAAAGTCAGAGGATTCAAACAGTATCGGGAGTATGGTAAGGTGTGGTGTGCAAGTGCAACTCAAAGTTCGTCGCTCCCAATCTTAACTGCACCAGGCAGCAAGTCTTCGATAATGTGTCAGCTGTGCAGGGGACAGTCGCAATTATGATTATTGGCGTAATGACTTGAAAACCTTCTGTGCTACTGTATGTTTAATAGTGATCTCTGTGCCTTTGTAACACTATGAGTAGTTTGGACTACTCAGATCAGTCAAAAAAATTGTTAGGAGTGAGGCGAGGTGGGCGGTGTGCTTTTCGAAGTGCACCGCTCACAATTTAAGCGCATCCGGCCGGATAACTTCAACATTCCTTGTCAGACCCGTTGAGACTAAACGAGACGAGAGTTCCATTCGAGTTTAAGCGTCAACGATTCCATGACATGAACTGTAGGCCACGTCTTGTCATCGAAAACCCGAAGCGTTGAGACCATGAAGAAAAATAGCCCTCAAAAATGTTGTTAGGAGTAAGGCGAGGTGGGCGGTGTGCTTTGCGAAGTACACCGCTCCCATTTTTTGTCTTATGTCAGAAACGTTGAAGGTGGTGAGACGCTTCAGTTTGCGGCGGGGAATTTTGGATTGAAGTGCGGGTGATTAATCGTGGAAATATTAGTTGTGGCAACAACTATGTGAATCCCTCAGTTTGCCCCTTCGGGCCCGTCCCCCGCCGCCTCCACCAAAACATTCAGGGTACCACACACACTACCCGTCGCCGCCTATCTCTCGAATCTAAGCGACAATGAACTTTCCTGAATCCCGGCTTCCATTCCGGCCCAAATGTTCGGCGCAACAATACGAATTAACAGGCACATAAACAGAGCTGGTTCTGCTCTTTAGACTCGAAAAATGGTAAGCGTTCAGCTGAGGCAGCCCAACGGTTAGCAGATCGTGTTTTTCGGTTTTTACATTCGTTAGCGGTCTTCCGAATACGACGAGTGTCAATCGTCGAATTTCGAATCGTCAGGGTGAGTCGGATAGTTCGAGTCGTTCGCGAAGCATCGTGCGTTCCTGTCAGGCAGAGTGAATCACTGCCAATACATTACGCCCGACCTAAAGTCCGAATGCGGTGCCGAAGTGCAGAAACAGATGCGAGAATCAGACTAGGTTTATCAATACCCGCGAATCTCCATCTGTGATATTCAATTCGCAAATCCTATGCAGTGGACCCGATTTGGCTAGGTCACGTAAAATGCTGTACTCGCTTCGTATGGCAAACTGTGTCAGGTCTGTACAGTGCGATCGCTGATGAGCAATCACAAATGCTGAACCGCGAAATGTGTTTCGAGAAACGAACAGGGCATCTCCATCCTCGACTCTCAAATTGTGATGTTCATCCTACAAACCGAGAGACAGCGAATCGCTTGAACCCGGCTCTAGCCGGATGGCAATAGCCCTAAGGGTACATTAAGACGAATTGCCGAATAGTGGCGCATGGAAATTAGCCAAGCGCGGTCTGAACAAATCGCTGAATTCTGCTCCAATCAGCGCTGTAGTGTTAAGTTGGAAAACCTTGCGTTTCTCAACGCCGGTTTGCTTGTCGCCGAACAGGTCTGTAAATGGCGCTGCTTACCGAAGCGCTTCGATAACTGGCACTCGTTCTATACAGGTGTTAATCGCTGGGCGAAGATCGATGCCCTTGACCGTGTATTCAACGAAAAGCGAAGTCGTTCGATTATTCACATCAATTAGGAGCCGTCTGTCTCGACAATTCAATCGTTAAAGTTCATAAAGAAACTGTAAACAGTCCATCGGAAAATCGCGAGTCGGCCGGACTACCAGGTTTTTTATTGTTGCACGGATGGTCGAGCAGCCATGAGTTTTGTCTTGTCTTCCCGTCAGCTGGCGAGACTCCTGCCGGCAGAGCATTGCTAAAGGCGGCATCCGAGGCAGGAATGGGAGCCCCACATGTCATTATGGACCGTGCCTGCAAAGACGAGGCGTCTCGCCAATTGGTTCTTGATTTTGGGTTTTTCGGACCTTCCGCCGAAACCAAACTGTCCGGAATTTGGAAGTATGAATAATTTATGCTTAAACGTCGCAGTGAAGTTGAGTGGCGACTTCGAAGACTCATGGGCTTTCGTAGAATATTCTTCCGATTCGACAAACTTGACGTCGCCTTTGGGTGATTCCTCCATAATTTTCTTATTGTTGAATCAATCAGAAATCAATATTATTAACTGACCCCCATGACACAGACGAGGCAAATTCGTCAGAAGGCCTATCCTGCAGCGCAAAGCTCAGATTGTAAACAAGTAATCGGTATTTACGCATCTGGGATTGTGAAAACTATGACTCCGCATTGAATTGCGATTCGCGCTTGGCGCTGAGAGTGTCGCTAAATCAAATCGTGAATCGCTTATATTTAGTCATTGTTAAAGTCAATGTGCCGGCCCCATACCGAAAATTTTGCCATTCGTTTAAACGAACAAGGAATCTGGCTTCCGGAAGCAGAATTGCGGAGTCGAGCAGGTCGTATAGTATGCAGTAGGAAGCTTGTCAAGAATTATGCATCGGATTCCGGCAGGCGTATCTCGTTCATCAAATGTCGACGGGCGATTCGCTTATCGAGATTCAAGACTGGCAATCGACACCGCATGAATGAAAGATTGCCGACAGCCATCGGCTAGGGCCGATCGGTGAACTTCCATTGAAGGTGAATCTCAAACTGTGCGCAAGCCGCTTTTGCTCCTTTGTTCAGGCGAACCGAGATCCCGGGCTTATCAAAACAGCCAGATCCCAATTGCTCCTTGCCTTTTTTCAATGGCCTTGCCGTGACGAATGCCGCTGTGATTCCGTTGTGACTTTAGGCTTTTAGTTTCTTCCGGCGCGGAATCGCGCACAATATTTTTGCCTGCTTACCGTGATATTCCGATCGATTTGGCATTCTGAATTCGAAACGCGGTGAAGAGAATCATGAGTATTTCAAAGCGAGAGGATATTCGCAATATCGCTATTATCGCCCACGTTGATCACGGCAAGACCACCCTGGTAGATCATATGCTTCGGCAGTCCGGCACCTTTCATGCTCGGCAGGAAGTGGCTGAGCGTGTGATGGATTCCGGCGACCTCGAACGGGAAAAAGGCATTACCATTATGGCCAAAAATGCCTCCGTGCAGTGGAAGGACATCAAGATTAATATTGTCGACACGCCGGGACACTCCGATTTCGGTGGTGAGGTGGAACGAGTCTTGTCGATGGTCGATGGGGTTCTTCTGCTTGTCGACGCCGCCGAAGGACCGCTGCCGCAAACGCGATTCGTGCTTGGCAAAGCCCTGCAGCTGAATCTCCCGGCTATTGTTGTCATCAACAAGATTGATCGTCAGGACGCGCGTCCCGACGAGGTGCACGACGAGATTCTTGATCTGTTCATCGCCCTGGGGGCCAGCGACGCGCAGATCGAATTTCCGCTCCTTTTTGCTATCGGCAAGGACGGAATCGCCAAAAGGGAGCTTGATGAAAACAGCTCGACCCTGGATCCGCTTTTCGAGACGATTGTGGGGACAATTCCACCGCCTGCACATGACGCCGGAGCGCCCCTGCAAATGAGCATCACGGCGCTGGATTGGAACAATTATGTCGGGCGGATTGCCATCGGTCGCGTTCATCGCGGCGTCGTGAATCGAGGCGATACCGTGGCCCACCTCCATCCGGATGGCAGCGTGGAGCAGCAGCGCATCACCAAGCTGTACGTCTTTCGCGGCCTGAAACGCGAAGAGGTCGATAGCGCCGCCGCCGGCGAAATCATTGCCCTCTCGGGCTTTGAACATGTCAATATCGGTGACAGTATTACCGATCCCGACCATCAGGAAGCTCTGCCCTACGTCAATGTCGACGAACCCACGATTGCGATGTACTTCATGGTCAATACCTCGCCCTTTGCCGGCCGCGAGGGTAAATATGTTACGTCGAACAAACTGCGGGAGCGTCTGCAGCGTGAATTGCGCCTGAACGTCGCCCTGCGCGTGGAAGAAACGGATTCGCCCGATGTTTTTAAGGTATCCGGACGTGGCGAGTTGCAACTGGCGGTGCTGATTGAAACGATGCGCCGCGAAGATTACGAATTCGCTGTCTCGCGTCCGGAAGTCCTCATGCGCCGCAACGCGGACGATGTGCTGGAAGAACCGATCGAGCACGTCACAGCCGATGTTCCCGAAGAACATCTAGGGCCGGTGATTGAAATGCTGGGCAAGCGCAAAGGCGAAATGATGGGAATGGCGCCGCTAGGAGATGTGGTGCGCGCTGAGTTTAAGGTGCCGGCCCGCGGTCTGATCGGCTTCCGGACGGACTTTCTGACGATAACTCGCGGCGAGGGTATCCTGCACCACGTCTTTTTGGGCTATGAACCCTACAAGGGCGCAATGGCAAGCCGTGGTCGTGGCGCTCTGGTAAGCCACGAAAGCGGCGCCGCCAAACGCTATGCCCTCGAGACAATTCAGGAACGCGGTGCGCTCTTCATCGAGCCGGGGGCGAACGTCTATGCGGGAATGGTTGTCGGCGAAAATGCCCGTGATGTGGATCTGAATGTCAATGTCTGCAAAGCCAAGCACCTCACCGGCCATCGCCAGAGTACTAAAGAAGTCAGTGAATCGCTCAGCAAGGCGCGCACGATGAGCCTCGAACAGTGCATCGAGTGGATTGCCGACGACGAGTTGTTGGAAGTAACGCCGGCCACGATCCGCATCCGCAAAAAAATGTTGGACGCTTCCGAACGCCATCGCGCGCAAAAACGCGCCAAGTACGCTGCAGAAGAAGCATAGGTCCGTAATAGCTTCTCGTTACTCTGCGATCTCTCATCTTGCCGGCCGGTAGTAAACGGCCGCACAGTCTCCCGTGCTGCATCCACCTGCGGAGGAAAATTTCTTTGCAAGCCATTATATCGTAAATTATCGCCTAAACCGTAGATTGCTGCGTTCGTCGCCAGGTCGCCGCGATGGAACGACCTGCTTTGTCGGTCCACCCCGAATGACCCGGAGAGTTGCTTTGAAATCCTGAGGATCGCGAGCTGGAACCTCAATCACTGCAACTATGTTTGAGCTGGTCGGTTTTTCGGCGGCTCTTGTATCAGACCCGCCTCGCAGCGTCGCAATTTCCAAGCCCTGACATACTACTTCCACATCCATCGACTTTTATGGCGAACTCCAGTCAGAAGAATCTCGCTCAAATCAAAATGACGGGCCTCGGCATTTTTGTGCTTGCCCTGCTGATATTCGGCGCAACGCTCAGTATGAACGACTATCGGATCACGGGCGAGGTGTTGCAGGCCTCGATCAGTGACGAGACCCAGCGAAGCGCTATCGATCAGGCGCTGGCTGACAAAAAGGGCCGCGTCTACGCTTCCGTGTTTGACTTTCTGAGGGATGTCGACCTGGCAATCACAATTGCCAACGAAAGCCATTCAGCCAATATCGGCAGTTACGCTGCGGGCGAGTTACGCCTCTATCTCACCAAAAACGCGGGACAGGGTCTGCTGGCCGACAATCTGCTGCTCTTCTTTTTTCTCAGCATCGTTCTGGCCTGTATCGGCGGATTGATGTACATTCTGCCGCAGGCCAAAGAAAGTCCACCGGGTATCCGCAACAATCATTTGTTTACCAGCCCGGCGACCTCGCGCGGCTGGATCGGCATCATTGCCGGCGCTTGTCTGATCGGCTTCTATGTATTTCTGTACTGGGCGCCGGAATATATTGCCGGATGGATCGCAATGCTCGATCCGATCAGCTATACGCTGAATGGCGGTCCGGCCAGCCAGTGGTTTTTCTATGGCTTCCTCTATACCGTGTCGATGCTGGTGATGGGCATTCGCATGGCGATCAAGTACCGGCACAATAGGTATCAGCTGGTTCGCACCGCCTCGGTCCTGTTTTTCCAGACTGCTTTTGCCTTTTTGATTCCCGAAATTCTGGCTGCCCTCAACCAGCCGACCATGGACTTTAAGTTCATCTGGCCGCTCGACTACGACTTTTTCTACGGCTGGAATCTCGACGCTCTGCGGGCTGGCGGCGGATTGGGCTGGTTTATCCTGTTCTGGGGCGTTGCGCTGATACTCCTGGTCGTACCCGTCCTTACTTACTTTTTTGGCAAACGCTGGTACTGCTCCTGGGTCTGTGGCTGCGGCGGCCTGGCCGAAACCGTGGGCGACCCCTATCGTCACCTGTCGGATAAGTCCCTCAAGGCATGGAATGTCGAACGGGTGCTGATTCACGCGGTCCTCGTTTTTGCCGTTGTCATGACCGGGATTACCCTGACAAACTATTTTTCGAATCAGGAATTGCTGGGTGCCGCGACCAATGATGTACAGCAGTGGTATGGCTTCTTGATCGGCGCTGTGTTCGCCGGCGTCGTCGGTACCGGTTTCTATCCCTTGATGGGCAATCGCGTCTGGTGCCGCTTCGGCTGTCCCCTGGCCGCGATCCTCGGCATTATCCAGCGTTTTAAATCGCGCTTTCGGATTACCACCAATGGCGGACAATGCATGTCCTGCGGAAACTGCTCCACCTATTGCGAAATGGGAATCGACGTGCGCTGGTATGCGCAGCGCGGACAGGATATTGTCCGGGCGTCTTGTGTCGGTTGCGGTATCTGTTCGGCCGTTTGTCCGCGAGGGGTTCTCAAGCTGGAAAACGGGTCCGAGGAAACGCGCAATCTGGATATTTTACCCATTCTCCATGGCGGCGTTAAACAAAAAAATATTCATGATAAGGTATCCTGATTGACACGCCGCCAAAATACATCGACTCTAGTGTGCTTTGTCATCGCCGCCATTATGCTGTCTCCCGCCTGCAGTGACGAAGACGGCGGCAGCGGGGCAGGCGACCTTGTTTGTACAGAGGAGTTTGTTTCTTACGTTGTGACAGTGCTGGACACGAACGATCGACCCGTCGATTCGCTGGACATATCGATCGACGTAATAGATCATCAGGAGTTTTTTGAATTTGCGCCTCTGTTGAACAAACGCGTCGGTCCCGGCCGCTATCTGCTGCTGGATGACAGCGTGCGAGAGCTCCTGGAGTTTCGGCTTACCAATATCGAGTTTCGCGCCTTTTCGCCGCGAATATCCTTCTGGCGGCGTTATACATTTATCGCCGACGAGTGCCACATCAGCAAGCTTGCCGGCCCCGATACGATCCGGATCGAATTTTAAGACTCTGCAAACCCGGTAAACCCGACACGGAGTAATCCATTGAAACGTCCTATGCGCCAACTCTAAGGGCAGGCCCGTGGACGATAGACGGTCTGCCGCCGCTATTCAGCAGTCAGAAAGGAATTCTCCGGTCATGAGTGCAGAAGAAATCGACGACGTGACAAACAAAGACAGTCTAGGCGCCGCCTATACTATCATCGGCATTCTCAGCGCAGCGGTTGTGGGCTTTCTGGTGTGGTTTATCTATTTTCGCGCGGAGCCCGAAAGCGCTGTCGGCAACTGGTCGATGCTTGCCACTGTTAACGCTTTTCTGAACTCCGTTTCGGTTGCATTTTTGCTGCTGGGATTGCGAGCCATCAAACGCGGTCAGCAGAACATTCACAAACGCTACATGGTGTCGGCCGCGTTAAGCTCGATTCTCTTTCTCTTATCGTACTTGCTGTATCACTATTTTGTTGGTGACACGAAGTTTGAAGGCCAGGGCATCCTGCGGCCGATCTACTTCTTCATTCTGATAACGCATATTATTCTCTCTGTCATCAATGTTCCGCTGGTATTTGCCACTTTGTTTCTGGCGTTTACCAATCGTTTTGCGCGACACCGCAAGCTTGCCAGAATAACTTTTCCAATCTGGCTGTATGTGTCCGTGAGCGGGGTGCTGGTGTATTTCTTTCTGAAGTTCACTTCCTGAGGCATCAGTCTGGACCGCTTGTCGCCGCATTTATTTTGTGAGATTCGTATTGATTGTTGAGCGGATTATGATATTTTTGCGATAGTGGCGGATGGGGAAGTGCCAGAATGTCCCCTCCAACAGCCGGTCATCATTTTTATGTAAGTTGACAGACGACACTTTGTTAGTGAATTCTTAGATTGCTAGGGAGATCGTGGTGAGAAATGCGGCATGCCTACCCGGTGGCCGCATTTTTTCTTTCTTTTTGGAATTATCCAAACTCATTGCCGGAGTAGGGCATGCAAACTACAGAAACCGCCGATTCATTTCTGGAAGGATTTATCTCCGTGATGGCAGCGCTCAGGGGCGCGAATAGGACGTTTCGGAAAATTTATGTCGACAGGGACATCTTTCCCCAGCGTGGGATGCAATTGCGCGCGGCGGCGGAAAAGGCCGGAGCGCCGCTGGAATACAGGAAACGTTCGGCGATCGACAGCTTGGTGGAAGGGCGATCGCATGGCGGCGTTGTCGCGGCGGTGGGACCGCGTCGCTTTGTCGCCATCGATGAGCTGCTTGCTGTCGGTGAAGAACCGGCCTTTATCGTGATGCTCGACGGTGTGGAAGATCCCTTTAGCTTCGGACAGATTATCCGTGCGCTCTATGCCGCGGGCGCGCATGGCCTGGTGGTGCGGCCGCGCAACTGGACGACAGCAACGGCAACCGTCGCACGTGCCTCCGCCGGAACCTCGGAGCTAATGCCGACCGCCGTTGCCGAGACTCCCGAAGAAGCTGCTCGTTTTTTCAAAGAACACAAACTATCGATTGCCACCCTGGCGCGGCGCAGCGAAGCGCGTTCTATTTACGACGCCGACTTTAAGCAAGCCTTGTTCCTGCTCCTCGGCGGTGAAAAGCGCGGCGTGCAGCGTTCCTTTCTGGCGCAGGCCGATCTGTTGCTGGAGATTCCCTATGGCCGCCCCTTTCGTCAGTCCCTGGGTACCGTGGCCGCCGCCGCTGCCCTTGGCTTTGAAGTGCTGCGCCAACGCCGAAAGGGAGGTGGGCCTGATGGCCGCCTAAGCTGAGCCCAGACAGTGCTTTTATTGAAGGCTTGCGTTTTAAACAATTTTAGCACATCTTCCCGGGCGTTTCAGATTTGTGAGGTATCGCGTCCGGCTGCTCATTCTCTGTGCCACCAACGAGCAGGGGGCCGAGTTGCGGTGTATCGCTTCCTTTAATTCTTCCGAATGTTAAAACTTGAAGAATCGGACTGCCCGGCGGTACCGAGGAGGCGCCCTCATGAATTTGCGACATGTATTTCTCCTGACATTGGCATTGTTCTTTATTGCGCATCTCTCTTCCGACGCTCAGTTGGAAGCGAATAACTGGTACTTCAGCGGCCGCTGTGTACTTTTCTTTGACAGCGATCCGCCGCGCGGAAGCCATGAAAGCGAACTGGTACGTGCCGAAGGCAGCGCTTCCTACTCCGATCCCCGAACCGGCGCCTTATTGTTTTATACCGACGGCCTTAACTTCTGGGACTCCGGGCATACTCTCATGCCCGGCAACTCATCCTTAACAGGGGGAATCTCCCCACACAGACACTACACATCGCATACAACTCAGGCGGCGCTGGTTGTGCCCCGCCCGGGCGATCCTCATAAGTACTATGTGTTTAATCCCGGCAATCGCATACAGCTCCGAGAGGAGAGCGATCTGAAAAAATTTCTGCAATCAATGTCGTATTCGTTGATCGACATGAACGTGCGCGGCGGTAAGGGCGATATAGTTGCGTGGCGCAGCCTTGATTATCCGCAGCGGATGTCAACGCGTCTGACAGGTACGAAGGCCTGCAGTTTTGACGGGTTCTGGATTGTGGGCAGGCCGCCGGCAACAAATGAATTTTTTGTGTATCGCGTTGATGCCGATGGTGTCGCCGCGCCGAAGATTTCACGAACGGGACCGCTCGTCGCCACCGAAGGGTTTGGCCTTGGTCAAATGAAGATATCCCCGAATGGCGCTTACCTGGCGCTGGTGTCTACCGAGGCTCACCAGCCGAATGTCATTATCTGCCGATTTGATGTTAAAACCGGTGAAGTCACGGACGGCTTTGCATTGCCTGTCGAAGGCGGCAGTGCACTGTACGGGCTAAGCTTTGCGCGGAACAGCCGCTTGCTGTACGTCATGGACAGCAATGGGCTGATTGCCAGGATTGAAATTCAGCATAGTGATGAAGAGCTCAAGGCTGAGACGATCGCTTCGCGCCGCGTTGACCACCGCTGTGCCGGATTCCGTCAGATGCAGCTCGGCCCGGACGGCAGGATCTATATCGGCGCTCGGTCGGAGGCCTGTATCATGCGAATTCTGAATTCGGATGAAGGAAGCGACACGATTGCGATTGAGTCCTTTCTTCCCATTGTTCACGGCAGCAACAAGCACAATTCGAAAACAGGCGGACTGCCGAACTTCATGGATTACATTTTTGTCATGGATCGCGACACGGTCTGCCAGGGAGGCAGCATTCTCTTTCGTGAACAAAGGCCAGACGAATCCGCTCAGTGGCATTGGCGCTTCGAGGGCGGCCTGCCCTCCGAATGGGATGGCTTTGAGCCACCCGCCGTCCGTTATGACAGACCGGGTGAATTTAGCGTCACACTCACGCAGAGCAGTGCCGCCGGAAGTGACTGCAAGTTAAAGCAGATCAGCGTGCTTGCCCTTCCGCCCCTGGATGCGGGGCGGGACAGGTCTATCTGCCCGGGGGGCAAGCAGCGTCTGCGGGCCATCGGCAGCGGCACATTCCATTGGGAACCGGCCGCCGGCCTTAACAACGTGAATATTGCCGACCCGATCGCGGCCCCGCAACGGACGACGGAATATGTCGTGACTTTGCGGGACGAGAAGGGCTGTGAAAGCCGGGACACGGTAGTTGTAAACGTTCACCGGATAGCACTGCGCGTCAGCGACACACAGACGATTTGCGGCAGCGGCAGCGTACAGCTCGAAGCCGATGGCGCTCTGAGCTACAAGTGGAGTCCCGCCGAGGGGCTGAGTAATCCGACGGCGGCGAATCCCGTCGCGAGTCCGCAGCGCAGCACTCTGTATACGGTCACAGCCTTTAATGAATTCCGCTGTTCGACGACGGCGACGGTTATGGTGGAAGTTTTTCCCGAACCGCGCGCCGATGCCGGCCTTGATACGTCCATTTGCGCAGGCGATGCCGTTCGCTTGAGTGGCAGCGGCGGCGCGCGTTACCAATGGAGCCCCGCCGAGGGCCTCAGCGATCCGACGAGTTCGACACCTGTCGCTCGCCCCCGGCGCAGCACACGCTATACCCTCACTGTGTTTAATGGTCCCGATTGCTCGAGCAGCGCAAGTGTCCTGGTGACAGTCCGCGACCTGCCGCAACTGACTGTGAACGGCGAACAGCGGATCTGCCCGGGCGACAGTGCGCGGCTCAGTGCTGCGGGCGGCATCCGTTACGAATGGGAACCGCGGGAAGGTTTAAACAATCCATCTATTCCCAACCCGAAGGCCGCGCCGGCGCGATCGACGCTGTATCGCGTTACAGTCTTCGATGCGGCGGGCTGCTCCACCAGCGGCACGGTCCGCGTTCTCGTCGGTAACTTTGCCATCGGCGGTGTCCGTTCGAGTCGGGAGTCCATCTGCGCGGGCGAGAGCATTCAACTGGAAGGATATGGCGGCGACAGCTACGAGTGGACTCCGGCCGAGGGCTTAAGCGCAACGAATATCCCCAATCCGATTGCCGCGCCCCTGCGTTCGCAGCGCTACACCCTGCGTATTCGTCGCGGTGAATGCGAGGCCGATTACA
>JANQRB010000019.1 GCA_028284775.1 Candidatus Kapaibacterium sp. | reverse complement strand
GGCTCAATTTGCAAGGTTTTCGGCCGCTCTGACTAACTTCTTGCAATCTAACCAGGGCAATTGACCGATGAAACCTTGTTTTTATGACAGTTAGATCCTTTTTTCAGGATCAACTAACTACCTAAGATGGTAATTTACCTGTCGGCGCAGCGCTAAAATGAATGTAATCCGAGCGCAATGTCTTCCAATTCACGAATAAACAATGCATGAATTTCATTAACGGTCTTCGGCAGCCAGGTATCCCGCAGCTATGCCCGGCATTCATTCGTTCGCAAGCTTTGACCGGGACGAAGTGCTGCGGAAACGGCGACAGGCATAAGGCGCTGACCATCATCTATGAGGATCAATTGGAACATTGTTTTTCTCACGATGACGGCAGCGCCTTATTTGTTAACATCTGGCAGAACTATCTCTCGTTCAATGCTTTGAACGAAGTTTTAGCGGGCAATCGAGAAGTAATGCGCCTGCACAAAGGAGCCGGCTTCCATCTGGTAGAAATAGACACCATCGGCAAGCGAGCTAAGTATTCCGCGCTGGAAGTCCAGGCTGACGGAGTGTTCGCCGGGATTGACATACCTGTCAAGCACGGTCGCAATCTCTTTGCCGAAAATGTCAAACAACTTGATTGTCGTCCACTCGGCTCTCGGCAGGCGGTAACGAATAGTTGTTGCTCCTTCGACCGGATTCGGGAAGTTGGTAAAGAGAGCAAATCCATCGTTGGCCATCCCATCGTCAACATCAGTAAGCGTGGCCGAACACTCGAGCATGTTGCCGGCATCGTCCACAACATAAACGGTATAGGATGTCAATTCATCGTCAGGCCCCAAGGGACCGATTTGTCCAACGAAGAAGGTCGAGCTGCCGTCGCTGGCCGGATCATCGAAATCCAGCGGAAGAAAAGTCTCGTCCGTACCGTTAACTGTGTAAACGACCGACGCGCCGATAGCCATCGTGCTTGCGTCCGAGGCTTCGACCGTCAACTCGTAGAGTCCGGGAGATATTTCAGTTAACAATTCGCTGACCATGGTCGGGTTGTCGTTCTCGATGACCCACTGAATCTGTATGCCGTGCATTTCCTGATCCGGGATAAACAGATCGTCGCCGTTGGGGAAAAAGCTTGTACCGGTTGCAACAACCTGGCCGAGGAATTCAATCGTGGCGTCCGGATCCGGCAATACTTCACTTTCCGGATACCAGAGCGAGAAGTGCATATGCTCGTCAAGATCATGCATCAGTTCTTCTGTAATCACGAAGGGGATATCGACATCGATGATGCCATTGGTCGGGGTCAGATTCCAGGTCCCCCCGCCCGTGGAAGGCGGAAAGGTTATGGTCACGTTTGAATTGTTAGGCACATTTGTGAATTGTCCGACAAGCGCGGATTCAAAGACGTTGTCGGGATAGGCCATGGTGTACCAGTTGCCTGTCGGAATAGGCGCAACACGGCCGATGGAGTTGATGTCCGGACGATAACGGCCGCCGATATTGGTAACCCACCAGCTTGAAGTTCCATTGCATCCGGTCTCACTCTGAGGGAAATTGCCGGAGCCGGGCACCAGCCATTTGTCGGGCGCATCGAAGGCCCCCGAGCAGCCCGAAAAGCCGTTCGGGCAATCGAGCGCCAGATCGATATAGGGCGCCGCGACTTCGTCTTCGTCGAAATCGACCGAAAACTCAACACGCGTATCGAATGGCTGTGCCTTGTAGCCGTTACCGGCATGGACCCGCACGCGTTTGCAGCCCATGTGGTAGTTGGGATACCAGTTCTCGGAACCGGTACTGACACAGGTCCAGGTGCCTCCGTTGATGTCGGCTCTGAAAGCCGGCAGTGAACGCTTGGCTTGATTGACATTGAGCATCGCGCATACGACGAATGACACATCGTCGCCCGGCTGCGGATCGCATAGTTCAAAATCAAGCCAGAAGTGCAGCTCTTTGGAGCCGGCC
Organism: Candidatus Kapaibacterium sp.; assembly: GCA_028284775.1. Classification (GTDB taxonomy): domain Bacteria; phylum Bacteroidota; class Ignavibacteria; order Kapaibacteriales; family UBA7675; genus JANQRB01. The sequence goes on along the minus strand of JANQRB010000019.1, from coordinate 44,751 downwards.
TGATTGCCGTAAGGTGTCTTACTCATCGCAACCCGCCATTTAACTTTTTTCTTGGGGTTACAATAGCCCGGTACATATGCCGAACCCGTCTTGATGATATCCGCCAGGACGCCGGTACCGGCGAACGCAAACACAATAAAACATATCAACAGGCTCTTTGCATATCGCCTAACATTATAATTCTCTTTCATATCGCTAATTCGAATTATGTTAAAAATACAATTAACAGTTGATGGATTTTAAGTATGAAGCCGGCTCTTTTCGTTCTTCAATGCATCGGAACAAAAATCGAGCTTTACACATAACAAGGGTTGGAGCAGGCGAATGCGGCCCCGGGCATTGTTCATTCGATTGCGACAGTAGCGGCAGTGCAATGTTACGGATCAACTTCATCACTAAAGCCCTTCGCACAGGCTGTCGATGCCGGGGAGGGATCGCAGCATTTCCGATTCGTTGCCATCGGATTTGGGAAGGGGTATTGCGGGGTACAGGTACAACAGAGGGTAAGGGATTTATCGGCGGCACTTTCTGATTTATCCATTCAGCAGCAGTGGTAGTCGTGCCTTGCTATACCTAGCAACGATCAAACATTTCACCTTCCTTTCTTAGCTTGTTGCTAACGGGCGCACGTTCTGCTAGCGTAGGACCAGCAAACTTCGGGTAGCGCTTCGCAGCCCGTTACGTACGTGAACAAAACAGGCGCCTTCCGGCAGCCTCTTAATTTGCAATTGAATTTTTCCGATTGATGTATTGATTTCCCTTCTTTCATAAAGCGGCCACTCGCGACCCAGGGCATCGATGATAGCAACCGTAAGGCTCCCGGGAGCGACATTGTCGAGGCTAAGCGTCACGGATTCAGCCGCCGGATTCGGATGCAGCTCAAGCTGCATTTCAACGGACAGACCAGCGTCCGCCAAGGTATTGTGATCGACACCGACGATTGACCCGGCCGGCAAAACAATGAGTCCCTGCGGCGAGCCACTTGTAAACTCCAATATGGTTTCTGCGTTCCAGCCGTTAAGATCGGCGCGCCGAATTCGCGGTTCGAGCGCTTCGCACCAGTACATTTTGCCCGACGGCAGGTCAAGCGCAAAGCCGCGCGGCGCCCCCAGACCTTCCAGCAGCGTGCGGACATTGCTGCCATCCGCTTGCGCCACCTGAATACGTCCGCCCCAGGTCTCGGTCCAGTAGATTTCAGCGGCATTTTCACCGAATGCCAGCGCGAAGGGCACGCCGCCGAAGGGGCCGTCCGGCGCATCGAAGCTAACCAGCACAGCGGCAGCGCTGCCATCGTTGCGGGCCCGCCAGACCTCACCCAGCGCGTGCGTTCCCCGAGTAGAAAACACTATACCGCGCGGAGGGTCGAGGACAATCCCGTCGGAGTCGTGAATGCCATCCACCAGCAATTCTATTGTTGCCGTACCCAGGCGGCTGCGCAGTATCCGTGCCTCGCGCCCCCGATTTTCACTGTATTCGGTCCAATAGATATAAGTCTCGGAAGCATCGATGGCAATCCCGTGCGGATCACCCAGATTGCTCAGAACGATTCTGCGATTATTGCCGTCGATCGCCGCGGCTTCGATCCTGCCAGCACCGAATGTGCTGCCGGAGACGGTCCAGAATAAGCTTTTTGAAGCGGGGCTATATACCAGAGAGTTTGGATGCTCAAGATCCTCGACCAGCACTTGACGATCCAGTCCGTCCGCTGTCGAGCGCTGCAAGGTGCCGAGTTCATCATCCAGCCAATACAAAACTGTCTGAGAGCTCAGCGTCGAAGCGGAGAGCAACCACACCAGAAGCAGTCCCGGAATTAGATGAATCGGATGTAAGGGATGAGGATCGATGGTTTTCAACGGAACCATGAGGACACATTCCTTATTGACATTGTGTCTCAAACAAAGGCCGGGCTTTGCCCCGGCAATTCATTGTCTATGTCTGATGAGATCAGGCGGCTTTAGGGCTGGTGGGCTGCATGGCGTTTCAATGTGCGTCGGAGCGTAGGTTCTGTTGCTCGGCCTGCTATGATCCATAAGAAACGACATTCGCCATTAACGTCGCCGCCTACCGAGTCAATATAAAGCCAAAAGGGATCAAAGTCAATGCAGGTATTCTTCAGACAACAAAGGGGCTACGGGACTGTCTTTGCCCGCAATACACAACGAAGCAGGCGGGAGCCGGCTGCTCCTGCCGGGAGGCGTGTGCCATCTTGCGAGGGCGGTCAGGAAGAGTTGTCTGCGCAGGCAGCTTGCTGATTCCGCTTAACAGAGCGGGTAAGCTTCTGTCCGCGCCGCCGCTATGCCTTGCTGCGCTCCTTTACTCTTCCACCACGAAACGAAGGACTCTGCTGCGCGTGCCTTTATGAATGCGCAGGTAGTAAGCGCCATAGGGCAAATCGAGATCGAAGCTGCGCCGCAACTGTCCCTCATCACTGCGCAGTTCTTCGCGATACATCGTGCGACCGGTAACGTTAACAATTTGAATGGAAACAAGCGCGCCGGACGACAGGCCGTCAACCGACATAGTGAATTGACCCTTGTTGGGAACTGGGTGGAGCTCGGCGCTGAATCCAGGCTCCGCGATCGCAGCAGCTGAAGAAGCAACAGGATCGATCAAATCGGCAAGCCAGATTCCACGGCCGAAAGTCGCGGCGTAGATCTTGTTCGAGGCTGCATGGATCTCGAGTTCGCTGACAATTACGTTGGGCAGATTTTCATCGAAAGGCCGCCACTCACTCAAGACATCATTGCGGTAAAACACGCCAATATCCGTACCGACATAAAGCGTATTGTGCGGTGATTGACTGTCGTGAACGACGCAGTTAAGCGGAAAGTTCGGCAGGTTGCCGGATACATTGATCCAGTCTTCGCCACCGTTTGTTGTTTGGTACACTTTCAGGCCTTCGAAAAAACCGCTGCAACTTAGCCACGCGGTTGCCGGATCGCTGCTGTGGACGGCTATGTAGCTGAAATACAATGAATCCGGCAGGCCGGCGCTGATATTCGTCCAGCTTTCCCCGGCGTCACTGCTCTTCCACATTTGCGCTGGCTGCCCTTCCGCGATCATTCGGCGCTTCGCGACATAGAGATGCCGCGGATCGGAAGGCGCAATGGCCAGGGCTGTCGACGGCGCCGCGAGCTGACTGCCCGGCAGCGACGCAAAGTTGGAAATTGCACGCCAGCTATCGCCCCTGTCATCGCTGCGCCAGACGTCGCCGTAGGCGGCAAAAAGGGTTGCGGGCTCACGCGGGTGCATGACGAAGGGTGTCGTAAACTCACCGCGGTCGGGCAAAAACTCCGTCAGTCGCGCATCGAGCGTCAACCCACCATCCAGGGAGCGGTAAAACCGACCATTCTGGGAAGAGCCGTACACGATATCCGGATTGTCGGGATGAATAAGGCCCTCCATACCGTCGCCAAAGAAAGTAATGAGCCAATCTTCCCGGTTGTAAGTCATCGTGGAGTTATCCTGTGCGCCCGCAATAACATAGCCCTCGTTATTGGCACTCAGCCCCAGGCGATAAAACGAGGAAATCTCCATTCCGGACCCCAGGAAGTCCCAGTCCGTCGGAAAGCGGTAATCAGGATTTTCGATCACCGACTGCCAGGAGCCAATTTCAATTGCGTCCGTAGCATAAAGCCCGCCGTCGTTACAGATATACCATCGGTCATTAAGCGGATTGTGCGCCAGAAATTGTTGATCGACGTGGATGTCCTCGGCGAAGCCTCTGCTCCCGGATGATACGCCATCCCAGGTCTGCCCGCCGTCGCTGCTTCCCCAAAGATTGATGCCGCCGACATAGACGGTTTCAGGATTATTCGGGTGAACGTGAATGGCCAGATCGTAGGTTGCCTGTCCGCCGGGCTGGCTGCCGTTGTCATAGCCCAGGATGTTCGGGCTGGTCGCGCGAAAGGCCCGCGCCGTCCAGCTTGCCCCGGCATCCGTGCTGCGCAGTATACTGTGAAAGCCCCAATCCGTGCCACAGGCTACCGCATACACAATGTCGGCATTGCTCGGCGCAATTCCGATTTCGATACGCAGGGTGGCATCGCGCGCCGGCAATCCATGTGGCAGTTCCGTCCAGGATGCGCCGAAATCGCTGGTTTTGTGGATCCCGGACGCGCCGATCGGCAGGCCCGGAACAAAGGTCGTTGTCGCATACAGCGTATTGGGGTCGCGCGCTTCCCTTTCGATATCCCAGAGGAGGCCATCAAAAGTCGGCGTCCACTGTTCACCGCCGTCTTCCGATAGCCAGACACCGCTGATGCCGGCAGCCAGCAGGCGTCGCGAGTTCGCCGGGTGGACGAAGACGCGTCGTATCAGCGAGAATTCGAGGTCTTCCTGCCGCAGCGAAAGTCCGGTCGGCCACCAGCTTCCGCCGCCATCAGTGCTCTTGAAAACGCCAATCCCGGAAAATGACGGCAGCTTGGAGCCGGCAATCCGCAGCGACGAACCGACGTAGGCATAATCGCCGAGCGACACATATAATGTTTCCGGATCATTGGGATCAACGGCAATATCGCTTACACGCATTATCGGCAGCTCATCTCCCAGCGGCAACCAGGATTCCCCGCCATTGACGGTTTTCCAGATGCCGCCCTGCCCAACGCCAATCCAGAAAATGTCCGGGTCGTCAGGATGAAAGCTGATGCAGTTAATGCGCCCGAGACCCGATCCTGTATTTGAAACTGACTGCGGCAACTCGCTCGGACCGTAGGGCGACCAGCCAGAAGACGCAAGGATCGTCCGCTGTTTGTCTTTGTTCCGCTCAAGCTGCTGAAAGGCGCGCCAATACGATAACATTCCGGCCGGTTCACCATTGGCCAACGAGCGCGGGGCGTGGTGAGCTTCGAAGCGTTGATACCACTTCCAGTAACGCTCCTTACCGAGGTCCCGCCCTTCGGCCCATTTCGCAAAAGCCTGCTGCATTGCTACAAAGCTGTTGGTGCGATTCGACGGCAGATGCGACAGCCATTCCTGCGCGGACACGAGCGTTGCGCCGGATGTAATTATTATTGAGACAAGTAGCAATCGTCGGAGGCTCATTTGATATCCGGGATAATAGGTAATGCACGAAAACTCCGATTATAGCCAAAAAAAGGCCCTGATCAAAGTGTCGAACAGGCGAGACATCTCGAAAAAGCACTTCACACCGTCTCAGCGAGATTCTAGAGACGCTGCCCCGCAGCGAGCTTCTGCGAGGACTACTTGCAGCCGCGCCGTACTTTGTTTTATATTCGCGCAACACTTCCTTCCAGACACGACTGTGGTATTTCAATGACTCCACGCATACTTGTTGTGATTTTGGCCGCTGTTGCCGCTATCGCCCCGACGGGCTGCTCGACAGTTTCTTCATGTCATACACTGGCGAATGAACATTTCCATTCCGCCTCGCTCGAACTTCGGCCCACGGCCAGCGTGTTGGTCGTTGTGGCGGAAGGCGTGCTTGGCTGGTCGACAAAGGCCGACGAGAACGATGATCGTCCGCGCAGACTGGAACAATTACCTGAGTTCAGCTCGCAGGTTGCTTCTCACCTGCCATCTGTCTTATCGGACTATTTTGCAGCGGCGGATTGGGGCGAGCCTGTGGAAAGTATCGACCTGAGCACGCGAACAAGCGGCGACGGCGGGGAGGGGCTGGCCATGCAGATGCCTTCCGCGGGCAGCGTTTATGAATTTAAGGGTGCACAGCCCGATGTTGTCCTCCTGCTCACTGGCATCAGGCCGGATGTCGGTTATCGGAGCGTCGCTCGAAAGTCGCAACTCTCCGGCGGTTCGTGGACGGAACACCAGGAATTGCTGCAGGTGGTAACGGAGTATGTTTTCTGGGACAACCGTCTGGGTCAGCCCATAAACTGGGGAAGATTCACATCAAAGGTTATCATGGACCGCAACTGGACGGAAGAAGAATGGCGAAACGTTATCGATTGTTTCGCTGCTGAGATGATTCCCTGGGCATCGCAGGGCTGAAAGTCGAAGGGGAGTTGGCTGGTAGAGGACGGGGACAATGCCGGCAGTGAATACTCTAGTGCTGTTGATCTCCGGATGAAGTTGCTATCGTCAGAGTTCCGGTTGGCCTCTGACATAAGGATTAATCTCGGCAGCGTATCGCGACTACAAATATGTACGGCTTGCAGCTTTTCAGTTATTAGCCTGCAAAAGGCTGCCCTGGCAGTGGTTAGGACAGGCAATGATCAACATAATCAGTGCCGGTTCGGGCAGCTTTGGGTAGACGCGCTCTCACCATATCTTCTTCGGGCAAAACAGAACATCTTCGTTCAATGCCCGCCGGTTTCAGGCTGAGTTAACAGCCTTTCGCCGGATACTCACTGTACGCGGCGTTCCAGATAATAGCGTACCAGTTTCGGCACATACGCAACACTGACCGCCTGCTCCGGCTGCACTAGTTCGGTATGCACCACGTGCCAGCCCTGGCTGCCCAGGAAGTTAAGCAGATGCGGCCCCCATTTGGAACACTCTTTGCGCTGCTCTACCGGGTAGTCCAGCTTGGCCAGGAAATCCTTCAACAGGGCCTCAGGGTCGCCGGTGTTGTATTTCCAGGCTTTCTTATCCGGCGCTTCGAATTGCATGAGATTTTTTCCAATTGTCAGGATTGAATACTCGTACTTTTCACCCTGCCAACTGTCATCCTGTGCAACTATCCAGCCGGCAGTAAAGACTATAGCGATCACCGCCAGCATCAGCAATTGTTTCATTTGACTATTCCTGAATGGTTTGCAAAATGTTATCCGGCGAAATATACGACAGCCGATGCAAACGACAGCGCGGCGGCTTTCAGTTTTTCGCTTGCCGTGTTGCCGAATGGTCGTTTCGTAAATATCCAACCGTCCGATTGATCATCAATTAACGGAAAAATCGGCCTGCTTCCGGACCGGCATGCCGCCGGTGAAACACACTGGCTTTCAATTCGAATCCGGCTTCAGGCATTGGTCATTCCTTGTCGATTGCTTCAGGAGTCGCACAGAGAGTCCGGCACCCGGTGCAGAGTTAATCCCGATTGTGCCCGCGACAAATCGCAATTTGAATTTGTGTGGTAATTTGTCGACTGTTCCATCGGTCGCAGAGGCCGCGGCAGCAGCGGCAAGAGACTAGCACAGGGAAGTACGGTCTTCCATGCGTCGATAAGGGGCGGAGCGCTCGGTGTCTTCGGTCCGCTGGTCGAAACAGTATTTCACAAATCGGCTTCTCTTCTTACATCCACGAGAACCAAATGTTCGATTTCAATAATTTTGCCTTTGAAAAAATCGCCGGCAGCATCCTGATCATATTGTTTTTCTGGGCGATCAAACAGGCATGCGTCTATTTTCTCAATAAGCGCCATCTGCCGCCTAGGGAACAGGCACAATGGCGCCAGGCGATTAAATTGCTCAGCCTCATCGGCAGCGCCGTTATGATCGCACAGATCTGGATTCAACAGTTCCAGACGATCTTTACGGTCCTGACGCTGGTCGCGGCAGCGCTCACCATTGTGCACAAGGAGGCGATACTCAATCTCTCGGGTTGGATGATCATTGTCTGGCGGGGACTTTTTGCTATCGGGGACCGGATTGCTATCGGCGGCATTGCCGGCGACGTCATTAAAACCGGCGCCTTTTACTTCACTGTGACCGAGACCGGCGGTGAAGATCGCAGCCCGAATTTTACGGGACGGCTCATACGCATACCCAACAGCCAGGTTATTACCCAGTCGGTGTTTAACTACTCGCAAGCCTTTCGCTATGTATGGCACGAATCGACCGTCACCGTCACGGTGGAGTGTAATTGGCGGCGGGCAGAGAAGATCGTGGCCGAAGCAGCCGGCGCGTGCAGCTACAAGCTCAGCGATGCCGAGGCGGCAGACATCAATCGTTCTGACGTCGCTCTCAGCCTTGGCGGACTTGACCCGGAAGTATATTTGCACATTGACGGCGACAAGGTCAACCTGAAAGCACGCTATTTGTGTCTGCCGCAGCAACTCTGTCAAACCGAGACCCGCTTCTGGCACACCGTCCTGACGCGATTCGAAGAGGCCGAAGGTATCAAACTAACTTCCTGACAGCGCTGCGGCGCTTTCTTCCTTGGGCGGGCAAGCGGAAAATCGTACTTTGCGGCGCGCTTCGCTCCCGGCTGGCCGCTGTATAGTTGCCGACGGGGATCTTGCGCCAGCCGTCTCTCACCAATTGCCTCTCAATCGCGAATGTCAGCATCAATTGCCTTTTCTGATCCTTGCTGCGCTCTACGGCAAGGTCATGGCGTTAATTTCAATGTCCTGTAAATGAGCCGCGCCGAAGGCCCGCCTTACAGCCCGGTTCACAATCATTTGAGCTATGATCAGCAGCGACCTCGCCTTGTTTTTCTATCGACAGGTTTACGGCGTTGTTCACACGCCGGACACAGACAACGTGGATCGGCTGCGCCGGCTGGCGGCCCTGCTGGCTGAGTTGTTGAACGAGGTCACCAGCGAAGAACCCCAACTCTTTTCCGATCAGTATGCGCGGATGATGTTTGCCTTTGACAAGTATCAGGCGCCGCGCTCGCTGCAGCATGAGCTCCACGCCCTGCGCGCCCTTCATTTGCGCACTGCCGTCAAGGATTCGCAGGTCGACAATCAGCAGCTTCTGGGCGCGTTGCGGGCCTTCTGTCTGGCAGTATACCATTTTTCCAAGCGCCCTACTCCCAGGGAGCTGCAGGATGACTATGCAGCGGTGCCGCCCCTGGAGTATCGGCCGCGCAAGGTGCGGGCCAGAGAAACAATTCCATTTCTCCGCTGCACGGTTCTGGAGTTTGCGCCGATGCAGACCCTTGCCAATGGCAGCAAGCGCTGCGTCATGACCTGCCGAACGGAAGAGTACGGCGTTATCAAAGTTTCCTTGTGGGATCGCTGGAGCAGCCTGGGCGGTCTTGCCTGGCCCTATGCCACCCTGCACCTCTTTGCGATTCAACGCATCGCGGATGACGGCGAGCTCTTTACAAGCCTCTCGTCAACCCTGATTGTCCTTGAGCCTGATTTTCTCGTCGATGCGACCGAGATAGCCGAGTGTTTCCTTAATGCGGGCAACAATCCGCTGCTGGCTCTCTTGCGTAAGTTTACATCGGTTCACTCCTCAGCATCGATGGCGCTGGGCAATGTAGTTAACTTTCTTTTCGACGAGCTTGTGGCGGGTAGTGAACGCGACTTTGAGTCTTTGTTTAAGGAAGCGCTGCTGCAACGGCCCTTGCCCCTGCTACCCTTGCTCGCCGCCAACCCCCTGTTTGTCGACAACCTCAAGGCGCAGGCTGCCGAGCATTTCGCCCGCCTGCAGGAAGCCATTAAACAGTTTCCGCCGGCAAACGCCAGTATCGAGCCGTCCTTTATGTCGGCGCGTTACGGCTTACAGGGGCGCCTGGATCTCCTGCTGGAATATGAAGGCAACCCGCTTCGCAAGGAAGTCATCGAATTGAAAAGCGGCCGGCATTCCAGCGCCGACGGCATTATCTGGCGTAACCACCTGGCGCAGGTAACATGCTACAACCTGCTGCTCGACTCCTGCTTTCCGCAGCGCGGCGGCAGCAGCAATATTCTGTATTCGGCGGCGGAGAGCGGCTGGCTGCGCAATGCGCCCAACGTCATCCCGCTTAAACAGGAAGTACTCGTCCTTCGCAATCAACTCGTGGCCCTTGAACGCCTGCTGACCAATCGCAAATTTAAAGTACTGCAGCGTCTGGCGCCCGGTGAATTCGGTGCCGCGCCGCCCTATCGGATGCCTGCCGTCCAGGAGTTTCATCGCTGCTATTCAACTGTCTCGCGCCTGGAAAAAAAATACTTCATGATCATGACCTCTTTTATTGCCCGCGAACACTGGTCCGGTCGGGTTGGCAATGACGGGGCCCAGCGGCAGACGGGGCTGGCATCCCTCTGGCGCCGGAGCATCTCGGACAAGGAAAGCAGCTTCGACATACTCACCTATCTGCGGCTTTCGCGCGCCGAGAGCGACTTCGACAGCTACCATCTGCGCTTTTTCTTCAGCGAACGAACCGCGCCGCTTTCGAATTTCAGACGCGGGGATATTGTACTGCTGTATGCCCTCGAAGAGGATGGCAGTGCGCGTCCGCTGCATCATCAGATCCTGAAAGGCAGCATCAAAGACATCAACGATACATCGATCACTATCAGCCTGCGGAATAAAATGCTGGCCGCTACCGACTTTGGCGAAGACAAGAATTGGGTGATCGAACATGATTTTCTGCCGACGCAATTCAAATTGATGTATGAATCGCTGAACGACTTTCTGGCGGCCCCCCGCCGGCTTCGTGAGCTGCTCCTCGGTCTGCGTCCGCCGGCTTTTGATGAGGTCGGTCCCCTGCGCTACGACGACCTGTCGGAAGAACAGAATCAGGTGTTGGCGCATGCACTCAGCGCACAGGACTACTTTCTGCTTCAGGGACCGCCGGGCACCGGCAAAACCTCGCGTATGCTCAAAGGCCTGGTGCGGCACCTGAGCGAATCGTGCGGCGAACACATCGCCGTCCTGGCTTTCACGAACCGCGCCGTCGATGAAATTTGCGACGCGCTGAAGAGTATTGCGCCCGACTTCCCTTTTCTGCGACTCGGCAGCAAGGATACGACCAGTCATACGGACAGGCTGCTCTACACACAATGTCGCAACCGATCGTTGTCCGAAATTGCCGCTTTGCTCCGCGAGACAGGTATCATCGTGTCGACAGTCTCTTCCCTGCTGAGCAACAAAGACATCCTGCGTCTGAAATCCTTCGACAGCGTTATCATCGACGAGGCTTCGCAGCTATTGGAACCGCAGCTTGTCGGTTTGCTGACCCGCTTCAGACGCTTTTTTCTGATCGGCGATGAGAAGCAACTGCCAGCCGTCGTTACGCAGCAGGAAAGCGGCATGGCGGTCCGCGATGCCGATCTGGACGGCATCGATCTCGACGACTTGCGCAACTCACTTTTCGAGCGTCTGCTACGACGGGCACAGTCGGAAGGATGGGAACGCGCGCACGGAATCGTCACGGCTCAGGGGCGCATGCACCGGGCCGTCCAGCATTTTGCCAATCGGGAATTCTACGCGGCGCAGCTCCGCCCCATCGCAGCCTGGCAGGACGAAGCGCCGATCTACCCGGAGTATTCGGAGTATCCAGAAGCAGATGTGCTGACGCAAAGTCTGCTCCGCGCGCGCATGATTTTTATCCCCTCGGTGGTAGAAAACAACAACAAGATTCATAGAGGCGAAGCCCACTGCGTAGCCATGCTGAGCAGCAGACTGGCAGCTATCTTCGGACGGCGCTTTGGAAACGACAGTCTGGGAGTCATCACGCCGTTTCGGGCACAGATCGCCACGGTCGCGGCCGCCCTGCCCGAAGAATTGCGACACAACATTAGTATTGATACGGTAGAACGATTCCAGGGCAGCGAACGCGACGTCATCATTATCTCGATGGCTATCAACCACGCCAGTCAGATGCCGGCGGTCCAATCTCTCAACATTTCGCAAAACGTCGATCGCAAACTGAATGTCGCCCTGACGCGCGCGCGCAGGCAAGTGATTCTGCTGGGGCCGCCCGGAATTCTGCGCAGCAGTCCTATCTACGCCCGTCTCCTCGATCATATCGAAAGCGATGGCCTCGTCGTCGATCCGGCGACACTCAGGCCAACAGAAAACTAGGGCCGCAAATGCAAAAAATTCCTATCTTTGTCGCTTTGAATTTTCGTGTAAGTCTTCCGAATTCGTCTCCATGTAATTCCTGTACAACCAGCCCGGAGCTATCTGTTGGGAACAAATACCAAGTACATTTTCATTACCGGTGGCGTTCTTTCCTCTCTCGGCAAGGGCATCGCATCGGCCTCGCTCGGTTTGCTGCTGAAGGAACGCGGGCACTCCGTGACGATCGCCAAATTCGACCCCTATATTAACGTCGATCCCGGCACGATGAATCCGTTTCAACACGGCGAAGTTTATGTGACGAACGACGGCGCTGAAACTGATCTGGATCTGGGGCATTACGAGCGCTTTTTAAACATTTCGCTCAGCAAGGAAAACAATGCAACCACGGGCCAGATTTATTACGAAGTAATCAACAAGGAACGTCAGGGCAAGTACCTTGGCAAAACGGTACAGGTAATCCCGCATATCACCGATGAAATTAAACGGCGGATGACGACCTTTGACGGCAAGTACGATGTTGTCATCATTGAGGTTGGCGGTACCGTCGGCGACATCGAGTCCCTGCCATTCCTGGAAGCTGATCGGCAGATTTGCCTCGAGCGCGGGCGCGCCAATACACTTAACATTCACCTTACCTACGTCCCTTTCATCAAGTCGGCAGGCGAATTAAAAACCAAGCCGACCCAACATTCCGTTAAAACGCTGATGGAATACGGCGTGCAGCCCGACATCCTGCTATGCCGCTCCGAGTATAAACTTAACAAAGACATCCGCTCCAAGATTGCCTTGTTTTGCAATGTTGCCGAAGATTCTGTGATCGAAGCCCTCGACGTTGAGACAATCTATGAAGTACCGCTGGCGTTTCGTCGACGCAGCCTCGATGAAATTGTCTGCCGGAAACTTGGTCTTGAATCTGAAAAACCTAAGATGTCGAACTGGACGCGTTTCGTCCAAAGAGTTAAAAATCCTTCGGATGAAGTCAGGATCGGCTTCGTAGGCAAGTACACGCAATACCGCGATGCCTACAAGAGCATCATCGAATCGATCACCCATGCGGGCGCCGTCGCCAATGTTGTCCCGCAGATCCAGTGGATCGACAGCGAGCAGATCAGTGAAGAGAATGGCCCGGAACTCATGCAGGGAATCCACGGCTTGTTGGTCGCGCCCGGCTTTGGTACGCGCGGCGTTGAAGGCAAAATAAACGCCATCAGGCATGTCCGCGAACAGAAGATCCCTTTCCTGGGAATTTGCCTTGGAATGCAATGCGCGGTAATCGAGTATGCGCGCAATGTCTGCGGATTAAAGAATGCCAACTCCGGCGAATTTGCGCGCACGGATGAAAATGTCATCGACCTGATGCCCGACCAGCAGGGCATTGTTAACAAAGGAGGCACAATGCGCCTCGGAGCATATCCCTGCAGACTGCGCCCCCGATCCAAAGCGCGCGAGGCATATCGCAAGGATATCGTTCATGAGCGCCATCGTCACCGCTACGAAGTTAACAATGAATACCGTGACATGCTGGAAGACAAAGGCATGATAATCAGTGGAATCTCGCCCGATAACCGCCTGGTGGAAATGATCGAGTTACGCGATCATCCCTGGTTTGTCGGCTCGCAGTTCCATCCCGAGTTCGAGTCACATGCAGTGAAGGGCCATCCCCTCTTTATTAATTTCATCAAGGCGGCAATCGCTTTTAAGGAAGAGTCTTAGTCGGCCATTGTTGCGCTCCTTTCGTTTTCTCCCTTGCGTTAAACGGACAAATTGCTGAGCTTGCACAACATCTGTTCCATTGCGGCGTTTTGTGCCTCTGTAATCAGCAAGAGGTAGAATATGATTCGCATAGCCAACATTGTCACCGGCCTGCTTGTGCTGCTGGTGGCGATTCCGTCGCAGGGCGTCTCCGATAAAGCAACTTCCGAGGAGTCGCGGCAATTGCAGCCCAACGAGCCTAAGCCGGCCTCCGGTATTTCCGATTCCACCGAAGCGTCCAGGCTGGATACGATCGAAACGGCTTCGGGACTGCGCTATGTCGAGCTGCGAAAAGGCAAAGGCCGGCTGGCCAGCGCCGGCGCACAGGTATTCGTGCAATACACCGGCCGATTCCACGACGGACGCATCTTCGACAGCTCGCACAACAAAGGGCGTCCATTCCATTTCAAACTTGGCAGCGGACAGGTGATCAAAGGCTGGGATGAAGGAATTCCCGGCATGCAGGTCGGAGGCAAACGACTCCTGATTATTCCGCCGCAGCTGGCCTACGGCGACAAAGGCTTCGGCAAGATCATTCCACCCGGTACGACGCTCTATTTTGAAGTTGAGCTGGTTGAGGTTCGCTAATCACGATGAGTGCAGGCGTCAAGATTCAATCAGGTATACCTCCGGCGTCCCCGTCTTTGTATATGAGCAGACTATCAACTGCATGGATTGCCCCTAATGCAAATCAAATACATCGTAATTTATGAACCCCCTTCGGCGCTGCAGTTTTACCCCTTTGCGCTGATGCATCCTTTGTGGGAGCTGCGCTGCGGTGCCTTGCGTCTCTTCGAGAAAGTCCAAAGAAGCTACCCGGGGGCTGCGTTGCTCTTCCACGGCCGGGCGCTCCAGCTATCGTCGTTTCTCACCCGCTTCCAAGCATCGGACGCCAGAGTGCCGGAAGGTGATATTCTGGTGTTGCGGGCCGATGTTCTGCCTTCAGGCGAACTGTTCGGCGCGCTGGAAAAAGCCTACCAATCGGCACGCTCTGCCAGCGAACTATCCAGCAGTGTCCGCTTTGCCGACAATGGCGACATCTTCGGCGCTTTTGTCTCTGCCGCAGCATTCGAGGCCGAATCCTTCACCGCTGATCTTGACCGGCTCTGCGATCTCGACGGACCGGCATATCAGGCTGCCGCCACCATTCCGGTGCCGGTACAGAAATTAGGCTACCTTTGGGATGCTCTCGATTTAAACGGCGAGGCTATCAGACAGGACGCGCGGTATTTATCCCCTACACCGAGGCACCCCGCTCTGAATGGGCCGCAGGTCTGCGCCCTGGAGCAGGCGAACATTACAGTCGGCAGCAATGTCCGGATCGATCCCTTTGTGTGTATCGATGCACGTGAAGGTCCGGTCATAATCGGCGACAATGTGCGAATCATGGCCCACAGTACGCTGATAGGTCCATGCGCTATCGGCAATGACAGCACGATTAAAGTCGCCGCCAAAATCTACGGCGACACCAGCATAGGCGAGATGTGCAAGGTCGGCGGCGAAGTCGAAAACTCCATTATCCAGTCCTATGCCAATAAACAGCACGAAGGATTTTTAGGGCACTCCTTTATCAGCGAGTGGGTCAACCTCGGAGCAGACAGCAACACTTCGGATCTGAAAAACAACTATGGTTCGATCAGCGTGCGGCTTCCGCAGGGCAGCATCAATACCGGCCGGATGTTTCTAGGATTACTCTGCGGCGATCACAGCAAGAGCGGCATTAACACGATGTTTAATTCCGGAGCGGTGGTCGGCATCAGCGCCAATGTTTTCGGGCCGGGCTATTGCAAGAGTTTCTTACCCAGTTTCTCCTGGGGCTGCCGACAGGATCTTGCCAGCTTTCGAATCGAAAAAGCACTGACCCTGGCAAAAACAGTGATGGGTCGACGCGGAAAAATCCTCAGCCAGCCGGAAGAAGTGCTGATGCGCAAGGAATACGAAGACGTGATCAAGTAAACACGGTAGTCGTCCCTAGAAAGAACGCCCTTTACCGCAAACGGCATTGCCATTCCAGAATGACAATGCCGTTTTTTGTGCTTTGTTTCGAATAATTGTTCTGACGGACATCAGTCCATAATCTTGCGCAGGAAGGCCGGTTTTTCGCGAGTAACCGGGCGCTCCTGGTCGGATTGCTCCTCGCCAGACTCACGGGACGCAGCGGCAGAATTCGCCGGTGTATAGCCGCCGTTATTGATACGAATGGCGCCGCCCGGGTTGCGGCGCTGATAGGCCGGCTCATCGTACTTCTGGAGCTCCTGGACGCCCGAAGGACTGTTAACCGGAATGGTGCGGACCTTGGACTTAGCTTGCCCATTGCCGTCGTAGGAATAGACGGTGCGTGGACTGCCGGCGCTTGCCGCCGCTGGCATCTGCTGCGTTGCCGCCTCGCTCGCCGCCTGTACCGGCTGTTCGACCTGTGTCTGCTCGACGGCTTGTTCCTGCCGGCGACCGTTCGCCTTCACAACGGCTTTACCGTTTGTCTCGCGCCGAAAACCGGTGGCGACAACCGTTATCATCATTTTGTCGTCGAGATCTTCATCAAAGACAATCCCGTGAATAAGATTAACATCGCTGCCGGCGGCATTCTCGATAACCGAAATCGCTTCGCCGATCTCGAACATTGTCATATCCGAGCTGCCGGTAATGTTAACCAATACGCCTCTGGCTCCTTTAATCGAAACGCCGTCCAGCAGGGGCGATGAGATGGCGTTCTGCGCCGCTTCGACGGCACGATGCTCGCCCTGAGCGGTGCCGGTGCCCATCAGCGCGTCGCCGGTGCCGCTCATAATCGTGCGCACATCGGCAAAATCGACATTGATATAGCCATGACCGGAAATGATATCGGCGATCCCCCGCGTAGCGTCGTGGAGCACGTTGTCGACTTTCTGAAAGGCGTCTTTAAAGGACGTATGTTTGTCGATGATCGTCATCAACTTCTGGTTGGGAATCACGATCAGCGCGTCGACGTGTTTGCGCAGTTCCTCGATACCTGCATCCGCAACGTTACTACGCTTGCCGCCTTCCCACTGAAAAGGCTTGGTGACAATCGCGACTACCAGTGCGCCCTGCTCCTTGCCGATTTGCGCCAGTACGGGAGCACCGCCGGTTCCGGTGCCGCCGCCCATTCCCGCCGTGAGAAAAATCATGTCGCTGCCGCTCAGCGCTTCACGAATTTCGTCACCGCTTTCCTGGATTGCCGCGCTTCCGACCGACGGGTCGGCGCCGGCGCCTAATCCGCGCGTCGAGTCCGTACCAACCTGCACTTTGATGGGCGCCAGATTGTTGGAAAGGGCCTGCATGTCCGTGTTGGCCGCGATAAAGTCAACACCGCTCAATCCACGGTTAATCATACTGTTTATCGCATTGCCGCCGCCGCCGCCAATGCCGATAACACGAATTTTTGCACCCTGACTAATGGAGGTATCAAGCTCAATCACGTCCTCTTCCTCTGAATGGTGGGCATTAATTGTTGTATTTTTTTGCTGCACATTACTTACTTTTTCGCAACGGCGTACCGGTACCAACGGCCCGCCGCATCATAGTTTCATAACTCGTGGAAGAATGACCGGACACGATCGAGCACCGTCGACTTCTCGGCGCCGTCACCGGCCGTACCGGCCGTACCGGCCGTCACCGGTACTTGTTGCGACTGTACATCAAAGTACGAGCGATTGAGTGCATAACGGATCAGGCCCATTCCCGTAGCATACTGCGGATTTTCAACTTCAGGCGCCAGGCCCTCATTACCGAAGCCGGCCGGTATCCCGATCTTAACAGGCATTCCGAATATGTCCTGCGCCAATTCGCTGACGCCGCGCATCAATGATCCGCCACCGGTCAGAACGATACCCGCCGACAGGTGATTGAGGAAACCCGACCGCTTTAACTCGGCATAGACGAATTCCAGAATTTCCTCGACACGCGGTTGAATGATCTGGCAAAGGAGACTCTTGCTCACTTCCATCGGCTTGCGGCCGCCAACGCCGGGAATCATAAAGATCTCGTCCTGCATTATGCCGTCGACATAGGCGTGGCCGTATTCTTTCTTAATTCGTTCGGCCTGTGAACCGATGATGCCGAGGCCGCGGCGAATGTCTTCCGTCACCTGCCGTCCGGCAATACCGATGATTGCTGTGTGCCGAATGATGCCGCCTTCGAAGACAGCAATATCCGTCGTGCCGCCGCCGATGTCGATCAGAGCCACACCGACTTCGCGCTCCTCGGGATCGAAGACGGCAAAGGCGGAGGCCAGCGGTTCCAGCACCAGATCGCGGACGTGGAATCCTGCTCGCTCGACACAACGATAGATGTTCTGCAGGGCCGTCACCAGTCCTGTCACCACGTGAACATTACCTTCCATCCGGATTCCGCTCATCCCGACCGGATCACTGATGCCATCCTGACCATCGATGATGAAGTCCTGCGGAATGACGTGCAAAATTTTACGGTCCGAAGGAATTGCGATTTTTTTCGTGTCTTCAATCAGGCGCGCGACATCCTGCCGGGTTATGTCACGGTCCGGATTGGAGATCGCCACGATTCCCGTAGCCTGGATGGACTGAATGTGATCACCGGCAATACCGACGATGACTTCGCCGACGTCGATGCCGGCCTGCTGCTCAGCCTGCCGGACGGCCTGCTGAATGGCGCGTACGGTCTTTTCGATATTAACGACAACGCCGCGATTCAAGCCCTCACTCGCACTCTGCCCGACGCCCAGTACCGTGATCGATTGACCATCTTCGCCGGGCTCGGCTACGATACAGCATACTTTGGTCGTGCCAATGTCCAGACCGACAATTAAGGAATTTCCGCCTTGCTTGTCGTTGCCGTTTACAACGGCATCCTGTCCTGTATTTCGCGCTTTCAGTATATTCATTACTCCGGCCTTTCGGCTGATTAACAAGCTTTGCCCTTGCGTCTCACGTACTGTATCCAATTCAGGGGCGGGATTTAACTACTATCTGATTATCCCATCGCAAATCGATGTATCGCAGTAAGGGGATAAGCGCCCGCGCCTTCACGTCATTCCACATCGAAAAAAATTTTTCCACCTTTGAAATACAACTGCCGGCATCTCCGCAAAGGATCGGAGTGCCGCCGTCGGTTGTAATTAAGGTCAGCGTTCGTCCGGCCTCGAGGCGCAGCTCCGAAATGTTGCGATACAACAAATTGTCACCATTCCGCAGATGCCCCACCACTTTTAGGGCCTGCCGGATCGCAAGACTGTCCAGCGCGCCGCGCCGGAAAAAGCCTGTCAACAACGGTAGGTCAAAGGGCTGCGCCGTGAAGCGAAAATCGAGTATAGTGCCCTCCTCGTCAACGAAGCTGAGCTCATTGCCGCGTGTTATCAGATAGGCGGACGGAATGCGCTCGTCGATGCGTACATCGATTTTATTGGCGCCGCTGTGCGAAGCGGCTGCGAGCTTCACGAATGGATGGCGCTCGACGCGCCGTTTAACATCGTGCAAGTCAAGATCGGCCACCCGCAGCGAATCAAGCGGTATTGCGGCCAGGTCAAGAATCTCGCCTTCTTCGACAAAGGATAAGCCGCGTATGTTAATACTCTTGATAATCTGTCGTTGCCGCCATTGTTCCGCCGCCATCACTATTAGGACGATCGCAATGACGGCAATCACGAGTACGGTATACGAGAAGGGGCGATTATCTTTCACGCGGCTCTCTTGCTCCATCATTAACGCAAGGGGCAAAAAACCCTTTAGCCGGCTACGTGATGTACCGGCCTGTTCGTTAAAGACTATGGATCTGCGAGTTTAATGAAATCTTGGAAGGGACAGAGCGCGACGACATCGTTGCGATACGCACTGATTCACCACGACAGGGATCGACCCGATCAAGATTTACACGTTTGTTAACTCAAGAGATATGTTTTGAAAAGTTCAGGGATTGTAATGCTGCTTTACGAATCCCGAAGGGGCTTTCATTCGAATTTAGTCTCGCAGGGAGGCTAAGATATCTTAAAAAGCCAGGCTAAAAGTACATCTCTTTTGTCGAATTGTCAACAAAAAATTCCCGGCCGGCGAAAATAAGCGTCTTAGTAATCGCGGGATCGCAAAAGGCCTGAAGCAAGCGAGATTTCTTTGCTGTTGTTTCAATGGTTTTACGGCGATTCCTTCAAGCTGATTGGCAGATAAGCCCGGCGGACAGACTGATACAGCTTGTGATTGTCGATGACTTTTGTCTTTTTGCGGTATGGAATACTACCGGGCCGAACGGATGTTTCTCGAGTATTGTGAAGTTGTCAGAGGCTACTCCGACCGGACAATCGAAACCTATAGCCTGGCTCTGGACCAGTTTGCCGACTGTTTACGGGAGTTCTATGGCAGTATTGTTGCGATCGAAGAAGTCGAGGCGGAAGCAGTACGTTATTATCCGGGCTATCTGCACGATGCCGGACTTCACAACAACAGTATCCGCACCAAGCTGGCTGCCCTGAAATCATTTTTCAAGTTTTGTTATCGCAGGAACCTTATCTCCGCTAATCCCGCCGCGGCCGTCAGCGCGCCAAAACTGGAAAAGAAACTACCGGCCTTTCTGCAGCGCCGGGAAGTCGACAAGTTGATGCAGGTCTTCGACGCGAATGATGCTATCGGCGCGCGCAACGCCGCTTTGTGCGAACTGTTGTATAGTTCGGGGCTGCGCGTCAGTGAAATATGTGCTTTAACACCGGAGCAAATCGATAGCTACGACCGCCAGGTCCGCATTGTCGGCAAGGGCAACAAGGAACGCATCGTGCCGATCGGCGAGCAGGCAATGAAGGCCATCGGACGCTATGCCGCCCTGCGCCCGCGCCTGTCCGCCGGTATTGCGGCCGCTCCATTTTTTCTGTCGAAAAGCGGACGTCGGCTTTACCCGGCCGATTTGTACCGTATAGTACGCAAAGCGCTGGCCCCCCTCACGGAATCGGCGCGGAAAAGTCCGCACGTGCTTCGGCACAGCTTCGCAACCCACCTGCTGGATAATGGCGCCGACATTCAGGCGGTCAGCGAAATGCTCGGTCATTCCTCGCTGTCCACCACGCAAATTTATACGCATGTTTCGGTTGAACGCCTGAAGGACATCTATAAGCAGGCACACCCCAAAAGTTAAGCAGGCCTGTGTCGGGCCGTTGGCGGCAGTCTACCACCATCCGGAAGGGCGGATTGCGGATGCAAGATTGGCCGGCGTGCGACATTTGCGTAAGTTTGCCGCACTATGAATCCACTCAAAGTCGCAGTTATCGGGGTCGGTCATCTGGGCGCCATTCACGCCAGACTCTGGCAACAGGTAGATGGCGCATTGCTGACAGGCGTTTATGATTCGGATAGGCAGCGCGCGCAGGCCCTGGCGCACGAGCACGGCGTCACAGCCTTTGCCAGCCTGGAAGAATGCCTGGCCACGGCGGAGGCAATTACGATCGCCGCTCCTACCAGTGCTCATTTCGAGCTAGCCGATCAGTGTCTGCGGGCCGGTAAACATTGTTTCATCGAAAAACCGATCACCGCACGCTATGAGCAGGCCGCCGAACTGATTAGTCTCGCCCGCCGACAAAATCTGGTTGTCCAGGTTGGACACGTGGAACGCTTCAATCCGGCTCTGAATGCCATTCGCGACTACGACCTCGCGCCGATGTTTATCGAAGCGCACCGTCTTGCACAATTTAAACCGCGCGCAACGGATGTGTCGGTAGTACTCGACCTGATGATCCACGATATTGATATTGTCTTGTGGCTGGTGAAGTCGGAGGTCGAATCGATCGATGCCAGCGGTGTGGCTGTCCTGACCGAAACGCCCGACATCGCCAATGCCCGCATCCGATTCAAGAACGGCTGTGTCGCCAATCTCACTGCCTCGCGAATGTCGGTTCAACAGATGCGCAAGATGCGGCTTTTTCAAAAAAACACTTATATCTCGCTCGATTTTGGCAAATCCTCCGTTGACGTCTATCGCCTGAAAGAAGATGGCGAGCAGAACGGCGGTATCCCGGCCCATATGCTCGGCGAGATCGAACTCGGCACTCATAAGAAGAATATCGTTTACGAAAAGCCGCCGGTGCGGCCGGGTAATGCTATCCTGAATGAACAGGAACAGTTTCTTGAAGCTATCCGCAGCCAGGGGCCATCGCCTGTTACAGCCGGTGAAGGCGCCGAGGCATTACGCATCGCCGAGAAAATTTCGTCCTTGGTGCAGCTGAAAGCCTGAGTGCGGGCTGACAACGCTTAATTGTTCCAATAGTTCTTGTATTTTCGCTGCGCCTGACGGGATTGCTAAGTGCATTGCATCTCCCCCAAGCTGTAACCAAATTGCGATCCGCTTGTTTTTCTCCCTGGTTTCATCTAATTTTAGGACTTCATCATAGTTTGAGATGATTCAGAGCTTATGAGAAAGCTGATAATTCTCCCTGTTTTCTTGTTGTACGCCGCTTCGCTGCTCCTGGCAGTGGGCGTAGAGATCGAGTCCTTTGTCGCGCGTTCGGACGACAGCGACATCACGATCGAGTGGCGGACGAGCGGAGAAAATAACGTCAAACGCTTCGAGGTGGAACGCTCCGTCAAGAACAGTAGAGATTTTGCATACATCGGAACAGTGAAAGCCAAAGGCAGCGGTTCCAACTATCGTTATGTTGACGAAGACGCCTTCCTGAAGGGCAGCGGCGACATTATCAGCGGCACCATCTACTTCTACCGTTTGAAAGTTATCGATATCAGCGGTGAATTTGCATACACCGACACCATTACCGTTTCACACACTGTTTCAAGCGTACGGCAAACCTGGGGTATGATCAAAGCCCTGTTTCGCTGATCCTCCGTTCCAACCAAGCCGAATTTCCAATGCTGCCCTCTATTTTGCGAGGGCACTTTTTGTTGAAACCGCAGGCTGAAGCTTCGTTGACGTCAGCATCCCCTGCCCCGACGACTCAGCCGCAAAGCAGCGGCGGTCTGGGCCGCAATTTCCAGCCTGGCCGCTAAGTCACGGTCGAACACAATAAGCAGTCAGCTCGATCGCTCACTTAGCTGCGTCGGATATGGGCAATCCTCACAAGACAGCCTTCGAAAAAACAACATGAAAAAATTTCAGCTTGTATCGCAGTACGAACCCGCCGGTGATCAGCCGCAGGCCATCCGGCAATTGCGCGAAGGTATCGAACGCCAGGAGAAACATCAAACCCTGCTGGGGGTGACAGGATCCGGCAAGACGTTTACCATGTCGAATGTCATTGCCGAACTCAACCGACCGACACTGGTAATTTCGCACAACAAGACGCTCGCGGCGCAGCTTTATGCGGAATTTCGGCAGTTTTTCCCGAACAATGCCGTTGAATACTTCATATCATACTACGACTACTTTCAGCCCGAAGCTTATATTCCGAGCTCCGACACCTTCATCGAGAAAGATTTCTCAATCAATGATGAAATCGACCGGCTGCGACTCAAGGCAACCAGTTCGCTGATCGAGGGACGGCGCGATATCATCGTCGTAGCCTCGGTCAGTTGTATCTACGGCATCGGAAACAAAGAGACCTTTCGCAGCATGCTGCTGCCTCTGCGTGTCGGTATGCAGCTCAACCGCCAGGAATTGTTGTATCAGCTAAGCGAGATTCATTATTCCCGCAATGATTTTGAGTTTGGTCGCGGTAATTTCCGCGTACGAGGCGATGTCATCGATGTCATGCCCGCCTATGAACTCGATTTCGCAATCCGGATCGAACTCTTCGGCGATGAGATCGATCGCATCTCGCACATCAATCGCGTCACCGGCAAAGTCATCGAGTCCGTCGAGTCGACCGTCCTCTACCCCGCTACAATCTTTGTAACCTCGAAGGACGATCTTAAGCGCGCGATTGTCGACATTGAAAACGAACTGCGGGAACGCCTGCGCTCTCTGCACGAGCTCAACAAAATGCTTGAGGCGCAGCGCCTGGAACAGCGCACGCTCTTTGACCTGGAAATGATGCGCGAAGTCGGGTACTGTTCGGGCATTGAAAATTATTCGATGCACATATCCGGGCGCAAGCCGGGCGAACGTCCCGCCTGCCTGATCGACTATTTCCCGGATGATTTTCTGTTGGTTATTGATGAGAGCCACGTGACGATACCGCAGGTACGGGCGATGTACAACGGCGATCGCAAACGCAAGATTAACCTGGTGGAACACGGATTCCGACTGCCGTCGGCGCTCGACAACCGGCCGCTCAAATTCGACGAATTCGAATCGATGATCAACCAGGCTGTGTACGTCAGCGCCACGCCGGCGGATTATGAACTGGAGCAATGCGCCGGTGTCGTCGTCGAGCAGGTCATCCGACCGACGGGACTGCTGGACCCGGCCATCGACATTCGTCCCGTAAGTACCCAGGTCGATGATTTGTTGAATGAAATTCGCATACGCATCGAACGGCAACAGCGGGTACTGGTTACGACGCTCACCAAACGGATGGCCGAAGATTTGACCGACTATCTCCATAATCTGCAGGTAAAAGCGTCCTATATCCATTCGGATATCGACTCCTTGGAACGGGTCGAGATTCTGCGCGACTTTCGGATCGGCAACTATGATGTATTGGTAGGCGTCAACCTGCTGCGCGAGGGCCTGGATTTGCCGGAGGTGTCATTGGTGGCTATCCTGGACGCGGACAAAGAGGGATTCCTGCGCAGCGAACGCTCGCTACTGCAAACGGCCGGTCGCACCGCTCGCAACGCCGAAGGCCTTGTTATTCTCTATGCCGACAAAATTACTCGTTCAATGCAGGTATTGATCGATGAGACCAACCGCCGACGCGCCCTGCAGCAGGCATACAACGAAAAGCATGGCATCAACCCAAAGACGGTCTACAAGTCGCTGGAAGAAATCCTGAGCGGTACGGCCGTGGCCGATGTATCCGCGCGCCGCAGCGAACAGCGCAAGCGTGAGGAAGAGGGAAAGATGAAGGCCGTGTCCGACCCGGTGGCTCATTTTATGACTGCCGAACAGCGCAAAGGCCTGATCGAGCAGCTTGAGGAGGAGATGAAAAAGGCGGCTGTGGAACTCGATTTCGAGCGTGCGGCCGAGTTACGCGACGAAATCAAGCGCCTCGAAGCGGTTGTGTAAATGCCGCTAATATCATAGATTTTAGTTTTGCCTTCGCTGAACGAACAGTGAGGCCGCAAAAGCCGCTGCCAGCGGTAACGGGGTTTTGATTCAAGAACATTAAGAAAGGTTAGGGCTTTTCAATGGCGATCTATATTACTGACGATTGCATCAACTGCGGCGCTTGCGAGCCCGAATGTCCAAATACGGCCATTTACGAAGCGGGCGCACCCTGGTCATTGGCGGGCAAAGAATACAGCGATTCCACCAGCCCTGGCGAGTTTAAGGGCGAGTTCTGGTCGGACGAAGTTTATTATATTGTGCCCGACAAATGCACCGAATGCGAAACCTTCCACGATGAACCGCAATGTGCAGCCGTCTGCCCGGTGGATTGCTGCCTGCCCGATCCGAATAATGTCGAATCGAAAGAAGAACTCGTCAAGAAAGTTGAGTATCTTAACGCGATTGACTCGGAGCGGCTGCGAGGCTGATCCGAAAAGGCATCACTCTATGTAGAATCGAGCTGCCGATGCCGCTATCCGTCGCATCGGCAGTTTTGTTGACAGACAGCTATGCACCCGATCCAGGCACGCGTAAAAATAACGGGCAGCCGCATCCAGAAGATCGAGCCTCAATTCGGCGGGGTCACGATCATCTCGGAACGCGAGGAAGTGGACCACTTTCCCGGGGCCTGGATGATGCCCGGCTTTGTCGATTCCCACGCCCACATTTACGGCCTCGGCTGTCGCCTGCTGGATCTCAGCCTTTACGACTGCGGCAGCGCCGAAGAATGCGCCGACAAAGCTCAACGCCACGAAGAGCGGCACGGCACATGGCTGACGGGAATGGGCTGGAATGAAACATTGTGGGAGTCCGGAGAAATGCCGGATCACCTTGTCCTTGATCACCTGTTTCCCGATACACCGGTCTATTTGAGCCGGGCTGACGGCCACGCCGCCTGGGTGAACAGCGAGGCAATGAAACTGGCGGGCATCGGCAGCGGAAGCGCCGATCCCCAGGGTGGTTCGATCCTGAAGGACAAAAACAACAAACCCACCGGCATCCTGATCGACAGCGCTATGGATCTGGTACGCCGTCTGATTCCACAGGCTTCAGAGGCACAAATACGGCGGCGCATCGAAGCCGCCACTCAGGAATACGTCCGGCTCGGCGTAACAGAAGTCCATGATATGGATGTGTCGCCGTCGCTGTTGGAGCAGTTTCGCGAGCCGGCCGAGAAAGGCCGTCTGCCGGTCCGGGTTCAGTCCTACGTTCGCGGCCAGGGCAGCGAATGGCTCCACGAGCGCCTTCTGCCTGCCGGCGGCGAGTTTCTGCGCGTCTATGCCGTGAAGTTTTATGCCGATGGCGCGCTTGGCTCGCGCGGCGCACACCTGCTCGATGACTACAGCGACGAGCCGGGCTCTCGCGGGCTGTCCCTTCAATCCAAAGCCGAACTGCGTCGCAAGGTGAAATCGGCGCTCGAGTTTGGCTGGAACGTCGCCACGCATGCAATCGGCGACGCGGCCAACCGCGAAGTACTGGATATCTACGAAATGATGCGCCGCGAGGGCATTGCCGACCAGCAAGTGCTCCTGCGCATCGAACACGCCCAGATTGTTCATCCCGACGACCAGCAGCGATTCGGACGCTGGAATATCACTCCGGCGGTGCAGCCGATCCATTGCACCAGCGATGCCGCAATGGCGGAACAGCGTCTTGGAGCGACGCGCTGTCGCTACGCTTATCCCTGGCGATCGCTGCGAAACAATGGCGCGATTCTGGCCGGCGGTTCCGATGCGCCGATCGAATCCCCCGATCCGCTGAGCGGCATCGAGGCATTCTGCCGTCGAATCCCTATGGACCGGGAACAGCCCTGGTATCCCGAAGAGTGCATCACCCGCGAAGAGGCGCTGATGGCCTACACCACCTGGGCGCACGAAGCGGCAGATGTAGCCTATCGTCGCGGTCGCCTCAAAGCAAAGCTCGACGCGGATTTCGTCGTGCTGGATCGCAATCTGTTAACCTGCGCCGAAAGCGATATCAGCACTACCAAAGTTCTGGCAACCGTCACCGGCGGCAAAATTCGCTACAGGGCCGGCGAGAGCGGCGGTGAACGGAGCAGCCGACCCTGAATTGGTCAGTCCTCAACTCGCAATCCGGCAAAGCCGATGTACTGGGCAAACAGCAAGGAAGTTCGTTCGCGCAGAGAATTTATTTATGCAGGAATTCAGCCATCATCTTGTGAGTATCGGCTGGCGCTACGGCGCAGACGGCGTTCAACCCGAGCCCGTCATGCGGCTTCGCAGCATGACTGATAACTCAAGCGACACAATCGAGCTAATCCCAGGCGCCGAACTGTCCATGCACCTGTCGGCAGATCTCTTTTGTCCCGGCTATCGCGAGTTCGGCCTCAGCTATCCCTGTCCGGAACAGCGCAGTCCGGCTGATGGCTTCGAGCAGTGCGCCTCCTGCGATCGGCGCAGCGGATTTCGCGAAGCATTTCTCATGCGCGGCGCGGCCAATGCCAGTATGCAGGAATACCTGCGCCGTCCGCATTACATCTACCTGGCCTGGTTTCCACCCGCGATTATCAAAGTCGGCACCGCAGCTGAACACCGCCGGCATCTGCGCCTGATCGAGCAGGATGCTCTCCTGGCTCTCATTGTGGCGCAATCGGACGGCTTCACGATCCAGGATCTCGAAAAAGCGACAGGTCGGGAGCTGGGCTTCACGGAGGCGGTCAGCGCAGTGCAAAAATTTCGCTACATCAATCGTCCGCCCGATTCAGCGAAGGGACTGCAACAGCTGGCGATGGCCCGACGGCGAATGCGCCTTCACTTTCGCGAAAGTCGGTTCGCATCCTGGTTCCTGGCCGACGACGCGGTGGAAGAAGTTAATTTCACCGGCAATATTCACGTCCGTTTTCCGCCACGGCAAACGCCGATTGTTAAACGCAATCAGCCGCGTGTGCTAAGCGGCCGCTATCAGGGGCTGCGCGGAGCATTTTTGCTGCTTGAGTACGAGGGCAAGATTGTAGCGCTTAACAAAAGAGACATCATCGGACGTCGCATTCGCTTTGCCGACGGACCATTGCCGGAAAGCTACAAGGACGATACGGATTCCTCGCTGCAGCCTTCACTGTTTTAGTCGCTGACCGCAAACGGTGTAAGAGGCAGACAGAAAGCAGTTCAGCCCAGGTCGCGACCAGACGCAGCGATACAATCTTCAATAGCCGTACCATTCGCGCAAAAGGGCTGCCGCCGCTTTGCCGTCACAGGTATAGTCCAGAGCTGTCCATTCCGTCGGGGCGCATTGCCAGTACCACCAGAAAAAGCCGTGGCACCAGGATTTCGTGGCGAAGCTTTCCAGCAGTGCCTGATAATAGACGCGCTGCACTTCCTCATCGACGCGGGCGCCGGAAACATCCGGCATCTCGAGGCTCCAGGGACCGGCAAGGGCGCCCTTCTGCGAACGGATACCGCATTCCGTAAGAAGCACCGGCCGGGCCACCTCGCGGGCGCGCAGTTCGATATCGCCGACGATCGGCAGGAGACGCAGACGGGCTTCGGCGGCACTCGGCGGGCCGCTCAAGGGACTGTGAAGCAAAGGGGCGTAAAAGCTGATACCGACATAGTCCAATTCCCGCCAGAAGGAAATTGCACGGTATTCGGGAATCCCGCCACCGCCGCCTTTAGTCCAGTTGGCCGAATAAGTCAGTTGCCCGGAGTATACAGCGCGAACCGCAGCGATCAACTCTTGCCAGCGCTTCGTATGGTCTGCTGTCGTCGCCTTGACATATTCGACGCCGATACAGAGTAATTCGATCCGGTGCTGCTCCGCGAGGACGGCATACTTTAGCAGCATTCGCTGATAGGAATCAAACCAGCGTCCTTCCCGGTCCGGCACAATCATTCCCCGCCACTGACCATCGTACAAATCTACCTGAGGTTTAAGCATCACTTTCATTCCCTGCCGCCGCGCGTCGCGGATGGCGGCTCGAATCGCTCTGTTTTCCGCAGTACTCATCCACTGCGCGCCTGTCAGTGGATTGAGTCCGCTGTAGTTCGCCTGAATGTCCGTGCTCGTAGGCGTCTGTTGAAATTCGAAGAGGCAGAGCGCCAGCCAATCCGAGCCGGTCTGCGAACGCAAATCCTCAACGGCATTAACGGAAGCGCCGAGCAAAAAGTCGTCGCTGCCGAAGGCTGTATAGCTGTAGCCTTTAACAGGAATCGTCGGCTGACCGGCAGGCTCGAGCAGCTCGTCGTCGCAGGCGCTCAGGAGAAAGACGAGTAACAAGAGGCAGGTACCGCCGCAGTATGGATGGCGCTCAGTCAATATTTGCCGTCGGTTTACGGTAAATGCGTGTCGTGATCATTCCACCTGCCCGCAGTGATTGTCCGGTCATATCATATCCGAGTTCTTCAAAGAGAGCGCCGCAGTTCGGCAGGCGCCGGGCTTCGATGCCGCACAACAATCGAAACGCCGCATAAAGCGACTGAATAAAGGCCTTCGACGGCCACCGTCGCAAGCCGCGTCGGGGATACTCGAAGTCGGCGTAATGCCAGCCGCCGCCGGGAAGCAGTTGACGATCGATACGCCGCATCAGATCGCGGGCAGAGGAATCGGCAAAAAGATCGAGAAAAAAATGTGTGCAAACAAGGTCGAATTGTTCGGACGGGTCAATCGATTCAATACCGCCGGCAACAAAGCGAACCCTTTCGCCGGGCTGGTCGGCGACGCGGCGGCGTGCGCGGCGCAGCATGGCCGGGGCCGGCTCAGCGAAGCAGACCACACCGCGCGATTGTGAACGAAGCAAGGCCTTCAGACTCAGACCGGTGCCGCCGCCGAGAATAAGCGCCTTGCTCCACGTCATTTCTCCGATAAAACACAATTGGGCACGCTGGAGAGCACCGCCCAGGATCAGCATGCCGGCGGCGTCATAGAAGGGCGCCAGCCGCGAAAACCCTGCGGCAATGCCTTGTTCACTCAAAGCTGTGCTCCGATGAGTGCCGGCAATAGTGGGATCAGGAAAACGGCGTCGCCAAGCATCCGGTAACGCTCGTCCGACGCAAAATAGTCTGGACGTAAGTTGATGCCGAGCAGAGTCAGTGCCATCGCCGCCAGACCGGCTGCCGCCAGGACTGCTTTCGGTTCCAGGGCAAAGCCAACGGCTAACAGCAGACATGCAATCAGCACGAGCAGGCAAATTACTGAAACAATCCGCCGGCCGGTCTGCCAGCCGACAGCGCGGATGAAGGAGCCATGCCGGTCGCGCTCGTCGATGCGAACTTCAAATACGGCGAACAGCAGCAGATTTGCCAGGGCCAGCAAAAAATACAGGGGCAGAATACAGAGCACCAGTCCAAAGGCCTCGCCCCCGGCGCTGAGAAAGGGACAAAGCCAGATGCCAAGGGTGTAAATCAGTGCTACCGCCGCTTCTTTCACCAGCCAGGGCGAGACATGGCTGCCCAGGCGCAGGACAAGCACAAGATGAAGAGCGGTGAGCAGCGCCAATACAAGACCGGC
Organism: Candidatus Kapaibacterium sp.; assembly: GCA_028284775.1. GTDB lineage: Bacteria > Bacteroidota > Ignavibacteria > Kapaibacteriales > UBA7675 > JANQRB01. The sequence goes on along the minus strand of JANQRB010000019.1, from coordinate 14,749 downwards.
AATTAAGTAGAGCCGGGGCAGCAGATACAGCGCCAGAACAAGCCCCAGCAGGCATAAGACGACTGCCGTCCTCGTTAGCGAGTGAAAATGCGTAAAATGAAAGCGGTGCCGCGGGGTATGCGCGAGTGCGCCAAGCTTCCTGGCATCAAGCAGATGATCGAGAGTATAAGCCAGCCACACGCAAAGCGGCAGCAGCAGCCACCAGATCATGGGCATACGTACCTCGCATAACCAGACCGCCATCGCAGCCCCGCACAAAGAGCCGGCTACGATATCGAGACTCAGTAAGCGCAGCAGGGTGTAAAGCGACATCGGTCGCGACTCGGTCACGCTGGGAGCAATCGGAAAATTTCCGCGACTGGAGCTATTCATCGGCGCCTGTCCGGTCAACCGGCCGAAGCGCCGGTGATCCATCGATGCTGATTTCGGAATTATGACTAAAATGCTAACTTTGCGTGACGTAATTAAACAAATATTCGGACAATTTATTACAGCGCGGTACCATTCACTATGCCAAGAGTGTTGATAACCGGCGGCGCGGGTTTTCTGGGTTCTCACCTCTGTGAGACCTTTGTTGAACAGGGTTATGATGTGATTTGCATGGACAATCTCATCACCGGTTCACCGGACAACATCGCGCACCTGATCGGACACCCCAGTTTTCAGTTTATCCATCACGATGTAACAAACTATATGTATGTGGAAGGCGAGCTGGATTATATCCTGCATTTCGCTTCGCCGGCCTCGCCGATCGACTATCTTAAACTGCCGATTCAAACGCTGAAGGTAGGATCGCTGGGAACACATAAGGCTCTGGGTCTCGCCCTCGCGAAAAATGCCCGTTTTCTGCTGGCCAGCACCAGTGAGGTTTACGGCGATCCCCTCGTCCATCCCCAGGCGGAAGACTATTGGGGCAATGTCAATCCGATCGGTATTCGCGGTGTCTACGACGAAGCCAAACGCTTCGCCGAAGCAATCGTCATGGCCTACCATCGCTATCATGGTCTCGACTGCCGCATCGTGCGTATCTTCAATACCTACGGTCCGCGGATGCGGCTTGATGACGGGCGTGCTATCCCGGCCTTTTTCACTAATGCTCTGCGGGGCGAGCCGGTTCCGGTATTTGGTGACGGCGCTCAAACACGCTCGATTTGTTACGTAGACGATCTGATCGATGGGATTTATCGTTTGCTGCTCTCCGATGAGACGGAGCCGGTCAACATCGGCAATCCCGATGAAATTTCCATGCTGGAGCTGGCACGTGAAATTATCGAATTAAGCGCATCTTCCAGTACGATTGTTCACAAAGACTTGCCTGCCGACGATCCCAAAATCCGTCAGCCGGATATCGCTAAGGCCCAGCGTCTGTTAAACTGGCAGCCGCAGGTGCAGCGTCGTGAGGGTCTCAGGCGAACAATGGAATACTTTAAGCAGAAACTGTTCTAGCAGCCATGCCGGGGTGGCAATGAGTGACAAGGGACAGGGGGAAGCAGGCAGCGCTGCCTGGCTCGATACATCAGCGCCGGACTTTGGTCTTCGGGTGGGCCTGTATGCCTGTATCGCGCTTGCGACGATCGGACTGATCCTGGCTGTAGCGAGCAATTCCCTTGCCGTTGGGCTAACGGCACTGATTGCCGCCGTAGATATTATCCGAGCCGCCCTGGTCGTGACGGCCCACCGCCGCAGCCGACCGACACAGGCGGATCTGCCTCAGCAGAGCAACAGCAAATATGAAAGCCTGGCCGCCGTATTGACGGCTCTGCCGCTTGCTGTGATTATCCTGCTTGCCCTGATCGGCGCGCTGCTCAGTCTGTTTGACCACGCGGCGCTTATCGCCCATCCCTGGCCGCGTCTCGGCTATGCCGGACTGTTTTTCGCCTCGATGCGATACCTCGCCCGCCGGCAGACAATGGCCGCCCAACTCTTCCAACGCGATGAACTGCTGCGCGACGCCGCGCGACGCCGAACTCTGGCTCTGACCGGTCTGATACTCCTGTTGAGCTCACTCATCGGTATGATTCCCGCTGTAGCCGATCACTATTTGCTGGCACGGGCGATTGACGTTGTCAGCGCCCTGACGATCGCTGTGACCGCTTTCGCCTCGCCGCTGGGACAGATGCGTCGCTCTCTTGCCGAGCTGCTCGATCAGCGGCTGCCGGAAGATGTGCAACTGGATATCATTTCCGTCATCGGCGCCAATATCACGCGCATCTGTGAATTCAAGAGTATTCACACGCGGCGTAGCGGCAATGAACTTTTTATGGAGCTCGACGTGATCCTGCCCTTTGATTGTACGCTGGAGCAGGCCTTCACCATCGAACAACACATTCAGGGCGAGCTGACAGCCAAGTACCCCAACGCCCTGGTGCGTATGTATGCCGAGCCATGTCAGCGCGATTGCATTCACAACGGCCGGCGGCACTGCCCTATCAAAGCGATGCGCGACGATTGAGTCCGACAATCGACTCTCCCGGCATCGTGCGCCGCCACCGACAACATTCCGGCAATCCTCCCGGCACATAAAACTTAAGACTGTCATTTACTATCCCGTCGTCGACTTTTTTCGCGCTATGCAGCGATTTATGCCGGCGCCGCGTGGCCCGGCCACTGCGAGCCGAGACCGTTTTTTTAGCCGTTATCCTGCCGATTGCCGTATATTTGAGGCTGGTCGGCTGTCGTTCGGAAGTCCGACAGAGCCCGCATTTTTCTTTGCCGATCTTGGCGGCGGTTTAGTATAAACCCGGACGAAGCGAGGGAATGTCTAAAATATCAACCGACACTATGGCTGATTCACAGGAACGCTCATCAGAGTTAACAAATCCGCACAATCTCAACGAGGAAGAATTAGAGCGCTCATTGCGCCCGGCGAACTTTACGGATTTTGTCGGTCAAGACAAGATTGTCGCGAACCTGCAGATATTTATCCAGGCGGCGAATAATCGTAGTGAAGCCCTGGATCACGTCTTGCTGACGGGACCGCCGGGACTGGGTAAAACAACGCTCTCGCATATTATAGCGGGCGCGATGCAGGCCGATATTAAAGTCACGTCGGGGCCGGTGCTTGAAAAGCCGGGCGACCTAGCGGGCCTGCTCACCAACCTCGAAGAACGCGACATATTATTTATCGACGAAATTCACCGTCTCTCGCCGGTTGTGGAAGAATATCTTTATTCGGCGATGGAAGATTATACACTGGACATCATGATTGATTCAGGTCCTTCGGCCCGTTCGATTCAGTTATCCCTTCCCCGCTTCACTCTTGTCGGCGCTACGACGCGGGCCGGTTTGCTCACGGCGCCCTTACGCTCGCGCTTCGGCGTCATTAACCGCCTGGACTACTACGGGGCCGGGGAGCTGCAGCAAGTCATCGAACGCTCGGCGATGATCCTGGGTACGCCGATTCAGGAAAAAGGCGCTCACGAAATCGCCCGTCGTTCGCGAGGTACGCCACGAATCGCCAACCGTCTGTTGCGACGCACCCGCGATTTCGCCGAGGTAAAAGGCGACGGCACCATTACAAAAGCTATTGCCGACGTAGCCTTGTCCGCCCTTGAAGTGGATGAATACGGTTTCGATGAAATGGATAAACGCATTATGCTGGCGATCATCGAAAAGTTTTCCGGCGGCCCGGTGGGATTAAACACCATTGCCGTAGCCGTCGGCGAAGAAGCAGGCACTCTGGAAGAGGTTTATGAACCATTCCTGATTCAACAGGGATTTATGCAGCGCACACCGCGCGGACGTGAAGCGACGCCGCTGGCATTTAAACATTTCGGCTACCAACCCTCGAAGCCGACACAGAATTCATTGTTTGAAAAAGAAAAGTAAAGCGAGGCGCTTAAACAAAGCGCGCGCGTGAATCCACCATATCTGCATCGATCGATTCCGGAAGCCAGTCTGGCGATATCAGTCATTGTCAGCCAGGATGATATCAAGGCTTGCAAGCAATTCCTCAACAATCTTCAGTTTGTGTTCGGCCGCCTGGCTCTTGCTCTTGCGCAGCTCGCTTGCGATGCCGGCCGTGAAACGGCGTTGGTTGCGGCATCGGCGTAAGAATAGCTGCGATGCTGCGCGCAGGTGAAAAGGGCCGAGCTCCAGAAGGACATGGCGCGGGAACTTTTGATCGCGGTATGGCCGAACGCCGTCGCCTGGCTTGGCGGTCAGAAGATCGTAAATAAACGGGCCGTCGTCGACCAGTGATTCCGTTTCAAGCTCCCAATTGTTGGCGCAGAGCCAGGCCCGCAGACGCGCGGGCGACGAAGAAGGTTGCAGCACAAGACGCTCGACGCCCCTCAATGAGCTTCGACCGCGTTCGAGAATGGCAGCCGTTAAAGGGCCGCCGATCCCCGCGAGTATTACTACTTCGACTTCCGCCGGTCTCAGGATCGACAATCCATCGCCCAGTCGCACTTCAATGGCCTTTGCCAGGGACCGCTCACGGACCGTTCGGCAGGCTGCCGCAAAAGGACCGGCGCGCAGTTCGCCCGCGATGACGCTGGAGGCGATTTCCTGCTCTACCAGCCAGGCGCTCAGCAGCGCGTGATCGCAGGCGATATCGGCCACGCGTCTATTGCGCGGCACGGCTTGTGCGATGTGCCGGAGACGCTTGCTGACGGTCATCAGGCCGGATCACTCTTTGCGCTGAACAAGTCCGGAAAGAGCGCTTCCTCGATCATAGCGCACCAGATGTGACCAATGGTGATGTGTGCTTCCTGGATATGGTGGGTAATCCTGCTCGGAACGAGGACGGCGGTATCGCAAAGCTCAAGCAGCGTGCCGCCGCTGCCGCCGAGCAGACCAATGACCTTCAGACCCTGCTTGCGGGCCTGCAGCGCCGCATTATGAACATTGGGCGAATTGCCGCTGGTGCTAATGGCGATCAGGACGCCGCCGGGGCGGCCAAATGCTTCAACCCCCCGCGCAAACACCTGGTCGAAACCGTAGTCGTTGCCGGCGGCAGTGAGGGCGCCGGAATCTGCCGGTAGTGCAATGGCCGGAATCGCGGCTCGATTAATGGCCGATCGTAATCGGACAACCAGCTCGGTGGCCATGTGAATACTATCGGATGCGCTGCCGCCGTTGCCGCAGAACAACAGGATTTCGCGCCGCTGCGCCGCATCGATTAACACTTGCCCGGCAGACTGGATCTGTGGCAGACACTCGGCAAGGACCTTTTGTTTAACATCTATCGAATGCTCGATTTCACTGCGTATGCGTTCCAGCGAAAATGCGCTCATGCGATCCTTAAGCTTAATTGATACTTTCCTGTACAGGTCGGCAGGCTTGGGAATCATGTCGTCAGAGGGCGGGCAGCAGGCGGCTTGCCGCTACAAACAACAGGCGTCTGTTTAATATGCCGGGCCTTCGTTTACACCAGGGTGGCCGCCTTTTCCAGACAGAAAACCTGCTCGGAATATTTTGTCAAAATTACGAAATTAATCGTATTTTGGCGATTTTAAATTCCTTTTGATTTGTTTTCGACACAAAAATGCAGGATGGGGAATGCGACTTTCGTTTTTGAATCAAACGGCGGGCAAAATAAAGAGTGATGCCATTATTTTCTTTTTCTTTGAAGACAAAGCGTTGTTTGAAAAGCAGAAACAGGCCGTACTTGATTTGTTTCCCGGTACAAAAGCGGCATTGGATTCCGGTGATTTTCGTGGTAAGCGCAAATCCTGCACCATTGCGTACACGAATCAAGACGGCGTGACGCCGCGACTGATATTCAGCGGACTCGGCGAAGCCGATCAGCTTTCTATGGAACGAATTCGCGTCGCAGCCGCCCAGGCAGCGAAAGAAGCCGCCCGTTTTGAACTGAAGCACTGTGCTCTTTACCTGTCTCAGCTTCAGAATATGCTCGCCTTCGACGTCGCGCAAGCGAGCGTCGAGGGCATTGTCTTGAGCCTTTATAAGTTCGACAAGTATATTTCAGACGAAGACGAGCGCCAATTCCGTCTGCAAAAACTGACCTTGTTCAGCGATGACAAGGCCCTGCTTAATGCGGCCAAGCCCGGCGGTCAGCGAGCGCTGCAGTATTGCGAGGGCGTAACCGTCGCCCGTGATCTGGCCAATGCGCCAGCCAATGAAATCTACCCGGAGACGCTGGCGGAACGTGTAACACAGCTCGGCAAAAGCGCTGGTTTCAAAGTCACCGTTCTCGACAAACGCAAGATTACAAGTCTGAAAATGCACGGCCTGCTGGCAGTTAATAAAGGTAGCAGCAACCCGCCCGCCTTCATTATTATGGACTACAAGGGCGGACGACGCAACGAAGCGCCTGTTGTCCTGGTTGGCAAAGGCGTAACCTTCGATACAGGTGGAATATCGCTCAAACCGGCGCCGGGCATGGCTGCGATGAAGGCCGATATGCACGGTGCAGCAACAGTCATCGGCACGATGGTCGCCGTAGCGAAGGCCAAGTTAAAAGTTAATATTGTCGCGCTCGTTCCGGCAACAGATAACATGCCGAGCGGTTCGGCGACACTGCCGGGCGATATCATTACCTATTCCAACGGCACTAGCGTTGAGGTGGATAACACCGATGCGGAAGGACGCCTGATTCTGGCCGACGCATTGCTGTATGCCGCGCGGTACAAGCCGCAGGCCGTCATCGACCTTGCGACGTTGACTGGTGCCTGTATGGTGGCGCTTGGCCATGTTACAAGCGGTATGATGGGAACCAGCGACATCCTCAAGCAGCGTCTTAAAACGGCCGCCGGACGCAGCAATGAATATGTTTGCGAACTACCGCTGTACGAAGAATATGAAGAACAGCTCAGGAGCAGCGTGGCGGATGCGCGCAACGTCGGCGGCCGGCCGGCAGGATCCATTACGGCCGGACTCTTCCTCAAACATTTTACGGGTGACTATCCCTGGGTGCATCTGGACATCGCCGGAACAGCCATTCTGCCTAAGGCTTCGAGCTATAAACCCGAAGGCGGATCAGGCGTCGGTGTTCGCCTGCTGGCTGAAACACTGAGCACCTGGGAGAAGATGTAAGTCGGTGAGGATGATCAGCGTTGTTCAATAGTAAAGCCGTGCAGAGGTCTCGGCAGCCCTTTGGATGAGCTTCAACGAGAATCGCACAATCGGAGCAACGCTGAGCGCCGGATACTGATATTCGCTACAAACTATAACGCCGGATCGATGCAAGCGATGCCGGCGTTTTTTATTGTTTCAATCGGCGGTTTCGCCCTCAGGAGTCCACTTCCCACCAGGTCAGATCGACCGCATCTTCGCCGCCATCGACACCGATTACCGTGCCGTTAATCCACTGGCTCTCATCTCGCATCAGCATGGTGACAACGCGGGCGACATCCTCGGGCTCAGTAAGCCGATGCGCCGGGTTGCGCATTAAGGCATTCGATCGAATCTGTTCATTACCGGGAATTTTTGCCAGCGCAGGAGTGACGGTGACCCCGGCACGGATTGAGTTGGCGGTTATGCCGAAGGGGCCTAGCTCGAGCGCCAGCTGGCGAATATATGACTCCAATGCAGCCTTGGCGGCCGATACCGCGCCGTACATGGGCAACACACGGTGCGCGCCTGCGCTTGTCATGCCCAAAACGCGTCCGCCGTGTTTCAACAGCCCGGCCTGGAACAGATCCTGCGTCCAGTAAACCAGCGAATTGGCCATGACATCCATCGTCATTTCAATTTGTCGCTGGGCAATAACTCTTTGGCCGTCGTTTTTGGAAACAAAGGGTAGTAAGGTACCGAAGGCAAGCGAATGAACGAGCATTCGAACGGTAGCGTCTTCGCGGCCTTCAAAATGTGTTTTGATGGCTTGCAACACGCCGGCGCGCCGGTCGGCATCCGCCGCATTGACATTAAAAAATTCCGCGTACACCCCTTCTTGTTCGATGGCCGCTTTGGTATCTTCTGCCTGCTTCATTCCGGCTGCGCGGTCGAAGTGAACGCCGAATATGTGGTACCCTTCTTTGGCCAGTGAAAGAGCGCAGGCACGTCCGAAGCCGCTTGAGACCCCGAGAATCAACGCGTATGCATTGGCAGGAGCAGTTTTCATTCTCGCTAAACTACATTTTGATTAGTAGAACTCTCAGATTGCACGATGTATGTACAGCCTACAAATTTAGGAAGCATTTGCCAGTCAACAAAACCGAAGTGGAGTTCAATGTCGGCTGGAGCCGCCATATCGCTCGTCATACCCTATCGGCCGGGGCAATGACCGCCGGGAATGCTCACGCGGACGCCGGACAACAAGGGCGGCAATCCTGCGTTGTAAGCTGTTGAGCCAATGTTGTCGGGGCAGTCAACTCAGGACTGAAGCAAGGGGAATTGAAGTATGATCGAAGACATTATCATTTTTTTGCAAGGACTGCCTCCAACAGGCATTCTGATTTTTGCCGCCGCGATAACATTCACTGAAAACGTGTTTCCCCCGGCGCCCTGCGACATTCTCCTGGTATTTTGCGGCACGCTGGTTGGCTTGGGAACGGTTGGATGGCTGCCCTTGATCCTGAGCTCCTCGGCCGGCAGCCTGCTCGGATTTTTGCTTATGTATTGGATTGGTCTCAGCTCGGGCAAAAAAATGCTGCATTCGGGTCGCCTGCCCTTCGGCTCGCATAGCATGCTGAGCAAGGTTCAAAGCTGGTTTCAGAAGTATGGCTATGGCCTGATTGTCGTCAACCGCTTTCTGTCCGGAACCCGTGCGATCATATCCTTTTTCGCCGGTCTTGCCGGCTTGCAGCTGGCGAAGACCGTTTTGCTGAGCGCTTGCAGCGCCCTGCTCTGGAATGGTCTCCTGGTGTATATCGGATCTCTGGCAGGTGACAATTGGCGGGAGATACAATTCTATCTCAGCAGTTACGGCAAAACAATCACCGGTATTTTCGTCGTAGTCGTGCTGCTGCTCGCGGCGCGTTGGTACTTCAGCCAGCAGTGCAAGGATGAGGCCCCCACTCCCGATACGAACAAGGAAGAAAACTAATCAGGGGCTTTCCGGATTAATCCACGCTGTCGCAGGTAGCCAACGGCATATATACTGATTCGGGAAAGACAACCGTGAATCGATTGAATATGTCCTCGGCTTTTGCGGTTTCGCCATTGAGACAATAGGATTGGCCAAGACGCAGCATCACTTTCTCCAGGACACCGTCCGGAACGGCTGGGTCACGATACAGCGCATCGAGACGACTGCCGGCCAGGCCAAGTTGATTGCGAATAAAGGAACACTCGGCAACCATAAACAATGCTTCATACCGCAGGGAATCCTCTTCGGGCAGCGTTTCCCCGAGCAGATCGAAAAAAGAACAGGCCTCGTCGTAGCGACCTTCGTCAAACTTCGCCAGAGCTTCCTCAAATTCCTGCATCAGATCAGGAGCGTCATCGGCGGCCATTCCTGCGATAATCTCATTTTCGACGGCAGCCTCTTGCGGCTGTTCCGGCTCTTGACCATACTCGATGACAAGCGTGTCTCGGGGCTCGGAAGCGAGCGTCTCGATTCCCTCGATATCGGGTGGCCGCAGTGATACTTCTTCTTTGTCCGATGATGAACCCTGCGAATCGGCGTCGGGAAACAACTCATTACGAACGGGCGCAACACAGGCGGGCAGCAGACCGATCAACAAGGAGAAGAGTAGAATGACAAGGCTGAAGTTTGCCCTTTTCATGGTCGCAAAATAGCGAAAGTCAGGCTAAAATTGACCAGTGGGCAATAAAAAACCGCTGACCCGGTTTGGGGACAGCGGTAAAGAGTTTCAGCAGGCCAAATCGCTCAGTCGAAAAGAATCAGAGTATTGATGTCTTCATCAATTCAGCCGGTTCGACCGTTACGACGGGTTCGCTTTGCCTCACGCTTACGATACGATACTCATAGTGAGGCGTTCCGCGATGCCTGCGAATCCACTTGCGCGCAGTCTTTAGAGCTTCATCATCGGTAGGCTGCACAACCGTGAAATACAGATCGGATTGCGATACTCGCATCGCCTCCCAGCGACGCATCACTTCGGAGAAGTTGCGACCGGCGACCAGCACCGAGTCGGGCTCCAGCCCTTGCACCGCTTCGTTTGCCGAATTGAAAGTCAGCAAAGTCACAGGCGCCGCGGCGGAATCCGGCAGATGCTCCGCTTTGCTGCGCCGAACCGGCAGAAAGGCCTCAATCCGAACTTTTTTCAACCGGACGCCGATATCCTCAGCGGAACGTTTCGACAGATCGATAATCCGACCGCGAATGTAGGGACCACGATCATTGACGCGCACCAGGACATTCTTGTCGTTGTCAGGGGTGGACACACGCAAAATCGTTCCGAAAGGCAATTTTTTGTGCGCCGCGGTATAAGCATACATGTCATAACGTTCGCCGTTGGCGGTACGCCGTCCATGAAATTTAGGACCATACCATGATGCTATACCGTTTTCAACAAAGGTCGCCTCTTCCAATTCCGGGGCGGGCGACAACTCTTCAGCGCGAGGCAGTGGCCTGACGGCAAATGTATCAATCAATTCCTGTGCTTCGGCCGCGCGCTCTACATCTAACACTTCATGAGCTTCAACCAACAATCCAAACGATAATATGCTCAGCAAAATGCCCATGAACATTGCGGCTTTTACGATTCGTTTGCGCCGCATTCGAAATCTACTTGGCTCCATCTAAGAGTACTACTCCTGCATTGTTCCACAAACCACTGTAAGGCTCAGAAACCTAGCTGATAACTCAAAATTCATGCCAACGTTTGCCTATACAGCATTTTACAGAATGTCAACAGCATCGCTGTTTGACGAATGCAAACTATTGCCGCTTCGTTCAATTGACAATTAACCGGATATGAAAAGATATTCACGGAATATTCAAGCATGATTCATCGATATTTCAAGCGGAATTCATCGTCTTTGCTGCTGAACCACTTTGCGCGAAACATATGCGCCCCTGTCGAAAAAGGTACGATTTAGACCCATTTTCGGCGATTCACGGATCCGTTTGACTAGGTTTCGGATAGCCTGGGCGGCAGAAAGGTGATGAATGAGGATTCATTATCATATTGTCCCCTTTGCTCAGAATGAAACCCTATTCATTAAGTCTGAACTGTTGATTTTCGGAAAAACAGATCAGTCGCCAACATTTTGCAAAAAGCAATTGCAATCGCCTGTGGCATAATGTAAATTATCGCCAGGCCGCTCAGAGCGTTACGTGAGGCAATGCTGGCGCAGCAGACCTGTGGCGAGAACTGCTGCCTCCCTGCCGAAGCAGCGTAATGCGATTCTCACATTGTTCAGAGGATCATTCAATGCGTGCAATAGTTAGGTGTACCGGGGTAATGAGCTTGGCGGCTCTCATGTTTTTTTGTACCGGCGCAGGTCTATTTCCACAGTCTGCGACGGATGCTTTTATCTACAATCCCAAGGGACAGCCCGTCCAGATCTCGCCGACGTTGCTCGAAATTTTCGTGATGTTTAACGGCATTGTGGATGCCGAAGGCAAGCGGGCTGTTGCTCGCGAAATCGATGGTTTGCTTCTGCCCAACGATGTCGATCTTCTCGATGACGCCAACGCGGTCGTGTATCCCATAGATCTGACTCTTATTCGCGACAACTCGCGATTGCAGGATATTATCGCCGAATTACGATCTCTGCCCAGTGTAGCGGCAGCGCATCAGGTGTATCGCAATAACAACGATCAACCGATCTATTTCGGTAACCGTGTTGAGCTGAAATTGAGCAGTGCTGCCAGTATGGATGAGGTGCTGGCCTTTCTCGCAGAGAGCAATACCAAGGTCGTCGCCGTCAATCGTGATCAGGATGATCCGAAGCAGATTGAAATCGTCGTCGCCCCTGAGGATAACAGTCTTGAGGCGGCCAATAGCCTGCACGAAAGCGGACTGGTAGAGTATGCAAGCCCTAAGGCAGTCAACGTGCACTCCTTTCCGGTCAACTCCTTTCTTCGGGCAGACAATTATCCCAATCCCTGCACTGATTTTACCGTTATTTCTTATTCCATCGCATACGACAGCCCGCTTAGTCTGACGGTCCATGACCTGGAAGGACGAAAAGTGGCCGAGCTGCTGCGTTCCTCATTTCATTTACATGGCAGCGGGCGGGTCGAGTTCGACACATCGCAATTGCCGCTCGGGGCCTACTATTACTTTGTAGAAACACCATACGATGGTTTTATCGGCAAAATAATTGTCCGTCGCTGAGTGTTCCAGGGTACTGATTTCTTAACGCCGATTGATAATTTGTCATTAGCTGCTCTCAGTTCGGAGCATAGCTACATCGATGCGCTCTTCGAACAGTTTAATCACTCACCGGCTGGTGCCCTGATTGGCCGTTGTCGGTCTTAATTCGATCCAGCCCCAGGCTCCGCAAGCAACCCAAAATCTACGGTCCGGAATCTCCCTGCGAACTCTGTAAAGAGAGCGAATGGCGGCACTTGGCCATATTACAAATACAATGATTGCTCCGAGAAATACTCTAAGGATTTTCCCTATAAGCCCCTAAGGAAATTCCCTATGCCTCACTAAGAATAATTCTGAGTTAAAAATCAGACTTTCTCCGATTGACCAGTTTTTGTTATTAACGTAAATTGCATCCAGTTAAAGACGTTAATGGTTATGCGTGAAACAGATACCGAAAAAAGTAGCTCAAAAACGCAACATCAATACACAAACACGATTCCACAAAAATCGTAATTCCAAGATAAACTACCATTAATGTTAACAGGCAGTACCAAAACGTTCAACACTCATCAGAATTGATTAGGAACGAAGAGACAAGTAAATCAACCATCGAAAACTGAGCAACACAAAAATTTTGCCGTTCTTGAGCATTGTAACGGACAAAGAAAAAATCAAAATCTGTTTTGGGTTTCCGCGAGATTAGAGAGCGCGAGAAAGTAGCTCTTTGTCGCGACTTTAATCGAACGATACTTGAAACATGGTGAGGAGGGATCTCGTGGCAGTGGGGATCCCTTCCTTGCCATTTTAAAGCTCTATTTACTGTAATAACTCTGGCACGCTTCCAGGCATTATTCACCAATTTGCTTCATTGAACATTCTTTACGCTGGCTACCGGATAGTTTCCTTTTTCCAGCTTCATAAGCCCTCACGAACATTATCACTGAGGAGTACCCTTCAACCGCCACCATCGGACGTAACCTGCCGTCAAATCAAACTTTTCTATCAGGCGGCTGAACTCTCGAGAAGGACTCTGCCCCCTTTCAATGCAACCGAAGTTCACGGTGCACGAAATCTGTCGGCATCATCCGAATGCGCTGCAGATTCGGCGCCAATCAGATCGCGAAACTGTCTGGCAGCCTGATAGACATTAGCGGGAAAGTCCTGATCGCCGTCGGCATAAAGAATGCCGCGCGAGACGTTTACCAGGGCCGGTCCGGCTGCATTGGCCCGCATGGTAGCTGCAACGTCGCCGCCCTGAGCGCCGACACCGGGTATCAACAAAATACTGTCGGGAATCTGCTGCCGAATGCCGGCCAATTCGGCCGGATGGGTTGCTCCAACGACAAATCCGATGTTGTCATGATCGGTCCAGGTTCGGGCTTCATCGATAACGTGCTGATACACGGCTTTGCCCCCGGCTAGCAGACGTTGAATATCCGACGAGCCGCTGTTCGAGGTCAGGGCCAGAACGAAAACAAGTTTGTCGGGGTAGGCCAAGAAAGGCGCAACCGAATCCCGTCCCAGGTAGGGACTGACTGTCAGTGCATCGAAGCCGAAACTACCGAAAAATGCCTCTGCGTAGGCACTGGAAGTATTACCTATGTCGCCGCGTTTGGCATCGGCAATACTCACGATATTGTCGGGGATTGCCGCCAGAGTTTCTCGGACGATTTCGAAGCCGCGCGCGCCCAGCTTTTCATAAAACGCAAGGTTGATCTTAAATGCACAGGCCATGGACGAACATTGCTCGATGACGGCAAGATTAAAATCCAGAACGGCATTTTCCCGCTCACGCAGATGTGCGGGCAGGCGACGTAGGTCCGTATCCAGGCCAATGCACAGGCGCGACTGATTGCGCGACTGAATCGCTTTCAATTTTTCCCGTACGGTCATATGCTATTGCTCAAGGCCTCCATTGGTCGATGAATTCAGCTGGCCGGAGCTGCGCAACGCTGAAGCGCCGGACTCACGACACTAACAAGCGGCCGACGAATAACGACCGCAGCTAGTGCCGAGGGCATCGGCGTAGATCAGGAGATTTTTGCGGCGGATACACTTCAATGCGCGGCAATGGCCTCAGTGCCGCTCTCAGCGTCACTTTCCCTTTGTAACACTCGGCGGTATTTTTTGTAGCTGCTGACGATACTTCTTCGCGAAGAGATTGGCCTCGCTCGGCTTGGGCAGATTGGCGGCGCTGATCATTTTGCGAAATGCATCGACCCGATCCTGCGGCAGCGGATGCGTTGAAAGCAGGCGTTCAAAAGCGCCGCCGCTGCTTTTTTGTCTCTTTTGAATTTTCTCGAAAAAATACATCGCACCGCCGGGATACCAGCGCGTCGACTGCAGATACTCGAAGGATGAGCGATCGGATTCGCTTTCGTCTTCTCTGCTGTTGTGCAGCAGCGCCAGGCCCGAAAACAAATTTCCGGCCAGCACCGCCGCCTGATCCGGATCCTCGCCGAGAATCACGGAGAGCAGAAGCTGGTAGCCGTAAGCCTTGGTCATCCGCTTGGTGCTGTGGCGATGCTCGGCGTGCGCGATCTCGTGACCCAGCACCCCGGCCAGCGATGCTTCGTTATCCAGAAACTTCATCAGGCCGGTATAGACATAGATAT
>JANQRB010000140.1 GCA_028284775.1 Candidatus Kapaibacterium sp. | reverse complement strand
GCCGGAGCCTGCTTGAAAATCTGCCCGATGTCCGCGGCGCTGGCGGCCCGCAGCGAATGAACGCCGGACGAGTACTTTCGCCTGCTTGACGCTTCCGGGCGCGCCGTCGGTTCGTATGAGGACGCCCGGCTCGGCACCGGCGTTCATTCGCTGCGGGCCGCCAGCGCCGCGGACATCGGGCAGATTTTCAAGCAGGCTCCGGCGGAATTGCCGCGGCACATCCACATCGCCGAACAGATCAGGGAAGTGGAGAATTGCAAGGCATTCTACGGTTACAGGCCGGTGGAATGGCTCGTCGATAACTTTTCCGTTGATGAACGCTATTTTCTTGTGCACGCCACGCATTGTTCGGCCGCCGAACTTAGCGCTGTTGCGGAACGGCGCGCGACGGTCGTTTTGTGTCCGTCGACGGAAGCCAACCTGGGCGATGGATTCTTTCCTTTCCTTGCTTATCGCGCCGCCGGGGGAAGCTGGGCAATCGGCAGCGACAGTCATATCGGGCTGAGTCCGATGGAAGAGCTGCGCTGGCTGGACTACGGTCAGCGGCTGCTGAAGCGGAAACGTAACATCCTGGCTCGAATGCCCGGGGACGATAGCGGAGCCCTTGCTTTCCGGGAAAGTGTCGGCGGCGGTCGCAGGGCTTTGGGTGAAAACGGCGAGGCGGGTTTCACTCCGGGCGATGCCTTTGACGCCCTCGTACTGGACGCCCGGCATCCGTTGCTGCAGGAGGACAATCCGGCGCGCTGGACCTCGGCGCGTATCTACGCCTGCGATGCCGGCGCACTGCTGGGCACGCTCCGCCGCGGCGAATGGCTGGTACGCGACGGCCGCCATCGGAATCACGAATCAATCCGCCGGCGCTATGCTCAGGCCCTGCAAGGGTTGCGCCGCTCCTAGGCACGATCAGTCGGTCTTCAGGCTTCCCGTTCTTGAATGCCGAGCGTGTTTCAGAATGAAACAATCAAGGTGGAAATTATTGGATATAAGCCCTAGGCTGCGTAAATTGAAAAGATTGTGAGAGGCGCTCGGACGGGAGAAGCTACAGCGGCGAATGGGGCTGCGGTTTTCCTCCGAAACAGCAATATCAACGCCTATAGGGCTGGCAATGGCTGAACACGCAGACGCATTCAACGCATACATTCCCTTATTTGTTACAACTGTCGTAGGCCTGGTGTTCGGGCTGATAATGCTCAAACTTCATGAATTTCTCGGGCCGCGACGTCTCAACAAAGAAAAACTGACCACCTATGAAAGCGGAATGCAGCCCTTGCGTACCGCGCACGAGCGTTTCACGGTGAAATTTTACCTCGTGACGATGCTCTTCATCATTTTTGATATCGAGATCGTTTTTATGTACCCCTGGGCCGTGCAGTTTAAGCAGCTTGGCCTTCAGGGATATATCGCGATGGTTCTGTTTATGGTTATGCTCTTTGCGGGATACATCTATGTAGTCAAGAAAGGAGCCCTGGAATGGGACTGATGAACACGCTCGAGCGTGATGGATTTTTAACGACTACGGTTGATTCGCTCATACAGTGGGGACAAAAGAACGCCGTCTGGCCTATGCCGCTCGGCATCTCCTGCTGCGGTATCGAAATGATGGCCCTCGCGGGCCCTAAAACCGATGTTGCCCGATTTGGTTCGGAAGTGTTTCGCTTCTCGCCGCGTCAGGCCGATTTGCTTATCGTCGCCGGTACAGTGACATACAAGATGTCCTGGGTGGTGCGCAAGATTTACGATCAGATGCCGGACCCCAAGTGGGTGATAGCGATGGGGGTCTGTACTTCAACGGGTGGAATGTTTCGTTCTTACCCGGTCGTACAGGGCATCGACCAGTTTTTGCCCGTCGATGTGTACGTGGGCGGATGTCCGCCAAGACCCGAAGCGGTTGTTAAGGCACTCATGACGATTCAAGACAAAATCGAACGAACGAAACCGGTGATACTAGATTCCGGACAGGCGGCATAGCAAGATTGAAAAAGTGACAGTCCCTCGGGAGACTGTCACTTTTTGCTTGTGACATCAAGCAGGAAATTATGTAGTTTTAAAGCCCGCTGTTAAGAAAGAGGGGCCGTATATTCTCCAAAATTACATTGTATGTACCCAATAGTTCGCATTGCCTTCGGTGTAGTTACGACTGTTATTCTCGTCATTCTGATGTCTAATTGCCAGGGTTTTTTCACCGGCCCGGAAGATGAACCTTATTGGATCGATCCGCCCGGTCTTGACGGCGGCTCGGGCGGCGGCGGTTCTGCGGGCGGCCCTGGAGCGGTGGTATTTGCGCAGAAATGCGCTGCCTGCCATCAGGGCGGAGGGCAGGGGATTGAAGGCGTGTATCCCTCGCTGATAGGCTCCGAATTTGCCCAGGGCAACGAACAAATTCCCATCCGCCTGGTGCTGCACGGATTCAGAGGATCCATCAATCGTAACGGCGTTGATTACAATGGTATTATGACGCCTTTCAAAGACGATCTCAGCGATAAACAAATCGCCGACGTGCTTACCTACGTGCGCAGCTCCTGGGGCAATTCCGCGCCCGGCGTCGACGAAGCGATGGTAAGCGCTATTCGGGAAGAGACACTTAACCGCCTCAATCCCTATACCGAGGCCGAAGTGCTTGCCGAAGCGGGAGCCGTTGCCGGTAGTGAGTAATTGTTTCGCCATGGCCGTCAGGGCCGGCAGACAGCGTGAAATGTTGCGAATCAGCAGTCAATCATTCTTATTCCTTGCGGATCAATTATGCTAGATTATTTTCCGGAGAATGTATCCAGCGTCGGAATCGAGCACGATGAGCTGTTTGCATTAATCTATTACATCTGTGTCGGAATATTCGTCCTTGTTAATGTTGTTTTACTCGTCTTTTTGATCAAATACCGCCGCAAAAAAGGTGTCCGCGCTTATCATTTCCATGGTGACAACCTTGTTGAATTTGTCTGGACCTTATTGCCGACAGTCTTGTTTGCGGGTCTTGGCTTTTACAGCGATGATCTCTGGACGCGGATGAAATACCAGGACAAGGTGCCGCAGGCCGATGTCGAGATCGATGTGATGGGACAGCAGTTCCTGTGGCATATCCGCTACCCGGGACCGGATGGCGTATTCGGCGACAAGATTCCGGCCGAAATGAGCAGCAGCAACCCCTTCGGCATCGACCCCAAGGATCCGAACGGCAAAGACGATCTTGTCGTTCAGAACACGTTTAACCTGCCTATTAACAAAATGATTGTAGTACATCTTTCTTCGGTGGATGTGCTGCACAGCTTCTTTCTGCCGAATTTTCGAATCAAGAACGATGCCGTTCCGGGATTGTGGATCGACGTGTGGTTCGACTGCTTCAAAGCGGGTAAGTATGAACTGGCCTGCGCGGAGTTGTGCGGCAGCGGTCACTATGCCATGCGCGGCGTCGTGAATATGCAATCGGAAGAAGACTACAATACCTGGCTGCAGGGCAAGTATGATGCGGTAACCGCATCCCTGCAGCCTGAAAACAGTACGGCGGAAGTTGCCTCTCCCGCTGCTGAAAGTACTGAAGCGGCAGAAGAAGAAATTGTTGTGGAAGAGTCTGTTACGGAAGAAGAAGCGGCGCATTAAGGCCAGACGCCCGCATGTGGAAATGGGGAATTTTGCGTCGGCGCAATTAAACGTCTCACATCAACTACGAGCAATGAATTTATGGAAGCTGTAGTTACTAGTCCGGTTGAAGAACACGGCCATGGTCACGAGCATGATCATGAACATCACGAATCATTCATTCGCAAGTATATATTTTCGACAGACCACAAGACAATTGCAAAGCAGTTTTTGGGCAGTGCTTTGTTTTTTCTGTTTGTCGGTGGGGCGATGGCGCTGATTCTGCGCTGGCAGTTAGCGTATCCCGGCGAGGCGCTGCCCTTAATCGGCAGTATGCTGTCGGATCGTTTTGTGTCGGACGGCGTTGTGCAGCCGGGCTTCTTTATGCAGATGACCACCATGCATGCCTCGGTGATGATCTTCCTGGTGATTATCCCGTTGGCGGTCGGTTTTTTCGGGAATCTGTGTATTCCCCTGATGATCGGCACCGACGACATGGCCTTTCCAACACTTAACATGTTCTCGTTCTGGCTGGTGCCTCCGGCGGCATTCTTCCTGATGATCGGCTTCTTTCACGAATCGGGAGCGGCGGCGGCCGGATGGACGCATTATCCACCCTTAAGCGTGATAGGAGGGTTTGGGCACTATATGTGGACCATCGGGGTGTTCTTTGTCGGATTCAGTTCAATCCTCGGCGCGGTTAACTATATCGCAACCGTCCTGAATAAGCGCGCTCCCGGAATGAAAATGTTCGACATGCCTCTGACGGTCTGGGCCTTGTTCATCACGGCGATTCTCGCGGCGCTGGGCACTCCGGTACTTGCCGCGGATCTTGCCATTCTCTTTTTCGACCAGTTCTTCCATTCGAGCTTTTTCATACCCGAAGGATGGGTCGTCGCCGACTACCCGAATAACGGCGGCGGTCAGCCGATCCTTTTCCAGCACCTTTTCTGGTTTTATTCACACCCGGCGGTGTACATCATGCTGCTGCCCGTGATGGGTGTGGCGTCGGATGTTCTTGCAACATTCAGCCGTAAACCAGTTTATGGTTACAAAGCGATGGTTTTCGCGATTATGGCGATTGCCTTCCTCGGCTTCATTGTCTGGGGACACCACATGTTCCAGTCGGGTATGAACCCGCTGCTCGGCACAACCTTTATGCTTTCGACGATCGTTATTGCGGTACCATCCGCTATTAAAACATTTAACTGGCTCGGCACGCTCTGGCGAGGCAGTATCACCTTCTCGGTGCCGATGCTGCACGCCCTGGCCTTCGTCGCGACATTCGTTGTTGGCGGGCTGAGCGGCATATTTATGGCCGCCGCTCCCGCGGATGTCTTTATCCACGATACCTATTTCATCGTGGCGCACATCCACTACGTTCTGTTCGGCGGTTCGCTCTTTGGCATTTTCGCCGGGATTCAATATTGGTATCCGAAACTGTTCGGCCGGCGACAGAATGAGACCTGGGGACAGATTCACTTCTGGCTTACTTTCATCTTTTTTAACCTGACCTTTTTCCCGATGCACCTTTTGGGCATCGGTGGCCACATGCGCCGGATTTCCGATCCCAATGTCTACGACTTCCTGAAGCCTTTTGCCGGAATGAATGAGTTCATTACCATCTGCGCGATCATCCTTGGATTCGCTCAGCTTATCCTGGTCGTGAATATGTTGATGAGTTTTAAACTCGGTAAAAAAGCTTCGCGCAATCCCTGGCGCGCTAACTCCCTCGAATGGGCGGCGCCTTCACCTCCGGTCGGCCACGGTAACTTTGACAAGCCGCTGCGGTCCTATCGCGGACCCTATGAATTCTCGCTGCCCGGTAAGAAACGCGATTACCTGCCCCAATGGAAAAAGCCCGCTAAGTCCGAGTCCGCCGAAGAGTCCGCCAAACAGGCAGCCGGCGGCAACGGACAGGCAGCCGGCGGTGGCGGACATTAAGGCAGGCGACAGCTGGCGGGAAGCTTATTTTGCTTAAGAATGGAGTAGCGAAATCCAGATGCAGGTAGCGCAGACAGAAAGGACAGGAATCTTAACGGGGAAGCCCGGCTCGAATCTGACGGCGGAGGAATCCGGTCTATCGCGAGTCGCGAAGTGGAAGGCCTACTCTGAGTTAAGCAAACCCGGCATCACCAAAATGGTGGTGCTTACCGCTTCGGCGGGCTATTACCTGGCGCTCGAGAGTCCGCTGGCCTACTTCCAACAGCTCAATCATATCTTCCATTTTCTGTTTACCGTCATCGGCATTACGGCTGTTTCAAGCGGCTCATGCGCCCTGAATCACTGGCTGGAACGCGATCTCGATGCGCGAATGAAACGCACTGCGCGCCGGCCGATTCCTTCCGGCAAGATTCAAGCCTCCGAAGCATTTATATTCGGCCTTGTCCTGTCAGCCGTCGGATTGATAATGCTCGCCTTCATCAATTTCCTGACCGTCAGCCTGGCGCTCATTACCCTGCTCGGTTATGTCGCGGTTTATACGCCGATGAAGCGTTATTCCGAATACAATACGCTTGTAGGGGCTGTTCCGGGTGCCTTGCCTGCTATGGGCGGCTGGGTTGCCGTCTCCGGCGAAATGACAGTCGGCGCGCTACTGATGTTTCTGATCCTGTTTTGCTGGCAAATGCCGCATTTTCTCTCGCTCTCCTGGATGTATCGGAAAGACTATGCCGAGCCGGGATTTAAGATGCTTGCCGTGCGGGATCAAAACGGTCGACTGGTGGCGCGTCAGATTCTTATCTATGCCTTGCTGCTGCTGATTCCGAGCCTCGCGCTTGCGGCTCTCAACATAACGGGCTATGTGTATGCGGCCGGAACGACGGCTCTCTGTGCACTGATGCTGTATTATGCCCTGCGGCATATGCGAGCGATCAGCGTGCCTAATGCCCGCAAAGTATTGATGTCTTCGTATTTGTTTCTGCTGGGAATCATCCTGCTGATGTTTATCGACAAGCAGTAGTTCCCGCGTCTTGCCGGCTGCGCAGCACAAAAGCTGCCGCCGCTGAAACGATCTTCAATCATTGTTTTACTCTGACAAGACTTATGGCACACGGAGCTTTAACATTAGACCACGAACCGGTGACCGGCATACCGCACGGCAAGCTGGGAATGTGGATATTCCTGGCAACGGAGATCATGTTTTTCTCCGGCTTCTTTGCCACTCTGATCGTGATGAACCATGCCAATCCGGGTCTGTTTGAAGAAACGGCGCAAAAGCTGAGCTGGCAACTGGCCCTGCTTAATACAGTCGTCCTGATTTCTTCCTCCCTGACGATGGCCCTCTCCATTCTCAATCTGGAACGCAAGGATACGAAGAAGTTTCAACTGTTTCTGGGACTGACGCTGCTGGGCGCCTTTATCTTCCTGGTTGTGAAGTATATCGAATACTCAGGCAAGTTCGCCCTCGACATCACGCCGGAAACGAATGTGTTTTACGCCTGCTATTTTCTGATGACCGGTTTTCACGGCCTGCACGTAGTTGGCGGTATTGTTCCAATGGTGTGGATGCTGGGCAAGTCCTTTACCGAAGCCGGCTACACAAATGTCGGGCGTGTTGAAGTCCTTGGCCTGTACTGGCACTTTGTCGATCTGGTCTGGATCTTCCTGTTCCCGATCTTCTATCTCCTGTACAACCCGACCTTAATCATTTTCTAAGTGACGAAGCAAAACGCTGTCTTTCATGGAGATACATTATGGCAGAAGGTTTAACATACGAAAAAGCCAAGGCCGAATATCTGAAGGTGTTTTACAGCCTGATGGCCTTTACGGTGCTGACGGTTTTTGCCGCGATGCTTCCGTTTCACGGCTGGGTCGGCATTATTGTCGGCCTGTTGATAGCGGCGGTGAAGACGGCCCTGGTGATGTATGTCTTTATGCACTTGAAGTTTGACAGCCCTTACCTGCGGATTTTTATTGCCGTTCCGCTCTTTTTGATGTTTGTGATGATCTTTGCCTTTAGAGTGCTCGGCATATAATGCAAGGCTCGGAAGACATAGCATACAGATCTGGTCGGGGGGTCCTGCTCCTGGCGGCGTCGCTGCTTTGCTGCATCGCCTGTTCGCAGCAGACGGACTTGCCGATTATAAAGAAGGCGCCTGAATTCACGGGCGCTAATTTCGATGGTACTTCGGTCAGCGACAAAGAATTGCAGGGCTCGATCTGGCTAGCCTCTTTTATGTTTACGTCCTGCGGCGGACCCTGTCCGACCATGAGTAAACATCTGGCCGAGCTGCAGCAGGAGTTCAGCGGCTTGGATGATGTTAAAATCATCTCCTTCACGGTCGATCCGCTTAACGATACCGAAGCGCAGCTGGCCAGCTATGCCAGCAAGTACGGCGCGCAGCCCGGCGCGTGGTATTTTCTGCGCTTGCCGCCTGACGAGGTTGCCGCGCTTTCGGCTAAGGGATTCCTGCTGGGAAATGTTGAAGATCCCAGAATGCACAGCACCCGCTTTGCACTGGTAGATCGCAAGGGCAACATACGCGGCTACTACGATGGTGTCGATGCGGAGGCGATGATTGAGCTTAAATCAGTGGTGAACTCCCTTGCGAATGAAAAGGTTTGAACGGTCGGACAGATATCATTTTACGGTAAACCTTAAGGAGCTAGCTTATGAATTTTCGCAACTATACGATCCTGGGCAGTCTGCTGCTCGTGGCCTTGCTCGTATGTCCCGAGATGATTGAAGCCTGCCCTAACTGCAAATCCGGTTTTACGGAAGGAACAACCCAGGCGAGTGTGGGCGAAGCCTACTCGACAACGATATATATGCTGCTGGTATTGCCCGCGCTGATAGTGGGCCTGATAGCGACCAAAATCGTCCGCTCCGCCAGACAGCATACGCAAAACACAATATCGGAATGAACCGGGCCGCGGCGCAGAGTGCGGCCCTCGGGTGTATTGCCGGACCTTCGATACCGGCCTTGTGAAAGAATTAAACGTTTCAAAATTGTTTACGCCCTATGTTTACTGAAAACGTCGATAAGAGAATTAAACTCAGCTTTAAGATTGGTGGCGTGCTGTTGGCCTTTGTGGGCCTCAGCGCGTACTTCGGTTTACACCCTCGGGTGAGTGATGTCGGCTATCGACCGGAGCAGCCGGTGCCTTATTCGCATAAACTGCACGCCGGCGACCTGGGCATCAAATGTATGTATTGCCACAGTTCCGTCGAAAGCTCGGCCCACTCCGCGGTCCCCTCGACGAGTACCTGCATGAATTGCCACAAGGCCGTCCTGCCCGACAGCCCGAAACTGGAGCTGGTGCGGGAGAGCAGCAAAACGGGAATGCCGATCGAATGGCGTAAAGTTCACAAACTGCCTGACTACGTGAATTTTAATCATTCCCGGCATATTCGTTCGGGGATCGACTGCGCTTCCTGTCACGGCGAAGTGGAAACGATGGGCGTCGTGACACAGATGCAGCCGCTTAATATGGGCTGGTGTCTGGACTGTCATCGTAACCCGCAGGACCATGTGGTTCCGGCCCGTGAAATTTCCGGCATTTTTATGGGCGCCAAAACCTATGAAGAAGTAGCGGCTGACTGGCAGAATTCCATCCCCACCTGGGGAGATGGAAAGTGGCTGAGCGAAAAGAGCTTTGTGCCCGGATTTAACGGCACAATTATGAACGGCTGGAAAGAAGAAGACAGGCTGGATCCGAAAGCCGTCGCTGTTATGAAAGAGGCGGCCGAGAAAGGCTTTGAAGGCGTGGCATTTGCTTCGCACGCCTTTGAATATGACGCTCCTGCAGCCGAGGGGATGTTTGTTCCCAAAAAGCCTTCGCTGGGGCCGGAGAATTGCGGTGCCTGTCACTACTGAGCCGGCCGGACCTCGTATTCTTTCACATGCTAAGTTCTCTGCAAAAATTCCTTAACATTTAGATAGTTGACCATGGCAAACTGTGCTTCGCAAAAAGGCGGAAAAAAATACTGGAAAAGCCTCAAAGAATATAGCGGCGACCCGGAGTTTTTGCAGGACCTGAACCGGGATGCCCGCCGTGAGTTTCCCGAAGGCTACGACGACCTGCCCGCGAGCGCCGCGCCGATGACGCGCAGGACATTTGTGGGGCTCGTCTCAGCATCGATGGCTCTGACCGCCACCGCCTGCCGTCGCCCCGATCACAAGATTGTCCCGGCCGTTCAGGCAGTCGAGTACATCGTTCCGGGACTTCCCAACTACTACACAAGTGTTGCCGCAATTGGGAATGTAGCCTATGGAATCGAAATCAAGACCCGCGAAGGACGGCCGATTAAGATAGAAGGCAACAAGATGCACCCGGTTGCGGGCGGCGCTTCCAATTCACAGATGCAGGCCGACATACTTTCGCTCTACGATCCTGACCGGATGACGTCGGCGGAACAGCGCAATATCAATGACGACGGTAGCTTCAGCAGCCGGAGTTCCGTACCGCCCTTGACGGCAATCAGAAAAGTTGCCGCTGCCATTCGTCAGGCCGCGGATTCCGGCCGGAAGAGCTACGTACTCATAGATGAACACGCCTCGCCGAGTTTCGCGGCCCTTTGCGAAGCTCTGGAGTCATCGCTACCGAACTTCAACGTCGTTGCGATGCCTGCACTCTATTCAGATTCCAACGCCGATGCAACGAATGCGCTGTTGGGCATCGACGGTGAACTTGTGCCGGACCTTGCTAAAGCGGATGTTATCGTCACGGTAGATGCCGATATTCTCGGCACTGACAAACATTCGCACTATCACCGACGTACCTTTGCCCGCAAACGCAAGCCGTCCTCTGCGAATCCTGTCATGAATCGCCTGGTTGCCGTCGAGTCGGTGATGACCCTGACGGGACTTAATGCCGATGAAAGAGTCAAAATCGAGCCTGGCAACTATGTAAAGTTTTTGGCTGCTGTTCTTAAATCGGTCGCCTCGAAACAGGGCGCAATGGAGTTGAGCGCCGTCGCCGATCGATTTGCCGGCAGCCTGCCGCGCGACATCGCCGATCAGGCTTCCAAAATTGCCGAGCAGCTTACATCGCGAGGCAAGCAGGGCTTTGTCGCAGTCGCGGCGCATCTGCCGGCGACGGCTCACGCTCTGGGCCATTGCATCAACTACGCTCTTGGCGCCTTGGCCTACGGCGGTGTTCTCGATCCGCGCAACCTTTTGCCGCACAGCGGCAGCAAAAGTGGAAAGCTGGCGGCACTGCGCCGAGATCTCAAAAACGGGGCAGTCGGCGCGGTCCTTTTCGCCGATGTCAATCCGATGTACAGCGCTGATCACGAGATGCATGATCTTCTGCGCAAAGTCGCGTTTCGCGCCGCCTTCACAACCCACCGTAATGAAAGTGCGCAAGCCTGTCATGTTTACATCCCCTCCACTCATTATCTCGAAGCATGGGGCGATGTCCTGACCTTCGACGGCACGCTTGCCGTTCAGCAGCCGGTCATTGCGCCGCTGAATGAAGCCAGTCAATCCGTGCCCGATACCCTGATGCAAATTGCCGCCGAGCTGGATAATGCCCTTGGCGGCCTCTATGCTCAGATGCAATCCGAATATGAGCTGGAATATGAGATCGAAGCCTATGTGGACTTTCTGCGCGCCCGTTGGGAAGGCGAGTGGTACCTGGCGGAAATTGACGACGTCCTCGGCGACACCTTCGACAAACATTGGGAAATGGCCCTGCGCAACGGTATGTACAAGGCAGCCGGCTATCGCAAGGCGGAACCGCTTGAAGCGCTGACCATTCAGCTTGCAGGTGTGGGTGCTTTGGACGGCGGCAACGAGCGAGGCGGCAGCCAGAACTCGGAGTATACATGTGCCGTCTTCCCCGATGCCAAGCTCGTCGATGGGCGTTATGCCAACAACGGCTGGCTGCAGGAACTGCCCGATCCGGTTACCAAAGTGACCTGGGACAACGTCGCGCTGCTCAGCAGCGGCACCGCCGCCAAACTCGGCGTGAAGGATGAAGATCTCATCCGTCTCAGCAGCGATCAGGGCGCAGTCGAGTTGCCGGTGCTCATTCAGCCGGGGATGGTCGATAATGTTATCGGCACCAGTGCCGGCTATGGCCGGACGATGGGCGGGGTCGTTCAAGAGGGGGTCGGCGCCAATACCTTCGCCCTACTCGCTGCCGGTCACAGCTCGGGTTATATGGCCGTCAATATCGAACACGTTGGCAGGCAGCGTCCCATTGCCACCACGCAGAATCACCATACGCTCTACCAGGTGAAAGACCAGGAGTGGATGGCCAACTTCAAGAGCGAAGACTATGGCGCAAACGGTGGATTCCGGCAGGAACAGAATCCGGATCGCACGCAGCGACCGCAAGTATTTCAACGACCGATAATCGAAGAACTGACGCTTACCGAACTCAAGGAAAATAAGTCGTTGAATCGGCCCGCGGTGCCCGGCCGCGAAGAGGGCAAGGACCGCTTCACGCTGCCGATAACCTCGAATGCCCCTTTTGAGTACAAAGGTCATCGCTGGGGTATGACGATCGACCTATCCCAATGCACGGGCTGTAATTCCTGTGTCATTGCCTGTCAGGCGGAGAATAATATCGCAACGATCGGCAAGGAAGAAGTCATTCGCGGCCGCGAGCTGCACTGGATGCGCCTCGACCGCTATTATGCCGGCGATCCCGAAAATCCGACCGCGGCGGTACAGCCCCTGATCTGCCAGCATTGTGAGAATGCTCCCTGTGAAAATGTTTGTCCCGTAGCGGCGACATCGCACAGCCC
The DNA here is from genome assembly GCA_028284775.1 of Candidatus Kapaibacterium sp. GTDB lineage: Bacteria > Bacteroidota > Ignavibacteria > Kapaibacteriales > UBA7675 > JANQRB01. Next base: position 49,805 of record JANQRB010000140.1, on the reverse strand, counting down.
AGAAGGGTTGAACGAGATGACGTACAACCGCTGTGTCGGTACCCGTTATTGTCTGAACAACTGTCCTTACAAGGTGCGGCGCTATAACTTCCTGAATTATCATGAAGATGAGCGTTCACCGATCGAGATGGCCTTCAATCCCGATGTGACCGTTCGGATGCGCGGGATAATGGAGAAGTGCACTTTCTGCATTCAACGTATCACGCAGGCGAAATTTCACGCCAAGGATCAGGGCCGCTCGCGCGTGCTGGACGGTGAAGTCGTCACAGCATGCGAACAGGCCTGCCCCGCAAATGCAATCCTCTTCGGTGATACGAACAATCCCGAAAGCCGCGTCTCGAAGGCCCGTAAGGACGAGCGGGGCTACCTGCTGCTGGAAGATTTGAACGTACGGCCGCAGGTAACCTATCTGGCGAAAGTGCGCAGTGATCGCGAAGCTTTGGCCTAAGCTGCACGCTGCCGTCAAGAAGCGAACGATGTCGGTGATGAATCCTGAGATATTGAAAAACAGATCTGTCGAACGTTAAACTCATTTCGCAATTGCGCTTATGAATGGTGTCAAGTCAGAGTCCGTGCGTGAGCCGCTTATACTGGGGAATCCTTCCCTTGGCGATGTCTCGGACAAAATTGCCGGTATCATCGAATCCCCGCCCACCAAAAAATTCTGGGCCCTGGTGACCATTACGTCCATCATCGCCCTCCAGGGACTGTGCTCGGTTGCCTATACCGTTTGGGTTGGTCCCGGCGTGTGGGGCGTGAACAATCCTGTCGGCTGGGGCTGGGCGATTACAAATTTCGTGTGGTGGATCGGTATCGGTCATGCCGGTACCCTGATTTCCGCGATTTTGTTTCTCTTTCGGCAGAAGTGGCGAACAGCGATCAATCGTTCGGCAGAGGCGATGACGATTTTTGCGGTAATGTGCGCCGGTCTGTTTCCCTTGCTGCATACCGGCCGTCAGTGGATTGCCGCCTATTGGCTGCTGCCCTACCCGAACCAGATGCAGATGTGGACGAACTTCCGCTCGCCCCTCGAATGGGACGTTTTTGCCGTCAGCACCTACTTTACCGTATCGCTGGTGTTTTGGTATACCGGACTCGTGCCGGACTTTGCGACCATGCGCAACCGTATTAAGAACGTGCTTGGCAGAAACCTTTTCAGCTTCTTCAGCCTCGGCTGGACGGGCTCGACCAGGAACTGGGCGCACTATGAGATGGCCTATCTGATCCTGGCCGGTCTCTCGACGCCGCTGGTGCTTTCGGTGCATTCGATCGTGTCCTTTGACTTTGCCGTTTCGGTTATCCCCGGCTGGCATACCACGATCTTTCCGCCCTACTTCGTTGCGGGAGCGATTTTTTCAGGCTTTGCGATGGTGATGACCCTGCTGATAATAGCGCGTTGGGTGCTTAACCTGCACGATTTCATCACGCTCAAGCATCTGGATAATATGAACAAGATTATGCTGGCCACGGGGATGATGGTCGGCTACGCCTATGCGATGGAATTTTTTATCGCGGCGTACAGCGAAAATCCCTATGAGCAATATGTCTTCCTCAACCGGGCGTTTGGCGACTATGCCTGGGCCTACTGGTCGATGGTGAGCTGCAATGTGCTCGTGCCGCAGATATTCTGGTTCAAAAAATTGCGCCGCAGCATCCCGGCGATGTTCGTGGCTTCCTTGCTTATCAATGTCGGGATGTGGTTCGAGCGATTCGTCATCATCGCCACCTCCCTGCACAACGACTTCATACCGGGCAGCTGGGATTATTACAGCCCCTCCTGGGTGGAAGTATCGATCTATGTCGGCACGATGGGAATCTTCCTGACGCTCTTCCTGCTCTTCGCCAAATTCGTTCCGATGTTGGCGATTTCAGAGGTGAAAGGCGTCATGCCGGGCGCCCAGCCCAAACACGATCATCATTAAGCGAAGAAACGGCGCGTGGAAACGCGTCCGAAGGCAGTGATGAACAACGTAGTCTAACGTATCAAGATTGAATTATGGAAGAACAAACCTTAACACAGCCGGTCAAGAGCGAGTCCGCGGAAACGGAAGCCAGCGCTCACATGGAGCAGCCTGACGCCCGCGCCACAAGCGATCCACTGGCCGTAATGGGCGATTTTGTCGATCCCAATGAAGTGACGGACGCGGCGCGCGCGATTCACGCCGCCGGCTACACCGACTTCGACATCTATACGCCCTACCCGGTTCATGGCCTCGAAAAAGCGATGGGTATGAAAAAAACGATTCTGCCCTTTTTCTCGCTTGGTGGAGCCTTGTTCGGATTAGGCAATGCCATATTTCTGCAGTGGTGGACGGGCACACTCCATTACCCACTCAATATCGGCGGCAAGCCCTTCTTTTCGCCCTGGTTTGGAATGCCGGTCATGTTCGAATTAACCGTTCTGCTCTGTGCGCTGACGACAGCCGTCGTTATGTTCGGTTTGCTCTGCAAGCTGCCGCAGTGGCACAATCCTTTTCAAAAAGACGCCGGATTCCGCCGTGCCGTCGACGATACCTTCGTTGTCGTAATCGAGGCCAAAGATCAGCGCTTTACGGTGGATTCGGCAACAAATCTTCTTGAAAAGCTCGGTGCCAGCAATGTGCGGCTTGTCAATGTGTGAGCGCACGCCGCGCTGAACGGTCCGCGCGATGCGGCCCTGCGCTGTGTCGCCGCCGTAAATTCTTTACTCTGTTTTCAACTCAGTGAACTAACAGATGAAAAAGACCAAATTCCCGATATTTACTACTTTGCTTGTCGTCGTTTTCCTCCTGTTTTGGGTGGGCCTGATTTCGGGCAATATTCTCTGGACGTCCAATACACCGCCATTGCAGGTCATTCCCGACATGGATGTGCAGACCAGAGTGCAGCCGCAACGGCTCAATACCTTTTTCGCAACGCGGTCGGCAACGCGTGCTCCCCTGGAGCACACGGTACCGCGTTATGGCGAAATCTACCGGCCGACAACCCCGGAAGAGGCAGAAGAAGAATACCGCAATACCTTGCCTAACAATGCTATAACCCTGGCGCGGGGCAAGAATCGCTACGGCGTGTACTGTACACCCTGCCACGGCGCGAGCGGTGAAGGGGAAGGCAGTGTGGCGGCGCGCTCGGTAACCTTGAAACCGCCCAGCCTGATTGCCGAAGCCGCCCTGGCGCGCTCACATAGCGATGCACGGCTGTTTCATATAATCAGCGCCGGTCAGAATATCATGCCCGGCTACCGCGACAAGCTCAAAGAAGTCGACCGCTGGGCAGTAGTGAATTATATCAGAGAAATGCAACGCGAGGCCGGCGGGTATTTCTGGACTGCTGAAGCCGCGGCGGCGCAGGCGAGCGCTCTCGAAGAATCTGAAGAAGACGGCGAATCGGAAGGAGGTACGGAATAATGTCTGTGAAATTCTCTGAGAACCAGTTTGATCTAAAAGACTCAAGTTTCGTCAAGAAACTCGAATTAACCGGCATCGGCCTGTTTGTGGTCGGTGGCATTGCCTCACTCGTGGCTGCGCTCGTCCTGGAAGAGCATGCCTGGGAGGCCTTTCTGGAAAGCTATCTGTACGCGTATATCTACGTTCTGGGAATAACGGCAACCTGCATGTTTTTCTCCGCGCTGCAATTTCTGACAAATGCAGGCTGGAGCGCATTGGTTCGTAGAGTCGCCGAATTGTTTACACCCTTTATCTTCGTCATTGCGATTGGCATGCTGCCGATCATTTTTGACGTACTCACCTCTCATCATCTCTATCATCATTGGCTTGATCCGCAGGCCCACGAAGTCGGCAATGAACATTATGACCCTGTGATTGTCGGTAAATCCTGGTATCTGAACCCCACCTTCTTCTGCGTCCGTCTGATTGCCTACGTGTTGGTCTGGCTTGCCATGTATTTCGTTATCGTCAAGAACTCATTCAAGCAGGATACGAGTGCTGATGACCAAAGCCCGACACGCAAAAACAAAGTCTTGTCCGCAATCTTCGTGATGCTCTATGCCCTGAGCACCACCTTTGCCGCCTTTGACCTCATAATGTCGCTCGATCCTCATTGGTTCAGCACGATGTTCGGCGTTTATTTCTTCGCCGGCAATTTTGTGACGACTCTGTCCCTGATTGCAATATTTACCGTCTTGTTGAAGGAAGGCGGCTATCTGCCGCAGATTACCAGCGAACACTATCACGACCTCGGCAAGTTTATGTTCGCCTTCACGGTCTTTTGGACTTACATCGGCTTCTCGCAGTTTATGCTGATCTGGTATGCCAATTTGCCGGAAGAAACGCTCTTTTACCAGGAGCGACTCCATCACGGCTGGCAGTACTTCTTCTACGCGCTGATAGTCTTCCACTTCATTGTGCCGTTTTCGGCATTGCTCAGCCAGAAAGCCAAGCGCAATCCGCGCGTGTTGATCGGAGTCGGCCTGCTGATTATGGTGATGCATGCCATCGACCTTGCCTGGTACATCATGCCCAGTTTCTCGCCGCACGGATTCCGCTATCGCCTGTTAGATCTGGGCCTGCTGCTGCTTTTTGCGGGGCTCTTCCTGTTCTGGGCCGCGCGGCAATACAAAAGCCACAAGGCCGTGGCGGTTAACGATCCCTTTATGCGGGAATCCTTGGAGCTTGTCTCCTGACAATCGACGAACATTTCCGAATTCGCCGGGCGGGCCTGCAAATGTTTGTAGGCCCGCTTTTTTGTAAGTGCGCCCGGCAGGGCGCAATCACTCGAAGGTGCAAGTCCTTTACTGGCCCGACAGGGGGAACAGTTAGCCGAACGGCAAGGGTGTCCATCGCGAGGTGGAATCTGAAGGAAGCCGCAGGCAAAGCGCTGGCCTGACGAACAGCAATCGCATAGGAGGCTTGTACATCCGGATGAGAGGGCTTATAGACTCAAAGTCCGATACCTGTACGGAGGATGTGGAAGTATATGCGGCGGGCATAAGCGTGAAGGTGGTTGCGCATTACCCGGGGCGGTCTGTCGACCTGCTTACGAGCTAGTACACCGGTGACGTTGTGCGATAGGTTGACAGAAGTCAGCAGCGGGCATAGTAGCGGCGCTCGAGGTCGTGAAGGCCCAAACCTGGACAAGATGACGGGAGCATGAATTTCGACTGCTTCAACAGCGCAGGCTATGAGGGTTGAGAAGCCTGAAGCCGCGGTGGAGAGTAGGCGACGGCATCGCCAAGGGTAGCCCGGCGGCGCGCGGAAGCAGACGGCAAGGAATGATCACTTTCGTCAGGAAGGGACAGCAATGATCGAAGCGATAGTCGAGCGCGAGAACCTGCTCAGAGCTTATGCGCGGGTGAAGTCAAACAAGGGCAGTGCGGGCGTCGACGGGATGAGGGTCGAGGAGTTGGCACCGTATCTGAAGGCAAACTGGGCGGTGATAGGCGAAGAGCTGTTGACGGGCACCTACCGTCCGTCAGCAGTACGCCGGGTGGAGATACCGAAACCGAGCGGTCGAGGTATGCGAAAGCTTGGCATACCGACGGTTCTGGATCGGTTGATTCAACAGGCGATGCTTCAGGTGTTGGCCCCGATCTTCGAATCGGGATTCAGCGCTCACAGCTACGGCTACATCCGTGGCCGTAGCGCCCACCAGGCGGTAGACCAGGCGCGGCAATATGTGGCGTCGGGTAAACGCTGGGTGGTTGACATTGATCTGGCAAGCTTCTTCGACCGTGTGAATCACGATATGGTGATGGGTCGAGTAGCGCGGAAAGTCAGCGACAAGCGCGTGTTGAAACTCCTGCGCCTGTATCTGCAGGCGGGTGTGTTGGAAGGCGGCGTAGTGCAAACGCGCCGGGAGGGAACGCCGCAGGGCGGTCCCTTATCGCCGCTGTTGTCCAACATACTGCTGGAGGATCTGGACAAGGAGTTGGAACAGCGCGGTCTGAGCTTTTGCCGCTACGCCGACGACTGCAACATCTACGTGAAATCGCGACGAGCCGGAGAGCGAGTGAAGGACTCGCTGACGCGCTGGATACGCGAGAAGCTTCGTTTACAGATCAACGAAAGCAAGAGCGCTGTCGGGCGACCGTGGAAGCGGAAATTTCTGGGTTACACGGTCACGCAGGAACGAGCCACGCGATTGCGCGTAGCTCCCGAATCGGTCGTGAAACTGAAAGCCAAACTCAAACGGCAGTTTCGGCGCGGGCGTGGGGTCAGTCTAGTTCATTTGATCGAAGACCTACGGCCTATGCTAACGGGCTGGTCAAACTACTTCAAGCTCAATGAGGTATCAGGAGTCTTTGAGCGTTTGGACGTCTGGATACGCCGTCGGCTGCGTTTGATACTCTGGCGTCAGTGGAAACGGCCGTACCGGCGCGCCAAAGCGCTGATGCAGCGCGGCCTGCCGGAAGAGACAGCGTGGCTCTCTGCGACCAATGGTCGTGGTCCATGGTGGAATTCCGGCGCGCGCCACATGAACTTCGCATACCCGAAGAGCTTCTTCGCGGAAAAGAACCTCGTGTCATTGCTCGATCGATTCCGTCAATTTCATTCTCGTCCATGAACCGCCGTATACGGAACCGTACGTACGGTGGTGTGAGAGGACGGGGGACGTAAGTCCCCCTCCTACTCGATACAAGCCTGTTTCGGTCGGAAAAAGAGCTGAAATCACAACCCTACCGCAAGATTGCATTGATTTCATAGCCCGCTAATTGATATTTTGCACAGCGATTACATGCCAGTAGCACTCAATAAATGATTATATTTCCAGATTGCTAACATCCCGGTAATACTCATTGTACGAATTCGGTCGATTTACAACGTCAGCCTGTGTCGATGGAAACGTGGCGACTGGCGATAGCTGTCATTGCGGTAATCTTGACAACAATTTACCTCAGAGTGAAGAACCTGACGGCGCGCTGGCACACTTTGCCACTATCGGCCTGGACCAGCTCGAAGAAGCAGCGCTCCTCAAGCGCCTGGATACAAAATTCGCCTTCAACGATTTGAACCTGGCTGATGTGCTACGGGGCCTCGATGACAGTTACTACATCCTCCAGGTCGATGGTCGCCGGCAATTCACCTACGAGAATCTCTACTTTGATACAGAAGACTATCGGATGTATCTGAATCACCACAATGGCAAAGGAAACCGTCACAAACTTCGTTATCGTCGCTATGCCGATACGGGTCTTTGTTTCTTCGAAATCAAAAGCAAGTCGCGTGGACAGGTCACCAGCAAGACGCGCCTGCCCAAAGCCACGATCGAGCCGGTAATCAATGGCGGCGCCGAACACACGGTTGCAAGGATTACCGGCACCGGAGCCGAACAATTCGAGCCTAAGCTATGGGTGCAGTTTCGCCGCATAACGCTTGTACGCCGCGATTTGCGGGAACGGATTACCCTGGACACCGGACTGGAATTTCACTCCGCCACGGTCTGCCGACCTTTTCCAAGGCTGGTGGTCGCTGAAGTAAAGCAGAGATACCTGATGCGATTTTCGCCCTTTGTACAGACGATGCGCAAGCTCGGCATTCAACCCCTTCCATTGAGTAAGTATTGCGTCGGCGTCGTCGCAACCCAACAGCCGGTAAAGTACAATCAGTTCAAGTCCAAGTTATTAACAATTGAAAAGCTGTGTAATGGAAGCAATTAATGACCTCACGGTTATGGGTGTTCGGTTGATCAATACCGGGTCGCTGATGGAGTTGTTGCTGCGTTTTGTTTTAGATGTCGCGGTGATCTATGTGCTTGCCCGCAAAATTTATTATCCTCGTCAGCGGAACAAGGATAATCTCTTCACCCTGTTCCTGTTTAATGTCATCATATTTTTCGTGTGCTTTTTATTGAACAGTGTAACGATCGGCATGGGCTTTGCCTTTGGCCTTTTTGCTCTGTTCTCTCTGCTGCGCTATCGCACAACGACCGTCTCGACGCGAGAAATGACCTATCTGCTGCTGTCGATTTCGATTGCGATCATCAATGCCGTCAGTAATCAGAATATTTCGCTGGTAACGCTGCTGTTTATCAATGGAGCTCTGATCTTTTTTACCTGGTTCCTGGAAAGCGTCTGGGCGCGTACAGAACAGCGTAAATCAATCGTATACGAAAAGATTGACCTTGTCAAACCCGAAAACCATCATTTGTTGATCGACGACCTGCGCCGGCGCACCGGACTGGATGTTCACCGTGTTGAAATCGGCCGTCTGAATTTTCTCCGCGACACGGCCAACGTAAAAATTTTCTTTACCGAAAGCTCAATCCAGACGGATCCTCGCGGCAACGGGCGCGTCGTCCATACCGTTGGAGAAGATGCTCTGGTAGAAGACGCAGCAGTAGGCGAGGCATCCTGAGCTTATGTCCTTTCAGCTGCGGCATAGCGCGATTTTTCGTCTGGTCCTTGGGTGGGCGCTGGCCTTCCTTGCCCTGCCGGCCTTTCATACCCTGAACGCCCAGAGTCGCGATACCGAAGTATGGACCAATGTGGAAACATCGATTGAAATCCTGAAACACACCGAGTTGGGTTTCAAACAGTCGTTGCGCCTTAACGATAATGTGGCCGATTTTAAGCTCACGCATTCGACGGTCGGCTTGCAGTATGAAGTTTCCAAATTGATTCGGCTGGGCGTAGCTTATCGATTAACCCTGCGGGACGATGCGTCGCCCCAACACGCCGTTCTGGGTGATCTCAGGCTGCGTTTTGACCTGTCTCCATTCAAATGGTCATATCGCATTCGCTATCACCACGAAGATCGTCGCGAAAAATCGGCCGAGCGGCACCTGCGGCAGAAAGTCGGCGTAAAGCTGCGCGGTAAATCTTCGCTGCGCCCTTTCCTGGCCGGGGAGCTGTTTTATCGTTTTCGGGAAACAAAGGCTGACGAGTTCGATAAAATACGCTATTTCATGGGCCTTGAACTGGAGCTCAATAAAACGAATGAGATCGAGTTTTTCTTTTTGTTCCAAAACGAGCTTAACAGCAAGGATCCCTCACGAGCCACCGTATTCGGGATATCTTACGGCCTTCTTTTGTGATCCTTCCTCAATGAGATTTCCGCCCGAGATTGCTTTCAAAGCGCAGGCGCCGGACGATTTTGTGTTGCGGAGCGGCTTCGTTTCGCCGAGATAATTCACTAATTTCAGGTGGACCGACAATTCGCGGAGCGCTGCTCTCTGTATACTGCCGCTTTATTGTCGCCGGTTAGACTCACCCTGATCTATCAATGTTTACCTCCTGTTTCACAAATAATGAGTACCCGTGCTACACATCCGAAAAGCGACAGGTGATGATGCCGCAAATATTGTTGAGCTTATCCGGCAGCTGGCGGACTATGAACGCGAAGCAGATGCCGTGAAGATTACGATCGAGGACGTTATCGCCCATGGTTTTGGCCCGACGCCTTTTTTTGAATGTCTGATCGCGGAGTGGGAAGGCGCGTTGGCGGGATTCGCGCTCTATTTTTTCAATTATTCCACCTGGGAAGGTGCGCCGGGATTGTACCTGGAAGATTTGTTCGTCAGTCCGGAATATCGGGGCCGTGGGATCGGCAAGAGTCTGATGATCCGCCTGGCGGGGGTGGCGCGCGACAGGGGATGTACCCGTTTTCAGTGGCAGGTGCTCGACTGGAACAAATCGGCGATCGAATTCTACGAATCCATCGGCGCTTTTCATCTCAAGGAATGGTACACCTACAGGATGGAAAGCGATGCCATCGGGCGGCTTGCGAGGCAATCCGCGGATCAATAACATGGTGATAACATCCCGATAAGGGCGATGGGCTGACACGCTTAAATAAATCGAAAAGTGTTTGGCAACTCATCCGGGCTTCCGTAATTTTTGTTTTTGTCAGTAAACCACAATTTGCCTGAAATCTTTTCCTCGGGGTTTGGACTATGCTTGTGCGGCTGAAACCGTTTTTTGCTGTAATCTGTCTGATGATGTTTCTTAGCGCCTGCGGCTCGGACAATCAAACGGAATCCATCAGCATCACCGAGTTGAAAGCATTTGAAGATCGGGCCATGAATTTCGGCATGAGCGCGCCGACCAACTGGTATCCATTGCGTAAGGTCGGTGCACAGGCTGCCTTCTATTCCTCGCAAGAGGTCGTACAGCGCTTTACCAACTTCCAGGCCGGTCCGACGGGCGCCAAAGTCGCTATTCGCATTATGGGACTCGATTCGACAATGACGCTCGACGAGCTGATCGAAAAGTCGAAGGAGTTCGGCGACGCCAGCATGTACACTGCAGTTACAGACGTCCAGATTGGCGGTCACAGCGGCAAAAAGTACGGCGTCAAGTTCGAAGGATATCCCGACGGCGTGTATCAGGGCGAACGCTACTTCGGTGTGATGGACGACACCGTGGCAACAATGGTCGAACTGCTCGCCTTCGGCGGTAATTTCGAGGCCTTGAAGCCGAAGTTTGATGAAATCGTCAAAACCGTTAAACTGGGCTACGAATTGCCTGTCGCGCCTCGCGTCGATACCGTTTTTGAAGGCGGCGAGCAGTTTCAGCCTTCCGAAAATGTCATAACAATGCGCGGCAGCGGGTTTTCGCTCAAGTTGCCGGACAATTTCCAGGGTCGCTCCAAAAAAAGCGCCAGCGCCAAGAGTGGAACCCAATACCGTGGCAAGGGAAGCGCGGCTCCCGTCGATTGTTACATCCAGGTGGAAGTGTTTGATGCATCGAAACAAAAAGATCTCGATAAGATCGCTAACGAAAACCTGGCCAAATATTCCGCCTCATCGGCGAATTCCGCTCAGGTGGCCGGCCTGGATGCCCGCGTGCTGAACGACACCCGTCTTGCCCGCAACAAAGTCGACGGCAAAGTCTATTTCGCGGTGAAGGGCGAGAATATGTACCGCGTGAGCGTCTATTATTACAAACCCGAAGCCGAAATCTGGAAGCCCGTCTTTGACAAGGCGCTCGCAAGCCTGAAGATCAATTAATACTGAAGGTGAATATTTGGTCCGGTCGCGCCCGGACCGTACTAAAAAATAAAGGGGGAGCCTGGAAAGGCTCCCCCTTTGCTTTTTGATCGGAAGTATTGAAAGACGGCTAATCTTTGCAGGAGCATATCCTCCAATCAAAAATAAAAATCAAGCTTTCTAATTCTTCATTTGAACCGTATAGTCAAGTGATTCGATTGCCGCGATAATTTCATCCTGATTAGTCTGGCTGGCATCATAGTTTACGGTGCAGGAATTATCGTCAAGGCTGACGGTTTTGGAGCTGACGCCATCAAGATCGGCTAGTGCCTCGTTGATCGAATTGACGCAGTTTCCGCAGCTCATGCCCTGCACATCCAGGCTTACAGTTTTCATACTGCCTCTGGCATCCTTGTCACCCGCCGCTTGACCTTTATCCTGGCTGCAGGCGGCAAGTCCGAAAAACAGGACCGCAATCATAAAAAATTTGGCGACGAATGTCAACTTGTTCACGTTGTTGCTCCCGGATATGAGAAGTCGATTGATTTTCGGTATTCCGCTGTATGACGAACGAGATTCCGGCTTATTCGGCCTAATCGCAGACGACGGCTAATAAAAAAAGCCCGCCACAGAGTGAAGGGCTTCCTGAACATTGAGGAGCCTGTTGCTCAGGCTATCTCTTCGACTTCGACATAATCACTGAGTTTATCCATGCCCGCGCCTTCACGTATGATGCTGAATTCATCACTCGTCATATCGATAACTGTTGATTTACCCTTAAAATCATAGGTTTGCGAAGTAATCACAACATCGACCAGGGGGTGAAGGGCTGTGACGAGTTCATCGTTGTCGCTGATTTCGGTGTCGCCCAGTTTGGCGCTGATGGAAATGATCGGATGATTCAATTCACCCAGCAGCGCCTTGGTCAGTCTGCTGTCCGGTACCCGGATCCCGGCTGATTTACGCTTGGGATTCTGCGCATAGCGGGGTGTTGATTTTGAAGCCGGCAGGATAAAGGTATAGGGCCCCGGAATCAGTGATTTGATGGTTTTGTAGGCTGCGTTCGAGACACGAGCAAACTCGGAAACATTCGTCAGCGAATCACACAGAAATGTGAGCGGCTTGCTGAGTGGCAGCCGCCGAATGTCGCGTACCCGATTGATCGCATCGCGATTCGAGATATCACAGCCCAGGGCAAATCCCGTATCACAGGGGTAAAGAACGACCGCTCCATTGCGAATATCAGTTGCCACTTTGGTTATCTTGAACTTCTGTGGCGTTTCGGGGTGAATATCGAAAATCAAGGCCGCCATAGACAATCCTCCATCTGAATGAAAGAACTAGAAAAGGTAGGAGCAGGGCGGTAAAGCTCAGGCGTTTTTTTCTGCTGATTACCGCCCGTGGTAGGTACTAAAAAAAGGTCTAAAAAGCAATCTGATTCTAGCCTGCCGTCGCCTGTTTCACCGGAAGTCTTACTTTAAAGGTAGTTCCGCGGTCAACCCCATCGCTTCGCAATTCTATCGCGCCTTCGTGCATATCTACAATGCGCTTCACGATGAACAGTCCGAGGCCGGTGCTGCTTTCGCCGCCGGTGGGGCGTGCCGACAGACGCTGGAATTCTCCGAAAGCCCTGGTCATATCTTCACTGGTCATTCCCTGTCCGGTATCGCTGACCGACAGCACAATACTGCCGTTATCGGCCAGGGCGCTCACTGTCACGCTGCCGCCCTGCGGTGTGTATTTGATGGCGTTTGAGATCAGGTTGTCAAAGACCTCGCGCATGCGGCGTTCATTGACGCTTACCATAGGAAGCCTGTTTGGCAGCTTCATTTGCACATCGATCGACTTATGATCGGCCGCTGGCGAAAAGGCATTGACGGAGGCCCGCAGAATATCGGCTATCTGAGTAGGACGTTTCGGCAAACTCTGGAACTCACTGCTCAGCGCGGCGATGCTGAGCATATCAACCACCAGATCATTCATTGCCTCCACGGAGTCACGCGCTATGGCCAGAAACTCTTTGGAGGAAAAATCCAGCATGCCGCGTTCCATGGCGTCGATCGCCAGCTTGAGATTCGACAGGGGATTCTTCAAGTCGTGAACGGCGATTTGCGTCATCTGTTCGCGCGCTTTTTGCACATTGAGCAGCTTTTGATTGATGCTGCGCAATTCGCTCGTCTGCCGCAACACCTCTTCGCTAAGATGCTGATTGTGTTGCCGGAGTGAATGCAACAGGTTGTCGTTTTCCTTGCGCAGTCTATACGATTTGGCCAACTGGCGAACGCTTAACAGCACTTGTTCCGGTGTCACCGGCTTGGTAAGGACATAGGATACGCGCGCTTCGTTAATACTCTCGATGACAACGGCAATATCGGCATAGGCCGTCAACATAATTCGTTCGCTTTCCGGCGATACGGTAATGCTTTCTTTGAGGAGGTCTGTGCCCTTCAGTCCGGGCATGCGCTGATCGCTGATGATAAAATCGAAGCTGTGTTGTCGAAGACGCTCCAGCGCCTCGACGGGATCGGTAAAACCCTCTACTGCAAAGTCCCTTTCAAGAAATTCCGTCAGCATGCCGACGATGCCGTCTTCGTCGTCCACGATCAGTACTGACATTCGGTCAGGTGATGTTGTCATTGTGCCGTGCCACTCGGGAGCGCCTGTTATCAATGCTCGATTCTGGGCATCGGAAGCTTTTGTACAGGCGCAGTCAGTAAGTTTAGCTCAATAGCCCAAATTTTGCAAAAATACCAAAATACTATGCAAACGCTGCCTATGCAAGCCCAGCGTCGTCTTTTGACTCCGGCATTTTCAAATGTTAAAAAGTGTTAACTGGCGTTAATGGATCGAGCTAAACGCCTATCCCTGCGTATGTTTGTCGGGCCGGGCATCTTGGATGCTCCGACACCAGCTGTCCGCCGAAGCGAGCCGAACGAAAGCTGCGCCCGGACGAATCCCGGAATCGACTGGAATGAACAATGACAAAGCGACTGCTGCCCTGGTTGATTGGAGTGATGAGCCTCGCGCTTGTCGGTCTGATCAGCGTGCAGCTCTTCTGGATCAAGAGCGCGTTCGAACTGAAGGAAGAGCGTTTCGCGCAGGCGGTCAGCGAGTCGTTGCACGCAGTGGTCCGTCAGCTCGAAGATGACGAGATTGCCTCGGAGGTGGCCGAATCCTGGGATCTGAACAGCCTTCTGGACTCTAACCTCGTTTTGAAGATCGGCACTCTGGACAGCAGCGCCCAGCCGATCACCTGGGCAAGCGATAGCAAACAGGCACTGCGCATGCTGCGCAAGATTGTAGCGGCCGTCCAGGATTCGCAGCCCTCATTCGACGTCCGGCGCCTTGCCGGCGAAGGCAGCCGAAGGGTGTTTACACAGCGTCCGTCACATTTTAGCGCCGGGCAGGGCGATACGCAGCAGCAGGCGACCAGCATGCGCGTCGAGATCGTGACGGCCAGCGAAGATTCCAGCTGGCGTGGCGCCGCAATTGAAGAAGACATCCAGGTGTTTGTTCATAAGCATGACTCCGGCATGCATCGGCGAACGGTGACGCATCGCAGCCTGCGGCAACAATCGGACACTACCGCTTCCTCGGCGGTGGCGATCGTCAGTGCAGTGCAGCCGCAACATGCTATGACCTATCAGGATAGCTCCGCCGCTCCTCCTTACCAGGTGCATTCTAGTATGTCAGCGCGCATGATCCGCGAAATCGCCGGCAATATTGTCCCTATCGATCAGCGTGTCGACAGCGCGCGCCTGCGTCAACTGCTGACGAAGGAGTTGCAACAGCGCGGCATTGTAACGCCATTTCATTATGAAATTCAATCGCCGGGTCGCGACGGGATTCTTGCGGCTTCCCTGGGGACGGCTGGTGCAGGGCCGCCCTTCGTTGTCGATTTGTTCCCGGGGGCGCTGCTCAGCGAGCCGCACCGACTGGCGGTATTGCTGCCCGAGCGCGACAGCATTATCTTCGAGTCGATGGCGCTGACCCTGGCCTCGTCCCTTGGCTTTCTGCTCGTGATAATCCTCTCCTTTGCCTTTACGGTTTTTGCCCTTGTCAAGCAGAAAAAGATATCAGATGTGAAGACCGATTTCATCAACAATATGACCCACGAATTCAAGACGCCGATTGCAACAATCTCACTGGCCAGCGAAGCGCTGAAGGACCGGGTGGTTGCATCGGACCGGCAACGTCTGCAGCGCTTTGTCGAAGTAATCTTCGACGAAAACAAACGCCTGGAGCGACAGGTGGAACGGGTACTGCATGCCGCCGTCTTGGATCGGGGCGACCTGGCGCTCAATAAGACTGCCGTGGACGCCCACCTCGTCATTCGGCGCGCGGTAGCCACCGTGGCGCTGCACATCGAAAAGCGGCAGGGCACACTGCATTGCGACTTACAGGCGCGGGACAGCACTATCGAAGCCGATGAGGTTCATCTGGCGAACCTGATCAATAATTTGTTGGACAATGCCGAAAAGTATTCACCGCAGCGTCCTGTGATCCGGCTGGCCACCCGCAGCAGCGACCGGGGCCTGTTTATTGAAGTCAGCGACCGGGGTATCGGAATGAGCGGCGAGGCTCAGCGTCGGATTTTCGATAAATTTTATCGGATATCGACCGGCAACGTCCACGACGTCAAGGGCTTTGGCCTCGGCTTGAGTTACGTCAAAGCTATTGTCGATGCCCATGGCGGGCAGATAAGCGTCAGAAGTGAGCCGGGCAGCGGCAGCACTTTTGAAGTGTTTTTTCCTTGCACATCAGCCGGCAGGCAGTAGCGGATGGAAGCGCAGCACATACTTTTAGTTGAAGATGACCCGAATCTTGGCGCGGTGCTACAGGAGTATCTGCAGCTCAAGGACTTTGTCGTCACTCTTTGCAGCGATGGCGAAAGCGGCTTTAACGCTTATCGCAACGGACGCTTCCGAATCTGTATCCTGGATGTCATGCTGCCGAAACGCGACGGCTTTACTCTTGCCCGGGCAATACGGGATCGCGATCCCGACACAGCGATAATTTTTCTGACCGCCAAATCGATGAAGGAAGATCGCATCGAAGGACTCACGATCGGCGCTGATGATTATATCACCAAACCTTTCAGTATCGAAGAGCTGCTGCTGCGCATCCAGGCAATTCTGCGGCGAACGGCCCAATCGCAGGTCGCCTCGCAGCGGGATCGCGCGTATCGCTTCGGCGGATTCAATCTGGATGTGGACAACCGCGAGCTGGCGTTCCAGGGCAGCGTCAAACGCATCAGCGCTCGTGAAGCCGATCTGCTGGCTCTTCTCTGCGCGCAGGCCAACCAAACGGTCAAACGCGAACACGCTCTGAAAGAAATCTGGGGCGACGACAATTACTTCAATGCCCGAAGTATGGATGTCTACATTACCCGACTGCGCAAACATCTCAAAGCCGACCCGGCCACAAAAATTGTCAATGTTCACGGGATCGGCTACCGGCTGATAACGCATTCCGAGCTATAAGCAGCACAAACCCGAGAGCGATGATCTCGCCCCCGGGTCTGTGGAATACCTTCGTCGCGCTATCGCTGAGCATTGCTCAGGATTTGGCGCCGAGTTGTTTTAAGGCCGCTTTTATTCGCGGACTTTGGTTATCGGGCGCTTTTTCAAGGGCGGTCGTGTAGTAGCTGATCGCCTTCTTGGTCTCGCCTTTTTTCTGATAAGCTTCCGCCAGACTGTCGTAGACATTCCAGGATTCGGGATGACGTTCGACATTCAGACTGAATATCTCGATCGCCTTTTCCAATTCATCACGCCCCAACAACTGGTAGCCATAGAAGTTAAGTTCGCCTTCATTCGCAATTTCGACTGCCTGCTTCATCAGATTCTCAGCGTCATCGCTTTGGCCTTTTTTCGCCAGCAGCTGTGCTTTAACACTCAAATTGCTGAATTTCTTTTCGAACTTAATCGAGCGATCGGCCCATACAAGCGCTTCGTCGTGATTGATATCCTGCTGCAGACACCAGGCGGCCGCCTGCAGGAGACTCTGCGTATTCCATCCGGCCAGATGACGCATCTGATTGCGCAGATTCGCGAGTACGACGGAATTGCTTTCGAACCCGACCTCAAATCCCACTTTGAGCTTTTCCCAGTGCAGATAAACGAAAGCCTGCGTGCCCGTCAGCTTCTCGAAGCCGTAGCGCAGCCATTCTTCATGCTCCGCCGCTTCCGGCCGGACCGTGATGCGCAGGGCATCCTCCTCGGCCTTATAGTTGAAGCTGCCCCAGGAGGTATGATTCTTGGAAAAAATGATGGTCCAGTCTTTGGCCGAGGGTATCATGTGGAGGCCGTAACTGCCGGCCGCCAGCTTCTTGCCGTTGATCGTGGCATCATGGGAAAATGAGATCGTCGTATTATCGTTGGCGCCGGCCCGCCATGGCATCGGAACGCCATTATTGTAGGGCACCAGTCCGCCCCAAATTTCGCGGCCTTTGACGGCCGGCCGGTGGTAGTCAATGCTGATTTTAGACAAACCGACCCATTGGGAGATGCTCGCCCGTGGACTGACACGCGGCAAATCGAGCGATTGGGCATCCGAGGGCAGCGCGCTGCAAAGGAATGCCAATAGACAGCAAGAAGCAAATGCTGGCAGCATTGTGAAACGCATAACAGGCTCCAATACAATTTGTAATTGAAATTATTAGGTCTGATTCGGTGCAATCGTCCGGAAGATTATGTCACTGGTAACGAATGATAGTGGAGTTGTTCTAGCCCTTTCCGGACGCGCACCGCTGCTGTCTCTACCCCGAAAAAAGGGGGCCTACGGCAAGGATGGGAGAAAGTTGCAGGGGGCAGAATAGCAACGGCGAAGCCATCATCGCAATGATAGCTTCGCCGTTTGTATTGGAGCGTGAATGTCGACTGTACGGCCGGGTGTGGGAAAAGTTCCGCCTTATTTGATTTCGATGCGTTTTGAGATATTGTGCTGGCCCTGATTGATGTTCAGGATATAGACGCCCTTGCTGTCGCTGGACAGGTCGATCTGTTTGCTGACTTTGCCCCGGACATCGCTGAACTCCTCGCGATACACCTCTCTGCCGTTCAGGTCGACCAGACGGACGGTTGCCGGCTCGGCTGATGGCAGTTCAAAATCGAGGTTGAAAACGCCGCCGTTCGGGTTGGGGTAAATAGCAAGGTTGTCAATAGCCAGCGGATTCCGGTCAGGTGTGGTGACATTCTGTTTCTCTTGTTGCGACCCTGTCGGCTGCGCGAGTTCCGCATCGTTGTCGGAAATCACAACGATGCGGGCGTCCGTCAGGGACTGCTGCACTTTCGTCAGCAGGTCTTCCGCGCTTGCCTCGTCGGCCTGGCCGTCGATATCGGTCATGTCCAGATGAACAAACATTACTTTGGCGGCACCCTTGCACTTGCCTTTGATAAAATCTTGGCCGTCAAAGCGGCAGGCTTTTTTGATCACCAGCATCTTCCCTCCGGCTTTGCCATATTGCATCGCTTCCTCGTCGCCATCGGCAATCGTTGCCAGGTCGATTTCGATGCTTTGTTCCTCACCATCGGCGTCAAGGTGCCTGATCCTTACATTGCCATCTTCACCTTCTATCCGTTCCACACGGACGTCAACCTCCGTTTCGAGCTCGCCCTGTCCGTCAGCCGCCTGCCATTGTCCCTCAGCGCCATCTGATTTCATGACAAAGACCGCGGGCTCGTGGCCGCCGGCCTCGTCGTTCAACTCAATGCGGTACTTCATTATTTTGCGGCTATTGCCGTTTTCATCTATGATTTCTTCTACTTCGGCGTTCGCGGCAACAGCTCCAGGCAGAGCAAAGCTAAGGTCTTTGGCTTGCCATTCGGCACCGTCGGCCCAGGGGCGATAGCTGTTCTGCTCGATGTGTTGCACCGCCTCGTCGCCTTCCAGCGTCTTTTCCGTCACATTGCCGTTTTTGTCGACTTCTTTGATGACAACTCTAGCCTGAACGTCCCTTGTATCATTCCCGTCCTGCGCATCCTCTTTTTGCACGCGGAAGGCGCGAACGACTTTCACATCCTGCTGTACAGTGGTGCCATCGGCTGCCTGTACATCGATGTTCGGAATTGATCCCTTGATAGCGGTGATAATCTGATCGATTTTGGCTTTGTCCAGGGCGCCGTCCAGCCGATCGGCGATAGCGCTGAAATCGATATTGCGGAGAAGGCCGCTTACATCGGCCGTGGCATCGCCGTCCTTAGCGTGTTTCACGATCAGGACGCGCCGTTCCGTTCGATCCTCCGTTTGCCCGGCATTTGTTTCAGCATTTTCATCTGCGCCGAAGGCAAAGGCCGCCTGCCAGGCGACAATTCCGATGCTGACCAGCCCGGCCGCAAAGGCCGCCGTTTTCCACCTGCCGAAGGGCAATGTCGGGAAAGAGGAATGTGCTGCTTTCATATTTCTAGTCATCCGTAATTGTGGAACAAATTTCAGGCGGAAATCAGTCTTAGCAGGTTTCCGATTTTCATTGTGTCCAAATTACGATACAGGCCGGAGCGCAGTTGTTAAGCCGGCCTAATGAAGTGTTAACACTTGGTTAAAAGCGATGGCGGGAACCCTGCATGTCTTAATGCTTTAGCTTATCGTTATCAGGGGCCCGGCGGCATGCCTTTTCGTCATGCGGCCGATCGGTTCGCAGAATTCTTGCAGTCCCGCCTCGGACATTGCCGCCCGAAACGAATCCAGCCCGTCCGCTGCGACGGCTACCAGCAGGCCGCCGCTTGTCTGTGGGTCACAGAGGATAGCGCGCTCCCGCTCGGAAAGATTGCCGATATCACTGCCATAGCTGTCCCAGTTGCGTGTGCTGCCGCCCGGAACAGCTTTCCGTTCGAGGTAGTATTCCAGTTCCACGATAGTCGGAATGGCTTTGAAGTCAAGCTGGGCTGCGAGTCCGCTGCCGACACACATTTCGCGCAGGTGACCTAAGAGGCCGAAGCCGGTGACATCCGTCATTGCCCGTACTGCTTCCAACTGACCCAGCGCCGCTCCGACATTGTTGAGCCTGGTCATCGAGGCGGTCGCTTTGCCAATATCTTCGCTGCGCAGGAGCCCTTTCTTTTCGGCGGTGGCGAGGATCCCGACTCCCAGTGCTTTGCTCAGAAACAGGAGATCGCCGTCCCGCGCCGTATTGTTTTGCTTGAGATGTTCTTCAGCGACGATACCGTTGACCGCCAACCCAAAGATTGGTTCCGGGCTATCGATGCTGTGTCCGCCCGCCAGCGCAATGCCGGCCTCCCGGCAGATCGAACGGCTGCCCTCTATGACGCGCCGCGCTACTTCGGCTGACAGTTTCGCGACAGGCCAGCCCAGGACGGCAATGGCGAGCACCGGCCGTCCGCCCATTGCATACACGTCGCTGATCGCATTCGCCGAAGCAATGCGTCCAAAGTCAAAGGGGTCATCGACGATCGGCATAAAAAAATCGGTGGTGCTGATTAAGGCCTCGCCCTTGCCGAGGGCGAGCACCGCCGCATCGTCGCGGGTCGAATTGCCCACCAGCAGGGCGGCCGGCGCCGGCCAGGTTTCGTCGCTGTGCAGAATGCGGTCAAGCAACTGTGGCGCGATCTTGCAGCCGCAGCCCGCGCCATGGCTGTACTGCGTCAGTTTGATATCGTCGAGGTCCGGCATACTCTATATCGTGCTCTTAATAGTGTGCGAAAGTTGTAATAATGTCCGGGCTGTCACGCCGGCATGGTAGTCGTCCTGCTCCAGCCGGAGGGTCGTATCCGGCGAGCGGCGGCCGAGACTGAATAGATAGGTCTTGTCGTAATAGTGCAGAGCAATCCGGACGGCCTCTCGGACATTGCCTTCGTCCAGCGCCCTGAGCGCCTGCTGCGTTTGAACACCGCCGAGCCGGCGTTCGATTTTCCGGATACACTGCTTCAGCTCTTCCGCCGCAAAATCGCCGTAGTCGCGAAGCAGTCGTTCGAGGCGCGGAGCCAGCGGCAGATCGAGAAAAATGAGAGGGCTCGCCTTCATCCTCTGCCACAGGGTGTCGGGTACGCAGCGTTGGCCGATACGCCGGCTCTCATCTTCGAACCACAGTTGTTGGTCGGAATCGCATTGTCGCATGCGCCAGGCCAGTTCATTTTCAAATTGTTCCTGGCTGGGCGCCGGCTGCTCCCCAAGCGCTCCAAAGGCTGACCCTTTATGCCGCGCCAGCGCTTCAAGATCGATCACCTGTTCTCCCAGCGCTGTCAGATCTCCTAAGATGGCCGTTTTACCGGAGCCGGTCTTGCCGCCGAGAATGCGGAGCTTCCAGGGCCACTCGAAAAGTTCCAGCGCTCTGCGGCGCCAGGATTTGTAGCCGCCGGACAGGACCGTCACGTGCAGGCCGCAGCTGCGCAGCAGCCAGGCCACACTGTCACTGCGCATCCCGCCGCGCCAACAGTGAACAAGAACATGCTGTGACTGTCCGGCCAGGGCACGTGCGCTTTCCGCCAGCGTACGCAGCTTCGGTCCGACAAACTCCAGGCCTTCGAGAACTGCTCTTTGCCGACCGTGCTCTTTGTATGTCGTGCCGACGCTTGCCCGCTCGCTGTCACTGAAAAGGGGGATGTTTACCGCTGTCGGTATGTGACCGTTCGCGAATTCTCCCGGCGAGCGCACATCGATGAGGGGCAGCGTCTGCGCCGCATCCAGGAAATCTTCAATGCCGATCGCTTTCTCCATGATTGCTGTCTGCCTGGTCTCTCTGCTCACAATGGCGGGATGTGAGCCGCAATCTACAATTTCCCTGCCGCTTACATTCACGCTGAATACCAAAATACTAAGAAAGTCTCTATCGGGGACATGCCTCTCTCGCCGGCGGCGGCGAGCCGGACCGGTCAATCGAACAAAGGAAGCGTCGGAAATCATAGCGTGGCGTCTTCGCATGAGTTAAATTCGATGTCAGGCTATGGAGACTACTGCAGCGATAGCGAATATGGTCGAATTCCTGCGCGAGGAACTTGGCGCTGCGGCGCGTCCTGCAAAAGCAGTACAAATGCAGGCCTACCTGAAAAGCTCCCAGCCGATGCTGGGTGTGATGAAGCCGGCGCGCGCGAAGATCTTTCGTCAATTCTGTGCGATCTATCCGCTTGAGAATTTCCAACAGTACCAGGCCCTGATTCGTGAATTGTGGGCGGGCAATTATCGCGAAGAATTGCACATGGCTTTAGATGTCGCGCTGCACTTCCGTGAATTTCGAAGCGACGTAGCGATGCCCTTGTATGAAGAACTGCTGCGTAGTGCTTCTAACTGGGATCTCGTGGATGTCATTGCCGTCCATCTGGTCGGCCGGCTCGTTCGTGACAATCGAAGCCACGAGGCATTGCTGCTCTCCTGGCGCGACGATCCTAATTTCTGGCTGCGTCGGGCCTCGCTCCTGGCGCATCTGAAACACAAAGAGCAGACGAATCTGCCGCTGCTTGCTGCGACAATCGAATGCCTGATGCACGAGAAGGAGTTCTTTATCCGCAAAGCCATCGGCTGGGTATTGCGCGAATATGGCCGCATTGATCGCGAGTGGGTGTGGAACTTCGTGGCGCAGCGAAGAGAGGCCTTATCGGGTCTCAGCAGACGGGAAGCTCTTAAGCACATCGGAGAGCCTCCCGAGCACAATTTTTGAATTTCTGCTCCGTATTAGTTTTCTGGATTTATCGGTGACGTCGACGGCAAAATCGCGTCATTCCACATTTATGAACAGAAGCGCAGAGCCAATCATCTCGTCTCAATGAATAGCGTCTGCGGATCGTGGCGGTGAACTCCGCAAACAATTCCAACCGTATCAATTCATTGCAAAGGATTCAACGATGACACTGTTTCAACCCGGCACCTGTCGTCAAAATCGGTATCCATCTATTGCTTTGTGGATTATTCTGCCCATGATGGCGTCATTGTTGGCAATCGCGGGCGGATGTTCGCAGGAGCAGGCCGAACACGAAGGTGAGGGGGATACGCCGCCGACTCAGGAAATCGCGATCACCGAGGCTCAGCCCAATGCCAGCGCCTGGGAAAAATTTCAGCACAACAAAGATCAGCTCGATCAGAAATACTGGGCCCAGGAATTGAAGGCCCAGAAGTATGAACGGGCCTTTATCGTCCTTTGGGACGCCATTCGCAAGAGCAAGGACAAGCTGGCAGCGCTGCGCGAAATTTCATTCAGCGAGCTGCGCCTTGGCAAAGCCACGCAGGTGCAGCATTTTGAATTCGACATCAGCAAACATAGTTATGCTGAGGGAGGGCAGGTAATCAAGGGTGAG
This sequence comes from Candidatus Kapaibacterium sp., assembly GCA_028284775.1. Taxonomy (GTDB): domain Bacteria; phylum Bacteroidota; class Ignavibacteria; order Kapaibacteriales; family UBA7675; genus JANQRB01. The sequence continues at coordinate 26,697 of JANQRB010000140.1, read as the reverse complement.
GATTGGCCGGCATATCTGGAGCAAATGGCATCCGAAGGATTCAAGCTGGTGCAATGCGAGTTTCACCATCAGAATTTTTGGGAAGACGACAATGGCCGGCCTATGTCCGCCTTTTCATCTGAATTTCACGTGAGCAACAGGTCGCTGAAAATGCGCTATATCCTGAAAGGCAACCTGCTTGTTCAGTGGAGTGACGAGACGGACGACAAAGGCAACCCGTTGCCCGCGGTCATCGACGCATCAGATTTTTATCGGATGGAGAGGGCAGGGCGCCAGCCCTATCAGACCTATTACCTGCCGGGAGCGCTTTCGGCCCTGGTGTCGGAAAATTCGCCGATGCTGGTCTATGATCTGAACGGCGACGGTCTTTCGGATCTGATGCTGCCCAATATCAACAAAAAACTGATTAACAGCGGCAATTTCGATTTCGACGTGCAGTCGGTCTCGCCAAATATGCCCGACAAAATGATGTCCGGCATTCTGGCCGATTTTACAGGCGACGGCTATCCGGACCTCCTGGTTGGCGGCGGCTTTCAGGGCGAAAAGAAGTATATCGCCCGCGATGTCGTGCTGACGGAACGCACGCCGATACCGATGCTGGTACTGTACGAAGGATCGAAGGGCGGCAACTTTGCGGAAATCGGCCGCGCCGTTTTCCGGTCGGATCTGGGGCTGGAGCGTCCCACCTCGCTGACCGCCGGCGATGTCGATGGCGATGGCGATCTTGACCTTTGGGTCAGTCAATACAAACAGCCCTATCGCGAAGGACAGCTGCCGACCCCCTATTACGATGCCAATGACGGCTACCCATCCTTTTTGCTGCTCAATGACGGGACAGGGCACATGTTTACCGACGCCACCGAGGCAGCGGGGCTGGCGGCCAAACGCTATCGCCGGACCTACGGCAACTCCCTGGCCGATATGGATGAAGACGGCGACCTTGATCTCCTTGTGATCAGCGACTTCTCGGGTGTGGATCTCTACTTCAATGACGGCAAGGGGAACTTCAGCGACGTTACGACCGAACGGCTCTACAACCGCCATCTGTTTGGAATGTCGCATACTTTCGCCGATTTCAATCTCGATGGCCTGATGGACTTTTATGTGCTCGGGATGAGCTCAACCACGGCGCGGCGTCTCGATGCGATGGGCCTCGGGAATCCCAATTTCCAGGATCGCAATGAGATGCGGGACGACATGGGCTATGGCAACCGGATGTATGTCGCCGACGCCTCGGCCCACTTTAAGCAGCCGGCCTTTGAGGCGCAGGTCGCTCGCTCGGGCTGGAGCTGGGGCTGCACCGATCTGGATTTTGACAACGATGGCGACCGCGATATCTATATCACCAATGGCCACGTTAGCCGCGAGTCCGCTGTCGATTACTGCACCCACTTCTGGCGGGACGACATTTACCGTCTGGATTCAAAAGAAGATGAAGATCTGGCGACGGTCTATTCCAAAGTCTTCGATCTCGAAAATCGGCATGGCTATTCCTGGAACGGCTTCGAAAAAAATCACTTTTTCGTGAATCAGGCCGGCCAGGGCTTTTTCAACGCTTCCTTCCTGCTTGGCGGCGCTATCGTGGACGACAGCCGCGGCGTTATCAGCGATGACTTCAACGGCGACGGCCTAGTCGATTTGCTGATGATTACCTACCGCTATCCCGACGATCATCGTATATTCTTTCTGCGCAACGAAATGGAGACCCGAAACAACTGGATCGGCATTCGTTTGCAGGACAGCCCGGTCTACGGATCGCCGATGGGCGCGCGCATCAAGGTGCATACCGCCGATGGGGTGATGCCCGCCGTCATCAGCAGCGGCGACTCCTTCCTTTCGCAGCATCCTCCGGTGAAGCACTTCGGACTGGGGCAGGTAGGGGAAGTGGAGAAAATCGAGGTGTTCTGGATCAACGGCATGAAGGCGGTGGTGAACAATCCGGCCGTGAACAAGTATCATCTGATCGAGCCGGACCTGCCAGGCTGATGCTGATGTCGATTTCTGATGTTTTGACGCCGGATCTTGCATGAAAAGCAGCAGTATTCCGACCTACGATTTGCTTGCGGGCGACGAGCGTGCCCTGCCCCTTGAGGTGCAGCCCCTGGAAGTGCAGCGCGAGAATTATGATTTCGGCAAGCCGCACCGTCACGGTTATTTTGAGATCTTCTATTTTGTTCGCGGCGGCGGCGTCCACGAAATTGATTTTCAGCGTTACGAGATTCGCTCGTCTTCGCTGCATTTCGTTGCACCGGGGCAGGTTCATCTGCTGCAGCGCGCACCCGGCTCCCACGGCTATGTCGTACTCTTCAGTCGCGATTTCTTTTTTCTCGACATCCAGAGCCGCGACATTTTCAATGAAATGCCGTTTTTCACTCCCGGCAGCCCCCGGCCTACCTTGCAGCTCGGCGAACAGGAACTGGCAGCCCTGGATAAAGTCATTCGATTAATGAACGAGGAATATCGCAGCAATGTGGCGGACAAGACACCGATTCTGCGATCCTACCTGGATATTGTGCTGGCCTACGCCCGTCGTCTGTATGAGCGCGAAGAACCCGGAGTGACGCGCGAACGCAGCGCGGCGGTGGAGCAGATCCGCCGCTTTCGCGCCTTGGTGGAAGAGCATTTTCGCAGCGTCCATTCCGTGAGCGAATACGCCAACCTGATGTGTATCTCGGCCAATCATCTGAACGATAGCTGCCAGAAAGCGCTTGCAATGACGGCCGGCGATGTGATCCACGATCGAATCGTGCTGGAAGCCAAACGACTTCTCTACCACTCCAACGACAGTATCAAAGAAATTGCGTTCGCGCTTAACTTTGCCGACCCATCGTATTTCGGGCGCTTTTTTCGGAATCACGCCGGTATTGCGCCGGGCAGCTTTCGCCGTGATATCCGTGAAAAGTACCAGTAATGCGATTAATTGTGCTTGGCGCTAAAGGATTACTTTTGATATGTTTGTTCTGGGGTCCAGCTGAAAATGTTCATATTGCCTCGCCGCAATTTATTCGTTACCAGGCACAATTGCCGTTAAATAGTTTATGCTTAACAGCCCTTGTGGCCGCAAAATTGTCCTAGCATTCGAAAGTCAGCAAGCTATGAGAATTCCCAACCTGTGGAGCTGGATCGGCGCTTTTGCCGTCCTTGTATGTTGTTGTGCGCCGCCACTCGCGGCGATCCCGCAATTTTCGCTGCTTTCCGGAAACAAATGTTTGAATTGCCATGTCAATGCCCAGGGCGCCGGCCTGCGCAATGAACTCGGCTGGTATTCGCGCAATGACGTTTCCCTGCTCGACCTGGAAGCGCTGGGCCTGGCTGAAGCCTTCGAGGATCTGAGTCCGGAGTCCAATCAGGCCTTTGACGGCCTGCTGACTTATGGCCTGGATTTCCGCTTTCAGACTTCCAGATCACACCGGGACGAAAATGCCTCGCGCCGTTTTTTTCCGATGCAGGGCGCATTGTACGCGGCGGCGCATGCCACCGACTGGCTGGACTTGCGCGGAATGTTCAGCGGCGGCCCTCTGCGCTATCCGGGGCAGAAGCGTTGGAGCGCTTCGCTTGTCGTGCAGCCCTCATTTGCCTACCCCAGTCTGCAGGTCGGCTTTATTCAGCCCAGTATCGGCATGCGCTACGATGACCATACCATGCTGGCCCGGTCGATCGCCAATGAAAGTTTTACGCCGCTCATCGCTCCCAACTACGCCGAGTATGGCGCGGAAATCAACTACGAAGGCCTGAAATGGCTGAGCGTGACGGGGGGCGTTTTCCATGCCGGCAGTCTGGCCGAAGATTCGGTGACCGGAGCAGGGGGCACATTTGTATCCCTGATCGAAGACGAGAACACGCCGTCCCTGCTCGGGAGGCTGGTCTTCTGGCCTCGATTCGAGGACGGCGCGGTCAACACCTGGCTGGGCGCATCCTATCTGCTTAACGATGATTTCAATTTGCTCAATGTATTTGCGGGTGTCGGATTAACCGACCTTGTCGCGTTGATGGCCGAGTTCGCCCGCTCGGACAAAGAGGATCTCCGAACGACCGAAAACATATCGGCTGAAGTACTGTATCAGGTGCAGGATGCCCTGATGCTGTATCTTCGAGGTGAAACGGGCACAACGCAAATCAGCTTCACGGATCAGGAGGGCGCGCCAGTCGCAATTGAAGACAGCAGGACGCAGGTCGTGCTCGGCGCACAGGTCTTCCTGCTGCCCTATTTGGAAATCCGGCCCGAATATCGTCTGGTGGATGTGGACAAGGAACCACGGACAGTGGCGCAATTCAGATCGACGCGCTGGCATGTGCAGGCGCATCTGTTTTTCTGAGCCCGCCGCGGCTGTCCGGTGACCTGCTTTCCAAAGGGCATCGCTTTTTGCGGAATTCGCCGGGCACAATTGATGTTGTAACAGGCATTTTCTCGGCCGGCCTCGCGGGGATTGCCTTCGGGCGAGCTCGCGGTCCAGACAATCAATAAATTTGCTGTTTCGTCCTGCAAGCCAAGGCGGCCTACTATGAACATCTGGAAAGTTTTGATCGCTCTTTCACTGTTCGCAATCCCGGCCATTCTTATTTGGTGGCAGCTTGATGGCGGCGAGATTTATACCAAAACATCCGTGCCGGTAACAGTTGTCGATGAATTGTTCGGCACCGAATCGACCGAATGGGAAGATCGTTTTGTCCTAGGATTGCTGCCCTCGGGTAGCGACCCGCGCGAAATGACCGGCGTGCTGACACTGGCGCTGCCTTTCTGTCTGATCATTGCCCTGGCTCTGCTGCAACTGTACAGGGCGAAGCGGCGATCGGGGAGCCGACCTGACAACTAAGGCCCGCCGACAGTAGGCTTTCAATACGATAATTACTTGTGACATCAACTAAGGAGTGTACTGGCATGAAGATCGGCATTAGCTTCAGCGCGCTGATAGTCTGTGGCGTATTGACGGTGACAGGCTTGCTCTACGCAACAGGATTTAAGCTTGACGTCAGCGGCAAACAGAAGGTCACGCTTAGCGATAAAGTCGGCAAGAATGAAATCAGTTTTTTCAGTACCGCGCCGATGGAAGACATCAAAGGCACGGCCAATGACATAAGCGGAACTGTGACGATCGACCCTTCCAACCTGGAGGCGACCAAGGCGAAAATCGTCGTCAAGGTAGCCGGTATGAAAACAGGCATCAAAAAGCGCGATCAACATCTGCGCAGCCCTGATTGGCTCGATGCCGCCAGTCACCCCGACATTGTGTTCGACCTGAAACTTCTCAAAGATGTCAAAATCAAAGACGACGGCGCCAAGAGCGGCAAGGCTGTTGCGACGGCTACGGCCGTCGGAGACTTTTCGATGCACGGAGTGTCATTGGAGCAACAATTGCCCGTTACCATTACCTACATTCGTGAATCGGATAAAACCAAGGCTCGCGCGCCCGGCGACTTTGTGTTGGTCCAGTCAGAATTTTCCGTTCCTTTAGGCGATTACAAGGTACAAGGAAAGAAAGGCATCATTGGCAGTAAAGTTGGCGAACAAATCAAAGTGAAGGCCAACTTCGTCGGTTCCACGGGACTTTAACACTCTTCAGCGTTTTCTGGAAGCACTCCAGATAGACGGATTTCCGCTCTATCCGGAATGTTCGGTCCTATTTCCTGTTAAACCATTAATTGCAGCATTAACTAAACCCGGGTGTAGTATGAAATCGATCGAGCAGGAACAAAACACGGAAACAGGCGTCAGCACGGAAGAGCGCCGCGAGTTTATCCGTCAGGCGGCCACTATGTTCGGCCTGACGGTTTGCGGAGCATCTCTTTCGAGCCTGGTCAGCAGTTGCGAAAGCGATGAAGTCAAAGATCCTGTATCGTCCGGAACGCCGATTGAATTTGATTTGGCCGAAACGCCGAGCCTGGCGAATGTCGGCGGCGCAGCGCATCGGACATTCGGCGCCAATAATGGCGGACAGCCTGTCATTATCGTTCGTATCAGCGATGCCGAATTCACGGCTTTCACGGCAGTGTGCACACACGAGGGCTGTCTGGTAGAGCCTGCGCTCGATGCCTCGAACCGCATTATCTGCCAGTGTCATCTTTCCTTCTACCGGCCCGAAGACGGAACGGTAATCGCGGGGCCGGCGCCAACAGCGCTGCAGCGCTATCCGGCCGTCTTTGATGACGCGGCTAATACACTGACTATCACGTTTTAAGGGGTCCAGCTCACTTATATGTAATGGCAATCATCAGGGAGTGTGAGGCAAATGATAACATCTTTTCAAAATCGGAAGGGCCGCAGTCAGCAGGCGGCCTGGCTATCCCTTATACTGCTGCTTGGCCTGCTATGGCCCGCGGAGAGTGCGGCACGCAATTCCGGAATCACCGGCCGGACGCTGGTAAACGGCAGCGGCTGCGGCAGTTGCCATGGCGGCAGCTCGAGCGTAAACACGAGTCTTGAGCTCATAAGCGCTACCGGCAGCTTTACGGTGGATGCGGGATCGACAACGTCGTTTACGCTGGAAGTGGCGCACTCGTCACATACACGCGCCGGCTGTAACATCGCCGCCAAAACGACCGAGACCGGCAATACCAATGCAGGGACGCTGACGCCGGGCGCCGGCTTACAAAGCAGTGGCGGCGAGGTGACCCATACCACAAAGAAGACAATTTCCGGCGGCAAAGCGACCTTCGAATTTTCATGGAAGGCGCCCACGACACCGGGCGAATACTGGATCCGCGCCGCCGGCAACGCCGTGAACAACAACGGCAGCTCGGATGCCGGTGACGACTGGAACTGGCTGACGCCGGTCAAGATAACGGTGGAGGCCGTTCCCGCTATCAGCGTTACCGCTCCGAATGGCGGCGAATTCTGCCCCGGTGGCACGGTGCAGGTTACTTGGGACGCTACAGCGGTGGATAACGTCAAGATTGAGTTGTCATCCGACGGAGGCGATACCTATCCTGATGTGCTTGCGGCCAGCGAATCAGCCGACGGCGGCAGCTTTACCTGGAATGTACCGACTTCGCAGCCGACCGGCACCGAATATCGTATTCGCGTGTCGGATGTGTCGGATCCTTCGCTCAACGATCAGAGCGCTCTCTTCAGTATTGTCGGCGCGCCTGAAATCGTCACAGAGCCGGAAGACAGGGAAGCCTGCGAGGGCGCTGTCGCCAGCTTTAACGTCAGCGCTACCGGTCCCGGACTGCAGTTTCAATGGCGCAAAGACGGCGTTGACCTGCCCGGTGAAGAAAATGCGACCCTGACGCTGACCGGACTGGAAAGCAGCGATGCAGGCGAGTACGATGTCATTGTTAGCGGCGAATGCGGCGATCCCGTCAACAGCGTCAAAGCGAGCCTGACGATTATTGCCAAACCGCAGATCGACACACAGCCGGAAGCCCTCGTTGTCTGCGCCGGCGAACCGGCCACATTTACGGTTGCCGCTTCGGGCGCCGAGCTCAGTTTTCGTTGGGAAAAGGACGGCGTGCCGGTTCCCGGCGCTGATGAAGCCAGCCTGATGATTCCGAGTGTGACGCCCAATGACGAAGGCAGTTATGCCGTCGTCGTCTTCGGCGCGTGCTCGCCCGACGCAGTATCGGAATCCGTGGCCCTGGTGGTGGAAACGCCGCCGGTAATAAACGCGCATTCCGAATCGCAGTCCGTCTGCGCTGGCGAGAGCCTTACCCTGTCCGTAACGGCGGAGGGCGGCGAGCTTGAATACCAATGGCGCAAAAACGGCGCCGCTATTCCCAACGCGACGCAGGCGGCCTTCACGCTCAACGATATTGAGCCGGCCGACGCCGGAACCTACACGGTGGTTGTAAGTGGTAATTGCGGCGACGATGCCAACAGCGCCCCGATTGAAATTGCGATCAGCGCTTTGCCGGTGATCAGCAAGCAGCCCGAGGGCGGCGAGGTGAATGTCGGCGGCAGTATCAGCCTCCAGGTAGAGGCGGAAGGATCGGACCTGCGCTATCTCTGGCGCAAGGATGGCGTCCAGTTGCCGAATGAACGAAGCCCCGAGCTGATATTGACGGATCTGCAACTGAGCGACCAGGGCGATTACACCTGCGACGTCAGCAATGACTGCGGCGAACTGCGTTCGGAGGCAGCCGTTTTGACGGTGATTCCGATCGGCGACGGCCCGGCAGTAAGCTTTTCGCGGAATACCCTTGAGTACGGCGCGCTGCTGCTTGGTGAATCGTCCGACTTAACGGTAATAGTACGCAATATCGGCGACGAACAGCTCGATATCACGATGCTGACGATTGACGATCCGAGCTATGAAGTGACGGAGGGCGGTGATCTTCCGATCAGCCTCGCGCAGAATGCCGAACATCAGCTGACCCTGAGCTTTACACCGATGACGGGCGGTGCGCACAATACGCGTCTGACCCTGACGAGCAATGCGGTCAACCCCGGCACCGGCGTGGCATTGAGGGGCGAAGGCCTGCTGGCGATCGCCGAGGAAATGACCGTCGACTTCGGCACGGTCAATGTCGATGAAGGCGGCCAGGCTCTTGCCGAACTACGCGCTGGCGCCCAGGAGGCTACGATCGAGTCTGCCATGATTACCGGTCCGGACCGCGCTCTTTTTGAGCTGATGACAGCACTACCGCTGACGATCGCGATGAATGACCTGGCATCCCTGGATCTTGCTTTTTCGCCTGTGGAAGAAGGCAATTTCAGTGCGACGCTGGAATTGAGAATCCAGGGCCAGGAGCAGACGATCCGGATTGAGCTGCGGGCGGGAGCATCCGAAACAACGTCGGTTGGGGCGGATGGTGTCAGTGTCGTTGACTTGCAAGTCTATCCGAACCCGGCTCCGGCAGGACAGCTCGGACTGAAGCTGCTGGTCGGGCAGATCGGCGCTTATGAACTAAGGATTGTAGATCTCCAGGGTCGAAGTCTCTTCTCCTTCAGCGGCTATGCCGCGCAGCCCGGCGAGCAATCGATAGCGTGGGACGGTCGGACGCATAGCGGTAGCTATCTCCAAAGCGGTGCTTATCGTGCCGTTTTGCGGATGAACGGCAGGATTATAACTAATCCATTTATCGTCGTCGATTAAGTGTTCGATTTGCGGCGACCAGCCCCGAACAAGAATTATCGATCCCAGGCGATCCGGATGAAAGTCCGGGTCGCCTTTGTTTTAGCTGGGCCGCTACGCCGAAAAAAACAAAGTGTAGTCATTGCAGTGTGACAAAGAGTTTTGGCGAGTGTCTTTTGCAGCATTGACAGCCAGATAGTGCCCGCAGGGCCTGGTCGAACTCGTTGTTACACAAGGAGTTGAAGGATCACAAGGGGCACCGTGAAAGGATGAAAACGAAATCGATAAGGATCGATAACTTATAGATGACAACGATATCAAAAACCTTCGCTCAATAAAGGATGACAACGATATCGGGAAGGTTCGATTTTTTACAGTAATATTTGGTATATTTAGCGATCGGCGGCGAATTCTGGCAATTTTGCAGTATTTCGCCAGATTTTGAGGCCAGGCGCAAGGAAAGGTTTAGAAAACAATTCCTGTTGAAGAGAAATACCAATTCCCGATAACATTTGTTTTGTCAAGCAAGCCTCCGGAAAAAATATGATCCGGTTAGTAATGGGAAGCGCACATCTAAATCCCATAGTCCAGAAAAGGGCACATCTTCGTTGCAAAATCATTGTAAACAAATAAACTGTCTAATGTTGCTCGCCGCTGGCAAGAAACGAGCACTTAGCGTATCTGACTGTTGGAGGAGCTTATGAATATCGCAGCTCGATTTTTTTTGTACGTACTCGCACTCTGCCTTGCGGTTCCGGCGAGCGCCCAAATAAAGGGGAATCAGGTGCCGACCGCCGAGGAGATGCTCAATATTTCGGCGCAGGGCCGTTTGTTCTGGATTGCAATTCCCCCAAATGAATCTCAGCAGGCCAATGTCACGACAAGGGCGCTTGAGATTTACGTCACATCGAGCTTCGATACTGAAGTGACTATGGAAGTGCCGGGACTCGGCTTCGGTCCGAAAACGAAAAAGGTCAAAGCTCTCGACATCACAACCTTTACCGATGCACCCGAAGGCGGCAATGAAATGTCCTGGGCCTATGAGGTTCGGACCAGTGAGCGCGTGACCGGCAAGGGGATCAAACTCTCCGCGCCGCATCCTATTTCCGTTTATGTCCTGAGCGCCAAGCGCTTTACCTCCGAAGGTTATCTTGCGTTGCCGGTCAATACCTGGGGTCGCGAGTATATGCACCTGTGTTATTATGATTATCCCGAGCCGGCTATCGTACGCGGCGGCGGTTTTCTGCTGATTGCCCAGGAAGACGACACCGAAATCAACTTCCGTTTGTCAGGGACGCAGTCATTTGGCCGTACCCTGGGAAGCAAAGGAATCGGTCAGCCGTACAGCATTGTTCTCGATGAAGGCCAGACTTACCTGGTACAGGGTGATGGTACCGACCGTGCGTTTGATATGTCCGGGACCCGCGTGTTCTCGAACAAACCGATCGGGATGATATCCTTCCACATGCGCACCATTATACCAACATCGCTGGGATTCAGTAGCCGCGATAATCTGATATCAATGGTGCCGCCAATAGAAACGTGGGGGCAGACCTATGTTTCCGTAGAATTTAAACGTGTCGACAGAGGCGATTTTTTCCGCATCATCGCCGCTGAAGACAATACTGAGTTTGAAGTGATTTATTACGACCGCGATTCGAAAGTCGAGTTGGGACGTCGCCAGGGCTTGTTGAGCGCCGGGCAGCTTCGCGAATACGAAGAAACCAATCCGACGCCGGGCACCGAGTCCATTCGCGGCGTCGCGGTCTGGAAAGCCAATAAACCCGTCTTCCTGATGCAGTATTCCTATTCAACGGGTTGGGACGGATTCCAGGATTATGATCCCTTTATGGTTCCGGTCGTTGCCCAGGAGCAGTTTATCCCGGCAACGGTGTTCCAGACGCCTTCGCGGGCAGACTTTAACACGAACTGGTTTAATATCATTGCCGAAGGCGACCCCGATGATGAAACCGGCGAAAAGCTCAAGACAATCGAGCTTGACGGTAAGCTTGTCTGGAAGACCGATCCCAAATTTATCGCAAATAATATTCCGGGCACCAACCTGTTCTGGGCGCGGATTAATGTACCTCCCGGCGCACACCGCGTAAAAGGCGAGACAAACTTCGGCGGCTACATTTACGGCTTCAGCCAGTTTGAATCCTATGGCTGGCCCGCCGCTATGGCCCTTAACAAGCTCGATGAGCTGGATACGATTCCGCCGACGATCGAAATCGAAGACAACTGCGGCGTGTATGAAATCGAATCGACCGAACTTGTTGTCGCGCCCTCTACCGATGATCCCCGTCAGATCGACCAGGGGATATCGGCGATCGAGCTCGTAGCCGGCGAAGATGAGGAGAATCCGGTCAGCTATAATGTCGAGCTGGAGCTGGTGACGGCCAAAGAAGTAAAAGCTGATCCGAAAGTAGTGCGCTTCAAATACCGCATTAAAGTTCTCGATCTTTCGGAGGACGCCAGGGCAGTCTTCATTGTCCTCGACCGCGCCGGTAATCAGTCGATCGACACCATCGACTACATTGCGGAAGTCGTCCAGCTGGAGCCCGATCCGATTGATTTCGGAAACGTGCGTCTGGGCCGAACCAAACAACTCGATGCCAAGCTGATTAACCCGAAAAATCGTACCATCGAAGTTCGCTCCTTCAAGATTGGCTCTGGCCTTTATTTCCGCATAGTCGAGCCGGCCGAACTGGCCGCCGCATCGGAAGACACTCCCTTCATAATGGAGGCGAATGTCAGTATCCCGGTCGTAATCGAATATGAGCCGCAAATCGAAACCAGCGATCTTGATGATCCCGAAGCTATCGATACGGACTCTGTGTTTGCGCTGACAAGCTGCCGTGAATTCCCTCTGGCCGAGCTGCGCGGCCGCGGTGTAATGCCGCACATCCGCGTTGCCGACTATGACGTCGGAATTCAATCCAAAGGACGCACGGTCTGCGCCGATACGAAGGGCAACGAAGGTATTCTGGTCGAGAACGTCGGTACCGATGTGCTCACAATTGACGGCTTCAACTACGATGCCGCCAAGGCTGTCTTTGAATTTGACGGCGGTGCGCCGGTTGCCGTTCCGGGACGTCCCAACGCAAACCCGCCCTGGATTCTGCAGCCGGGCGAAAGCATGGTTCTGCAGCGTCTCTGCTTCAAATCCGACGAAACCGATCTTTACGATTTCGATATCGAGTTCGATTCGGATACCGATCCTAAAGATGAAGAAGCCCGGGAACACATTTCCAAGTGGGAAGGCGGTACGATTGAATCCGGACCCTTCCGCGGTAATTACACCTTCGCTCCGATTCGTGTCGGAACCACGGACAATGGAGGGATCGTTGAGCTGATGAACTTCGGCGCAGATATCGTCGACATCAGTGGCATTCGCGAATTCCGCAATCCGAGCGGCTTCTTCAAGATGGAACGCGTCTATATCAAGAGTCAGCGTAATGACGACCTGCTCGCGCGCTGGACCAACGGTGAAAACGTGGTGAAGTCCTTGCAGGGCATCGATCCTGAAACGCCCGTTGATGAGCGCGATCCCGGTCAGATCATCGTCGTTGAAGTTTCCTACAGTCCCGCCGGTGCGGCCGGCGAAGGCAACCATCAGGCGATTGTCGTTCCCGACTTTTTCGATCAGTTAGGCGATCCGATTGCCGAGGCCGACATTGCGGGTAGCGGTGAAGTTTTGGGCACCGGTATCATTCCCAAGATTACTGCCTCCGGTTATGATTTCGAGGCGATTGCCTGCGGCGAAGTTTCCGCGGAGACGGGTACGGTGACCATTAACAATCCTTCCCAGAGCGAAGCCCTGCATATCTATAGCGTGGAGTTCCAGAATGCCGCTCAGACCGCTTATACCTGGGTCGAAACGAATCCCTTCGTGACCGGCGGTGTTGTGCAGCCTTTCGATATCCCGACGGGTGAAAGCCGGACGCTGCAGGTTGCATTCGAGGCTGTCGGCGGCTCGATTTTCAATGAGCCGGTCGTTATCCTGTCGGATGCCCATGAAGGCGATCCTGCTGTTGTCGACCCGACTGAAACAATCGTCGACATTACCGGCAGTTGCTTCGACGGTGACGTTCTATTCACCGGCTGGGACTTTGGCGATGTCTTGCTCTGCGACGTTGGTGCCGGCAACCCTGAAATGACCAACACAAATCAGACTGAGGTTACTGTTCTCGACATTCAATTGGCCGGTGACGATCCGGAACAATTCAATGTGCTTGACGATCCGCAGCAGAATCCGATCGCGGTGCAGCCCAATAGTCCGTATTTGTTTACGGTCGAATTCGCGCCTACCCGTACCGGCACATTCAGCGCGGTTATGCAGGTCTTTACGGATCAACGTCCTGAGCCCTATGAAGCCCTACTCACTGGCGAGGCACACGACGTAACCGTCAGCTTCGACCTGGAAGACGACAACACACCGGTAACGCCGGGCGCTGAAGTCAATCTCGACCTGACGATTGCCGGTGACGATGTAACGACCTATGATGATATCGACGAAGCCGAAATTAGCGGTTTGATTGTTACCCTGACCTACGACCTGTCCAGCGTCAAGCTGCTCTCCTTTGACAGTGAAGACGCTCTCTGGAATGATGTCGGCCGCGGTGACATTACGGCAACGCAGACGCAGGACGGTATTGAAACGGCAGTCTTCGAAGTAAGCGGGAACAGCTTTATCGAAGCGGCCGGCAAAGTCGGCGCTGCCAACTTCCGCGTCTTCCTGTCTGGCGAAGAGCAGATTGATATCGACATGAGCGTCGAAATCCTTCGCGAAGACCGTCGTACCTGCGTGATTCAATCCTCCACGCCGGGCAGAATTCTGATGGATCCGGTCTGTCTGAATCACAATCGTCTGATTACGCTGAGCGGCAACGGTTTTGCGTTGCGCGCGATTTCGCCCAACCCGGTTGCCAGCGGCAATGTTAATATCGACTATTCGCTGGGCTTCCAGGTGCACACGGACCTCGTGTTGTACAACTCGATGGGTGAAGTTGTCCAGGTGCTCGTCGAAGGCGTGCAGAGCGACGGCGTCCATCAGGTGAACGTCAATACGGCTGATCTGCCGGCAGGCGTCTACACCTACCGGATAACGGCCGGACCGTTCAGCCAGTCGCAGTCGATGGTGATAACCAAGTAAGAGACATCAGCATCCGCTGATTCGATAAAGTTAACAGGCGACGAAGTTTTCTTCGTCGCCTGTTGCATTTTAAAGCAGCCTGGGGCTGCAGAGTACAACTGCGCCGCCTTTCGCAGCTTCTTCACTTCGGCAATACTGGCCTGGATCCGGCTGTCTCCACTCGGCGAATGAGGCCGCTCTTGCTGTACCATACCGGCGCTTTGAATTCGTATGCTTCGGGAAACCACATTGAGACAGGTGGAATTTACGACGCCGACCGGCTGTAGCTTTGTTAAGTCGGCCTCCAACGCGCCTGTCTGTCATAAGGTGCGGGCACTGTAAGAGTCTGAGCGCTTCTCAGCCCTTCCTGTTCTCAATGATGTCGGTCTTGACCTGTCGGATAGCTCCGATCGCGAATCCGCTGCTCGGGATTATCTGCGCGCTTCGGGGCTTCGGGAACGGCGGCTGCTATCGTCTCTGCTGTCTTTCGGTGCGGCCGATGTTAAACAGTGGTTATTCGTTGTCGCAGGCGTAAATCACTTGTTGTCTATTCCGGCATGTCGATAGTTTATTCGTTGAAGATTGGCGCTTTGCCTGGCTGTGACAAAGAAATCATCTGAGTGTCTTAAGTGGTGTCCGGGCTGCTTAAGATGTTAATTAACAGTCCGTTGCAGAGGAGAAGTTATTCAGTGGGTTAAGTCGGTTGCACGTAGCCTGAAGTTGAGTCGGACGTGGGCTGCGATTGAAATTTAACGGGCTGCATGGCGCTGGTCAATTCGCGGTGTGCCTGTTGCTTGAAGTTGTTGCGAATTGTATCTGTCCTTTGAGAATGTCGTCAGCGAGTTAAACGAAGTAGGTGGTCTTGTTTCGCTGCGATTTGATAGAGGAAGTCAAGTTTGCCGGGAAGCGCGTCTTTTCTGCAAACGCCGATACTTGATTGAATTTTCCTGCCGGAAGCGAAAACTTTAAACAGTTTTCAAATATTTAATTGAATTATATGTGGCCTGCCGTCTGTGCTTCGGCGCCGGTATGCGGCATGCCTATATCGTGGAGTTTGCTATGAAAAGCCTGAGTACATATATCATGTACGTATGCGTACTGTGTCTTGCGCTGCCGATGCATGCGCAGGTGAAGGGGAATAAGGTTCCGACGGCGGAAGAAATGCTCAATGTTTCCGCCCAGGGCCGATTGTTCTGGCTGGCGATTCCGCCAAACGAGGCTTTAAGCCAGAACGCGCCGACAAGGGCGCTTGAAATTTACGTCACATCCAGCTTTGATACGGAGGTGACGCTCGAAGTGCCGGGATTGGGAGTGCCGCCCCGCACGAAAAAAGTTAATGCCCTGGACATTACGACTTTCACCGATGCAGCGGCAGGCGGCGGCGAAATGACCTGGGCTTATGAAGTGCGTGAAAGCGAGAGTCCGTCGCAATTGGGTATTAAACTGACATCACCGGACCCTATTTCCGTCTATGTCTTAACGGCAAAGCTCTATACCTCCGAAGGATATCTGGCTTTGCCGGTTGACACATGGGGTCGCGAATACATTCATTTGTCTTATTACGACTATCCCGAAATGAATGTCAACCGTGGCGGCGGATTCATCATTATTGCCCATGAAGATGATACCGAGGTTAACTTCCGGCTTGCCGGAACAATGGTTAACGGACGTACTCTCGGCGGGCGCAGGATCGGCGACCCGTATCGTGTCGTGCTGCAGGAGGGTGAAACCTATATGGTGCAGGGCGACGGCAGCGACCGCAACTTCGACATCTCAGGTACACGCATCAGCGCCACGAAAACAATCGGCTTAATCTCCTTTCACATGCGGACGATTATTCCAAGTGCGCTGGGCGTCAGCAGCCGCGATAACCTGATCGAAATGCCGCCGCCCATCAGCACCTGGGGTAAAAATTACGTGTCGCTGGAGTTGAGACGCGCAAATAGAGGGGACTATTTTCGGATCGTGGCCGCCGAAGACCAGACTGAATTCGAGGCGGTGAGCTATGACCTTCAGACTAAAGAAGTGCTTAGCCGCCGTCAGGGCTTGCTGTCGGCCGGCCAGACGGCGCAGTTCGAAGAAACTCTCCCGACCGCGAATACGGAATCCATTCGCGGCACGACCGTATGGAAAGCCAACAAGCCGGTCCTCGTAATGCAGTATGCATATTCGTCCGGTTGGGATGGAATGACCGATTTTGATCCCTTCATGGTTCTCGTCGTGCCCCAGGAACAATATATTCCCGCCACGGTCTTTCAGACGCCTTCGCGAGCCGACTTTAACACGAACTGGTTTAACATTATCGCCGAAGGCGATACCACTGATCCAACGCATGCCAGGCTGAAGTCACTGGAGCTGGACGGCAATGCCATCTGGAAAAGCATGCCCCAGTTCCTGGCCAATCGGATTCCGAACACACAACTTTACTGGGCGCGGATCAATGTCAATCCCGGCGCTCACCGGGTCAAGGGCGATACCAGATTCGGCGGATACATATATGGTTTCAGTCAATTCGAATCGTATGGCTGGCCCGCGGCAATGGCGCTAAACAAAATTGATGAGCTCGATACCATTCCTCCGACCATTGAGATCGAAGACAAGTGCGGCATATTCGACATTGAATCGACGGAGCTTGTCGTTGCTCCGGCATCCGATGACCCTCGTCAGATAGACCAGGGTATCGCAGCAATCGATCTCATCGAAGGCGAAGACAAAGCAAATCCCATCAGTTACAATGTCGGCCTGGAGTTTTTGACGGCCAAAGAACTCGCAGTCGATCCGAAGCTTGTCCGCTTCAGCTATCGCATCAAAGTACTGGATCTGAGTGAAGACGCCCGCGCCATTTTTGCCGTCGTCGATCGCGCCGGTAATCGATCGATTGATACAGTTGAATACATAGCGGAAGTCGTCACGCTGGAGCCCAATCCTATCGATTTCGGCAAACTGCGTCTTGGCCGGACTAAACATCTGGCGGCCGAGTTGGTCAATCCCAAAAATCGAGTCATCGAGCTCAAATCATTCAGCATCGGCGCGGGTCTGTACTTTCGGCTGGTCGATCCGCCGCAACTTGCCGCCGCTTCGGAAGATGCTCCCTTCAGAATGGAAGCCTTTCAGCGCGTGCCGATTATCATCGAATACGAACCGCAAATTGAAACCAGCGATCTCGAGGATCCGGCGGCGATCGATCGCGATTCGGTTTTTGCACAGACGAGCTGTCGGGAATTTGCCTTGGCCGAGCTGCGCGGTCGCGGGGTGATGCCTCACATTCGCGTCGCCGATTTTGATGCCGGTATTCAATCCAAGGGACGCCGGGTTTGTGAGGATACGAAAGGCAGCGAGGGTATCTTCGTCGAAAATGTCGGGACCGACACGCTCACTATCACAGGCTTCAACTACGATGCCGCCAAAGCGGTTTTCGAATTCGAAGGCGGCGCGCCGGTGGCGGTACCGGGACGGCCGACTGCCAACCCGCCCTGGGTACTGAAACCCGGCGCAAGTATGGTGCTGCAGCGCCTGTGTTTCCGGTCCGACGAGACGGATGTGTTCAGCTTCGATATCGAGTTAGAATCGGACACCGATCCCAAAGATGAAGAGGCCGGAAGGCATATCTCGCGCTGGCGGGGCGGGACGATCGAATCAGGCCCCTTCCGCGGCAATTATAGTTTCGCCCCGCTGCGGGTCGGCACGCACAGCCGCGAAGGCCTCGTCGAGCTCATGAACTTCGGCAGGGATCGCGTCACATTGCATGGCATTCGCGAATTTCGCAACAGCAGCGGATTCTTTCGCCTGATCGCCGCGTATCGCAAGAGCGTCGGCGCAGCGGAAAATCTGCTCGACCAATGGCAGCTTTCGCAAGATCGCGGGGAGACGCCGCCGCGGCCCGGCATCCCGCTCGACGGCATCGACCCCGACACGCCGGCCGAGGATCGCGACCCGAACAATATCGTCGTCGTCCGGGTCGAATACAGTCCGACAGGTCTACCGGAGGGTGAAGGAAGTCATCGCGCGCAGATCGTGCCCCTGTTCGTTGATGAGCTGGGCAAGGAAGTGCCGGAGGCCGATATCGCCGGCAGCGGGGAAGTACTTGGGTCGGCGACGATACCCAGGATCAGCGCCGTAGGTTATGATTTCCGGACAATTCGCTGCGGTGAAACTTCGGAAGAAACAGGCCGCGTGACGATCAGCAACCCCTCTCGCAGCGAGGCTCTGCATATCTATGGCGTCGAGTTTCGTAATGAAGCGCTGCCGCCGGCCGAGCGGCCCTATACCTGGCTTGGTCCGAATCCTCTCGTGAGCGGCGGCGTGGTGCAGCCCTTCGACATACCGATTGGCGAAAGCCGCAGTCTGCAGGTAGCCTTTAAGGCTGTCGGCGCTTCGAGTTTCGATGTCCCTGTCCGCATATTCTCCGACGCGCACGAAGGTGAGGCCGGCCTTGTCGACCCGACAGAGACAGTCGTCGAAATCACAGGCCGTTGTATCGATGGCGACGTGATGATCGAAGATCTGGCATTCGGCGACCTCTTGCTATGCGACACGGAGACCGGCCTTGTCAGGCTGACGAACTCGAACCAAAGCGATGTTGAAATCCTCGACATTCAGCTCGCCGGCGATAGTCCGGAACAGTTCAGAATTCTGGACGACCCGCAGCAGGATCAGCTCCTGATTCCGGCCGACGGCGGTTCATACGCGATCAGAGTGGAGTATTCTCCGACACGTCCCGGGAGCTTCAATGCCATCGTGCGGGTCTTCACCGACCAGCGCGCCGAGCCTTACGAAGCCCTGCTGTCGGGAGATGCCCACGAGGTCAATCTCAGTTTCGACCTTGAAAACCTCGACAGACCGGCAACACCGGGCGACGTAGTCAATCTCGACCTGACGCTGGCCGGAGACGACGCGACTGTCTATGATGATATCGTCGAAGCAGAAGTCTCCGGTCTGGACGTTGAGCTCAGCTACAAGCTGTCTGCGGTGAAACTGATCGGTTTCGACAGCGACGACGCAAGCTGGGATGATCTCGGCCGCGCAGACTTCACGAGCGTGCAATCTGCCGACGGCATCGAAACGATAAGTTTCACCGTGAGCGGTGCGCCGATCGACGCGGCCGGGCTGATCGGCGCGGCCCGCTTCCGCGTTTTTCTGTCAGCCGAGGAAGAAATCGACATCCGGATGGATGTGGAAGTGCTTAGCGAACAACGACGCGAATGCGTTAATCATGCGACTACGCCCGGTAGTATCCTGATGGACCCGGTCTGTCTGAATCACAATCGTCTGTTCACCCTGTCCGGCACTGGATTTGCGCTGCGTACCGTTGCGCCGAACCCGGTGACCGGCGCCAGAGTCCGAATCGAGTATTCCCTGGGCTTCAGCGCTCACACGAGCCTGCTGCTATACAATGCGATGGGCGAAGTCGTCGATGTGCTTGTCGATCAGGTCCAGCGGGAAGGGGCGCACGCCATCGGCCTTAATTCAGCCGGACTGCCGTCGGGCGTGTACACCTGTCGGATTGCTAGTGGTCCGTTTCACCAGTCCCAGATTATTGTTATCAGCAAATAAGCTTCACTTTTATTCTGCGGAAACCGAAAAGCAGGCGACGACCGAATGGCGTCGCCTGCCTTTTTGTTTGTGCGCACATTGAACTTGTGCTCTGATCAGTCTGACCGCTGCGCGCAGTCTGTCTTGCTCGGCGTCTGACGATGCGACGATTCCGACAGAATACAAGCCGTTCACGACACAGACTCGTCCCACTTTGGCGGCTCAATTGCCCACCTTGTGAGATTCCAGCGACCAACATTTTTTATCTGTGTCGTTACACCACAGATTGCCGCAATGCGGTGGATTGTAGGTCCGACATCGCTCGCGGGTGCCCGCCTGGGCTCCCATCGATGTTTCAATCGCCGGCGGCAACTCGCGTAGCAGATATATGCAATGGCGCACAAACACATTCAATTACTCGCGTTCCGACGGATTAACGTGATGTCGGACACTCCCAGCTCTTGATTGCCGCTATCGCAGAGCCATTGGCGGAATGGTTTCAGCGCTGGTGACTAGGTCTGTTTTTGCTACAATTTGCTAGGCGGAACCCCATGACTCTTGTTCGAATTTTTGCTTTGATTGTCGGATTGTTCACGCTGGCGGGCGAGGCCGTTCTGCTGGAGGCTGCGCCAATCACTACGGCTAAATCGCCGATTAGCATCGTTCCTAACCGCGGTCAGGTAATCGATACCGATGGCCGATTGCGGAGCGATATCACCTTTGTCTCCGAAAACGGGCCGGTGAAGCTCTATTTCAGCAAGCGCGGAATCAGTTACGTCTATGCCCGGCGCGAGTACAGTGACGACGAAAGAGCGGTACAGCTTAATGAAGAGGCCCGCGACCGCGACTTTGTGACACGGCTGTATCGCGTTGACCTCGAGTTTGTTGCCGCGCGCTCCGATCTGCAGCTGGAGACTGAAGAAAATCCACAGGCCGGCTATTTCAACTATTTTCTGGGCCATTGTCCGGAAGGGATCACCAGGGTACAGCCGCTGCAACGCATTTGCTACCGGAATATTTATCCCCGGATCGATCTGATAGTTCGCCCGACCGACAGCGGCATCAAGTATGACTTTGAGGTCCACCCGGGCGGCGATCCGCGTGACATCGTGCTGCGCTACCACGGCGCTGAATCGCTCAACCTGAGTAGGGCCGGCGACCTGATCGTCGACAATCCGCTGGGCAGTCTGGAGGAATCGGCGCCTTATGTCTATCAGGAAGCTCCGGCTGCCACAAAGGATGGACGCCAGCCGGTACAGGCGCGTTTTGCGCTCGAAGCGTCGACGATTCGATTTGCTTTGGGGCACTACGACCGCAGCCGCACGCTCGTTATCGATCCCGGGGTGATCTGGTCAACCTATTACGGCGGTCATGGATTGGATGAAGGCCGCGACGTCGATGTCGACAATAATGGCGATGTGCTGATAACGGGAGTAACGGCAAGCAGCTTTTTCCCGGTTCAGGCGGGTCAATTCCAGACAGTGCACGGCGGAAAACGCGATGCCTTTGTGCTGAAGTTCGACCAGAATCGTCAGCGGGTATGGACCACCTTTTACGGCGGTCGCGAAAATGACGAAGGCAACGGCATTCACGTCAGCAAAACCCGGTCTGTCAGTATTGTCGGGACAACCTTCAGCAAGGATCTGCCGCTGCGCGGCAATTCGATTCAGACGACGATTCTGAATCTCGACCCGGTCGCTTTTGTGGCGAAATTCAATCGCGACGGCGATATGCTGTGGTCGACATTTTACGGCGGCGGCGAGCCGGACGCCGGCATTGACATTGCGGGCGATGCGCGCGGCAATGTCGCCATTGTCGGCCATACCCGCGAAATGGGTGCCAACTTTCCGCTGCGTGGCGCCTGGCAGACTGAAAACAAAAATAATGGCCAATCGCTTTTTATCGCCTTGCTGACCAGCAGCGGCCGGATCTTGTGGTCGACCTATTTCGGCGGCAGCGGCAGCGAGCTGGCCAGCGGTATCGCCGTCGATAATGACGGCAATGTCATTGTCAGCGGCACGACCAAGTCGGACGATTTTCCGGTGTCGACCGGCGCCTTCCAGAGCGAGCGCCCCGGCCCGCAGAGCGCCGTCCTGGTCAAGTTGAGTCCGACCGGCAACCGTATCTGGTCGACCTACGTTGGCGGCACAGCCTGGGATGTAAGCTATTGCGTGGCGGTTGACTCGACGGACAATGTGATGCTCGGCGGCCGAACGCGCAGCACGGATTTTCCCCTCATCGATCCTCTCCAGGCCAGCCTGGGCAACGACCCACTCCTGGACGCCCAGAACGATGGCTTCCTGGCGCTTTTCGATGCGGGGGGCCGCCAGCGATGGGGGACCTTCTGGGGCGCCGAATGTCAGGATGAAATCCATACGGTGGCTTTCTACCCGGATGGCGGTTTTCTCTTCGGCGGTCTGACCCGCAGCATCAATATGCGCGTCACGGACGACGCAGACCAATCACTTCATTCTTTCGGCACGGACGACACGAAATGTCTGGCACCTGTTGGCCCAAGCAATGATATGTTCTATGTCAAAGTGTCGGCCGGCAGTACCAAAGAGCTGCTCTATTCTTCTTATCTCGGCGGCGACTTTGAGGACATTGCGTTCGGTATTGCCGCCGTCGGTCCACTCACCGCCGACGGAAACATTCTCGTTGCGGGTACGACGTCCAGTGACGGGCTGAAAGTGGTGGATCCCGTCTTCCAGAAGACGAAAAGCCTGGTGGAAGATGTCTTTATTTTTGAGCACGGCTGCCGCCCGCAGACGGAAATCAGCGCTGACGGTCCGCTGGAGTTCTGTGAGGGTGACGCGGTGGAGCTGGATGCCGGTCCCGACTTTGCCAGCTATGAGTGGTCCAATGGTGAAACGAGCCGGCGTATCAGGGTCGAAGAGTCCGGCAGCTTTTATGTGACCGTGGTCGATGCTCTGGGTTGTGCGCTGACAACCGAGCCGGTGACGGTCACCGTCTGGCCGATACCAATGCCCGTGATCGAGACCGACGGACCCACGGTGCTTTGTGACGGCGATCGCGTCACGCTGGACGCCGGCCCGGGCTACGCCGCCTACGAATGGTCGACCGGCGAGGACAGCCGCCAGATCAGCGTCAGCGAAGAAGGCGTGTATTTTGTCAAGGTGCGCAACGAAGGCGGCTGCGAAAGCGAAGAGATCGACACCACGGTACTGGTACGCAAAAAGCCGGAACCATACAGCGAACCGCTCGAGCTGGATTTCGGCGAGCTGGACGGCTGTAAATCGAACGCCGAGCTTGCGCTGACATTTTTCAACCCTGAAGGCTTTCCGATCCGGATCGAATCGATCCAATTCAGCGACGATGCTTTTGCCTTTACGCAGCCGAGTCTGCCGCAAGCAATTCCCGCCGGGGCTTCGCTCCCCATCGGCGTGCTCTTTACGCCGGACGACGACACGCCGGAAGAGGTTCGGATGACTGTTGCGGGCAGTCCATGCGAATGGAGCTATGAAGTGACGGTCAAAGGCCGCAAGGGCAGCATCGTCTTCAGCGCGACGCCCGGCAGCGCAGATTTCGGGCCGGTGCTGCTCTGTGACCCGGCGCTGCGCGACACGATTATCGAATTCCGCAATAACGGGACAGGCGATGTCCGCGTCGAACAGCCATCGATTGCAGCGCCCTTCGAAATTATAGCGCCCGGCGCCTGGCCGCAGATCGTCGCGCCGGATGGCCTGCTGGCGGTAGAGCTGCGCTTTGCGCCGACCCTGGCAGGCGCGGCGGCGGCGGAGTTACGTCTGCCCTTTGTCGCGGGCGAATGCAACAGCACGGCCAGGATTGCCTTTGCGGCTGAGGCGGTCGACGCCGACCTGACGACGCCTGCTTTCATTGACTTCGGCGAGCTGAAGGGATGCGATGATAGCTCGACGCTCACTATCACCCTGCAAAATGAATCGCTGCAGCAAATGGTCCTGATGGCTGTTGATGATCCGGATGGAATAGTCGAAGCAGTCACGACTCTGCCGCGGCCGATCGATGGGCGCAGCGACAACCCGCTCGAACTGCGCTTCAGCCCCTCCGCCGCCGGCAGCCAGGAGGGTAGCTTCGTCATTCGCTATCGTCTTGGGCCCTGCGACAAAGAATTGCGCGTTGATTATCGGGGTTTGAAGCAGGACGATACGATCGACCTGCCGGCGGACATCGATTTCGGAACCCTGCTCGCCTGCATCGAATCGACGAAAACGCTGCCGCTGGCTATCGACAGCAAGCCCGGCCTGCGAATCAAGAGTGTCGACTATGAAGGACCTTTTAGCGGGACGCTGACAACCGGCGACGATCTGCCCGGAGAATTCAACCTTGTGTTCAGCCCGGATGCCGACGGTGATGCCGCCGGCGCGATTAGCCTGGTTGTTGAACCCTGCGACCGCAGCTATCGGATTGAGCTGCGCGGACGACGCGAATCGCTTTCGCTCAGCGGACCTGCAACCGAGATCTTCGCGGCAACGGCCCCCGGCCAATCCTCAGAGCGTGAGTGGCGCTATCGCAACGAGGGCAGCGGCGCCATAACCATCGAAGCGCTGGATTGTGTCGAAGAGCCCTTCCGTATCATTAGTCCGACCGCCGCCGACCTGCCGGAGGTACTCGAGCCGGGCGAGGAATTGCTAGTCAGGATCGCCTATCAGCCGCTTGCCGTCGGAGAAGACAGTGGACGGTTGTGCCTGCGCAATGGCGGACTATGCGCCTTGAACACTGAAACGACATTGAGCGCCGTGAGCGTCGATGACGCCGGCCGGGTACGGATTGTGATACCCGATCTGACGGCTCATCCCGATGCGCGCAACTTCCGCATTCCTGTCCTTGCGGAGAATGTCGAATTACCGCAGCAGGGCGGACCATACTCCTTCTTTGCCTATGTGCGCTTTAACGCTACGATGTTCTTTCCGCGCGCCGCCGCCGCCGGTGACATCATCGACAACCGTCTGTCGGCGGGCGAGCGCCTGTTGGCGATCAGAGTAGACGATGTCCTGCCACAGACAGGCATGCCGCTGACGGAAATCGTTGGTGACGCTTTGCTGGGCAATGAAGCGCGTACTGCGATTTATCTTGACAGCGTTGTCTGGATCAGCGGCAACATTGTTGCCGAGCTCGATAACGGCAGTCTGACACTGGACGAACTCTGCGAGGCGGCCGGCACGCGATTGCTGGACTATGACGAAGAATTCGGTATTGCGCTGGTAGCGCCGAATCCCTCAGCCGGCCGGCCGGAAATCCACGTCCGGGGTATTGCGGGCGAAATCAGCAGTCTTTCGATTTATGCGCTCAGCGGTCGGGAACTATTGCGGACGGAATGGTTGTATCGCCCGCATGCCCAAGAAAGCGGCGACCTGATTCTACGGCCGGATATCGACCTGCCCGCCGGAGCATACCGGGTCGTGTTTCGATCTTCGATCTGGACGGACAGCGCGAGCCTGCACATTATCAAATGATGATTATTGCCCTCGCAAACGTATCTTGTTAATTTCCGCGCAAGCGGCCCCTCGTTCCACTAATTCCGACTACTCCATGAATAGTGCGCGTCTTTGTTCTTTGATTATCGGCCTGACGATTTTTTGCAGTTGGTCTCCGGCGAGCCGGGCATTGGCGAAGGGCGACCAACACGATAATAATGTCATCCTGGTACCGAACCGGGGGCAGGTGATCGATATGGATGGCAAACTGCGTCCAGATATTGCCGTTGTTTCGGAAAACGGACCTGTTCGTCTTTTCTTCAGCCCCGGGGGCATCAGCTACGTGTACGCGCAGCACGATCCTCTGAAGGACAATGAAAGGGCACAGCTTGCTAGGGACGGGATAGCGCCTGCCTTCAAGCAGAGGCTCT
This sequence comes from Candidatus Kapaibacterium sp., assembly GCA_028284775.1. Classification (GTDB taxonomy): domain Bacteria; phylum Bacteroidota; class Ignavibacteria; order Kapaibacteriales; family UBA7675; genus JANQRB01. Next base: position 1,172 of record JANQRB010000140.1, on the reverse strand, counting down.
ACCGCATGGACCTTGAAATTGTCGGCGCTAACAAAGGCCTGCATTTCGAACTGGCCGAAGACGCCGGAGCCGGCTATTTCAATTATTATCTGGGACACTGTCCGGAAGGCGTGACGGGTGTGCGTCCCCTGCGCGAACTACGCTATCGCAATGTTTATGAGCGGATCGACCTGGTCGTGCGCCCACAGGGTGACGGAATCAAGTATGATTTTATCGTTCATCCGGGCGGCGACCCCGATGATATCATGCTGCGCTATCGCGGCGCCACGTCGCTGACCCCGGGCCTGATGGGCAGTGTAATGGTCGACAACCCGCTGGGACGCCTGGAAGAGTCGGCGCCCTATGTCTATCAGGAGCCGGCGCCGTTGGCTTCGCTGGCGCAACAGCCGGTGGCGGCCTCATTCAGGATCGAAGGCGCTACGCTGCGCTTCGAGCTGGGCGACTACGATCGCAGCCGCAGCCTGATCATCGACCCGGGGGTGGTATGGGCCAGCTACTATGGAGCGCAGGGCCATGATTCGGGTCGCGACATCAAGGTGGACAACAACGGCGACCTCCTGATCACCGGCGAAACCGGCAGCATGTTGTTTCCCGTCCAGCCCGGACAGTTTCAAGACGTCATCGGCGGCAAACGCGATGCCTTCGTACTGAAGTTCGACAAAAATCGCGAGCGCGTCTGGACCACCTTTTTCGGCGGCAGCGAAAATGATGCCGGCAATGGCATTCACGTCGACCGCACGCGCGCCGTCAGCATCGTCGGCAGCACCTTCAGTAAGAACATGCCCTTGAAGGGCAATTCGATTCAGACAACGATATTGAATCTCGATCCTGTGGCCTTTGTCGCCAAATTCAACCGCGACGGCAGCTTACTGTGGTCGACCTTTTTCGGCGGCGGCGAACCCGACGTAGGCGTCGCCATCGCGGGCGATGCGCGCGGCAATATTGCGATTACGGGCCACACGCGCGAGCAGGGGGCCAACTTTCCCTTGCAGGGCGCCTGGCAGACGGAGAATAAAAACAGAAAGCAGAGTATTTTTATCGCCCTGCTGACGAGCAGTGGCCAGTTGCTGTGGTCAACCTATTTCGGCGGCAGCGAAAATGAAATCGCCAGCGCCATCGCGATCGATAAAGCAGGCGATGTCATTGTTACGGGAACCAGCATATCAGAAGAC